>NZ_JBHYDQ010000003.1:0-231891 GCF_051860625.1 Sandarakinorhabdus sp. | reverse complement strand
GCGTTGGTGGTGCCGTCATACACACGCTCGACCATGCCGGTCAGGCCGACGGCGAGCGGACGCGGCGTGATCGTGGCTGGCAGACCACCGCCCGTCAGAGGCGTTAGACCATAGCCCACCACTGGTTTACCAAAGCTGTCGACGACCTCGATCGATTTATCCAACAGCTCCAAGCGTGTTGCCAGTACATCCGACCGATCAAAGCGAACACCAGCGATCGAAAGGTTGACTATGTCGCCATTTAAAGCGCCAGAAACGCCAATCTGATAATCGGCAACGTTTGCGAAGCTTGTCCCATCATATACCTTGGTGATTGGACCGGCGCTGACAATACTCAACGTTGGCGTAATGGCATATCCAATACCATTTCCTTGCGATGGAAATTCAGGAAATGACGTAATATTTTCTATCTGATCAAAAATTATCCCATAATACCGAAAATTGTGAATCAAGTTGCCAAGATTGTCACCATTTAGAACAGAAAATGGTGTCGGATTTCCGCTCCATATCAGCCAACGTGATCCCTGGGGATTGAGAGGCACAGAAGCTGTTGATTCATTCGAGAACCCTGCACTTCCCCCTAGCCGTATCTCACCGACAGTGGTTATCGAGGCGTTGGATCCAAGCTGCAGTTTGCCACTTGCGAGGACATCAATGCTGGCAAGCGGTTGAATGCCGCCAATCACCGAGTTGAGTAACAAATTGCCTTGAGCGTGTATCGCCAAATGCGTGCCGCCCTCAGTTTGGCTCGCCGCATCAATTGCCGAAACGATGGTCCAGTCAACATTTCCGCGCAGTTCGATGTCGGCCGCAGCATTGAGGGTTATGGGATTGGCCAACATCGCTGGTGTGGTGGATTCAATCTCCAATATGTTGTTGCCGGCCCCATCAAACACGATTGGCGTAGTGGCGATGCCGCCAATCTTGTCGGTATAAAGCCATCCATCCGCAATCGTGAGCGTGGCGATCTGGTTGCTCCGTCCGTTCAGCCAGAGACGGCCTGATCCGGAAATGCGAAGGGAGTTGGCGGTGACCCCACCCTGCACAACTGATGCGTCACTGACGTCGAGTGTGATATCGCCGGCGCCAGTGTTGATCGAACCGGATGTGAAGCTGGAAGCGTTGACGTCAAGGCTTTCAAGCCGACTGGTATTGCCGATGGCACCGGTAACAATAAGGGGTGCGTTCATCGCCTCCAACTTGATGCTGGCAAGACCGGGTTGTACGGCGTTGATATTCCCAGTGACAGACAGGGCTCCCTGGCTCACAAGTGAGCGATCGCCGGCAATGACAATATTGCCGGACAATTGTATCTGACCATTACCGGAACCGCTAATTAGCGTGCCATTGTAATAAAAACCCAATCCGTTTGTGGTCATTCCGCCTAGAATGGGATCAAAGAACGATAGCTCTACAACGTCTCCACCGCTCGCCTCGCCGAAGAGAAGTGTAATAGGATAATAGGAACCTTCCGATAGATTAATAGAATTTTCTTGATATTGAGGAGGATGAATGCCCCCATTATTTACCAGAGGGGAAGTGTTCGCGAACCTTGCCAAAAATGATTCGGTGGATTCTCCCGCGTTCCCAATGAAAAAATGCGAGGCATCGTCGCTTACGGTTGCGAACGTATAACTACCACTTTGCGGCGCCAGGAAATAACCTACGAAACGTGCAGAATAATTTTCGCCGAAATCCTGCCCGGGCGTGAAAGAATTTATTGCTGTGAAAGGATTATCGAACCTTGAGTCGCTGACAACAAGAGCATTATCAAAATAGGTGTAGTTGTCATTGTAGTAGCCGTCGTATCTTGTGCCGATCAGGCCATCTTTCAATCCGGTTGACATTTTCAGCGACGCGTCGAGGCGCAGCAAACCATTGCCGTCGTTATCGGAGTCAGCGATAAAATTGAAACGCGCATTTGGCCCGCTGGCGATTTCGCCCGCCGGGCCGATCAGCAGATCATGCGCGGCCGAAAGGGTGAGAAGCGTGTTGCTGGTGGCCGACAGGGCGAGCGGTGCGGCGAGGGTCAGCGTGCCAAGGCCTTCCGGGAACAGCCCCGCCGGGGCGGCGCCGGCGGCGACGATGGTAACATTTGTGCCATTGCCCAGGATGCTCGCCACATCCTCTGCGTTGATGGTGCCAGCGGTGCGGGCCAGCGAGAAGCTTTGATAGCTGAGGCCATCGGGGCGGTTGCCATGATAAAGCGGTAGAATCGCCGCATCGCCAACGCCCACGACGCCCGCTGTCACCAAATGGTTGGTGACGTTGATGCCGCCATAGTTGAGCTGAACCTTGCCGGTATCGCTGAGCAGGATTTCAAAACTGTTGAGGTTGCCGATAGCGGTTGGAAATTCGGACGTATTGTACCAGCCAGCCACGAACTGCTTGCTGCCGTTTTCAAGTGTGCGGGTTTGGTAGAAAGGACTGCCGGCGCTGTCGATCAAGTCGGTCCACAGGCCATAGATGGCCCCGCTTGGCGCCGACCCGATCGGCAGCCCGTTACAGCAGCCCTGGCCGATATTGGTGAACGACAGGAACCCGTTCGAGGACAAGAAGACACTTTCGACGGTGGTGTCGCCAAGCGTGAGCGCGAAGCCAAGCGGGACGCTGGTGACGGCATCGTCGGGCAAGGTGGTTGCGGTGGCGCCGGTGGGCCCGATCAACTGGGCGAGGGGCGCTGACAGCCAGGCGTTGTCGCCACTCGCTGTGGGATCAAGAATATCAAAGCGCGGGGCGGTGAGCGTGAACTGGCCGGCGGTGCCATTGCTGGCGGCGGCATTGATGATGATGCCGCGCGCATTGACCGTCGTGCCGGAAATGTTGATCTGGCCGCCGTTGCCCGACGAAGAACCGCCGCTCGCGCGGAAAATGCCTTGGGCGATAGTGGTGCCGGCGACGGTGCCGGTTGCCGAACGCAGGATGATCAGGCCGCCATTGCCGTGGACCGTGGCGCTGGCGTCGAGAACGGCATTGGCGGCGACTTCGACCCAGGTTGCAACTGGCGGGGCGGGCTGGTCGGGTATCGTGGGGGCGGCGCCAAGCCGAATATTGCCACCGCCTTGGCCATGGGCATCGAGGATGGCGCTGCTGGAAACAATGATCGTGTCGCCCGTGGCGAGGATCGTGCCGCCAGCCTGCGGCCCTTTGCCGGCGGACACATCGGTGATGCCGCTGATTGATACTGTGCCATTGGTGCCGGCCGCATACTCGACAGAGCCCAACTTTATCGTGCCGTTGGCCAGCGTGACGCTGCGTGCTTCGACGAGGCCGTCGGTGTTGATGACGGCACCCACGGCGCCCGCAGCGGCGCGGCTGGTCATCAGCACGGTGCCGCCCGCTGCCGAAATGGTGCCGCTGTTGAATATGCCGCCACCGGTCTCCTGTGAGGTCAGATCCTGCGCGATGGCGAAACTGATAAGACCGTCACCTGCAAAATCCAGCGTGAAAGCATTGCCGCTGCCCAGCACGATGCTGTTCAGCTCTGCCGTGATCAGCGCGTTGCCGGCCTCGGCCGTGGTAACGCCACTGACAAAAGCCTGACCGTTATGCACCTGCATGCCGGCCAAAACGGCATAGCCAGTGCCGGCGGCAGCATTGATGGTGATCTGGCCCTCGTTGACGATGCCTGCCTCGGTGATGCCCGAAATCGTCAACCGGTTGGCACTGGCCATGAAATCGGCGGTATTGATGCTGCCGGTTGACGCCAGGAAGCCCGCGGTGTTGATGCGTCCGGCGGCGCCGATGAACAGGCCCGACGGATCGAGGATCCACACCTTGCCATTGGCGCTGATCGTGCCGTCGATGACCGTTCCCGGCCCGCCGGCAGCGACACGGTTCAGCGTGATCGCGCCCGCATTGGGCTGGCTGAACTCAAGCCTGTTGCCCGATGCCACCGACAATGTCTGCCAATCCAGCACTGCGCGCTGACTGGTCTGGGTGATCGTGGTGGTCAAGCCGTCGCCACTGGTGACGACACTGCCAATGGTGCCGGCGTTCACCGCGAACGACGGCGGCGTGGCCACCTGCGCGCGCGCCGGCAATCCGGCCACCGACAGCGCCATTGGCGCGGCAGCGGCGAGCACGACCGCGCGGGCGCGGCGGGCAAAGCGGGGTGACATCGTGTTGGTCATGGCCGCAGTCCCCCTCAGAACGGCAAGGTCGCGGTGAGATTGATGCGTTCGCCGCGCCCGGTCGTTTCCGACACGGTGCGCCGCGCGCTGGCGACATGGGCATCCAGTGCAATCCGGCGGAAGGCCAGCGCCCGCAGGCCGATGCCCAGCGTCGACAGGCGGCTGGTGGCGGCACTTTCGCCATCCAGCGGGTTGACCACCGTCACCGCCGCATCCCCAAAGCCATAGAGCTGGAGATTGTCGACACGCCCCTTGACTGAAAGGCGCGACAGGCTCAGCCGCAGCTCGGCGAGGCCGCCGATCCCCTTGTCGCCTATGATGCTGGATGGATCATAGCCGCGCCCAATGAGGCTGCCGCCGAACATCATCTGTTCGCCCGACATCAGCCGCTGGCCGCTGTACTGGCCTTGCACCACGAACCCGACGCTCAGCGGCCCGAACAGCGGCTGGTTGCGCTGCCACAACAGGGTCAGTTTTTGAAACCTGGGCGCAAAGCCCGCCACCGATGGCAGCAGCGCATCACGATCATTGGCACCGAACGCCAGCAGCCCCTGCGACAGGCCCAGCCGCAGGTTCATGTCGCCGCCCAGCCAGCCGACCTGCCGCCACGCGAGCGCCACGTCGCCGACACTGCTGCGATCCGCCGTCACGGCCTCGCCCAGCGCCGATACAAAGCTGCGGTTGACACTGAAACCAGCCTCCGCAAACAGCGCATCGGCGCGGGTGCGCAGCAAGGGCATTCGCAGTCGCACGCTGCCCGATCCCGAATGGCTGCGCAGATCAAGCGCCGAAACGTCGCCGCCGGGGCGAGCCTGCGCCACGACCAGGCCCACGGTGGCAACGATGCCGCGCCGCCCGATTGGGATGGCATGGCGGATGGTGAACACCCGCAGCTCATCCATCCGTTCACCCGCGGCATTCAGCGTCAGATCTGTCGCGCCGGCCAGCCCCAGCGGCTGCGAGATCGTGGTACCCATCACCAGAGTCAACGGTCCGATCTCATCCGATGAGAGGTTGGAAAGATTGACGAACGACTGCGTCGGCCGCCGCTCCATCTTCAGCACGAGATCGCTGCTCGCCGGCGCCACGCCGGGCTTGAGCACGCTGGTAGCGCGGATGCCCGGCATGTCGTTCAACAGCAGCATGGGCGATTCCAGATCGACGAGCCGCACCGGCCGTGCGCGGGTGACGGGGCCCACCATCCCCTTGCCCAGCCCCGCCATGGCGGCATCGGGTGCCTCGACGAACAGATCGGCGATGAAGCCTTCCAGCACTTGCACGTCCAGCGTCTCGTCGCGCACCTCCTGCGGCGGCACCAGCACGCGGGTGAGGAAATAGCCGCGCGCCCGGTACAGGGCCTCCAGCTTTTCAGTGGCGCGGCGCAGATCATCGAGCACGATCTTTCGGCCTTCCAGCGGCGCGAAGAGACGCGCCAGATCGGCATCGCTGAACATGGTTGCACCCGTGACCCGGATGCGACGCACCGAAAATTCCACCTCGTCGACGGCCCGCGGCACGGCGGCGCGCTCGGGGGTCAGCAGCTTGAGATCATAGGCGCGTTCGGGCAGCGGCAGCGGCTGCACGCGCTGGCGCGAAATATCGGCCTGCGGCGGCGGCAACACACGTGGCGCGGTTTGCGCCGCTGCAGGCATCGCGGCGATCAGCGACAGTGCCAGCCCCAGCCGGGCCGGGTTGGTGTCACTTGTCATCCATCACCACCATGGTTGTGCGTTTGCCGGCCACGATCCGTTCGTGATGAAAGCGGGCCAGCGGATCATCCGGGAAGCGGCCGAGCAGCGCGGCAAAGCGCGCGTCGGCCTCGTGGGCCTCGGCTGTCAGCAGATCATAAGCATCGGCATAATCGCCGATCAGCATGGCATCATCGGTGTCGGCGATCGGCACATAAAGGCCGGTCGCAGTCAGCTTGCCCTTCAGCTGGATGTCGCCGATCTTGCGGAACCGCCGTTCCGGACAGGCATCGACGATCGACTGGGTGCAGCAGATGCGCGTGCCGAAATATTTGTTCACGCCTTCGGTGCGGGCCGCCGTGTTGACCGTGTCGCCCAGTGCGGTGAAATCCATGCGCGACTGCGAACCAAAATTGCCGATCACCGCCTCGCCGCGATGCATGCCGATGCGCGTCACCCCCATCGGCACGCCGCGCGCCACCGCCGCCTTGCGGAACTGTTCGGCGTAGGCATCGAGATCGAGCGCGCACCTGACCGCCCGGTCGGCATGATCGGCCTGCGCCACCGGCGCGTTGAACACCGCCATGATGGCGTCGCCGATGAACTTGTCGATCGTGCCCTGATGGCGCAGCACGATCGTGCAGGCGCCGTCCAGATAGGCGTTGAGCAGATCCGACAGCGCTTCTGGTTCCAGCAATTCCGAAAGCGTGGTGAAGCCGGCGATATCAGTGAACAGGAAGCTGGCATCGCGGCGGCGGCCGGACACGGCGGCGCTTTCGGGATGGCGGATCAGTTCTTCCACCACGGCTGGCGACACATAGCGCGAGAAAGTGCGCTGGATGAACTCGCGCTGCTGGCGCTCGCCGCGACCGATCAAAAGATCCATGATCCACATTGCGCCCGCCAGCGCCAGGCTGGGGCCAAGCAGCGGCAACATCGGCAGGCCATGGCCAAAGCCGATGATCGCGCCGGCCCACCACGCCGCCAGCAGCACCGCGCCCAGCGTCACATTGACGGCAATGCCCCGCCGCAACAGGCTGATGCCGACGCCGGCCGCGGCAAAGGCTGCCGATACGGCGAACAGCATCGCCGGTGGCACCACGGGCGCGGCGCGGCCTTCTAGGAATTGGGCGATGCCGTGCGCCTGCACCAGCACGCCCGGCATATGGCCCAGATCGCCATCATCGATGATCGACAGCGGGGTGAGGTGGCGATCGGTGATCGACAGCACTGCCCCCACCAGGACGGTGCGCCCGCGCAGCAATTCATCGGGCAGGAACGGCAGATACAGCGCCGAGAATGTCGGGATTGCAGCGTTATCGGAGTCGGGGCGGGGCCGCCACGCAATGTCCTGCGCGGTTGTCGGCGGGGTGCCGCCGGCCAATTTCACCATCGTCGGCACAAAGCCCATCGGCGCTGCTGGCGTATAGCGGCGCTGGGCCTTCACCTCCTCGCCGCCTGGATTGATGCGCCGCACCGTCCCGTCAAACGCGTCGGTCAACAGCCGGGCTTCCATGCGGTTGGCTGGTGGCACGAACGACTGTTGATAGGCGTTCTGTTCGGGCGTCATGATCGTCTTTGACGCCGTGAAGCTGAACCGCAACGGCACCTTGGCCGAAGCAATCACTGCCTTCAGCCGATCATCCTTCGCCGGCTCGGTCGGTTGATCGATCAGCACGTCGACGCCGATGGCACGCACGCCCTTGGCCTGCAGCGTGGTGATGACATCCGCCAAGAACGCGCGATCGATGGGCGAACGATAAGTAAAGCCGGCCAGCGTGGCTTCGTCGATGGCGATCACCGCCAGATCGGACGATGGCGGCATCGGCGCCTGCATCGCCGCTACGCGGATATCCTGCAGGCGGGTTTCCAGCTGTTTCAAGGGTGCGATCAGCAGCACCGCGGCGGGCGCCACGATGGCAACCACCACGGCCGTCGCATAGGGGGCCCAACGCGCACTCATGGGGCGGGTTGCGCCAGAGGGGCCGCCAGGTCGGCTTCGATCTTCCGCATCAGCGCATCGGCCTGCTGCACGCAGGCCTTTTCCAGCATCCACGCCACCAGCACGGCGGGATCATCGATGCCGGCCGGAATGATGTTGAGCCGGATGGCGCGTTCCTGCGTTCCGGTCTTGATGACAATCATCTTGGCGCTATCCAGCCGTATCAGCGCCGGCGCGGTAATGCTGTCCTGCCCCGGCTTCCACTGGAAGTCCGCCCGCCACGACCGATCGACCGGATAGACAACGAAACTGGCCGCGTCGGTGGCGGCAGGGCGCCACCACACCGGCGGCGCGTCATCGCGGATGCAACGTTCGCCCGGCCGCGACACGTCGATCAGCCACGGCGAGGGCAGCGTTGCCGCCAGGGCCCCCGATCGCACCGCCCCCACTGTGCTGGCGCGATCGTTGCGCGTTGCAATCAGGGCGGCCAGCGCTAGGCGCGGATTCTGCACCGGGCCGCCAGCCGCTGCCGGCGGGCCATTGTGCGGCCCCTGAACGGTGTTGACCCGGCCATCGGGTCCAACAAGCACGACACGCTCACCAGCCTTGAGGGACAACGGAGCCGCGCTGTCGACGCGCGCGCCGGGGCGCAACTGGCTGCCGCGGGCATCGACGACCACCAGCGGATAGGCGGCCGCATGGCCTGCAGCGCCGGCGACAAGGATCGCCGCAATCAGGCGGGGCGCGCGGATCATGGCTGGCCTCCATCGGCGAGCGGCGCGGTCTTGCCGTCACCAATCACCACGAACGCCCCCCAGAAGAACGGATGGGCCGTGCGCGGCGTGCGCAGGCTGGCGAGCTGTGCGTCACGCAGGGCATCATCCACGGAACGCGTGCGGACCGCACCCATCGAGGCGAACAGGCCGCGCATGAGCGCGCCGGTGGCGGCTGAAGGCACCTGCCAGTGGCTGGCCAACACCGAACGCGCGCCGGCACGGAAGAAGGCGTCGGCCAGCCCGGCCAGCGCGCCCGAACCCATGCGCCCGCCGCCCGGCGTTGCCGTGTTGCACGCCGACAGCACCACCAGATCGGCGCGCAGATTCATCGAAACGATCTCGCTCGCCCCCAGCAAGCCGTCGCCGGCCTCGGTCGCCGCCGGCGCTGCGGGCGGGGTGAGCACCAGCCCGGGTTCGTTCTGGCACTGCAATTCGCCGGGGATCAGCCCGTGGGTAGCGAAATACAGGATACGATAATCGCCCGGCGACGCGTTGCGCAGCGCCGGTTCCGACGCGTCATCACCCATCAGCAGGGTGGCATCGGCCGCACCGATGGCCGCGGCGGCATCGCGAACCTCTTGGCCCGTATCAGGCAGGGCCACCAGACTGCGCAGCAGTTGCGGATCCACCGGCCCGCCGCCCCGACAGCCTGCAAACGCGCGTGCCAGCACCGAACCGGCGCTCTGCTGGCCCGAAAGCGACGGGTTGGCCACCGCCAGCATCATCTTCGGCGCATGGCGCACGACTTGTGTCGAGCGGAGCGCCATGAAGCTCGAAAGGCTGGGCGCGTACGAGACGGCGAGGCGCTGCACCAGCCAGCTTGCCTCGGCATAGCGGCCGGGCTGCGTTGGCGCGGTGACGAGCAGGCCGAACGGCAGGCCGGACAGCGCACCGGCCGGAATGATGTTGAGCCGCCTGATGCCGGCCAGATCGGCGGGCCCAAGCAGCTGACGGTAAAGATCATGCGATGCGGCCAGATCGAACTCGTTGACCGTGCCACCCTCGATCTCCAGCCCGCGACGCAGACGGCGCACCATGTCGGAAAGTGCGGCATCGCCCAGGCCAACCGGGATCAGTTGCAGGCCGGTCCGGCGTGCGAGCAGCACGTACGACCGGTCGCGGCCGACCAGGAACTGGATGAGGCCTTCATCCTCGGCGAGCCGGGCGCGGACATCATCCAGCGAAGCCTGCTGCGGCTTGGTAAGCGCGGCATATTGCGGGAACTGGCCGGCGATCTCGGCAGCAATCACCGCCGACTGGCGCTGGCCATCGGCGACCTGCGCCGCCAGCGCCGCCAGCGCGGCAGCGGGCAAGCGATCCTCGGCGTCGGCGCCCTTGGTTTGCTCCCCGGCCAAGCGAACGCGTGCGTCGGCGAGCGCCAGTGCGTTATCGGCCTGCCGGCGCAGCAGAACGGCCAGCGCCGGCAGCTGATCGGCAAGGCGCGCGGCGGACTGGTTGTTGCTGTGTTCCAGATCGGGCGCGCGCGACAACTGAAAAGCCGCGAACAGTTCAGCCAGCAGCCCCTGCCCTTCGCCAGGATCGGCCAACGTTGGCAGGATGGCATCTACGGCTTGGGCGAACGGGATCAGATCGGCATCCGACAGCGCATTGCGGTCGCGCGGCAGGCCGGCGGCGATGGCAATAGCGCGTCGATAGGTGATGACTGCATTGGCTTGCAGCCCGCCCGCCTGATAGCTGCGCGCCAGTGCCACCCACAGCCGCATGGTAGCGGTGCCATCGCCAAACAGCCCCTGCTGCAGCTTCAATGCGGCCTGGAAATATTTCTCTGCCGCCGGGACACGGCCCAACCCGGCCGTGGCCTCGCCCAGCGTGGCCAGAATTTCGCCGCGCCACCATGGCGGGGTGCCAATGGCGGCATCAATGGTGACCAGCGCTTCGCTGGCGCGCACCGATGCGCTGGTAACGTCGCCGGCCTTCAGCAGCGCCGTCGCTTCCAGATTGAGCGCCATCGCCAGTTCTGCGCCGGCAATATTGCGCACAGAGGCCTGCGATGATGGGTCGCTGTCGTCGTGCAGTTGCCGCCATCGCGCAACGGCCGACGCGGACTCGCTGACGGCGCGATCGCTGTCGCCCTTAAGCAGCGCCAGTTGCGTGCGATAGGCCGCCTGCCGCGCCACACGCGTCGGATCGGCCAGCGCCGCGGTTGCGGTTTCGGCCTGCCGCATCAGGGCGTCGGCCTCGTCGGGCCTGCCCGCCAATGCCACGGCCAGCGCCAGATCCATCACCAGTTCGGCATTGCCGGCGGCATCATTCGGCAACAGCTGCTGCCGCAGGGCCAGCGCCTGCCGGAATGAGGCTTCGGCCGGCTGCACGGCCAGCCGCGCCATTTCCCGCCGGCCTTGCGACCAATTCTGCTTGATCTGTTCCTGATCACGGACACTGCCGATCACCGGCTGCTCGGGCCACAACTTCGCCACCTGCGCCACGAGCCCGGCCGGGGCGGCACGGTCGGTGGCCAGCGCAAGCAGGGCAGGCGCAGCCGCCGCGCTGCCGATCGCCACCTGCAACTTGTTGGCAACGATGGAGACCACCACCAGTTGCTGCCAGCCATCAGCACTGTTGCGGCAGGGTTCGATCAGCACATCATCAACTGTGACAGAAGGCTTGCAGGCCAGCGCCGCCAGTTGCGCAAGCCGTGGCCGTGTCGCCGCCCAGCTTAAAGCCAATTGTTCGGCGTTGCTGCTGCCGGCGGCCTGCGCCGGCACAGCAAAGCGCAACAAGCGGCCGGCCTCCGCCCCGTCACAGCGCAAAAATTGCCCGCGGGTGCCCAGATCGGCGACTGCGCATTGCTCACCGGCAAGGCCCTTCAGCGCATCGGACGCCGGTGCCGCCCAGGCATGCGTGCTCGCGAATGCGGTAAACAACAGCGTCGCCCGTCGCCAATGGCGATACGGCCCTGCGTGCCGCCCAACAAACATTGATGCCACCACCCTGATTGAGCGGGATTTCTGGCATCAAAGGCTTTCGAACGCACTTTAAGATATAACCTAAAGCGGTTCCAATCGTGCGCCAGACGTCAGCTCCACTGAGGTGGTCCCGCCTGTTTGGACAGTATGGCGGCGAAGTTAAGCTCGGCCGTGAACTGGACTTGTAACGGTTTTGCGCCGGTCATCTGAGCTTATAGAGCTCGTGATCCAGCACCATCAGCACCGCACGCTCGCGCACCTCGGGCGCATACTTGTTCGTCGTCTTGCTCATAACGGCTCCACCTTCTCAGGAGTTGCAGCCTCCGGCAAACCCGGCGCGGTTCACAGCGCGCCCCGTTATTTGTCTTTCATGACCCAAATTGCATCCCAGTCGGCCGGGGGCGGGTTCGCACAAAGGAAATGGCAACGGTCGATGTACGTCTGCGCCAGCCTGTCGGCCGGATTGAGCATGATGCAACGTTCAAAACGCTCGGTTGCCTTGCTGAAATTTCTCGCCCGGTAAGCAGCTATACCGTCATTGAACTGGTTCACGACATCCGTGAGGTTGGGAAAGCTCACAGTGTCGTGGTAGTCAAGCACTTCGAACACGCGCACCGGTTCAGTCTTTCCCTTAACCACGACAAGGTCGATGTCTCGCATCCGATACGTTCCACGTAGCCGGCTCATTGTTGATTCACTGATAAGAATCCGCGCTGAGTAAGCCTTGCATGCGCTTTCCAGCCGGCTAGCCAAGTTCACGCCGTCACCGATGACCGTGTAATCCATGCGCTTTGGACTGCCGATGTTGCCCGAAACGACCGTATCGGTGTTGAGGCCCAGCCCCATATCAACGGTCTTCAACCCCTTGGCGCGGCGATCAACATTCCATTCCCACAAGGCCCGGATCATGGCGACACCTGCGCGCAGCGCACGGTCGGCGTCATCTTCGTGCGCTACTGGCAGCCCAAAGCAGGCCATGATCGCATCGCCGATGAACTTGTCGAGCATGCCGCCCTCACGGCTGATGCAGTCTACCATCAAACTGAAATACTCGTTCAAGAAAGCCACTGTGCCTTGGGCGCCGTATTGCTCGGTGATCGTCGTAAATCCGCGCACATCGCTGAACATGATGGTCGCCTCGGCGCTGACCCCGCCGAGCATGTCATGACCGCCCTCACCATCGAGCATCTGCGCTGCGATGACCGGGTCCATGTACCTGGACATCGTCGATTTCATGCGCTTCTCGGTGCTGATGTCCTCAAACATCAACATCGAGCCAAGTTTACTGTCATTGTCCTCGGACACCAGCGGACTGACGGTAAGGTTGACCGACCGTGTCTGCCCCCCCAACGTCATTGTCACATCTGGCAGCAGATCGCTCGCCTGTTCGGCCTGGACAGCCGCAATCTTGTCTAGCAGCCAAGCGCCATCCTCGGTGAGTAAGTCGGGCAGGCTGGATCCCAAGAGGTTTTGCCCTCCTTCCCAAATCCGGCGGGCTGCCGTGTTGGCGGTGACAATCTTGAACGCAGGATCAAGCGTAATTACTCCGTTCGACATGCTCGCCAGCATCGAAACATTGTAGTTTTTGACTCGCTGCACGTCGTCGAAGAGTTTTGAATTTTCGAGGGCGATCGAGACTTGTGCAGTGAATGCTTTAAGCCGCTGCTCATCCTCATCCGTGAATATGCCACCCTTCTTATTCAGCACCTGGGTAACGCCGATCGTTCGATTGTCCTTGTTGACGATCGGTACGCACAGGATTGAACGCGTGAAGAAGCCCGTCTGCCGATCAAACGCCGGATTGAACCGCAAGTCGGCGTAGGCATACGGTATGTTCATGGACTGGCCCGATGTGAACACCGCGCCGGCGATGCCAGCGTGGCTGGGCAGGCGAATCTCGGCGATCTCGCCGCCGCTGACGACGCGGGAAAACAATGTCTGCGTGGCTGAATCATGAAGGAATATGGTTGCGCGCTCAGACTGGAGCATGTTGCACGTTTCGGCCACGACGCGCTTCAGCAGTGCCGAGAGATCAAATTCCGAATTGATGTCGGACACCAATTCCAAGAATGACATCTCCTTGGCGCGGTTACGCTGGATCTGTTCGATAAATTGCAGGCTCTGGAGTGCGATCGCCGCCTGACGGGTCATGTCGACGAGCAGCAACAGATCCTCGGCGGTGAACGTGCTATCCCGCTTGTTGAGACTTTGCATGACACCAATGATCTCATCCGACATCGTGCGCACGGGCACGCATAAAATCGTCTGGGTGCGATAGCCGGTGCGCTCATCAACAGATGAGTTGAAGCGCTCGTCGGCATAGGCATCATCGACCAGCGCTGGCTCGCCGGACTGGAATACCGAGCCTGCAACACCGGATGAGTTGAGCACGCGGATTTCCCGCGTGAGCTTGCCCTGCGCAACCCGCGAAAACAACTCACCCGAAACCGGATCGTTCAGAAACAAGCTGCCGCGATCGCAGTTGAGGGCATTCGACGTCATCTCCACCAGCACTTCGAAGATGCCGTCGAGAGACGATTTCTGGGCGCAGCGCCGCGACACCTCGAGCAACAGCGTCGCCCTTCGGAGCGCCTGAGCGCTCGATTGGCGCACCGGCGAACCGCTGCGCGCCTTGGGCTTCTGGACATTCATGCCATTTGCTCAAGTTTGCTGCGCAAGGCGACGACCTGCGCTTGTAAGACGGCCCGCTCGCGCGCGAACGCTGCGGCTTGGTCTTCCAACGCCTGTTTTCCGTCGGTTTTCATTGCTTCAAGCTGCGCGCGCATCTGATTGATTGTCGCCACCATTTGGCGCGTCTCGGCCTGCGCGGCTGCGCGTTCGGCCTGTACCGCGGCATCACGCTCAGCCGTCAGGGCATCAAGCTTGTCTCGCATGACCTGCACAGTGGCCATCGTCTGCCGATTATCGTCGGCCAGCGCTGCCTGTGCCTGCACAACGCGCGCATCGGCCGCTTGACGCTCGGCCTCGAGCCGGGTGCGCAGCGCTTCTATCGTCGCGCGCATTTGTTGACCTTTCGCCCGCATCTCGGTCAGATCGCTGGCGACGCCAGCGACCACGGCGGGATCCTTAGTCATGGCAACGTTCGTTCAGCGATTGGCGGACCAGGCCCTGCATTTTGGCGTCGAAGCGGGCCAGTACCGGGAATTCCTCAACCACATCAAACAGCGTGACCAACGCGCCTGCTTGCCAGCGGTGAAGGGCGAGCGCCGGTGGACCATTGACAACCATCGATCGTCCATCGGGCTCTTCAGGATCAATGGTATTGACGTCGAGGGTCAATTCTGCCGATGTCGATCCGCAGACAATTACAGGCACACCCTGCCAGCAAGAAGCAATCGGGCGATGAAGATGCCCGCACCAGATCCCACGCAGTTGCCTGTGCCCGGCAATTGTTCTCCCAAAGCGCTGGACCCAGGGTTCGGCCTGATCGGTGTCCATCCAGGCAATACCTGCCGCGAATGGTGGATGGTGCATGACGATTACACTCGGCGTGTCGGTGTCCTCGGCGAGACGCGCGGCCAACCAGTCAGCGCGAACTTCGCAGTACCCGCCGCCGTGGCGCCCGGGTTCTAGAGTATCGATCATGATCAGGCGGAGTCCATCGAGCGCAACGCAATACTGAACGAAGCCATCGACAACGGGGACATCCGGAAAAACGGCTGAAAAATTGGCGCGATCATCATGATTACCGATGATCGGAAAAATGGGCATCGGTGCCGCGGACAGCGCATCCCTAAGGCGCTGGTAACTGGCAATATCGCCGCGATCAACCAGGTCACCGGTCAACACCAATAGATCCGGGCGGTTCACACCCCGTGTTACCCGGGCCAACGCAGCATCAAGGCGATGACGGTTTGGCTCGTCTGGCCGATCTGGCTCGAAACCAATATGCAGGTCAGTAATCTGAGCAATCAGCATAGCTTCCCCGCTATTAACCGTTCCCCAATGTGGAAGCCCGCTGCCATTCTAAATTGTTGTAAAAACTTGTATTTCTGCTTTGTTGCGCGCGCATTTTAGGTAACGCCCAATCGGCATATTGTCGCACCAAGGATCTCCAAACGCACCCCAAGATTGAACCGTAAGCGGTCATGATTACCCTGACCCACTGCACGTTTCCGGGACCGTTCCGAGTTGAGGGTCCCCCGGGTTCTCCTCCAAGCTGAAGGTGAGCATCCGGCGTGAGGATCGGTATCGAAACTGGGCCCCGCTCTTGTTCAGCACAGATGCCTGAAGTTGTTCGAAAAATCATGTTTGATCGAGTTCCGACCGACATAAATCGGGACCCCGCATGACTTGCGACTCCTCAACAATTTTCGATGTTTAGCGCCAATGTCAGGGGGCCGCTTCAGCGCCTATCCACAATCATCGTCTGGAATGGATGCTGAGATCCGGAGGCATGCAAGTCGTGCTCGATGGCCTTGCCGATGGCACTATCAGGTTTTCGAGCGAAATCAGCGCATAAGGTCAAGACGATCCTGCTTCGCTTTTCTTGCATGCTCCGCAATCGAACCGAGGATGCGCCCTATAAAGTCGGGTGAATATTGTCGTTCGACTGCCAAACCTCCAATATCGTACGGAGTGCGGTGACAAACGCCAGCGGCTGATCGAGCATGAGGTGGTGGCGAGCCTTTGGAACAGCGATGATCGGAATATCGGTGCCGCCCAATTCCCGCACATATTCAGCCGAGTCAGGGGTGAACAACAGGCTTTCCGCGCCATACACGATGGCCTTGCGGCCGGGAACTGCAACCAGGCGCTTGCCGATCTCATGCCATCCCTGCTCCGCGCTGTCCTGACGGAAAACTTCGGGATCAAACTTCCAGGTCCATTCCTCGCCGGCCCGACGCAGCGAGTGAAAGGCCATGTAATCCATCAGAAATGGCTCACCGACAGGCTGCGGCGGCGAAAGCACGTATCGGCTGCGCGCGGTGGGATAGTCCGGATAGCGGCGTTGTGGCTTGTCGGGATCGCCCGAGCCCGGACGCCCATTTCCTTGCCGGTTCCGCGCCTCCAGCACCTCGGGCCGCAGCACCATCATGTCGCACAGGATCAAGCCGGAAAATCGTTCCGCCGCCAACGCCATCGCGGTCAAGCCGACGGAAGCACCAAAGCTGTGCGCAATGATGACCGGCTTGGCCGGTCCATCGAACAGCCCAAGCGCCTCGGCAACCCCGACCATCTCCGCGCCGCGCGCATGCGCATTGCACCCAGGCCGGTTGGCGCTGTCGCCCATTCCCGACAGGTCATAGGCGATGACGTGATGGTCCCCCGCCAGAAACGGAGCGATGAACGCAAAGCACCGCGCATGCGCCAGAAAGCCATGCGTCATCAGGACCGGGGGATGCTTGGCGTCGCCCCATCGAAAATAATGGATGCGTGTTCCGTCTACTTCGATGAAGCCTTCCTCGCGCGGCACGGCGAGTGCTTCGTGAAACCAGTCGGGCAGAGCATCTGGCTGCGGTGCCCAGAGCGGGTCGATGTCATCACTTGCGTCCACGCAGGGACCTCCTTGCAATCCGCCAGCATCTAGCGGTCCCTTGACGTCAGGACAAAGCCTCAATCACGTCCGTCTCCAAATTGTCAGGCGTTGGCGCCCCCGGCAAACCCGGCGCGGCTCAAACCAAGGGACCAGCCGGCTCGGCTGGCCCGCGTAATCGACTGATTATCAAGAGTTTTCAGTGGGGGAAAATGGTGGACGCGGCAGGGATTGAACCTGCGACCCCTGCGATGTCAACACAGTGCTCTACCACTGAGCTACGCGTCCACGGGTGGGAGGCTGTTAGTGGCAACGCCCCCCCTTGGCAAGCCCCTGTGCAACCGTGCGGGTGGGCGCGTCAATTACCAGCTTTGCGCAAAGCCGTGGCTGGCCTAGCAGGGAGGACATGGCGCAAGCGTCCCCATCCATGTTGCCGCCCTGGCGGCAGACCGGTGATGCCGATGGCCGATGGCCGTTGTTGCTGGCGTCCCCGCACAGCGGGCGCCATTATCCGGCTGCCTTGCTGGCGGGATCGCGGCTCAGCCTGATGCAGTTGCGCCGGGCCGAGGATGCGTTTGTCGATGCATTGCTGGATGGCATTTCCGGCGTGCCGGTAATCAGCGCGACTTATGCCCGCTGCTGGCTGGACCTGAACCGCGCGGCAGACGAGCTTGATCCGGCAATGTTCGATGGGGTGTTGGACGTGCCTGCCGTGATCAGTGAACGGGTGCAGGCGGGGCTGGGTGTCATTCCGCGCCTGGCTGGCTATGGTCTGGAGATCAATGCCCGCCGCCTGGCGGTGCAGGAGGCCGGCGACCGGCTGGCGGCGCTGCATCGGCCGTGGCATGATCGGCTGGCTGGCATATTGGCGCTGGCGCGGGCCCGGCATGGCAGTGCCTTGCTGATCGATTGCCACAGCATGCCCTCCCCCACCGGCGTTCGGCCGCCGCAGATCGTGCTGGGGGACTGCCACGGCCGCAGCAGCCATCCGGCCATCATGACTGCGATCGAGGACCATTTCCGCCGGCTGGGCTGGCGGGTGGCGCGCAACAGCCCCTATGCCGGCGGCCATACCACGCGCCGCCACGGCCAGCCGACCAGCGGCATCCATGCCGTGCAGATCGAGATCGACCGGGCGCTGTATCTGGATCCGCATCGCCTGACACTGCACAGTGGTGCCGGCCGCGTGCGCGCAGCCTTTACCGGGCTGGTGCAGCGCTTGCTGGCCGACTGGCCGCGGCTGGTCGGGCCGGCGCCGTTCGTCCAAGCCGCCGAGTAATCAAAAGGCCGCGCCGGCTGGGGGAAGGCCGGCGCGGCCAGGATCGGGGCTGTTCAGCGCCCGGGGAGGGTGGCAGGCATGTGCCACAGGCGCGGCCGCGAGGGGGAAAGCGGCGCCGCCATGATCCCGATTTGGGATGCGGCGCGCGGATTTCAAGTGCCGCGCACCGACCCCATTTTCGGCATCAGAATGCCACGCGCAGCGACACGCGAATGTCCCGCCCCAGCAGCGGCGCAACATCTTTCAGGAAGCTGCTGTGGCGGCGGGCCTCGACGTCGAAGATGTTGTTGGCCTGCACGATCACGGTGGTTGGCGCGTCGACGCCGAAGGGTTTCCAGCTCAGGCTGGCGTTGACCATGGTCCATGCCGGCGTGGTGGTTTCGATCGCCGCCACGCGCGTTTGCGCGGTCACATGCTCAACCTCCAGCCGACCGCCGACAACGCCGCCGCTCGCCTCGATGCCGCCCAGCAGGCGCAGCGGCGGGATGCGGGGCACTGCACCGCCGCCATTCAACAGGGTGGCGCGGGTAAAATCGAGCAGACCAGTGGCATCGATGCGGGTCTGGCCCAGCCGCGCCAATCGCACGGTGCCTTCCACTTCCAGGCCCCAGAACCGGGCATCGGTCTGGGTGTAGGCAAAGACCGGCAGTTCATCTTCTTCCGCGCCGGTGGGGTTCAGATAGATGAAATTATCGAAGCGGGTGACGAAGCCCGACACTTCGAAACGCCAGCCCTCGCCGCGGCCACGCAGCACGGCTTCGGCGCCGATCTGGCGTTCGGTGCTGAAATTGGGGTTGCCGATCTCGAATGCACGCGTGGCCAGGTGGGCCCCGTTGGCGAACATTTCTTCGGCTGCCGGCGCGCGTTCGGCGCGTGACACGCTGGCGGCCAGGCGAAAGCCGCCGCCCACGTCGACCGAGCCGCCCGCCGACAGCGAGAAAGCATCAAAGCGACGCTCGCGGCCGACCTCGGCGGATTTCACATTGGTATGTTCGTAACGCGCGCCGCCTTCCAGGCGGACCTGACCCAGATCAATCTCCTGCAGCGTGAAGACCCCGATCTGGCGGGTTTCGTTGGCGGGGATATAGGCTTCCTCGCCGACAGCGCGGAAATTGCGGCTGAAATACTGGACGCCGCTGGCCCCCTGCCAACTGCCCTGGCGTTCCTGCACCAGTTCCACGCGGGCTTCCCAACTGCGGTTGAAGAAGCTGGTGCCGATCTCGCCGTCGCCTTCGATCTCGTCGTGGCGGTAATCGGCCCAGCCGCCGCGCAGCTTCACTTCCTTGAAGGCACCGCCAATCGGCACGGCACCGCGGATATCGACGCGCGTCTGCCGCATGTCGAGGGTGATATCCTCGTGGCTGTGCTCCTCATGATCATCGTGATCATCGTCATGGTCATCATGATGGTCGTCGTCATGATCATCGTGGTGCTCGATCTCCAGCCCGTTCGGCACGCCATAGCGGTTGGCAAGATGGCTGACCGCCACACCGAAACTGGCACCGCTCTGGCCGACCCAGGCAATACCGCCGGCAATGTCCCAGGTGCGTGCCGACGTGTTGGGCACGCGGCCGCGCGCCTGGGCCTCCTCGGCGACTTCGCCGCCTTCTTCCGCAGCTTCGGCGCGCAGTTCGCGGCTGAAGACGAAGCCGCCGCTGCGATAATCGCCCGACTGGAAGAAGCTGCCATCGGCGTGGGCCACGAAGCCGCCGCCCAGCGGCACGTTCAGGGCGCCGGCGATGCTGCGTTCACGCGCCGCCGATCCAACGCCAGCGGCGGCATCGATGTGCGGGCCGTCCGGCACTTCGCGGGGGATGCGCAGGTCGCGCATGTTGACGACGCCGCCGATGGCGCCCGAACCGAACAGCAGCGCGGCCGGGCCGCGCAGCACTTCGATACGGTCGACCAGCAGCGGGTTCACCGCCACCGCGTGATCGACCGACGTGTTGGACACATCGAAACTGCCGATGCCATCGGTCAGCACCCGCACCCGTTCGGCATCCAGGCCGCGCAGGATCGGCCGCGAGGCATTGGGGCCGAAAAAGCTGGCCGACACACCTGGCTGGCGGGCCAGCGTCTCACCGATCGTCGAGCGCGTCTCGCGCTGCAGATCATCGCCCTGCAAAACCGAAATTGCGGTCGCCACCAGGCGGCGATCACGCGCATAGGGCGCGGACACCAGGATTTCCGGGTCGGTGGTGCCATGCTGGGTATCGGCCTGCGCAGCATCCTGAGCCCAGGCCGGCGCGGTGGTGGACAACAACAGCAATGCAAGCAGAGACGCGCGACAAGCCATGAATCAAGCCTTTTTGTTTTTTGAAGACCCCCGCGACCCTCAGGTCGCTCGCTCTGCCGATAAGATGATACGACATATCACGTCAAGGGGTGGCCGCCACGAAAAAGGGGCGGTGGCTCGCGCCACCGCCCCTGATTTCAGAACGATGAAGGCTGTCAGGCAGCCTTGGCCGTCACGGCAGCATATTGGCGCTCGAACAGCGGGCTGATCAGCGACAGGCTAAACAGATGGGCATAGACAAGGCCGAGCAGACCGGACTGCACCATCTTGCGTGTCTGATCGCCGCGCAGATTCTGCAGCTTCTGTTCATCGACCATCCGGAAACCGCGGTACACGGCCGGCTGGGCCAGGCCTTCGCGCTGGATGGTGACTTCACCGTCCATCAGCAGGTCGAGCTTGGTCAGCTCTTCCATGAAGCTGCGGGTGCGGCCCACGGCCTGTTCGAACTGTTCGCAGAACTGCAGGATATTCTTGGTGGTGTCGCTCGGCTCGGTGCCGTTGAACAGCTTCTCGCCTTCGTTTTCAACGACCACACCCGACGCATCGTCAAAGCACAGCGACAATTCCTGCGCATCCGGCGTCAGCCGCGCCAGCATGAACGGATAGCGGCGGACGAAGGCCGGGATGTAATTGTTGGGTTCCCACTGATCATCGGCGCCGACGTACAGATTCTGGCCTTCCTGCAGACCGACCAGCGCCAGCGGCGCGGGGTTTTCGCCCACACCGAACACGATCGGATAGTTGCGCTGCACCAGCGGAAATTCGTCCACGGTCACCGGGATGGCATGGGTGCCACGGGTGAAGGCCAGGTTGCCCAGCGGCTTCAGGCCATGGTTGGGATGCAGCTGCGACGACAGCGGCGCCAGGCCGTTGTAGAAAAGCGGAAGCTGATTGGCAGGAGGCTGACTGGCCATGGTGACACGGGTTCTTTCGTGACTGGAGTGGATAAAACTCGGGCCGCCTTCCTAGAGCGGTGGGCAAACCAGTGCAAGACCATGGTGCGACCTGCTGTCGCGAAGTAATGCCGGCTAGACTGTGACCGCCTGATAAAGTTTGCCGGGATTCATGATGTCCTGCGGATCGAGCGCAGCCTTGATCGTGTGCATCGCCGCCAGCCGGGCCGGATCGCCAAGCCGGGCCAGATCGGCGCGTTTCAGCACGCCGATGCCATGTTCGGCCGAGATCGACCCGCCAGCCGCAACCACCAGTTCATGCACAAGCGCAGAGACCGCTTCCCGATGGGCCGCGATCCATTCGGCAGCGCCATCGGCCGGTGCCCGCACATTGAAGTGCAGATTGCCGTCGCCCAGATGCCCGAAGGCCAGCACGCGGGCGCCGGGAAACAAGGTTTCGACCCGGACGGTCGCAGCTTCGGCAAAGTCCGGCATGTCGGCGACCGGCACGGCGATGTCGTGGTGGACGGCCGGGCCATCCCGACGTTCGGCCAGCGGCAATTCCTCGCGCAGCCGCCACAGCGCCTGGCCTTGCGCCTCGCTTTGCGCAATCACCGCGTCATCGGCATCGGCAAGTCCTTCCGCCAGCAGATCATCGAGCGGCATCGGGCCGGCCAGTTCCACCAGGCACTGCCAACGATGGGCAGCCGCCAGCGGCGGGCGCAGGCCAAGATGCTGTTCGACCAGCGCCAGGCCATCAGCAGGCATCAATTCGAAACTTTCGACCTGGCCGCCGCTCAGCAGGCGCAACCGGGCCAACAGCGCCAGGGCGCGCTGCGGCCGGTCGACCCCGGCCCAGCCGATGGCGCGATGGCGCGGCGCCGGCACCAGTTTCAGCGCCAGCGCGGTGATGATGCCGAGCGTGCCTTCGGACCCGATCAGCAACTGCTTCAGATCGAGGCCGCTGTTGTCCTTCACCAGGCCATGCAGTTGATTGAGCACACTGCCATCGGGCAGCACCGCCTCCAGCCCGCCGACCAGCGCGCGCATGGTGCCGTGCCGCAGCACCTGCACGCCGCCAGCGTTGGTCGCCGCCAGCCCACCGATCGTGGCCGAGCCCTTGGCGCCGAGCGATAACGGAAACGCCAGTCCGTGCGCCGCCGCCGCTGCATGAACATCGGCCAGCACGACGCCCGCATCGGCCACCAGCAACTGGCCAGCAGCATCGACGCGGCGAATATTGTTCATCCGCCGCGTGGACAGCAGCACGGCCGAGCCATCGGCGGGCGGGATACCGCCGCCGACAAGGCCGGTGTTGCCGCCCTGCGGCACCAGCGCGACGCGGTGCGCCGCCGCGGCCCGCACGATGGCAACGACAGTGGCGGTATCACGCGGCAGCAGCAGCAGCGGCGTCGCGCCGGTATAGCTGCCCCGCCAGTCGGTGAGGCTGGGCGCGATCAATGCGGCATCGTCGGTCCAGTCGGCACCGGCCGCCGCCTTGATTGCAGATAGCGCGTCGCCCGAAGGCGGATGCATCGTCGGACCAGTCATGTCGTTCCCTTATCGCCATTGCCGGCCAGGCAAAACCCCATAAGCGCAGTGGCGATTCTGCGCTGCACTGGCTTGCATGGATCATTCAGCAAGGGTTCAATGCGTCAGCGGCACGGCAGCCGGGCTGGTGGTTGCGCGACACATCATGGTGTGTGGAAATGATATTGAACTGACACAGGTGACAGATGTGACGAATTCGATGCGGCGAAAGCGCGCTGCGCTGAAGCAGGGGCGCGCTGCGCTGGAGCGAATGCGCGCTGCGCTGGAGCGGAGGCGCGCTGCGCTGGCTGGGCTGATGATGGCCATTGCCTTGCAGGCCGCGCCGCTGGCAGCCCAATCGCGCGCACCGCGTGAGCCTCCGGCACCGCAAAGCTTTGACGGCGAAGCCTGGCGCCGGGTGCCGGTGCGGCCGGGCGGTACGCTCGAATCGGCCCCGCCAGCCCGCCCGGCGCCGCCAAAGGCCGGGCAGCAGCGCTGCATCGACATCGGCAATGTGGCTGGCGCCCAGCTTTTCGGGGATCGCGCCATCGAACTGACGATGAAGGGCGGCCAGCACTGGCGCATGCACCTGGCGCAGGAATGTCCGGCGCTGTCCTTTTATCAGGGGTTTTATTATCAGCAGAAACAGGCTGGCCTGCTGTGTGCCGGCCGCGATGCCATCGGCGCCCGGTCTGGCGGGGAATGCGGCATTGCCGCGATTGTGCCGGTGACACCCGCGCGCAAAGGCCGTCGGCGGCGGCGCTGAGGCCGGTTCCCAGGGCGATACTGTTGCAGCATGGCAACAGGACAGGCGTGACATTGCCATCACGCCGGCTGTTGACGTTGCTCGGCTGGACAAAGGCCTGCTGGCCTGTCCAAAGTGACTGTTGAAGCAACGGGCCACCAGACGGCCTGATGCAAAGGTAGGGGTTCGGCCATCAGAGCCGATCACAAAGACCTCACCGCCTGGGTTATTGGGGAGAGAGCATATGAAGAAGACGTCAGGATTCCGTTTGGCGCTGGTCGGCAGCGCGTCGCTACTCGGCCTGTGGGCCATGCCCGCCACCGCGCAACAGATGGCGCAGCAGACCGCGCAGGACCAGGACAGCGGGATCGAGGAAATCGTCGTCACCGCGCAGCGCACGGCGCAAAGCCTGCAGGACGTGCCGATCGCGGTGACGGCATTTTCGGCCGAAGCGCTGCAACGCCAGCAGATCAACAACCCGCTCGACATCCAGCTCACCCTGCCGAACGTGACCTTCACCAAGGGCAATTTCACCGGCGCCAGCTTCACCATCCGCGGCATCGGCGATCTGTGCGTCGGCGTGACCTGCGACAGCGCCACCGCCATCCACAGCGAAGGCATGCCGCTGTTCGCCACCCGCCTGTTCGAAGCTGAATTCTTCGATCTGGAGCGCGTCGAAGTGCTGCGCGGCCCGCAGGGTACGCTGTTCGGCCGCAACGCCACCGGCGGCGTCGTCAACTTCGTCAACGCCAAGCCGCGGATGGACGCAATCCATGCCGCTGGCGAAGTGGAATATGGCAATTTCGATTCGCTGCGCGTGAAGGGCATGTTCAACCTGCCGATCACCGACAATCTGGCAATGCGTGTGGCGGGTACCTACCTGCGGCGTGATGGTTTCACCACCAACGTCTTCGACAACAGCCGGGTCGATGGCCGCGATCTCTATGCAATCCGCGGCAGCATCCGCTGGCAGCCGACGCCGGACACCACGGTTGACGCGATGGCCTATTATTTCCGGGAAGAGAGCAATCGCGCCCGTCTGCAGAAGCAGCTGTGCCAGACCGATCCCACCGGGGTGCTGGGCTGCTTGCCCGGCCGCAGGGACAATGGTTTCATCAATGCGAATTCGACCTTCGTCGGCACGCTGGCCAGCAATGAATTCCTGATCACCCAGGGCGGCCCCGCCTTCGGTGCACTGGGCTTGGGCAGCCTGTATGGCACCGATCCGTATAATTTCCCCGGCAACACAAATCCGAACAGCGTGCGCGAAGTCCGCACCGATTTCACGCCGAATTATTTCGCCGAAGAAGAGCAGTATATGCTGCGCATCGCCCATGATTTCGGCAGCATCAAGGCCCAGGTCACCGGCATGTACCAGCGCAACGCGGTGGACAGCCAGGTCGATTACAACCTGAGCGTTTTCAACCCGGCCGTGGCACGCAATGCACTGAACACTGCGCAGGCATTCTCGGCAGCCATTCCGGGCCTGGCCAATGTCGTCAACGCCATCAGCTCGGGCAACCAGTTCTGCACGTCGCTTTCGGAAGAAACTGGCCTGGGTGCTTATGGCGGCAACCGCCTGTGTTCGGGGACGCCGCAGGATTTTGACCGGTCCAACCAGATCGTCCGCGCCAAGACGGTGGAAGCCATCATCAACTCGGAGTTCGAAGGCCGCTTCAACTTCCTGGTCGGCGGTATCTATGTTGACACCGTGCTGCCGGAAAACAGCTATTATGTGAACAGCTGGGGCATCGATTACCTGGTCGGGGTGTTGGGCGCGGCCAATGGCGGCTATCTCGGCACGCCGTTCTTCCGCAACAACACCGCGCGCTACACGCTGCGCAGCTATGGCCTGTTCGGCGAAGCCTATTTCAACTTCACCGACACCCTCAAGCTGACGGCGGGCCTGCGCTACAATAACGACAACAAATATGTCCGCGCGCGTTCCACGCTGGCCAGCTTCTTTGTGCCGTTCGGCACCACGGGCAACGCCTTCAATTCGCCGGCCGCGGCGGGATTCGATGGTGACCCCGGTCGCCCTGGCCCGCAGCAGTTCCAGGTTCGCGACGTCAGTTTCTCGGAAGTCACCGGGCGCGCCGTGCTGGACTGGAAGGTCAGCGAAAATAGTTTGCTCTACGCCTCCTATTCGCGTGGCTACAAATCGGGCGGCATCAATCCGCCGCTGCAGCCCATCTTCGCGGTCCCGGAAAACTTCACACCGGAATTCGTCGACGCGTTCGAAATCGGTTCGAAGAACAGCTTCCTCGATGGCACGCTGCGCGCCAACATCACGGCCTTCTATTACAAGTACAAGGGCCTGCAGCTTTCGCGCATCACCGCCCGCACCTCGGTCAACGACAATGTCGATGCCGAAGTCTACGGCCTGGAAGGCGAATTCATCATCCAGCCGACGCGCAACCTTGTCGTCAACATGAATGCGTCCTACCTGAAGACGCGGGTGTCGGCCGACAAGTTCCTGGCCAACCCGCGTGATCCCTCGGGCGGCCGCAGCGATGCCGTGATCGTGAAAGACATCACCAACGGTTCGAACTGCGCCGTCGTCAACAACGGCCCTGGTGGCCAAGCCGCCACGCGGGCCTTCGTGACGGGCGCCAACAACGCCATCAACGCCGGCGTCATTCCGGGCCTGCAGGCCGGTGCTGGCTTGCGGGGTCCAACCGACTTCCCGAGCGACAGCGGCCTGGCGGCCGGCGTTGGCGGTGCGTTCGGGATCTGCGGCGTTCTGCAGGCGGTGGGTGCCGGCACCCCGTTCCAGATGCTGCCCGAAGGCGTGCTGTCCAACCTGCGCGGCAACGAACTGCCGCAGGCGCCGCAGTATAAATTCTCGGCCGGTGCGCAGTACACGTTCGAGATCGGCGACAGCGCCAGCCTGGTGCCGCGTATCGACCTCGCGCACACCGGTGCCAGCTTTGGCAATATCTTCAACGGCTTCATCAACCGGGTGCCGGCCTACACCGTGATCAACAGCCAGGTGCAGTTCAACGGCAAGGACGACAAATGGTATCTGCGCGCCTTTGTGCAGAACCTGACCAACAACAGCGCCGTCACTGGCCTGTATGTCACCGATCAATCGTCGGGCCTGTTCACCAACGTCTTCACGCTGGAACCCCGGCGTTATGGTATGGCGGCTGGCTTCCGTTTCTGATCAGTATCTATCCGGCAATTGAGGGGGCGGCTGGCAACGGCCGCCCCTTCGTTGTTGGCACATCGTCCAAAGCCCCTGCATTGACTTTTGCAGCCCTGCCGCCCATGGCCCCTTATGGGCCGGCTTGCGGTCCATTCCCTGATCTGATGAGCCTGCCTGAATGAGTTTTGCCGATCTCGGCCTGTCCGATGCCCTGTTGCGCGCCATTGCCGACAGTGGGTACGACACGCCCACGCCCATCCAGAAACAAGCCATCCCATCCGTGTTGATGGGCAAGGATATCATCGGGATCGCCCAGACCGGCACCGGCAAGACCGCCAGCTTCGTGCTGCCGATGATCGATATCCTGGCCGAAGGCCGCAGCCGTGCGCTGATGCCGCGCAGCCTGATCCTGGAGCCGACGCGGGAACTGGCGCAGCAGGTCGCCGAGAATTTCGACAAGTACGGGAAATATCACAAGCTTTCGATGGCGTTGCTGATCGGCGGCGTGTCGATGGGCGATCAACTCAGCGCGCTGGAAAAGGGCGTCGATGTGCTGATCGCCACGCCGGGCCGGTTGATGGACCTGTTTGCGCGCGGCAAGATATTGCTGTCGGGCTGTGCGCTGCTGGTCATCGATGAAGCCGACCGCATGCTCGACATGGGCTTCATCCCGGACATCGAGGAAATCTGTTCCAAGCTGCCCAAGGGCCGGCAGACCCTGTTGTTTTCGGCGACCATGCCGCCGCCGATCAAGAAATTGTCGGATCAGTTCCTCACCGATCCCAAAAGCATTTCGGTGGCGCGCGCCGCCAGTGCCAACACCAACATCACCCAGTGGGTGGTGGAAACCACATCGCGGGCCAAGCGCGACGTGTTGATGGGCATCATCGACAGCGAGGCCCTGAAGACCGCGATCATCTTCTGCAACAAGAAGACGATGGTGCGCGAACTCGCAGAGACCCTCAAGCGGGCGCGGTTGCCGGTGGGGCAGATCCATGGCGACATGGAACAATCCGATCGCATCCGTGAGCTGGACCGCTTCAAATCGGGCGCCGTCACCATATTGGTCGCCAGCGATGTCGCGGCACGCGGGTTGGATATTCCGGGCGTCAGCCATGTCATCAATTATGATGTGCCCTGGCATCCCGATGATTATGTGCACCGCATCGGGCGTACCGGGCGCGCTGGCCGCAGCGGCATCGCCTTTTCGCTGGCGACGCCCGATGATGCCGAGCATCTGACCGAGATCGAGAAGCTGACCCAGGTCAAGATCCCGCGTTGGCAGGGCGATGGCCCGGCTGCTGCGGCAGCGCCACCCGCCGTTGCCGTTGCTGCACCGGCCGACGATGATGCGCCGCCGCGGTCCCGCGAGCGCCGCGGCCGGGGCCGCAAGAGCGATGACCGCAAGCCCGTAGAGGTTGCGCCGAGCGAAGCCGTCCCGAGCCAAACCAAGGCCGAAACCGGCCGTGGCGATCGCCGCCGGGCGGGCGGCAAGCAGCGCGGCGAGCGCGAACGTCGGCCCGAACGGCCGCCGGTTGCCAGCCGTCCCGAGCCGGCGCCGATCCGGGAGGCGCCAGCGCCACGCCCACCCCAGCCGCCGCGTGCCGAGGCCCCTGCCCGCCATGCACCGCGGCCGACGGCGCGCGATCCGTTGGCCAATTATCGCGCCATCGCCACATCCGGCCAGACCCGCCATCGCGACGATGATGGCGGTGAGCGGTTCATCGGTTTCGGCCCGGAAGGCGTGCCCGATTTCCTGTCCCGCCCGATCAAGCCGACCAACTGATCCGCGCGGTCAGAACGCGCCGCCGGCATTGCGCCACTGATCGATTTCCCAGGCCAGCCGCGCCGGCGGGCCGAGCACATCGCTGACCGGCCGCCGCAACGCCGGTGCTGCCGGTTCATCGGCCACCCCGATCCGAAACGCGAAACTCGGCCGCCAGGCCGGATCATCGAGCAGCGCATCCACGGCGCGGGCAAAGGCCGGCGGCTGGCGCAACTGTGTCTGGCGGTCGATCATTTCCGGCAATTGATTGAGCGGCTGTGCCACCAGCCCTGCCGCCACCGCATTCAGATGCAGGCGCTGCCAGGCACTGCCCACCAGCAGCGCCGCGCGCCGGTCATGCGGGTTGGGGGTGAGGATCATCCCGAAAATCGACGCTGTCGGCAGATGCGTGTCGCGCGTCGCTGCCAACCAGAACCGCCCCTCACTCTGGGCGCTTTGTGCCGGCAGCAGCGCAGCGCCGGTGGCCAGCCAGGGCGAGATGCCCGATGTCGCCAGCGTCAGCCCGTCCATTCGGGTCACCGCATCGCTGCGTTCGTGGCGGAACCAGCGGTGGCTGTCTGCCATCATCGCGGTATCGCCGGCAATCGCGGCGGTGGCATCGCTGGTCAGCTTGGCAAAACGCTCGCCGCGCGGGGACGCGGCTTCGAACAATAGCACCCGCACATCGGGAAAGGCCGGAAAATCCATCAGCGCCTCGACCTTGGCCGTCGGCAGCGCGCCGCCGCGCCAGGCGCCGCGGTGGGTGTGGCGGCGGCCGATGATCGGCACCAACCGGTGCGGCGCCGGGCCGCTGTTGTCGGGCCCCAGCAGCACGCGGGCCACATGCAGCGGATTTTGGGGATCGGGCAGCAGCCGCACCCGCGCCGCCCGGCCCAATGCCGTCGAACCCAGGGCCATGTTGTGGATGGCGCCGCCCAGCCCAGCCAGCCGTTCCCGGCCGAACGGGTCCATGGTGCCCAAGGACCGCCCCGGCACTTCGAACAGATCGACGCCCAGCCGGCCGACCGCGAACGCCCAGGGCTGGGTGTTGTGCGGGCTGGCGGCCAGCACCCCGGCGCCAATCAGCCGCAGCGCGCCGACCTGGCGCTGGCTGGTCCAATCGCCCCAAGCCGCCAATGCCGGATTATCGCCGCCCAGCAGGCCCTGCTGCCAGGCGCGGGCCCCGATGCCGAGCACACCGGCAGCGCCCAGCGCACCAGCACCGGCGAACAGTTGGCGGCGGTTGATCATTCGGCCGGGACGGGCGATCCGGCCGGGCCATCAGGTGTGGCGGGCAGACCAGCCCCAGCCTGCCAGCGCGCCCGCAGCATATCGGCCGTTTCGCCCGACAATGTGCCCGGCGGCGCCGCCACCGCCAGCCAGGCGGTTTTCAGGCTGCGCGCCGTCATCACATCGCGGGCTAACCCCGCCCATTCATGCACCGCCACCCACAGCGGGTTGAAGGTCGCCAGATTGCGGATGATGCCATAGCGCGGCGGATCGTCGGCGCGCTCGGCTTCGAAGGTGCCGAACATGCGATCCCAGATGATGAACACCCCGGCATAGTTGCGATCGAGATAGCGCGGGTTGGTGCCGTGGTGGACCCGGTGGTGCGACGGCGTGTTCATCACCGCTTCGAACCAGCGCGGCATCTGCCCGACGATTTCGGTGTGTATCCAGAATTGATAGATGAGATTCAGCCCGGCGCAGAAAAACACCAGCGCGGGCGGAAAGCCGATCAGGAACAGCGGCATCCGGAAGATGAAGCCCAGGCTGAACACCCCGGTCCAGGTCTGCCGCAGCGCCGTCGACAGATTATAATGCTGCGACGAATGATGGATGACATGGCTGGCCCAAAACCAGCGCACCCGATGTGCGGACCGGTGGAAAACATAATAGGCCAGATCATCGAGCACGAAGCAGAGGGCGAAACTCCACCAGGCGATGGGCACGTCGAACAAGCGGTTTTGCCACACCCACACCGCCAGACCGGCCAGGCTGCCGCCGAGCGCGGCACCGGCCAATGTGCTGCCCAGCCCCATGGCCAGGCTGGTGCCGGTATCACGCCAATCATAATCGCCGCGCGCGCCGAAGCGCACCGCCAGCAATTCGATGATGATCAGCGCCACGAATACCGGGATGGCGATGGCCACCGGATCGATGTTGATCATCTGATCGATCACAGCCGCGCAGCCCACGCGCTCGCGGCGGCCTCGCCCAGATCGAGCGTGGTTTCGGGAAACATCGCCTCATCTGGCCGCACGCGCAGCACGGCACCGGCGCGCGCCACCAGCGGCTTCACCAACGGCCGCACCACGAAGCGATCACCCAACATGCGCACCAGGGCGACCCGGCCATCGTGCCCGGCCACCAGCGCGCCGGCGCCATCGCGGCTGACCGCTACATCGCCGGGCTGAAACCCCGGCAGCGCATCGGCGGCCACCCGCGCCGCCTGCCCGGCATCGACCAGCGCCGGCCGCCGCGCAAAGCCGAGCAGCCGTGCCAACCCGATCAGCAGTACAACGCCGATCACCGAAAACAGCAGCATGTCCATCCGGCTCAAGCCTGACCCCCCGCCAATTGCTTGAGCAGCGGCATCAGGCCGGCGACATTGTAACCGCCTTCGCTGGCCGCAGCGATGATATCGGCGGGCGCCATCCCCTGCTGCGCCGCGGCCAGCGCCCAAAGATTGCAACTGCGCGTGCCGGACCGGCAGAAGGCCAGCACCGGGCCATCCGCGAGCGCATCGGCCATCGCGGTCACCTGGTCCAGGCTGAAACCGGTATGGTCGATGGGGATGGCGACATAGTTCAGGCCGGCAACGGCACAGGCCGCCGCGATGCTGGCCCCCGGCGGCTGATCGGTGCTTTCGCCTTCCGGGCGATTGTTGACGATGGTGCGAAAGCCTTGCCCGGCCGCATCAACCACCATGTCCGGGGTGATCTGCGGCGCGACAGACACGCGGTCGGTGATGCGGATGAACATGGGCGGGACCTTAACGTGCACGGGGCCGTGCTCAATAGGGGATATGCTCGGGATCGCCCGGCACTATCGCAAAACGGCCAGCGCGCCAATCGGCCACAGCCTGTGCAATGCGCGCCGGGTCGTGGCTGACGAAATTCCATTCCAGGTGGCGCCTTTCCGGATAGGGTGCGCCGCCGGCCAACATCAGCAGCGTGGGTTCGGTCGCCAGCAGTTCGGCATCGCCATCATCGAGCACGACCAGTGTGCCCCGTTCCAGCGCCAGGCCATCCAGCGCCACCGCGCCAGCGATCGGCAAGACGCCGCGTTCGCCCGCAAACCCATCCCGGCCGGCCGGCACCGTCAGCCGGGCACCCGCCTGCATCTGCACCTGCGCATAATGGATCGGATGCGGGAACTTGACCGGCGAGGCGAGGCCCCACAGATCGCCGGCAATCACCACGGCCTCCACGCCATCGGCGCTGTAGCGCGGCAGCGCATCGGGCGGCACATGATCGAAGGCGGGTTCAACCTCCGCGTGGATGACCGGCAGGGCCACCCAGGCCTGCAGGCCGTGCATGCGGTGGCCGGCGGCGCGCTCTGTGGCCGGCGTGCGCTCGCTGTGGGTGATGCCGCGCCCGGCGGTCATCCAGTTGACCGCACCGGGATGGATATCGATCGCCGTGCCCAGGCTGTCACGATGGCCGATGGCGCCAGCGAACATCCAGGTGATGGTGGCCAGGCCGATATGGGGGTGCGGGCGCACATCGATGCCCTGGCCGGGCGCGAAATCCGCCGGGCCCATTTCATCCAGAAACACGAACGGCCCCAACGAACGCCGCGCCGGTTGCGGCAGGATGCGGGCGACGCTGAACCCGCCGAGATCTTTTTTCAGGCCGGTCAGAATCTGGGGCATCGGGCGCTCTCAATTGCGTTTTACAAGGTTAGTAAGGTTCGGCTTTTGCGCCATTTGATGAACGGATTTGCCGATTCGATGAACGGATTTTGATGCCGCCGGACGCGGGCCATAATGGATGCTTGCCACAGCATAGCAGCGGCGGGCCGTGTAGGACAGACATCGCAGGCACGCAAAACGGCCGGCGACTGTGTGCAGCCGCCGGTCGTTTTGATCGAACGAAAGCGGGCATTCAGGCCGCGACAGCCTCGCGGCGACGGCGCAGTGACGTGCCCACGGCGCCAAAACCGATGATCATCATCGCCCAGCTTGCCGGTTCGGGTATGGCGCCGGCAAAGCCGCCGCTGCCGAAATCGCCGCGACCGCTGCCGAGATCACCGCCGCCGCTGCAGTCGTTGGAGATGCTGTTGCCATCCATGGTCACCGCGCCGACCAAGGCAATGGCGCGGCCGCACAGGATGGTCGCACCGCTGTCCAGCGTGATGCTCTGATCGGCGATGATATTGCCGGCAAAGCTGGTGCCGGTGCCGAGCGTGGCCGACGACCCGACATTCCAGAAGATGCCGCTGCCGTTGTTGCCGCCCAGCACATTCACCGCGGAATTGGAGGCCGTGGTGAGCGAGGAGCCAATCTGGAAGAAGAAGCTGCCGCCGGGGTTGCTGGTGAAATCGAGCAGCAGGTTGCCGGTGAGTTGCGCCGAACTGGCGAAGCTGTAGGCGCCCGGCACCAGAAAGCCGACCGTGCCGAGATCGACTCCGGACAAGTCGAGGCCCATCGGCAGGCCCGCGATCGTATCGAAGGCGCTCCGGGCATCGGTGCGGGCCTGCAGGGCGACGGCATCGCCAAGATGGACCGATCCGGTGTGGGTGATGCTGGCCGAGCCGGTGAGCGCGGTGCCGGGCGACACACCGATATCCCCGTTGATGGTGGTGGCATTGGTGTTGGTGACGGTGGAACTGCCGAGCACAGCAAAATCCGTGGCCGAACCAAGCAGGGTCGCCGCAGTGGCCGGCATGGCGGCAAAGCTGATGGACAGTGCAGCAAGCAAGCCGGCCAAGTTAACCCGGCGTTTGGTGGTATCAAATGTGAACAGCATTTCACATATCCCTCAATCGCGAAGACCGGATGGCCAAGCGAGGCAAGTGTAATATGCATTTTTTGTCGTGGGAAATTAAAATTACATGTACAATTTATGTTAATAAATTGATAACTATATCATCGCCGAGTATTGGGCGTGACAAGGGCGTGAATTCAGCATGTGCACGAGTGGAATTACTTACCGGGAAAATACTGTATCGCGCGTCAGGCGATTGGCGACAGCGGCGCGAAAAAGCCTATAACGCCCGCGCGTTTTCAGCCAGAAATGCCGCCAGATCAGCTTCGCTGCGCGAGCCATCGGCCACGCCCAGCACCATTTTGGTGGCATTGGCTTCGCGTGCATCGAGGTAAAGTCCATTCAGGCGCAAAGTGACATACATGGTGAACCATGCTGCCCGCTTGTTGCCGTCCACAAACGGGTGGCGATTTTTGCAGATCGAATGGCCAATGGCGGCCGCCACATCGAACAGGGTCACGGCGTCGCCACCATAGGCGATCAACTGTTCGGCGCGGGCCAGCGCCGCTTCAACGCCAGCCAGATCGCGCACACCATGGCTGCCGCCAAAGCGGTCGATTGACTGGCGCTGCAAATCGAGCAGTGCCTGCAACGGCGGCAAAATGATGCTGGCCATGGCCGATCACTTCGCCAGATCGGCCATGGTCTGCGGGTAACGCTCAAAGCAATCCAGCCCGGCCGCCATCGCGGCGGCATAGGCATCGCCGGATTTGACGATGCGCAGCCCGCCCTGGCCGTCATCGTGCAGTTCGATGCTGTCACCCTTCTCCACCCCCAGCCGCGCCAGCAGTTCCTTGGGCAGGATGATGCCGGCGCTGTTGCCGATGGCGGTGATCTTCAACTGGTGCATGGCGCTGGCTCCTGCTCTGTATAACCTGCGTTATAACATGAACGGCGGGCGCCGCCAAGCCGCCTGCTTCTGACAGTTTTCAGCCCGACTGCCGCGTCGCATGGTGGCGCAGCATCGCGGGAGATCAGGATCATGCAGCAATTGGCCGGCAAGGTGGCCTTCGTGACGGGCGCGGCGTCGGGCATTGGCCTGGGCATCGCCGAGGCGCTGGCGCAATCGGGCGTGAAGGTCATGCTTTCGGATATCGATGGCGACGCGCTGGACCGCGAAGTGGCGCGGCTGGCGGCGACCAATGCCGATGTGGCCGGGTTTCGCGCCGATGTGTCGTTGAAGGCCGAGATCGCGGCCGCGGCCGATGCCTGCATCGAACGCTTCGGCAAGGTGCATATCCTGATCAACAATGCCGGGGTGGGCGGCGGCGGCGATTATGGCGGCTGGAATGATGCCGGCTGGGATTGGGTGATCGGCGTCAACCTGATGAGCGTGGTGTGGGGGTTCGAAATCTTTGGCCCGCTGCTGGAGGCGCATGGCGAGGGCGGCCATATCGTTTCCACCGCATCGATGGCCGGCCTGGTGGCGGCAGTGGCGCCTGGATATAATGTGACGAAATATGGCGTGGTGGCGTTGTCGGAAGGGCTGCGGCCCAAGCTGGCGGCGCGTGGCATCGGTGTGTCGGTGCTGTGCCCCGGCTTCGTGCGCACCCGCATCATGGAAAGTGCGCGCGCGATCCCCGAGCGCCTGGCCGGCAAGGTGGCCCTGCCCGATCCGGCGGCCGTGCCCGCCGACATGGCGGCGATATTTGCCCATGCGATCAACAATGGCGTCGATCCGCTGTATGTCGGCGAACTGGTGGTGGAGGCGATCCAGAACGACTGGGGCTATATCTTCACCGACAATGATTTCGAAAGCGGCGTGGATGCGCGCTTTGCAGCGATCAAGGCGGGGTTCGATCAGATCCGCGGGCGGGTGCCGCGGCGCTGAGGCGCGGTTACGGCGCCGCCGCGATGGTGGTGCGGTGCAGGCGGCGGGCATGGCCCTGATAACCGCCGGTGGCGGCGTGCAGCACCGAACGATTGTCCCACATCACCAGCATGTTGGGTTGCCAGCGATGGCGGTACTGGAACTGCGCCTGCCCCTGCCAGTGATATAGTTCCGTCAGCAACGGCAGCGCCTCGGCATCGCTCATACCGACAAAACCGATGATATAGCCCAGGCAGCCGAAGAGGCCGGGGCGTCCGGTTTCGGGATGGCTGCGGATAAAGGGATGCGTCTGCGTGGCGCGCGCTGCGTCTGACGGGCGAATGTCCATGGAGCGGCCCTTATCGCCGGCGCCGTAGAAGCCATCGGGGGCATAGGCTTTCTGCGCGCTGTGGATCGCCACCAGCCCTTCGATGCGGGCGCGCAATTCAGGGGGCATTTCGTCCAGCGCCAGATGCTGGTTGGCGAACAGCGTGTCGCCGCCGATGGGCGGGATTGTGATGCCATAGAGGCAGGTGCCGGCCGGCGGGCGCGCCTGGAAGCTCCAGTCGGTATGCCAGTTTTCGGCAAAGACCGGCGCAGTCTCATCAGCGTCGCGCGCCACGGCGATGATGTGCTTGCGCCCCGGAATCGGCGCGATGAACGGATCATCGCCGAAACCGCCCATGGCCAGCGTGAAGGCTTCCAGCGCGTCGTCGGACAGATGCTGTTCGGGAAACACCAGCACATGATGCTGCAGCCAGGCGGCGCGGATGGCGGCGATGGTGCTGCCGTCGAGCGGGGCGGACAGATCGACGCCGGTGACATGCGCACCGCAGGCCTGGCCGGTCATGGTTATGCGCATCGCTTCAGGCTCCTACCGCAGTGCGGAGTACTTGCTCGGTCCACTGGTTCAAGCTCATGCCGGCCAATTCTGCCGCCTTGGCCGTGCTGGCGTGCAGCCCGGGATCAATACGCAACATCAGCTTGCCGGAATAGGGGCGCTCCGGCGATTTGCCCAGCTTGGCGCAGGTTTCGAGATAATCATCCACCGCTTCGTGAAAGGCGGCGACCAGTTCGGGCACCGTGTCGGCGTGGAAACTGACGCCATCGGCAATGCCGGCGATGCGGCCGAAGAACAGCGCATCGTCGGCGTCGAATTCCACGGCGGCGCTGTAATTGCGATAGGTCAGGATGTTGGTCACGGCGTCACTCCCAGGCGGGCCAGATAATCGCGGGCAGCGCGGACCTGATAGCGCTTGGCCTCTTTCTCCGGATGGGGCCGATGGAAGGTCTCCACCATGGCATCCTTCACGAAACGCACCCGCGAACCGCTGCCTTCAACCAACTGGCACCCAACCGCCAGCAACAGCGCCTCGATCGCCGCCCATTCGATATTCGCCGCCGTCGGCTGGCGATGCAGGGCGGCAAGCGTCTTGCTGTGCCGACTGTTCATGATATCAGATTATGATACCACTCAATATTGTCAAGCCTGTCACTCCGCCGCCTCCCCCAACGGCGGCAGATTGTGGCCGAGCAGGCGCAGCAGTTCGGCCGCCGCCTCCACGATGTTGGTGCCGGGGCCGAAGATGGCGACGGTGCCGACGCTTTTCAGGAAATCATAATCCTGCGCCGGGATCACGCCGCCGGCGATCACCTTGATATCGCTGCGGCCCGCCGATTTCAGTTCGTTGATCAGCGCGGGCACCAGAGTCTTGTGGCCGGCGGCGAGGCTGGACGACGCGACCAGATCGACATCGAGTTCGAGCGCGAGCGCGCGGGCTTCTTCCGGCGTCTGGAACAAGGGCCCGACCGTGGCATCGAAGCCGAGATCGGCAAGCGCGGTGCCGACCACCTTGGCGCCGCGATCATGGCCGTCCTGTCCCATTTTCACGATCAGCACCCGCGGTTTGCGCCCGGTGCGGCGTTCGAAGGATTCAACACCTTCGGCCACACGCACATAGGCAGGATCGGCCTTGTAGGCATCGGCATAGACGCCCTTGACCATCTTCACGACCGCCACGTGCCGCCCGAACACATCCTCCATCGCCGCCGAAATCTCACCGAGCGTGGCGCGGGCGCGCGCACATTCGATGGCCAGCGCCAGCACATTGCCATCAGCGGCAGCACCGTCACGCAAGGCCTGCAACGCGGCATCGACGCGGGCGTTGTCGCGCGCCGCCTTCACGGCTTCGATACGGGTGATTTGGCTGGCACGCACCGCGACATTGTCCACATCCAGCACCGGGAATTCGTCCGTTGTCGCCGGCTTGTATTTGTTGACGCCGACGATCACCGTCTCGCCCATGTCGATGCCGGCCTGCTTGGCGGCGGCAGCGGCTTCGATTTCCAGCTTGGGCAGGCCGGTGGCGACGGCCTTGGTCATGCCGCCCAGGCCCTCGATCTTGTCGATGATGGCCTGCGCCTCGTCCACCAGCTGCTTGGTCAGCGCCTCGACATAGTAACTGCCGCCCAGCGGATCGACGACCTTGGTGATGCCGGCTTCTTCCTGCAGCACCAATTGCGTGTTGCGGGCGATGCGTGCCGAAAAATCGGTGGGCAGCGCGATGGCCTCATCCAGCGCGTTGGTGTGCAGGCTTTGCGTGCCGCCCATCGCCGCGGCCAGCGCCTCGATCGTGGTGCGGATCACATTGTTGTATGGGTCCTGCTCCTGCAGGGACACGCCGCTGGTCTGGCAATGGGTGCGCAGCATCAGGCTGCGCGGGTCCTTCGCGCCGAAATTGGCCATGATGCGCGCCCACAGGGTGCGGGCGGCGCGCAATTTGGCGACTTCCATGAAGAAATTCATGCCGATGGCGAAGAAGAAGCTCAGGCGCCCGGCAAATTCATCGACATCCAGGCCCTGTTTCTGCGCGGCGCGGACATATTCCATGCCATCAGCCAGGGTGAAGGCCAGTTCCTGCAGCGCGGTCGCCCCGGCCTCGTGCATATGATAGCCGGAAATGGAAATGCTGTTGAATTTCGGCATGTTGCGCGCCGTGTAGCTGATGATGTCCGCCACGATGCGCATCGAGGGTTCCGGCGGATAGATATAGGTGTTGCGGACCATGAACTCCTTCAGAATGTCATTCTGGATGGTGCCATCCAGCTTGGCCTGCGGCACGCCGGCTTCCTCGGCCGCGACGATGAAAAACGCCAGGCAGGGGATCACGGCGCCGTTCATCGTCATCGAGACGGACATCTGATCGAGCGGGATACCGTCGAACAATATCTTCATGTCCTCCACGGTATCGATCGCCACGCCGGCCTTGCCGACATCGCCCGACACGCGCGGGTGATCCGAATCATAGCCGCGGTGGGTGGCCAGATCGAAGGCGACCGACAGGCCCTTCTGCCCGGCCGCCAGATTGCGGCGATAGAAGGCGTTGGATTCCTCGGCCGTGGAGAATCCGGCATATTGGCGCACCGTCCACGGCCGCCCGGCATACATCGACGCGCGCACGCCGCGGGTGAACGGCGCAAAGCCGGGCAGGCCGGGATCCCAGCCTTCGGTATCAGCCTCCGTATAGAGCGGCTTGACGGTGAAGCCCTCCGGCGTCGCCCAATCGAGATCGGCGCCCTTCACTTCCTTGGCGGCCATCGCGGCCCAATCATTTACCCCAGGTCGGTTATTTGGCGCCTTTGTCATCTTGTCCTCCGTCCGCCGCTTCAAGCCACGCGGGGCCGCCACCGTCAACAGGCCAGCGTCAACAGGTTACATGCGCGCAGATGCCGGGGAACCATATCAGCCCAGCGGCGTTACACCGTTCATGACCAGAATCCCGATCAATTCACCCGAACCACCCGAACGGATCGCTACCGACGATGCCCGTGCCGGGCGGACGGGCAACAAGGTGCGTTATGTGCTGATGGCTTCGGTGCTGCTGGCGGTGATCTTCATGGCGGCGGCCTATTTCGGCAATCCCGACGTGCCCGACGATAGGCCGAACAGCGCCGCCGAAGCGCCACTGGGCTAGGCTACTCGGCGGCTTCCGCCAACGCCTCGACCCGCGGCGGCGCACCGCCGGCCAGCGCCAGCAGGCGTTTTTCCAGTTGTTTCAGCCGGGCCGGATTGTCGATCTTGGCACCGGTGAGGTCGGTGACATAGAATGTGTCGGTGGCCTTTTCGCCATAGGTGGCGACATGGGCGCTGTGGATGGTCAGGCGGTTCTGGAACAGGCCGTTGGTCAGGCTGAACAGCAGCGCCGGGCGATCGGCGGCGTTGACCTCGATCACCGTGTAACGGTTGCTGGCCTTGTTATCGATCAGCACGCGCGGCTCCACGCCGAACAATTCGGCCTTGCGGCGCGCCAGCGGGCGGGCGGCGAGCCGATCGGCGAGGCGGATGCGGCCGGTGAGCACATCTTCGATGCTGCGTTTCAGCCGGGCGAGTTGCGAGGCCTCCGCGAACGGCTGCCCGAGCGGGTCGAGCACGACGAAATTGTCGATCGCCATGCCATCACGCGTGGTGTGGATGCGCGCATCAAAGATATTGCCGCCGGCCAGGCTGATGGCGCCGGCAATGCGATAGAACAGGCCGGGGTGATCGGTGGCATAGACGGATACCAATGTGGTGCCGCGCGTTGGATCAGGCGTGCAGGCGATTGCCAAAGGTGCGGCGTCGTCGGCCGAGCCGGCATCAGCATCATCTTGTTCGCCGTCATCGGCTTGCGCAACCAGCGCGGCGTTGGCGATCAGCACATCGGGCGCTTCGGCGATCCAGTAACTGTCGGGCAGGCGGTGCACATAGGCGGCAAAGCGATCATCCGGCCAATCCAGCGCGGCGCGCAGTGCCTGCTGGCGACCGGCGATGCGTTCGGCGCGGCCGGATTGCTTGTGGCCCAGGCGCAGCACTTCCTCGGCGGCTTCGTACAGCTCGCGCAGCAATTGCGCTTTCCAGCCGTTCCACACACCGGGCCCGACCGCCCGGATATCGACGATGGTCAGCAGCAGCAGCAGCCGCAGCCGTTCCGGGCTGGCGACCGCGGCGGCGAAATCCAGGATCGTCTTGAAATCGCTGAGGTCACGCTTGAAGGCGGTGCGGCTCATCAACAGATGATATTCCACCAGCCAGGCCACGGTTTCGGTTTCGGCGGGTTTCAGGCCGAACCGCGGGCACAGCCGCCGTGCGATATCGGCGCCGAGCAGGCTGTGATCGCCGCCGCGCCCCTTGGCGATATCGTGCAGCAGCACCGCGACATGCAGCAGGCGGCGATCGTTCAGCTGGTGAATGATGGCGCTGGACAGGCTGTGTTCGGCCTTCAGATCGCCACGTTCGATCTTGGCCACCAGGCCGATGGCGCGGATCGTGTGCTCATCGACGGTATAGTGATGATACATGTCGTACTGCATCTGGGCCACGACCCGCCCGAAATCCGGCACGAAACGCCCGAACACGCCGGCTTCGTTCATCGACCTGAGGACGGCTTCGGGATCGCGCGGGCTGGTCAGCACGCCAAGGAACAGCGCGTTGGCGGTCTTGTCGCGGCGAACGCGATCGTCGATCAACACGGCATCGCGCGCCGCCGTGCGCATGGCGACCGGATGGATGGTCAGGCCTTCGCTGTCGGCCAGCGCGAACATCTCCAGCAGCCGCACCGGATCGGCGCGGAAGAAATCATCGCTCGGCAGGCCGATCTGGCCGCGACGGAGCGTGAAGCCCTTCAGCCGGGACGGACGGCGGGTGAGGCTGGGCAGCCAGGACAGGCGCGCGGTCGATTCATCAAGGTGGGCGAGGAACAGCCCGGTCAGGTCCCCCACGGTTTTGGCCATCAGGAAATAATGGCGCATGAAGCGTTCGACCGCGCTCATGCTTTCGCGCGACGCATAGCGCAGGCGGGCGGCAAGCTCGCGCTGCACATCGAAGGTCAGCCGTTCCTCGGCGCGGCCGGTGATCTGGTGCAGCATGAAGCGCACCGACCACAGGAAGCTTTCGGCGCGGCGGAACTGGCGGAATTCGGCCGCGGTCAGTAGCCCCTTGTCGACCAGCTCGATCACGCCATCGACTTCGTGCAGATAACGCCCGATCCAGAACAGCGCGTGCAGATCGCGCAGGCCGCCCTTGCCTTCCTTCAGATTGGGTTCGACGACATAGCGGCTGTCGCCCATGCGCTTGTGGCGGGTTTCGCGTTCGGCGAGTTTCTCGGCCACGAACGCCCGCGCGGTGCCGGCGACGACTTCGCGGCGAAACCGCGTGGTGGCTTCGGTAAACAGCGCCTGATCGCCCCAGACGAAGCGGGTTTCCAGAAACGCGGTGCGGATGGTCATGTCGGCCTTGGCCAGCCGCACGACATCATCGAGGCTGCGGGTGGCGTGGCCGACCTTCAGGCCCAGGTCCCACAGCAGATAGAGCAGGGTTTCGATGACCTGTTCACCCCATGGCGTCTGTTTCCACGGCGTGATGAACACGATATCGACATCGGAAAATGGCGCCATCTGGCCGCGGCCATAGCCACCGACCGCCGCTAGCGCGAGCCGTTCGGCCTGGGTCGGATTGGCCAGCGGATAAAGGCTGGACACCACCGTGTCGCAGGCCAGGCGCAGCAACTGATCGGTGAGGAAGCTTTGTGCGGCCGCCAGTTCAAGGCCGCGGCCGGGGTGCGCCTCCAGCCGCTCGGCGATTTCGGTGCGGCCGGCCAGCAAGGCGCCGCGCAGCGTATCGGCCAGCAGCGCCCGGCGCGCGGCAAAATCGCTGCAGCGCGCCAGCCCGTCGGCCAGGCTGTCGGCGAGTGCGCGGCGGTCGATCACCGCACGGCGGTTGGCAATGGCGTCGGGACGGATCATCTGCGTTCAGGATAGGCGTTCGCGCGGCAATTGACCATCAGCCCCAAAGTGCCGCATCGGGGGGGAACACGTCGCTGCCATCAAACCGCAAGCCGTGCGGGCGATCGTGGATCAACAACGGCCCATCAAGATCGGCATAGCTGCCCTGCATCGCGACATGAAAGGCCGGCGCAATGGCCAATGATGTGCTCAGCATGCACCCTGTCATCACCCCCAGCCCACGCGTGGCGGCGGCGTGGCGCAGCGCCAGCGCCTCGGTGAGGCCACCGGCCTTGTCGAGCTTGATGTTGATGAAGCGATAGCGGCCGACGATTGCATCCAGGCTGTCGCGGGTGTGGCAGCTTTCGTCGGCGGCCAGCGGCACGGCAGCGCGGACATGATCGAGTTCGGCATCGCGGCCGGCGGGGACCGGTTGTTCAACCAGCTCGACATCCAGCCGGGCCAGCGCAGCGCAGGTGCGTTCGATATCGGTGCCGCCCCAGGCTTCATTGGCATCGACGATCAGCCGGGCATCGGGTGCAGCACGGCGCACGGCGGTGATCCGCTCGATATCGCCGGCGGGGCCGTCGCCGCCGCCAAGCTTGACCTTCAGCAGCTCGCGGCCGCGTGCGACGGTGGCGGCGGCGGCCATGGTGGCCGGGTCCGCCAGGCTGATGGTGTAGGCGGTGAGCATCGGCTGCGGTTTGGGCAGGCCAAGCATCTGCCAGACACGTGTGCCGGCCTGTTTGGCCTCCAGATCCCACAACGCGCAATCGAGGGCATTGCGGGCAGCGCCGGCAGGCAGCAGATCAAGCAGATCGGGGCGGCGCAGATCGTTGATGCGGTTGCCGATGGCGTTGAGGGCGGCCAATGCCGCCTCGGCGCTGTCACCCAGGTAATAGATGGCAGTGCCTTCGCCGCAGCCGACGATATCCCCATCGCGCACTGTGGCCACCACCACATCGACATGGGTCTTGGCGCCGCGCGCGATGGTGAAGCTGCCGCGGACGGGAAAGGTTTCGATTGCGGCGTGAAGGGTGCGAGCCATGCCACTGCCCTGCCGGAAGCGATGCAAACGGGCAACAGGCTTTGCGCGGTCAGCCGAATCCGGGCATGTTGAGCGGATGGACGAGGAAGACTCCGCAGACGACGTCGAGCTGGATGCGATCGCCACCGTGTCGCGCATCACCGCGCTGGAAATGCTGGTCCGCCAGATCATGATCGTGCAGTTGCGCATCCTCGACAAGATGGGCGAGATCAGCCTGACCGGCGATTATGTGCAGACCATCGCCAAGGCCTATACCGAGAAGGTCGATGAAAGCCCGATCATCGAAAGCACCTCGCCGGATGTGAATTACGAGTTCAAGATGATGGTGCTGCACAATCTGGAGCGGTTTTTCGACGATCTGGAACGGCACATCCGCGAACATCCCTGAACGAAGAGACAAAAGACATGCACAAGATTCTGACGCTGGCGTTGGCAGCCACCCTGTTGCCGGCCACGGCAATGGCGCAGACGGCGCCCGACCCTGCCCGCCTGAAGGCCGATGTCGCCACGATGGTCGGCTTTGGCACCCGCCACACGCTGTCTGATCCCGATCACCCGACGCGCGGCATCGGCGCTGCCCGGCGCTGGTACGCCAGCGAGATGGAGAAGATCGGGGCAGGCTGCGGCGGCTGCATCAGCGTGCAGACCATCGAACGCGTGTTCACCAACGATCGCGCACCGGCTGGCGCCAGGGTGATCAACGTGCTCGGCGTGCAGCAGGGCCGCGACCCGAACCGCGTGGTGATCGTGCAGGGCCATATCGACAGCCGCGTTTCGGATCCGATGAACGCCACCAGTGATGCGCCGGGCGCCAACGACGATGCGTCGGGCGTGGCGCTGGTGATCGAGGCGGCGCGCCTGCTGTCGAAGCAGAAATTCGATGCCACCATCATCTATGCGGCGCTGTCCGGCGAAGAACAGGGCTTGCTCGGCGGCACCTTGCTGGCCGAAACTGCCCGGGATCGCGGTTGGGTGGTGAGCGCGGTGCTCAACAACGATATCGTCGGCAACACGGTGGGCCAGAATGGCAGCCGCGTCGCCGACCGGGTGCGGGTGTTTTCCGAAGGCATCCGCATTTCCGAATCGCAGGCGGAACAGGCGCTGCGCCGCGGCAATGGTGGTGAGGATGACGGCCCCAGCCGCGCGCTGGCCAAGGCGATCGACCAGGTCGCGGGCAGCATCAAGGGCGGCCTGGATGTGTTTGTCGATCGCCGGCCGGATCGGTTCGGCCGCGGCGGTGATCATGAACCCTTCCTGCGGCTGGGCTTCCCGGCGGTGCGTTTTTCAGTAGGGATCGAGAATTACAACCAGCAGCACCAGGATCTGCGCACCGAAAACGGCATCGAATATGGCGACACCATCGACAAGATGGACTTCCCCTATCTGGCCAAGGTGACCGCGATCAATGTGGCGGCGATCCAGCGGCTGGCATCGGCCCCGGCTGCGCCCGGCAATGTCGCGCTGAACGGTGCGGTGGGCAGCGATACCAAGGTAGTGTGGGATGCCGTGCCCGGTGCCGCCGGCTATCGCGTGCACTGGCGCCGCAACGATGCCCAGGATTGGACGCAGAGCCGCGACGTGCCAGCCGGCGCGACCGAAACCGTGTTGAAGGACATCATTGTGGACGACACGTTCTTTGGCGTGTCGGCCCTGTCGGCCAGCGGCGCGCAAAGCATCGTCACCTTCGGCGGGCGGGCGCTGCGCCGGCCCTGATCGCCGGGGAGCGGCGACGGCGTTGGTGACGTCAACATCTGGAGGCCCGACCGAGAATCGAACTCGGGTGCACGGATTTGCAGTCCGCTGCGTCACCACTCCGCCATCGGGCCTCGGACGTGGCCGGTTGCCCTAGCAAGGTGGGGGGCGGACGGCAATGGTCTATCGGAGGGGGGGTATTGCGCCCCCACCCGCCGAGCGAATGTCGCATCGCAACATCTGGGCCAACATCATCATTGCGCGGCACGCCGCCGCAGGGCAAAGACGCGGCCATGACAACGACCGGCTCTGCACTCCAACGCCAGACCATGGTGGACACCCAGTTGAAGACCGTTGCGGTCACCGATGCCGCCGTGCTGGCCGCCTTTGCCGATATCCCGCGGGAGGGTTTCCTGCCGCCTTCCCTTGCCGGGCTGGCCTATGCCGATGCTGCCCATGAAGTGGCGCCGGGCCGCCATCTGCTGGCACCGCTGGCGCTGGCGCTATTGTTGCAGCATGCCGGCGTGCAGCCGGGCCAGCGCGTGCTGGTGGTGGGCAGCGCCACCGGCTATTCCGCAGCGATCCTGACCCATATCGGCGCAGCAGTGACCGCGCTGGAATGTGATGCCGCGCTGGCCGAAACCGCTGGCGTGCCCAGCGTTGTTGGCCCGCTGGCCAGCGGTTGGGCGGCGGCGGCGCCTTATGATCTGATCCTGTTCGAAGGCAGCATCGAGATCGTGCCGCCGGCGCTGGCCGCGCAATTGGCGCCGGGCGGCCGCATCGCCGCCGTGCTGCGCCAGGGCGGGGTCGGTCGCGGCTTTGTCGGCCCGTTGACGCCAGCGGGCGCGCCGGCCGGGCTACCCTTCATCGAAATGGCCGCCCCGCCGCTGCCGGGCTTTGCCCAGGCCCGCGAGTTCGCCTTCTGATCGGCTGCCCGCCTCTGGCCGTTTGCCGGACATTGGCTTACGATTCGCAGCCATGAGCGAGCAACCGGCCTCCATCGACGCGATTCTGGCTTCGATCCGCGCGCGCGTCACCGGGCCGGACGCAATACCGGAACCGACTCCCGCACCACCGCCCGAGGACGAACCGGCCGAAATCGTGCCGCTGGCCAATGTGACGCTGCCGCCGGAAACCGCCACCATCACGCTGGACGCGCTGATCCGCGACATGCTGGCCCCGCACATCAAGGCGTGGCTGGACGCCAAGATGCCGGAAATCGTCGAGAAACTGGCGCGTGAGGAAATCCGCCGGCTGACCGGCAAATTATAGGCCGGGCTTTCCCACGGCCGCACCAGCGGCTATCGCCTGCCCATGATCGACCGCATCTTCGACCCCGCCAGTTTCGAACAGCGCTGGTATGCGCATTGGGAACATAATGCCCGCTTCCGCCCGGAACGGCCGGATGCAAAGCCCTTCACCATCGTGATCCCGCCGCCGAACGTCACTGGCAGTCTGCACATCGGCCACGCGCTCGACAACACGCTGCAGGATATTCTCATCCGCTGGCACCGGCTGAATGGCCGCGATGCGCGCTGGATTGTCGGCACCGATCATGCCGGCATCGCCACCCAGATGGTGGTGGAACGCCGCCTGGCCGAAGCACAACAGCCCAGCCGCACCGCCATGGGCCGCGCCGCGTTCGAAGCAAAAGTGTGGGAATGGAAGGCCGAATCCGGCGGCACCATCACCGGCCAGTTGCGCCGACTGGGGGCGAGTTGCGATTGGGCCAATGAACGCTTCACGATGGACGACGGCTTCAACACGGCCGTGATCAAGGTGTTCGTGGAGCTGTATAATCAGGGCCTGCTCTATCGCGACAAAAGGCTGGTGAACTGGGACCCGAAGTTGAAAACCGCGATTTCCGATCTGGAGGTCGAGTATCGCGAAGTGAACGGGCATCTCTGGCATATCCGCTATCCGCTGGAGGACGGCAGCGGCTTCATCTCCGTCGCCACGACGCGGCCTGAAACGATTTTGGGCGATGGCGCCGTGGCCGTGCACCCCGATGATGAACGCTATCGCCATCTGGTCGGCACGCGCTGCCGGTTGCCGCTGGTTGATCGCCTGATCCCGATCATCGCCGATCCGATGGTGGAATCCGATTTCGGTTCCGGCGCCGTGAAGATCACCGCCGCGCATGATTTCAACGATTTCGCCGTGTATCAGCGCCACGCCGACGCCGGGATTCCGCTGATCAACCTGATGAACCCCGATGCCACCATGGCCGACACCTGCCCGCCCGATTATCGCGGCCTGACCCGCGAAGCCGCGCGCGAGAAGGTGGTGGCGGATTTCGATGCACTCGGCCTGCTCGACAAGGTGGAGCCGCACCGCCATCAGGTGCCCTATGGTGATCGCAGCGGCGTGGTGATCGAGCCTTACTTGACCGACCAATGGTATGTGAACGCTGCCGAACTGGCCAAGGATGCGCTGGCTGCGGTGCAGGATGGCCGCACGCAGTTCGTGCCGAAGACCTGGGAAAAAACCTATTTCAACTGGATGGAGAATATCCAGCCGTGGTGCGTGAGCCGCCAATTGTGGTGGGGGCACCGGATTCCGGCGTGGTATGCCCCCGATGGCCGGGTGTTCGTGGCGGAGAGCGAGGCCGAAGCGCAGGCCCTTGCTGGCAATGTGGTGCTGACCCGTGACGAGGACGTGCTCGACACCTGGTTCTCATCCGCGCTGTGGCCGTTCGGCACGCTCGGCTGGCCAGAGAAGACGAACGATCTCGCCCGCCATTATCCCGGTGATGTGCTCGTCACCGGCTTTGACATCATCTTCTTCTGGGTGGCCCGCATGATGATGCAGGGGCTGCATTTCCAAGGCGAAGTGCCGTTCCGCACCGTTTATTGCCACGGCCTGGTGCGCGACGCCAAGGGCCAGAAGATGAGCAAATCCAAGGGCAACACCGTCGATCCGCTCGGCCTGATCGACAAATATGGCGCCGATGCGCTGCGCTTCACCCTCACCGCGATGGAAACCCAGGGGCGCGACATCAAGCTGAACGAGAGCCGCATCGAGGGGTACAGGAACTTCGCCACCAAGCTGTGGAATGCGGCGCGCTTTGCCCAGATGAACGGCATCGCCGGCCATCCCGATATCCTGCCGCCAGCCGCGACCCAGCCGGTCAATCGCTGGATCATCGGCGAGGTGAAAGCCACCGCCCGCGCGCTGGAACAGGCCATCGCCGATTTCCGCTTCGATGCCTATGCCGATGCCATCTACCGGCTGGTGTGGAGCCGGTTTTGCGACTGGTATCTGGAACTGATCAAGCCGTTGTTGGCGGAAGGGGCTGATGAAGCCGTGGCGGCCGAAACCCGCGCGGTGGCCGGCTGGGCGCTCGATCAGATATTGGTGATGCTGCACCCGGTGATGCCGTTCCTCACCGAGGAATTGTGGCACCAGTTGGGGACGCGCGATGATCTGATCCTGGCGCAGTGGGTGCCCACCGATGCGCTGCCCGAAGACGCGGCGGCCAGCAGCGACATCGATTGGCTGATCGGGTTGATCAGTGAAATCCGTTCGGCGCGCACCGAAGTGAATGTGCCGCCATCGGCCAAGCTGCCGTTTGCGGTGGAGGGCGCTTCGCCGGAAACCGCGACAAGGCTGGCGAACAATGCCGCCGCGCTGGAGCGCATGGCGCGGGTGAGCGCCGGCGATGTGGCGACCGGTGGCCGCCTGCAACTGGTGCATGGCGAAGCGACGTTCCTGATCCCCATCGGCGATGTGATCGATCTGGCCGCTGAAAAGGCCCGGCTGGAAAAGGCGCTGGCTGCCGCGGCCAAGGAACGCGATGCGCTGGCCGGGCGGCTCGGCAATCCCGGCTTCACCGAAAAGGCCAAGCCCGAAGCGGTGGAGAAGGCGCGCGAGGATCATGCGGCACGCAGCGCCGAGGCGGAGCGGCTGGCGGCGGCATTGGCGCGGTTGGGGTAGGAAATCCCACCCCCAACTCCTCTTGGCTGCGGGAGGGGAGCGGGTTGAGCCTGAACCAAACGGTTCTCCTCCCGCAGCCAAGAGGGGCTGGGGGTGGGGCTTGGCGGCCAGCACCAACCTGCTAGCCTGTCCCCACAACCGGGGGACCATCCATGAAATATATCGCTATCGCTCTTCTGCTCGCCAGCGCGCCTGCCCTTGCCCAGACCGCACCGCCGGCCGCCGAAATCGCCGCCAATGCCGATGTGCAGGCCGCCACGCGGCTGTTCAGTGCCTGGCTGGAAGGGCAGATGGCCTATCGCGGGCTGCCCGGCGTCGCGGTGGGCGTGGTGCAGGATCAGCAATTGATCTGGAGCCACGGCTTCGGCTTTGCCGATGTGGCCGCGAAGAAACCGATGACCGCCGACACGCGGTTTAGGATCGCGTCCAACAGCAAATTGTTCGCCGCCATCGCCATTCTGCAACTACGCGAGGCCGGCAAATTGCGGCTCGATGATCCGGTGGCCAAACATCTGCCGTGGTTCACGATGCAGCCGGCCGGGCCGGACGATGGCCCGATCACCATCGAGCAATTATTGTCGCACAGCAGCGGGTTGCAGCGTGAGGCCGGCGATCATTGGGCCAGCTTCGATTTCCCGACCGAAGCCGAACTGCAGAAACTGATGGCCGGGCGCCAGGCTGCTTTCCCACCGCAGACGCGCTGGAAATACAGCAACCTCGCCTTTGCCATCGCCGGCCTGGTGGTGGAAAAGATCAGCGGGCAAAAATGGGCCGATTATGTGCAGGCCAATATCCTGACCCCGCTCGACATGACCGCGACCAGCATCGACAAGCCCGATCCCGGCCTGGCCACGCCCTATGCGTCGCGCACGCCGGCCGGCACGCGGCGGGTGCTGCCGTTCGTGGACGCCAGGGGGATGGCGGCGGCAACCGGCATGACCAGCAATGTGGCCGATCTGGCCAAGTTCATCTCCGCCCAGTTCCGGCGCGCGCCAACGGCCGGCGGCAACAATGTGCTGTCGGCCGGGTCGTGGCGCGAGGCGCTGCGGGTGCGATCGGTGGACGAGAATTGGGAAAGCGGCTCCGGGTTGGGCTTTGATCATAACCGCTTCAAGGGCCGCACCTATGTGGGCCATGGCGGCGGCTATCCGGGCAATACCACGATGACGCGGGCGCAGATCGACGACAAGGTGGGCGTGATCGTGCTGACCAACACCAACGACAGCAATCCCGGCGATATCGCCAACCAGTTGCTGGCCACGGTGGGCGAAGCGGTGGCCAAGGCCGCCAAGCCCAAGACCACCCCGCAATGGGACCCGGCCTGGGCGCGCTTTGCCGGCCTGTATCGCAGCCCCTATGACAATGGCACGACGCAGGTGGTATTGTTGAACGGGCAATTGGCGTTGCTGCCAGCCATGACCACGGCGGCCGAAGCCAAGACGGTGCTGGAGCCGCTGGGCGACGGCCGTTTCAGGCTGGTGGCGCCAACCGGCGGCGGTGCGGTGGGCGAAGTGGTGCGGTTCGAGGAACAGGACGGCAAGGTGACCCGCATGTTCGTGGGCGATGGCTGGAGCCTGCGCACGACAAGCTGGTGAGGCGCGCCACTGCGCCCCCTTCCCTGCCCGCAACCTTCTGCTAGAACGCCGACGTGCACCGTTATGCGAACCCCGCGCGATTCCTGAAGATCGCCCGTGTTGCAACGCCCATCGTGGCGCTGCTCGGCCTGGCGCTGACCGCGGCCGGCCTGTGGATCGGCCTGTTCGCCAGCCCGCCGGATTATCAGCAGGGCGAAAGCGTGCGCATCATGTATGTGCATGTGCCCGCCGCCTGGCTGGGCGCTGGCGGCTATCTGGGGCTGGCCATTGCATCGGCGACGGCGCTGATCTGGCGCCACCCGCTGGCGACGATTGCCGCTCGCGCCATTGCCCCGGCCGGCGCGGCGTTCACCGCCATCTGCCTGGTATCGGGCGCGCTGTGGGGCAAACCGACGTGGGGCACTTACTGGGTGTGGGACGCCCGGCTCACCTCGATGCTGGTGCTGCTGTTCCTCTATCTGGGCTATCTGGCGCTGAGTGCCAGCGAGGCCGAAAAGGGCGGTGAGAGCCGGGCTGCCGCCATATTGGCGCTGGTGGGGGTGATCAACCTGCCGATCATCAAATATTCGGTGGAATGGTGGAACACGCTGCACCAGGGCAGCTCGATTTCGGTGGTGAATGCCAAATCCTCGATCGCGCCGGAACTGCTGACGCCGCTGCTGCTGTCGGTGGGCGGGTTCACCTTCCTGTTTGCCGCCATCGTGCTGATGCGGATGCGGGCGATGCTGGCGCAGCAGCGCATCGATGCGCGCAGCCGGCGGCTGGCTGAGGCGATTGCGTGATGGACGGCGTGGTTGCACGGCCCGATTTGTGGGCGAATTTCATCTGGCCGGCCTATGCTTTGACATTGGTTGGGCTGATCGGGCTGCTGGTGTGGGCGTTCCTGTCCATGCGCGGCGCCGAGAAAAAGGCCGAGGAGTCGAGGCGCAAATGAAAGCCAAACATCAACGCCTGTGGCTGGTGGTCGGTGCGCTGGGTGCGCTGGGCGGCGCTGGCGTGCTGGCGTTTTCGACGCTCGGCGAAAAGGCCACCTATTTCTATGCCCCCGCCGATCTGGCCAGCGGGCCGGCACCGACCGCGGCGATCCGGCTGGGCGGGATGGTGCAGGAAGGCAGTCTGGTGCGTGATGGCGCCACCGTGCGCTTCACCGTCACCGACATGAAGCAGACGGTGCCCGTCACCTACACCGGCATCCTGCCCGATCTGTTCCGTGAAGGGCAAGGCGTGATCGCCGAAGGCAAGATCGATCCCAAGACGGGCCTGTTCACTGCCGACAATATCCTGGCCAAGCATGACGAGAATTACATGCCGCCCGAAGTGGCCGGCGCGATGAAGAAAACCGGCAGCGTTACCGCCGGCGACTGATGAAGCGCCCGATTTCGGCCCTCCCCGGTGCCATCGGCACCTGCGCAGCCTTGTGCGCGTCGGCGCCGCTGGCGTTGCCGTTGGGCGCGGTGCCGATCACCCTGCAATCGCTGATCGTCGTGCTGGCCGGCGCGCTGGCCGGCGGTGCGGGCGTGGCCGGGGTGATTGCCTGGCTGGGGCTGGCGGCGCTGGGCCTGCCGGTGCTGGCCGGCATGAAGGGCGGCATCGGCGCGATGAGTGGCTTCAGCGCGGGGTTTCTGATCGCGCTGCCGCTTGCCAGCCGGCTGGCGATGCGGTGGCAACCGGGCTGGCATTGGCGGCCGACGTTGCTGCTGATGCTGGCCGGCCATGGCCTGTTGCTGGTGCTGGGCGGCGCCGTGATTGGCTTGCGCGGCGGTGATCTGGCGGCGCTGGCAGTGCTGCTGCCGGGGGCGCTGGTGAAGTCGTTGGTGGCGATGCTGCTATTGTGGTTGGTGGGGCGGCGTTTCGCCAAGCCTGCCTGATCAATCGTGCTGCGGCACGCGCGTGGTCGCCCACGGCGCGCCCATATCCTCCAGCACCAGGTCCAGCACTTCGATGCGGGCGCGCAGGGCGATGCCGGCGGCGCAGGTGATCACCAGCCAATCGCCATCTTGGGTGAGGGACAGGATCACCGTCACCGCCTCCGCATCGCTGGACCAGCCGGCGCGCTGCACGGCCTGCACCGTTTCCACGCGCAAGGCACAGCGAATGCGGCTCGGCGCGCCTGTCTCGCGGCGATAGCGGTTGACCAGGCACACCAGCCGCCGCGCCTTGCGGTCATAGCCGACGTCGGCCAGCCTGAGCGTTGCGTCTTGCAACAAAGCCGAGAATGTTTCGATGTCGCCGGGGTCGTGGCCCAGCAGGGCGAGACGGCCTGCCCCGGGCAGCGACCCGGGGTCAGCCATCACCGATGCGCTCGATATCGGCGCCCACAGCCTGCAATTTCTCTTCCAGCCGCTCGTAACCGCGATCGAGGTGATAGACACGCGCCACCGTCGTTTCGCCTTCCGCGGCCAGGCCAGCGAGCACCAGGCTCATGGAGGCGCGCAGATCGGTGGCCATCACCGGCGCGCCAGTGAGACGCGGCACGCCGCGCACCACCGCACTGCGGCCGCGCACGGTGATATCCGCCCCCATGCGCGCCAGTTCCGGCACGTGCATGAAGCGGTTTTCGAAGATGGTTTCGGTCAGCAACGACGCACCATCGGCCACGGCGAGCATCGCCATGAACTGCGCCTGCATGTCGGTGGCGAAACCCGGATAGGGCGCGGTGGAAATATTGATGCCGCGCATCGGGCCATCGCGGCGCACGATGATGCCGTCGGGCGTTTCCTCGGTGTCGATGCCGGCTTCGTGCAGCATGTCCAGCGTCACGCCCAGATCGTGCCGCGATGCGCCGACCAGCTCGATCTCGCCGCCGGTGATGGCCGCGGCGCAGGCATAGCTGCCGGCCTCGATACGGTCCGGCATCACCGCATAGGTGGCGCCATGCAATTCCTTCACGCCGGTGATCGTCAATTTTTCAGTGCCTATGCCGGCGATCTTCGCCCCCATCGCCACCAGGCAGTTGCACAGATCGACAATTTCCGGTTCGCGCGCGACATTTTCCAGGATCGACGGCCCCTTGGCCAGCACAGCCGCCATCACGGCATTTTCGGTGGCCCCCACCGATACCACCGGGAACACATAACGCCCGCCGGGCAGCCCGCCCTTGGGTGCGGTCGCCTTCACATAGCCGGCGGCGAGTTCGATTTCGGCACCAAGATGTTCCAGCGCCTTCAGATGCAGATCGATCGGGCGGTTGCCGATGGCACAGCCACCGGGCAGCGACACGGTGGCTTCGCCGGCGCGGGCGAGCAGCGGCCCCAGCACCAGGATGGAGGCGCGCATCTTGCGGACGATATCATAGGGCGCGACCGTGGAGGTGATGCGGTTGGCGCGCACCGTCATCACCCGGCCGAATTCGTCCGGGCTGGTGCCTTCGATGGTGGTGGACAGGCCGTGGTTGTTGAGCAGATGGCCAAAACTGTCGATATCGGCGAGACGCGGCAAGTTGCGCAGGGTGAGCGGCTCATCGGTGAGCAGCGCGCACGGCATCAACGTGAGCGCGGCATTCTTGGCGCCGGAAATCTGGATGCGGCCTTGCAGGCGGCGGCCACCGCGAATGACAATCTGGTCCATCCGATGTTGTTAGCCGTTAGGCCGCGCGAGCGGAAGGGCGCTATTGCCCGGTAAACGCAGCGGGGCGTTTCTCCAGATAATGCGCCACGCCTTCCTTGAAATCTTCGCTGGCAAAGCTGCCGGCCATGTCGGCATTGGCGGCTTCGATGGCATCACCCAGGTCCTGGAACTGCGCATTCCACAGTTCGCGCTTCATTTCGCGCAAGGATCGCGGCGAGACTTCGGTGGCGAGCATGCGGGCATAGGCGGTGACGTCGGCCATGAAATCGCCGTGCGGAATGACTCGGCTGACGAGGCCAAGCGCCCTGGCTTCGGCTGCTTCGACGCGGCGCGCCGAAAACAGCAGATCGGCAGCATTAGCCATGCCGATCAGGCGCGGCAGCAGCCAGGAAATGCCATGTTCCGCAATCAGGCCGCGGCGCGAGAAGGCGGTGGAGAACACCGCCGCATCCGACGCGAAGCGGATATCGGTATACAGCGCCAGCACCATGCCCAGCCCCGCACAAGGCCCGTTGATGGCACCGATGATCGGCTTGGGCACGGCGGGGAACCAGCTATATTGCTTGCGGAAATCTTCGCGCGCCGCTGCATCCCATGGCGCGGGCGGGCCGGGGCGCGTGGCACGATCGCCATCCTGGATACCCTGCAGCACATTCATGTCCGCTCCGGCGCAGAAACCGCGGCCGGCGCCGGTAAGGATGATGACCCGCACGGCTGCATCGTCCGTGGCTTCGCGCATCGCTGCACGCACATCGGCATCGAGGCTGGCGCACCAGGCGTTCAGCCGATCCGGCCGGTTGAGCGTGACCGTGGCGACACCGGCATCGACGCTGTAAATCACATCCGTATAGGCCATGGCTTCGCTTCCTTCAGACAGACGGCCATGATGCGCCACCGGGGCGCGCGGCGACACCCTGATTGTGGTTAGGCCGCTGCTGCCGGTGTGGTCCGGCGCAGCGACACCGTATAGACGGCCAGGCCGGCCCAGATGCAGCAGAAGGCCGCCAGCCGCGCCGGATCCAGCACTTCGCCAAAGATCAGCACCGCTTCGATCAGCACCATCGTGGGCGCCACATATTGCATCAGCCCCAGCGTGGACAGCGGCAGCCGCCGTGCCGCAATCCCGAACAGCATCAGCGGCACGGCGGTGGCGAGGCCGCCGAACGCCAGCGTGGCGATGGTGACCGGCGGCCAGCCGGTAAAGCCCTGCGGCGTGCTGGCAATCCACCACAAGGCCACTGGCGCCAGCATCAGCGTTTCGATGAACAGCCCGGTGGCGGCATCGACGGCGGCCTGCTTGCGGATCAGGCCATAGCAACCGAACGACAGCGCCAGCCCCAGGCTGACCAGCGGCAGCGCGCCACGCTCGATGGCCAGCACCGCCACACCCAGCGCCGCCAGCCCGACCGCCAGCCACTGCAGCCGCAACAGGCGTTCGCCCAGCAGCACAACCCCGAACAGCACCGACACCAGCGGATTGATGAAATAACCCAGCGAAGTATCGATGACATGGCCATCCAGCACCGCCCAGGTATAGATGAACCAGTTGGCCGTGATGCACAGCGCCGAGGCGAACAGCATCAGCAGCAGGCGCGGCTGGCGCAGGGCGGCGGCCAATTTGTCCCAGCCCTTCAGCCAGGCGATCAGCAGCACCACCACCAGCACCGACCAAATGATACGATGCGCCAGCACATCGGGCGCCGACACCCCCTGCAGCAACCGCAGATAGAACGGCAGCACGCCCCAGATCAGATAGGCGCCCATGCCGGCGAAAAAGCCGATGCGGGCTTCGGAAGGGGCGGGACGGGTGCTCACGAACGCCGGTTAGCGGGCGGCAGGTGGATTGGCCAATGGTGATTCACGCAGGGCAGATATGCGCGACGCCGATCGTGCGGGCGACTTCGGCAAGGCCATCGTCGAGGGTTGCAAGCGTGAAGCCACGCCACTGGCACAGCGCCAAGTGGATGGCATCAGGCAAGCGAAGCTTCAGTTCGAAACGGCGGACCAAGGCTGTGGCCGCGGCAATATCGGCGGAATCGATGTTGCGCGACGTGCCGATGACCATGCGCCACGCATCGAAATCGGCCAGCAGCCGATTGGCGGCGACGGCGGGCAGCTGTCCCATTCGCACGCGGCGCGCGATGGCGGAAGCAAACTCACCCGCAGCGAAATCGCTTATCTCGGCCGTTGCTGGCAGGTTGGCCAGCCAATCGGAAACGGCAGAAGAGTGATCTTCGGTGACAAACGCCGGGACCAGAACACTGGCATCAAGATAGTGGACGACCGCCATGATGAATCAGGGACCCTCATCACGCATCTGGCGGATGATATCGACGCTGTTGATCGGGCTGTAGGGGATGGATGCCCGAAGCTCTGCCAGTCGCGCCATTGCCGCATCGCGGCGCGCAGCCCAATCCCCATCAACGTCTGGTTCGACCACCAAGGGCGGCACGAACTGCATCACGGGCCTGCCATGGCGGGTGATCACCACTTCCTCCCCCGCTTCGGCGGCCTCGATCAGCGCCGAGAAATTATTCTTGGCTTCGACGATGGAATATCTGGCCATTTTCTGATCCTTTCCAGCCAAATATAGCCAGAATTCACAGCTTCGGCAACGTCACGCCCTTCTGGCCCATATATTTGCCGGCGCGGTCGGCATAGCTGATCTCGCAGGGTTCATTGCCTTTCAGGAACAGGAACTGGCAGGCGCCCTCGTTGGCATAGATGCGCGCCGGGAGCGGCGTGGTGTTGCTGAACTCCAGCGTGACATGGCCTTCCCAGCCCGGTTCCAGCGGCGTCACGTTCACGATGATGCCGCAGCGGGCATAGGTGGACTTGCCCAGGCAGATCACCAGCACGTCGCGCGGAATGCGGAAATATTCCACCGTGCGCGCCAACGCGAAACTGTTGGGCGGGATCACGCATACATCGGTCTTGCGATCGACAAAGCTGTTGGCCTGGAAATCCTTGGGATCGACAATTGCGCTGTCCACATTGGTGAAGATCTTGAACTCGTCCGCCACCCGCGCGTCATAGCCATAGCTGGACAGGCCGTAGGAGATGCAGCCGCCGCGCGTCTGCCGCTCCACGAAGGGTTCGATCATGCCGTCGCGCAAGGCGGTTTCGCGGATCCAGCGGTCGGACAAGACAGACATCAGTGGCCTTTTATGTGCAAAACACAGATCAGCGTGAACAGCCGCCGCGCCGTGTCGAAATCGACGATGGCGCGGCTTTCCAGCCGTTCCTTCAGCAACTCGGCCGCGTCGTTGTGGATGCCGCGCCGCGCCATGTCGATGGTTTCGATCTGTTGCGGGCTGGATTGGCGGATCGCCTGGTAATAGCTGTCGCAGATGGCGAAATATTCGCGGATGGTGCGGCGGAACGGGCTCAATGCCACCTGAAACGCATCCACCTGCACATCGCCCGTATCATGCACGGTCACGTCCAGCCGGCCATCCTCGACGCCGAGCAGCAATTTATAGGGGCCGTGGTGGCCGGCGTCGGCTGCCGCCACTGGCTTGAATTCATTGCCTTCCAGCAGATCGAAGATGGCAACGCGGCGTTCCTGTTCGATATCGGCGTTGCGCCACAGGATCGTGCGCTCATCCAGCTTGATATCGATGCAGCGGTAATCAGCCGTCATTGCGGTGCTGCCGGCATATCATTCACCAGCCGCGCCAGGCCATCGCGCACCGGTTGCAGCACATCGTCCTGCGTCTTGCCCAGCCGCACCACCACCAGCCGCCGCGACGGCACCACGATCACATATTGGCCAAGATGGCCGATGGCGGCAAAAGCATCGGCTGGTCCCTTTTGCCAGAACAGCGCATTGTCCTTGCCATTGAATGGCTTGCGGTTCAGCCAGAACTGCCCGCCATAGCCCGGATTGGTCGGCGAGGGTTCGCGCACGAATCGCACCCAATCCGGCCGCACCACCTGTGTGCCCGCCACCACACCGCCATCCAGATAGAGTTGCCCAAATGCCGCCCAATCCCGCGCCGTGGCATGGCAGAGCGAGCCACCATAAAGATTGCCCTGGGGATCAAATTCGCAGAGCAGGCTGTTCATGCCCGCCGGCGCCGACAGCCGCTGCGCGATGAAGGCCCGCACCGCGCGGCGGCGATCATCCGGCGATTTCGCTGCTGGCGCCACCGCATCGGCGACGATCCGCGCCAATATGTGCGTGGTCAACGTATTGTACTGAAACCTTGTGCCCGGCGGCACTTCGGCCGGCTGCGCCACCGCGGCCTTGTAGATATCGCCTGACAGATCGGCGAACAGCGCGCGGTTGGTATCGGCCAGTTCCGGCGCCGGCCCGGCTTCCAGATGCTTCACGCCCGACCCCATGTGCAGCAACTGGCGCAGCGTGGTCCTGCCGCGCGCATCGCCCTTCCATTCCGGCACCGGTGCCGGCGTGTCCAGCTCCAGCCTGCCATCACCGACCAGGAAACCCACCAGCGTCGAAGTGATGGATTTGGCCATCGACCAGCTGATCAGCCGCGTGCCCGGCCCGATGCCGGTGCCATAACGTTCATAGATGCGCTTGCCATCCTGCAGCACGATCAGCGCGCGGGTTTCACCCAGTGCCGGATCGGTGAAGAAGGCATCGGCGGCCGGCAAGGCCGACACGGGCCGCGCCGCCGGAATGGTTTGCGGCGCCGATTGCACCTGGCCCTGCGCAAAGCCGGGGCTGGCCAGCAACAGGCTTGCGAGGGCGAACATGATGCTGCACCGTGTCATGACAACCACGCTAAAGGCCCTGCCCCCATGCTGGCAAGTGATACACTTGATGCAACACCCCCGCCGCCGCCTTCACCAGCCCCGCGCAGCCGCCGGCGCTGGCTGATCTGGCTGCCGGTGCTGCTGCTGTGCGCGCTGGTCGGCGGCTGGTTCGGCCTGAAATATTCCAGCACCGGCAAGCAGGCGCAGCTCGCCACCGGCTATATCGCCCATGTCATGTGCGCCTGCCGCTATGTCGGCGGCCGCGACATGGCGAGCTGCGAGACCGACCGCGAGCCCGGCACCGATATCGTCGAAGTGAGCGAAGACAGCGCCGCGCGCAGCATCACCGCCAAGGTGCCCTTCCTGTCCAGCCGCACGGCCCGCTTCGATCCGGAATATGGCTGCACGCTGGACGCGCCCTGATCCCTACAGCCAGCCACGCCAGCGGAAAAACCCGTACGGCAGCACGGCAGCCAGCAGCATCATCACCAGCGCGAACGGATAGCCGATGTCCCACCCCAGTTCGGGCATCATCCGGAAATTCATGCCGTATACGCCGGCGACCAGCGTGGGCGGCAGGAACACCAGGCTGGCCACCGACACGATCCGCAGCACTGCATTCTGTTCGATGCTGATCAGGCCCAGCGTGGCATCGAGCAGGAAGGTGAGATTGCCGCCGATATAGCTGGCCTGATCGGCAAAGCTGTTCAGATCGCGCAACTGCATCTTGATCTGCGCCGTCAGGCCGGCGTCCTTGCCGATCGTGAACTGCAAATAGGTGAGCGTGCGGGTCAGCGACACCGCGGTTTCCCGCGCTTTCGACAGCGCATCCTGCGCCGATCCCAGCCGCGTCATCAACACCTGCAGCGCCTGGTTGGTGCGGCGCTGCTGGCGACCGCGCGCTTCTGGAACGGCGCGGCGGAAGGCGGCGCGGGCAATCGCATCGACTTCGCGGCCGATATATTCAAACCCATCGGCCAGCCGATCGACGATGGTGTCGATCAACCCCATCAGCACCGCCCTGGGCGTCGCGCACAGCTCCGGGCTGCGTTCGATCTGCAGGGCGAAGCGATCGAAGCTGCGCACCTCATGATAGCGGATGGTGACGAGATGGTTGCGGCTGAGCAGGAAGCTGACCGGGCAGGTTTCCGGCTGTTCGGCGATCAGGCCGATGGCCAGCGTCGCCGTCATCACGATCACGCCATTGTCGGTATAGAGCCGGCTGGAGGTTTCGATTTCCGCCATGTCGTCGGCGGTGGGCAGATCGATGCCGAGCAAGGCTTCGAGCAGCGTTTCTTCGGCAGCGGTGGGGTCGCACAGGTCGATCCACACCGCAGTATCGGGCAGCCGGCCCTTGTCGAACGCGAGCTGGGCGCCGCTGGTTGAGAAAATTCGCAACATATGTCGCACCTTGGCGCAAATCACTTTGGGATGTAACCAGTTCGTGCCGCGGCGCGAACAGGTGACGATCAATCATGGCCAGCATCCCTGCCCCCTCCGCCCCGCCCTCGGCACCGCCTTCTGCCGCCCCTGTTGGCGACCCGCCTGCGCGCCGCGTGCTGCGCCATCACTGGCTGGTGCGCCTCACACACTGGGGCAATGCGCTGGCCATCGTCTTCCTGTTGATGACCGGGATGAACATCTTCGGCGCGCACCCGCGGCTCTATTGGGGGCATGTCGGTTCGGTGGACCAGGTGGAGCGGCAATGGCTGGAGATCGGCGTCGGCGGCACCATGCAGGCGCCGCGCGGCTGGATGGATATCGGTGATCGCCGCTTCGACACCACGGCTGTGCTCGGTGTCTCGAAAAACGCACAGGATCAGTGGTCCGTGGTCGCCTTTCCCTATTGGGCAACCTTCCCGTCAGGGCGTGATCTGGCGACCGCGCGGACCTGGCATTTCTTCGCCGCCTGGCTGCTGATCCTCAATGGCCTCCTCTGGCTGGGCCACGCCATCCTGTCGGGCCGGCTGCGGCGGGACATCATCCCACGGCTGAGCGAACTGGCGCCCGCGCATCTGTGGCACGACGTGGTGCAACATCTGAAGCTGAACTTCCCCAAGGGCGAGGCCGCGCTGCGTTATGAAGTGCTGCAGAAACTCGCCTATGCCGGCGTGGCGCTGGTGCTGATCCCGGTGGTGATCCTTACGGGCATGGCGATGTCGCCAGGGCTGAATGCCGCCTTTCCGTTCCTGGATGCGCTGTGGGGCGGGCGGCAATCGGCGCGTTCGGTGCACTTCATCGCGTCCAGCGGCATCGCCGCGTTCCTGGTCGTGCATCTGGTGCTGGTGGTGCTGGCCGGGCCGATCCGTGGGATCGGCGCGATGATCACCGGCCGCATCACCATCGGGGATTCGAAATGATCCAGCGCCGCCAATTGCTCACCGCACTGCCGGCCGGGCTGCTGCTGTCCGGCTGCGACGCGCTGGCGCGCAACGACATGCTGAAGGCCATGGTGAAATCCGGCGAACAGGCCAGTTACCGCTGGCAGCGGCTGGTCGGCCGCGACGGCCTGGCCCGCGAATTTGCCGCGTCCGATATCTCGCCGGTGTTCAAGGTGAACGGCACCCGTCTGCCAACCAACCCCGAATGGCAGGCGCTGGCGGCCGGCGGCTTTGCCGATTGGCGGTTGAAGGTGGGCGGCCTGGTGCAACGCGAACTCTCACTCAGCATGGCCGACCTCACCCGCCTGCCGCAACGCACCCAGATCACCCGCCACGATTGCGTGGAAGGCTGGAGCGCCATCGGCCAATGGACCGGCGTACCGCTGGCCACCATCCTGAAAACCGCCGGCCTGCGCGACGGCGCCCGCTATATCCTGTTCCTGTGCGCCGATGATTATGGCGGCAAAGCCGATGGGGGCGGCCTGCAATCGTCCAGCCGCTATTACGAAAGCGTGGACCTCGTCGATGCCTTCCACCCCCAGACCATCCTCGCCCACCAACTGAACGGCCAGGCGCTGGATGCCGGCCACGGCGCCCCGCTGCGCCTGCGCGTCGAACGCCAACTGGGCTATAAACAAGCCAAATATCTGATGCAGATCATCGTCGCCGACAGCCTGGCGCCGTTCGGCGGCGGCAATGGCGGCTATTGGCCCGACCGCGGGTACGAATGGTACGCGGGGATTTAGCAATGCCGCTTATTGGGCGGCGGTCAGCCCGCTGAGGCCCAGCGGCGCATAATCGCCGATCGCGAGTTGCTCGAACACGCCCAGGCCGGATTCGCCATCCGGTCCGGTGACACGGCACAGCATCTGCACATGCAGATTGTCGGCGCGCGCCGGATCGATTGCGGCCAGGTCGATCGCCTCGCGCTCGACTGCCAGCCCGCCATGATCGAGGCCATGACCCCAGCGCGGGGACGTGTAGCCAAGGCCGCGCATCTGGAACCGGCTGATCGGTTCCAGCCGGAATTCTTCCCCGCCCACCTCAAGCAGGCTCACGGCCGGCCAGCGCGTGCCTGGTGCCAGCCCAGTTGTCATGCGCGGGCCATGATGTTCGACAAAGCCTTCCGGCCCGCTGCCATTGGGGGCGACCACGGCGCGGGTGTTCCACGGGCTGCCATCGGCATGGGCGTTGAGGTGGAAGAACAGGCTGCGCCCCGGCATGTTGATCGGGGTCCATTGCCAGAAGAATTGCGGCACGCCGCCGGCGAACTGCGGATCGGGCGCACCGATCGGGCGCATGCCCCAGCTGCGGTCACGCGTGCCCATGCTGCCCGGCGCCAGCGCGGCGCGCGCGCCATCAATCGCGATCCAGCCTTCGCAATGCCCGTTCTGGGTGAGGCGGGTGTAATCCATGATCGTGCGCGGCCCGACCCGCCAGGTGAAGCGCGGCTCGGCGATCGGAAAGGCCCGGCCGGTGAAAAGGATATCGGCGGCAATCCCTTCGCCATCCACGATCACCCGCAGGCTGTTCAACGGCTCGACCACCTCGATCCGGATCGGCCCGCAGGCCAGGTCCATCCGCTCCATCCCCAGCTTGCGGCTGGCATGCAGGCAATGCTGCACCCCATGGCGCACCACGCAGAAATGCGCGTCTGCAACATCCAGATGGGGATAGACCCCAAAGGCGGCGGCAAAGAAACCGCTGCCATCCGGCGCATAGCCGTTGAAGAAATAGCGATCATAGAAATTGCGGTCCGTGCCCGAAAAGGCGATCGGATCGGGCGTCTGGTGGATGGGATAATCGTCGCCCCGACTCAATGCCATGTCATTGCTCCCTTTTCATCATTGCGATGCTGCCATGGTCCAGGCACAGCGCGCAGGCGCCGCGCGCCATCGACAGGAAATTGGTATCGCCGCGCGGCGTGCGCACGACAAAGGCGCTGCTGAACACGGCGGTGGACACCCCATGCAGGGCGCCCAGCACATAATCATCCCAGATGGCATCAAGGCCCAACGGCACGCCATTCGCGGTCATCTCGGCGCAGTAAAGCGCCAGCAGTTCGCGTTCATGGGCGCGGCGCAGGCTGTTGCCGATACCGCAGCCCAGAAAATAGCCGACATCGGTCAGCCCGGTGCCGATCGCCAGCGTCTGCCAATCGAGCACGGCAACCGGTTCGGCCCCGCCCCTGATATCAAACAGCATGTTATCCAGCCGGAAATCGCCGTGCACCAGGCTGGTTTTTGGCGGCGGCCGTTCGCTCGTGGCCATGATCTCGGCCAGGTCCTCGCACAACTGCATATATTCCGGCTCCAGCTGGTCGCGATAGCGTTCCCGGAAAATCGCCTGGGCCTTGGGGTAAAGCGCCCTGACCTGTACCGCAGCCGCCGGATCGGGCTGGAGCCAGGGCAGATCGAGCATGGCCGGATTGTGCCAGCTTGGCGCGTGCAACAGCGCGGCCTGTGCTATCACGGCGCGGGCATCGGCGATCGTGCAGCCAGCAATCTGGTTGCCGCCACGCGCCGGCCCCAGATCCTCGAACAGCAGGAAAAAATGCGTCCCGTCCGACGCCATCTCGCTGAACAGGGTGGCGGGCGTCCGGATGGGCAGCTGTGCCGCCAGATCGCGGTAGAAATGCACTTCCTTCGCATAAAGGCCCAGCATGCCCGCCGTGCTGCGGCTGTTCGGATCGGCGGCGGCAAATTTGCCGGCCAGCGTGGCCGGCCCCTGGCCATCGGTGAAATCCAGCGTGAAGCGCACGCTGTCGCCTACCTGGCCGGTGCCGATCTTCTCCCAACGCCAGCGCTTGGGCACGCGGCCCAGCACCGTTCCCCACCAATCCGATGTGATCTCGTCCGGATGCGCCGGAAATGCGCTCATCTTGTCCCTCCCTGCGGAAGGGTAGGCAGCGCCGCCAGACGCGACAATGGCCGGGTGCGGCGTGCCATCAGATTAGACAGGCGGGATTTCGCCCAGCGCGGCCGGATCGGGCGCGCTATCTGGGAGGGGGCAAGCCGGCGGGAGCGGCGCAAAGATACCGGACAGAACGGGTAAGAGCCCGTCCTGCCGCGGCCAGGTGCGGCAGTGGCATGGCCAATGCCGCTTGAGGCGCGCTGGCGCGTGTGTGGCAGGCGCGCCTGAAAACGAACGTGGATGCAGAGGCTCAGCCCCTGCCCGCCGGGGGCATTGCTCGCTCAGCCGGCGCGCCGGCCTGTCCTACACGGCCCATTTCTGCGATAGTGAAGGGTAAGGGGGACAACTGAACCGGGTTTGCACACAAAACACGCGCACGGACAATTCGGCCCTGGATTCAATGCCAAACCCGGCTGGATACGGAAAACCCGTCAAAACTGGACGCGCCTTCAGGCTGGCGGGATTTCGCCCAGGGCGGCGGGATCGAGATCGAGTTCGCCGCGGATGATATTGTCCGCGCCCGACATCATGTCGCCGCTGATCACCTGCAGATCGAGCCGTTCGGCGTCGCGGCGGCGATATTCGGCTTCGATGGCGTCGATCAGCGTGGCCGGCGTGCCGATGGTCGCCAGCACGTCGCGGCCCATGGCGACGGCGCTTTCGATGGTTTCGCGGGTGACATGCTCCACCCCGGACTGGCGCAGGGCGATGCTGTGCATGCGATCGAAGGCGCGGGCGATGATCGGCAGTTCCGGCCATTCGGCGCGGATCGGGGCCAGCACGATCTTCGGGTCCCAGGCGCCATCGATGGCGAACACCAGCGCGCTGGCGGACCCGATGCCGGCGGTGCGCAATATGTCCATCCGCGTGCCGTCGCCCCAGAACACCTTGTTGCCGAACCGCGCCGTAAGATCGATCAGTTCGGCATCCAGATCGATGGCGGTGATCGCCACGCCGCGGGCGCGCAGCATCTGGGCAATCACCTGGCCCATGCGGCCACTGCCCACCAGCACGACATGCCCGCCCTGCTGCTCGCCCGCTGCTTCCGGGCCGTCGCGCTGGCCCGGCACGTCGGGAACGGCAAACACCTGCCCGGCCAGCCGGAACAGCAAGGGCGTGAGCGCCATGGACAGCGTGACCACGGCGCCGAACAATTGCGCCGCGCTATGGGTGATCAGCAGGCCGCGTTCGGCTTCGGCAAACAGCACGAAGCCGAACTCGCCGCCTTGCGCCAGCAGCACGCCCATCTTGATGGCCTGGCGCCACCCGGTGCCAAAGCTGCGCGCCAGCACCGCGATCACGCTGGTCTTCACCACCAGCACGCCCACCACCAGCGACAGGATCAGGCCCCAGTTGGCCGCCACCACCGCCAGATCCAGGCTCATGCCGATGGCGATGAAGAACAGGCCGAGCATCAGCCCGCGAAACGGCTCGATATCGGCCTCCAGCGCGTGGCGATAAGGCGATTCGGCGAGCATGACGCCAGCGACGAAGGCGCCCAACGCCATGGAAAGCCCGAAACTGGCCATCAGCAGCGCGCTGCCCATCACGCTGAGCAGCGCGGCAGCCACAAAGGCTTCGCGGGCGCCCAACGTGCCGATGATGCGGAACAAACGCGGCAGCACATACCGGCCCACCGCAACCAGAAAGGCCAGGGCAATCACCGTTTCCAGGGCGATCAGCCAGCCCGGCTCAGGCTTGACCGTGGGTGCGCGCGACAGGGCGGCAACGATGGTGAGCAAGGGCACGATCGCCAGATCCTGGAACAGCAGCACGGCAAAACTGCGTTCGCCAAACGGCGTGGCGGTGAGTTGCCGTTCGTTCAGCAATTGCATCACCAGCGCCGTGGACGACAGGCCGAGCGGCAGGCCGACAACCAGTGCCGCCGCCCAGGTGAAGCTGGTCATGCCGAGCAACAGCGCGGTGAGGGCGAGGCCGCACAGCAAGACCTGCAGGAAACCCAGCCCGAAGATGTTGCTGCGCATCGCCCACAATCGGGGCAGTTGCAGTTCCAGCCCGATCACGAACAGCAGCAGCACGATGCCGAATTCGGCGAAATGCAGCGTCCCTTCGGCATCGCCAACCAGGCCGAGCACCGATGGCCCGATCAATATGCCAGCCGCCAGATAGCCAAGCACGGCACCCAGCCGGAACCGGATGAACAGCGGCACCACCAGCACGGCCGCCGCCAGATAGACGACGATATCACGCAGCAGGCCGGGATCGTCACCGTTCACGCCGCAACCTGCCCGGCGTCGGCCAGGGCGGCTAGCGCGGCATCGAGGGGCAACAGGATCGACGGGTGGCGGGCACGATGCGCACGGGCTGGCGCGAACATCTGCCAGCCATCAGGGGCTTCATCGGCGCGGGACGCGAGGAATTCAGCGAGGGTGGTGCGAATCGCTGCCAGCGTGGGGGCATCCGCCCCCGGTGCCACGCCAGCCAGCACCGCTGCCGACGCCTGGCCCAAGGTGCAGGCGCGGCTGGCATCGAGGCCGATCTGCGCGATCCGGCCCCGGGCATCGAGCGCCACATCGGCCACGATCTTGCTGCCGCACACCGGCGACACCCGCGTCGCGCTGCCATCGGCGGCGGGCAGACGCGTTGCAGCCTCGCCGGCCAGTTTCAGGCGCAGGATCGCCGCAGAATAGAGCGTGTCAGCCATGTAGCCCACTTTAGTCGTTGCCGTACGGATCGGGATAGCGGCGAAATCGCACCGTGCCGTCGCGGTCGACCTCGACCAGTTCGCCGGTGATGTCGGCGCCGGCGGCGATGATGGCGTCCAGTGCGGCGCCGAACAGGCGGCGTTGCTCCGCGTTGGCAACCGAGGGCAGGATCACCAGCAGGCCGGCATGGACATCGATCCCACGATAAAGCCGGAGGAAATCCCGGCCATTGTTGGTGACAAAGGTGAAATCACCGCCAACAATTTGCGGCATTATCGCCCGATCAGACAATTTGTTGAGGGCCAGCCAGTTGACATGGTGAGCCTCGAAACCGCGCACATGCGCCTCTGCCGCCAGATCGGGCGTCAGGCATTCATCAATGAGGAAACGAATCAGAGCAGCCCCTGTGCCTTGGCCCAGCGCCGCACGGCGTCGATGCCACCCAGCGGCATATAAGGATAGCCGCGGACAATTTCATAATCGCTCTCGCCAGCCTTGATACAGGCCACGATCGTTTCTGCCGGAATGCGCGTGCCGTGGATCACCGGCCAGCCGCCCAGGATTTCGGGATCGGACACGACCTCGACAAAGCGCGGTGGCGGTGGGGCGGAGAGCTTGGTGGCCATGGCAGGTCTATAGCAGGTGCGTGGTGGTTTTGCACCTGTCCGGCCGGTCAGCCGCGCCGCCAGATCGTCCCGCCGGGGCCGTCTTCCAGCACGATGCCTTCGGCCGCCAGTGCATCGCGCAGGCGATCGGACTCTACCCAATCGCGCGCCTGGCGCGCCGCCGTGCGCTGCGCCACCAGCGCGTCGATGCGGGCGGCGCCGGCATCCTGGCCCTTGATGTCGGCGGCGCTGCGGCTGCGTTCGGGCGCCAGGCCAGGCAGGCCCAGAAACGCCAGCGCACCCAGCAGCGCCTCGCGGTCCTGCTCCACGCCGGCGATGGCGGCGAGTGCAGCCGGCGTGTTCAGATCATCGGACAGGGCCTCGATCACGGCCGGGGGCGGCGGTGGCCGCACCCCACGCGGCACATCGCCCAGCCGGCGCAGCCATTTGTCCAGCCGGCCGCGCATCTGGCCGAGCAGCGCATCATCCCACAGCAAAGGCTGGCGATAATGCGCACTCAACAGCGCCAGCCGCAGCTCGTCGCCCGTCCAGCCAGCATCGGTCAGATCGCCGACACTCTGCACATTGCCCAGCGACTTGGACATCTTTTCGCCCCCACCGAAGTTCAGGAACCCGTTGTGCATCCAGATATTGGCCAGCGGTGCCCCATCATGCGCGCAGGCGCTTTGCGCGCATTCATTTTCGTGGTGGGGGAAGGTCAGGTCGATGCCGCCGCCGTGAATGTCGATGGTTTCGCCCAGGCTTTCGGCGATCATCGCCGAGCATTCGATATGCCAGCCGGGCCGCCCGCGACCCCATGGGGACGGCCAGCCGGCCTGATCCTTCGTCGATGGCTTCCACAGCACGAAATCGGCCGCATTGCGCTTGTAGGGCGCCACTTCCACCCGTGCGCCGGCGATCATCTCGTCGAGCGGGCGGCGCGACAGGCTGCCGTAATCGGCATGGCTGGCCACATCGAACAGCACATGGCCCTCAGCCGCATAGGCGTGGCCTTTGCCCACCAAGGTCTCGATCATCGCCACCATCGCCGCGATGCTGGTGGTGGCGTGCGGGTGCAGATCGGGGCGCTCGATACCCAGCGTGGCGGCGTCTTCGAGGTAGAGCGCCTCATAACGCTCGGTGATCACTTCGATGCTGACGCCCTCGGCGCGGGCCTTGTCCATGATCTTGTCATCGATGTCGGTGATGTTGCGGGCATAGACCAGTTTGTCCGGGCCATAGACGTGGCGCAGCAGGCGTTGCAGCACGTCGAACACCACGGCCGGGCGGAAATTGCCGATATGGGCGCGGCCGTAAACCGTGGGGCCGCACACATACATGGTCAGCCGATCGGGGTTGATCGGCACGAAATCCTGCTTGGCACGCGCGGCGCTGTTATAGAGGCGGAGGCTCATATCGGGGTGGATGGCGTGGATTTCTCCTGCTGGTCAAGCAGGCTGTCGAGCGAACGGCGATCGTCCGGGGCATAACCGCCCTCATCGGACATCGGCTCACCATCGGGGTCGAAGCCGGGCAGGCCGGCGTGCGGGTTGGCTTTGCCGGTCGTCTTCGGCGTCTGCTGCTCACGCCACGCGTCGCCGGCATAATTGACCATGGCACTGGCCACCAGGGCCAGCGTCGGCGCCGTCCGGGCGTTGACCAGCCAATCGGGGCGATCATCCTCGCCGGGCAGGATCTTCAGTGCCAGCGTGAGCAACAAAAAGCCAAGGCTGGCGACCAGAAAGCCCTTCACCAGACCAAAGCCCAGGCCGAGCAGGCGATCGACTGGCCCGATGATGCTGTTCCTGGTGCTGCTCGACAGGAAACTGCCGAGCAATTTCACCAGCAGCACCGCCAGCAGAAATGGCCCCAGCACGGCAGCGAGCGTGCCGATCATCTCGCTGCCGCTGGCCTCCACAAACACTGCCCGTGCGGGCGCATAGAGCATGCGCACGGCGACGAAACCGGCCACCCACGCCGCCAGGCTGGCAACTTCGGCAATGAAGCCGCGCATCACGCCAAAGGCTGCCGCAGTGCCGACGATCAGCACCACCAGCCAATCAAAGCCGTTAAGCGTTTCGAGTATTTCCATGGCCAAGTGCCTTACCCGAATGACACGGCAGCGCAAATCTCATTCGGGTCGGCCAAGATGATCAACCAGCGCATTGAGCGTGGCGAATCCGCCCACCCGCATGGTGCCGGCGCCGCTGGTGCCCGCCGGCACGAAGGCGCGGCCGAAGCCGAGTTTGGACGCCTCTTTCAATCGCAGCGCCGCCAACCCTGCGGCACGCAATTCGCCGGACAGTGCCACTTCGCCGAAGGCCACGGCGTCCACCGGCAGCGGTCGATCTGTCAGCGCCGACACCAGCGCACAGGCCACGGCGAGATCGGCTGCCGGATCGGCAATGCGCAAGCCGCCAGCGACGTTCAGATAGACTTCGTGGCCGCCGAACGCCAAACCACAACGCGCCTCCAGCACCGCCAGCAGCATCGCCAGCCGGCCCGAATCCCAGCCCACTACGGCGCGGCGCGGCGTGGCGCCGGTCGGCACGCGGACCACCAGGGCCTGAATTTCGCACAGCACCGGCCGCGTGCCTTCCAGTCCGGCGAACACCACCGCGCCCGTCACGCTGTCCTGGCCTTCGCGTGCCGTCAGGAACAGGCTCGACGGGTTGGCGACCTCCTCCAGGCCATCGGCGCCCATGGCGAACACGCCGATCTCGTCTGTGCCGCCAAAGCGGTTCTTCACGGCACGCAGGATGCGATACTGGTGGCTGCGCTCCCCTTCGAAATAGAGCACGGTATCGACCATATGCTCAAGCACGCGCGGGCCGGCGAGTTGCCCGTCCTTCGTCACATGCCCGACCAGGATCAGCGCCGTGCCCGACAATTTGGCATAGCGGATCAGTTCCTGCGCACTCGCCCGCACCTGGGACACGGTGCCCGGCGCGCCTTCCAGCGTATCGCTGTGCATGGTCTGGATCGAATCGATGACCAGCATGCCCGGCGGCTGCGGCAGCGCGGTGAGCGTGGTCAGGATATCGCGCACATTGGTTTCGGCAGCCAGCGCCACATCGGCCTTGGCCAGCCCCAGCCGCCGGGCGCGCAGCCGCACCTGATCGGCGGCTTCCTCGCCAGAGACATAGGCGACGGCTGTACCACCCCTGGCCATGCGGCCGGCGGCCTGCAACAGCAGGGTGGATTTGCCGATGCCGGGATCGCCGCCGATCAACGTCACGCTGCCCGCCACCAGCCCACCGCCGAGCGCCCGATCCAGTTCGGTGATGCCGGTCGACAGCCGCGCCGGCAGGGCGACATCATCGGCCAGGCTTTCCAGCGCGATGCGCCGCCCGCCGGCCTGCAGCGACTGCTTGGCGGCAAACGGCGTGAACACCGGCGCGGCTTCTTCGGCGAGGGTGTTCCATTCCTTGCAATCGCCGCATTGCCCAGCCCAGCGCGACGCCACCGCGCCGCACGCCTGGCAGACATAACGGGATTTGGCCTTGGCCATGGGCATGCCTTCTTTTGGAACAGAAATGGAACAGTAAGGCCTGCCACATATGGGAGCAAGAGGGTGGCTTGCGCATCGGACATGCTGTGTGTCACATCAATGCCATGCGCACCTTCATCCTCACCCTGCTCCTCGCTTCCGCAACGCCGGCCCTGGCGCAGCCCGCTGCCCTGGCCGCCGCCCATGCCAAGCTGGCCGCCGATTATGACACCACCGTCGCCGAGCTGATCGAGCTGACCGAGATTCCGGCCCCGCCGTTCAAGGAAACGCTGCGCGGTGCGCGCATGGCGGAAAAGTTCAAGGCGCTGGGCCTGTCCGATGTGCAGGTCGATACAGTGGGCAATGTCATCGGCATCCGGCCGGGCAAGGATCGCAGCGCCAAGGCGCTGATGGTGGCCGCGCACCTCGACACGGTGTTCCCGCCCGATGTCCCCACCAAGGTGCGGCGCGAAGGCGATACGCTGCATGCACCGGGCATCGGCGACACCACGGTGACGCTGGCGGCGCTGCTGGCGTTCGTGCGGGCCATGGATGCCGGCAAGGTGCAGACCGAGCGTGACATCATCTTCGTGGCGAACGTGGGCGAGGAAGGCCAGGGCGATCTGCGCGGCGTGCGCCATCTGTTTACCGAAAGCCCGCTGAAGGCGCGCGTCGGCGATTTCATCAGCTTCGATGGCAGCACGGTGGGGCGCATCACCAACACCGCCGTTGGATCGCGCCGCTATCGCGTGGCCTTCAAGGGGCCGGGCGGCCACAGCTATGGCGCGTTCGGCCTGGTCAACCCGATGGTGGCGATGGCTGACACGGTGAGCGGCATGTACAAGATCACGGCGCCCACCGACATCAAGACCACCTTTGCCGCCTCCACCGTGGCCGGCGGCACCTCGGTGAACTCCATCCCCAATCTGATCCTGGCCGAATTCGACATGCGATCCGCATCGCCGACCAATCTGAAATCGGTGGAATCCCAGTTCCTGACGCTGATTGAAACCAGCGTGGCGGCCGAAAATGCCGCACGCGACACGAAATATGGCAAGGTCAGCGCCGTGCCGGAACTGATCGGCGATCGCCCGGCTGGCTCGACTCCGGCCGATGATCCGCTGGTCACCGCCGCGGCCCGCATTCTGAAAGCCGGCGGCTATGATGCGACGCTGGGCGCTTCGTCGACCGACAGCAACATCCCGATCAGCATGGGCATCCCGGCGGTCACCCTGTCTGCGGGCGGCGGCGGCTTTCGCGCCCATGCGCTGGATGAATATGTGAATGTCGAACGCGGCGCCTTCGTGAAGGGCATCACCACGGCGTTCGACATCGTGGTAGCCGCCGCCAACATCAAGCGTTGATCCGCCGCCGACGCCGCTGTGGTTTGCGGCGCGTAACCGTCTGCGGCTCCGGCGCGAAACGCCTGCACTTGCCGGTTGGTTCCGCCTCGCTAAGGTGGGGGCAGCCCAGGAGCGCGCGTGCAGACCAAGGAACTCCGCCTGGCGTTGGTGTGTTACGGCGGGGTCAGTCTCGCGGTGTACATGCACGGCCTCACCAAGGAAGTGTGGAAGCTGACGCGGGCTTCGATGCGCCGCCATGCCCCCGATGCCGCCGACATGCCGCCGGCGCGGGACAGCGAGATCGTCTATCAGGCGCTGCTGGCGGCAATCCCCGGCCTTGATCTCAGGGTAATCTGCGACATCATTGCCGGCGCCTCGGCCGGCGGCATCAACGGCGTGCTGCTGGCCCGCGCGCTGGTGGAGGGGCATGATCTGGATGCCATCCGCGCATTGTGGCTGGATGGCGCCGATTCGGATGTGCTGCTCGATCCGGCGGCGGCCTCACGCAGCTTCTCCAAGATCTGGGCCATCCCGCTGGTGGCCTGGGTGCGCCGGCGCGGGCTGGCAGCCGACGACAAGGCCGAGGTCGTCGCCCACGCCGAGGTGAAGCGCAAACTCTCCCGCTTCATGCGCAGCCGCTGGTTCAAGCCGCCCTTTTCCGGGCTGGTGTTTTCCGGACTGCTGGCCGATGCCTTTGCTGCCATGGCCGCCGGGGAGCGGACGCCGCCGCTGCTGCCGCGGCTGCACCCGTTCGATCTGTTCGTCACCGTCACCGATTATCATGGCGCGCCGCAGCGCCTGCGCCTGCACAGCCCGCTGGAGGTGACCGAGCCTGAGCATCGCCTGGTCATCCGCCTGTCCTGCCCCGGCGATGGCGAGGCGCGGCGTCTGGGTGAAATCGGGGAACTGGTGCTGGCTGCCCGCGCCACGGCCAGTTTCCCGGGCGCCTTCCCGCCCGCCCGGGCCACGGAAATCGATCAGGTGCTGGCGGCGCGCGGGCAGGATTGGCCGGGCCGCGCGGCGTTTCTGGCGCGCAACTTCCCCGGCCGGCGCGATCCGGCGCGCGTTGATCTGATCGATGGCGCCGTGCTCGACAATCGGCCGTTCGGCCCGGCGCTGGCGGCGCTCGGTGGCCGGCCCGCCCATCGCGAAGTCGATCGCCGCTTCGTCTATCTCGATCCCAAGCCCGGCATGCACGATCCCGGCCCGAGCCCGGACCGCGATGTGCCGCCCGGCTTCTTCGCCACCGTGCTGCGCAGCCTGGCCGATATCCCGCGCCAGCAACCGATCCGTGACAGCCTGACCACGATCGAGGCGATCTCCACCCGCGCCCGCCGCCTGCGCCACATCGTGACCGGCATGATCCCGCAGGTCGATCTGGCAATCGATGCCGCCATCGGGATGCGATTGCTGCTGTTTTCGCCCACGACGATCCGCCTTGCCGATTGGCGCAGCCGCATGAACGCAGAGGCGGCGCGCCAGGCCGGTTTTGCCTATGGCGCCTATGGCCGGCTGAAGTTTGCCACAGTGGTCGAGCGGCTGGCGGAGCAGATTGCCGATGCCGGCGCCATTAAAAGAGCCGATGTGCGCAAGATTTTGTGGCGGCATGTTCGCGAAGCCGGCATTGCCGAACCGGAACAGACGCTGGGCAAGGCCGGGCCGGCATCGGCGCATGTGCTGTTCCTGCGCCAGTATGATCTGGAATTCCGCATCCGCCGCCTGCGATTCCTGATTCGCCGTGTGAACATGGCGATGGCCGGCGCCGACGAGCGTATCGCCGCCACGCTGGGCCATGTGAAGGCGGGGCTCTACGCCATCCTGGGCCCGCATTTGACCCGGGCGCAGGCTGGTCGGCTCGATGCCGCCACCCGCGCCGCCTGCGCCAATGCGGTTGCTGATCCGGCGGCGGCGATGGCGGCGATGGCCGACGCGCTCGATCTGAAGGCGCTCGATGATGTCAGCGATACCGCGCTTGTCGATCTGCTCAGCAAGGGTCTGCCGCGTCGGGTGCGCCGCGAAGCGCTGGCGGCCTATCTGGGCTTTGCCTTCTACGATATCGCCATCCTGCCGCTGATCGCCGATGGCAGCGTGGATGAACTCGATGCCATAAAGGTCGATCGCGTGTCCCCCGACGATTGCCTGGCGCTGGCCAGCATCGGCGGGCGCTTCCTGAAAGGCGCGCAATTCAAGGCATTTGGCGCCTTCTTCAGCCGCGCCTATCGTGAGCATGATTATCTGTGGGGCAGGCTGCACGGCGCCGAACGCATGATCGATCTGGTCATCTCCAGCCTGCCCGAGACGTCAAAACCAACGCCGGACGTGCTGGCCGGCATCCGCCGCGAGGCGTTTCGCGCCATCATCAAGACCGAGCGCCCGCACCTGCACGGCATCGCGGACACGTTTGCGGCGCTGGAGGCGGCCCTGGAATCCGACTGACTATTCCGCCGGTTGGGCCTTGGTGGCCGGTTTATACTGCCGCAGATAATGGATGATGATTCCCATGCCGGCCATGCTGGGGATCGCCCAGATCGCCGGGTTGAAGGCATGGGCCGGGAACATCTCGATCAGCCCCACCGACAGGAAAGCCGTGTAGGCGGCGATGCCGGTGGCGACCATCGCCTTGAAATGTTCGGGGATATAGGCGCGCGCCGACGGCCGAGGGGCGAAGATGTAGCGGAAATAGGTGATGGTGGTGCCGAAACCGAGCAGCGACACCATCACCATCAGGATCGGCTCCATCACCGGGCCGTTGCGGTTCAGCAGATAGAGGCCATGGACCAGGCACAGGCCGGCCGCCACCATGGTGACGCCCTGCACCGCCAGCATGGACCAGTGGCGATTGGCATCATGATCGCGGCGGTTGGCGACCATCACCAGGCCATAGCGCGTCATCGACATGGCCAGCAGCCCCAGATAGACCATCATGGTGCCGAACATGCCGCGATAGAGCACTGCGTCGGTCAATTGCGGGTGCATGGCCAGCGGCCACACCAGCGACAAGGCCCCCATCCCCAGCGCTTGGCTCGCCGCCGTGTAGATCGCCGCCGAAAACACGAAGCCCCAGCGCCGATGCGCCGGTCCGCCCTTGCGCGTCACCACCGCCCCCCAGAAACTGGTGAGCGCCGCCACGCCGGCGCCGACATGGATGGCAAGGAAGATGTGGAACAGCCAGGGCATGGGACAATTCGGGTACGGTAACGTTGTGACCGGCTGGCGGCAATATCCACTTCCGTCGGCAAGCTTATCGTGCAGCGACCCCAATGCTGCCTTGCAACATGCCAAGCCCGATGCTAACCGCGCCGCATCATCGGCGGGGATCACCTGCCGTGCCCTTTGTCACATGTCGAAGCAAGCGGGGCCCAAGCCTTGGACGCACCAATTTCCTCCAGCGTGGCTACCGGCCTTTCCGGTCGCTATGCCCGTGCGCTGTTTGCGCTGGCCATCGAAGGCAAGTCCTTGGGCGCGGTCGAATCGAGCCTGTCATCGCTGAAGCAGGCCCTGGCCGAATCGGCCGATCTGGCGTCGCTGGTCGGCAGCCCGGTGGTCGGGCGCGGCGCGGCCGGTGCGGCGATTGCCGGTGTGGCCGATGGCCTGAACATCGATGGCCTGACCAAGAATTTTCTTGGCGTGCTGGCGGCCAATCGCCGGCTGGCGCTGCTGCCGGCGATCATCCGCGATTTTGCGGCGCTGAATGCCGCCCGCAAGGGTGAGGTGACGGCCGATGTGGTCGCTGCCCACCACCTGACCGACGCGCAGAGCCAGGCACTGGCCGCCAAGTTGAAGGCCGGCATCGGCCGCGACGTGGCGCTGAACATCACGGTTGATCCGGCGATTCTGGGCGGGCTGGTCGTCCGCGTCGGCAGCCGCATGATCGATTCCTCTCTCAAGACCCGGCTCGACATGCTCGGCCAGGCGCTTCGCACTTAAAAAGAATTTGGGCTTCAGAAGGGCACAACATGGACATCAACGCCGCCGAAATCTCGCGGATCATCAAGGATCAGATCGCCAACTTCGGCACCGAGGCGCAAGTCTCGGAAGTCGGCCAGGTGCTGAGCGTTGGTGACGGCATCGCCCGCGTCCACGGCCTCGACAATGTCCAGGCCGGTGAAATGGTGGAATTTCCCGGCGGCATCCAGGGCATGGCGCTGAACCTTGAGACGGACAATGTCGGCGTCGTGATCTTCGGGTCGGACAGCGCCATCAAGGAAGGCGACACCGTCAAGCGCACCGGCACCATCGTCGACGTGCCGGTGGGCAAGGGCCTGCTGGGCCGCGTCGTTGATGGCCTGGGCAATCCGATCGACGGCAAGGGCCCGATCGTGGCCGCCGAGCGCCGCCGCGTGGAAACCAAGGCGCCGGGCATCATCCCGCGCAAGAGCGTGCACGAACCGATGCAGACCGGCCTGAAGGCGCTGGATGCGCTGGTGCCCGTCGGCCGCGGCCAGCGCGAACTGATCATTGGCGATCGCCAGACCGGCAAGACCGCTGTGGCCATCGACACCTTCATCAACCAGAAGGGCGTCAACGCCGGGGATGATGAATCCAAGAAGCTCTATTGCATCTATGTCGCTGTCGGCCAGAAGCGGTCGACCGTGGCGCAGATCGTGCGCGCCCTGGAAGAAAATGGCGCGATGGAATATTCGATCGTCGTCGCTGCCACCGCTTCGGAGCCGGCGCCGCTGCAGTTCCTGGCGCCCTACACCGGCTGCACCATGGGCGAATATTTCCGCGACAACGGCATGCACGCCGTGATCGTGTATGACGATCTATCCAAGCAGGCGGTGGCCTATCGCCAGATGTCGCTGCTGCTGCGCCGCCCGCCGGGCCGCGAAGCTTATCCGGGTGACGTGTTCTATCTGCACAGCCGCCTGCTGGAGCGCGCCGCCAAGATGAACGATGCGCTGGGCGCTGGTTCGTTGACGGCGCTGCCGATCATCGAAACGCAGGCTGGCGACGTGTCGGCCTATATCCCGACCAACGTGATTTCGATCACCGATGGCCAGATCTTCCTCGAAACCGAATTATTCTACCAGGGCGTGCGTCCGGCCATCAACGTCGGTCTGTCGGTGAGCCGCGTGGGTTCGGCTGCGCAGACCAAGGCGATGAAGAAGGTCGCCGGCTCGATCAAGCTGGAGCTGGCGCAGTATCGCGAGATGGCGGCGTTCGCGCAGTTCGGTTCCGATCTTGATGCCTCCACCCAGAAGCTGCTGAACCGCGGCAAGCGCCTGACCGAGCTGCTGAAGCAGGCGCAGTTCCAGCCGATGCCGTTCGAAGAGCAGGTCGTGTCGATCTTCTCCGGCGTGAATGGCTTTCTGGATGGCATCGAAGCCAATGCCGTGACGCGGTTCGAGGCTTCGCTGCTCAGCCATGTGAAGTCGGCGCATCCGGAACTGCTGACCGACATCCGTGAGAAGAAGGATCTTTCGGCCGACACCATTGCCAAGCTGAAGGACGTCATCGGCGCGTTTGCCAAGACGTTTGCGTAACCGCCACCACGTCACCCCGCACGTGATGCGGGGCTTGGCTGTTGCGGCCAGATGAAGGAAAGCCTAGCCCCGCATCACGTGCGGGGTGACGGTGCAAGAAAGAGCGAAATGCCAAGCTTGAAAGCCCTCAAGGTCCGCATCACTTCGGTGAAGTCGACCCAGAAGATCACCAAGGCGATGAAGATGGTCGCTGCGGCCAAGCTGCGCCGTGCCCAGGAAGCCGCAGAAGCCGCGCGCCCCTATTCGGAGCGTATGGCCGCCGTGATGGCGTCGCTGGCCAGCCGCGTGACGGTGGGCCCGGAATCGCCGAAGTTGCTGGCCGGCACCGGCAAGGATCAGGTGCATCTGCTCGTGGTCTGCTCCTCTGAGCGCGGCCTGGCTGGCGGTTTCAACAGCAACATCGCGAGGCTGGCGCGCCGCACGATGGAAGAGCTGCTGGCGCAGGGCAAGACGGTGAAGCTGATGTTCGTCGGCAAGAAGGCACGCGCGCCGTTCGCCCGCACCCACAAGGATCTGATCATCGACACGGTGGACATGACCCATGTGAAGGCGCTGGCGTTCACGGACGCCAAGGCGGTGTCCGAAGCCGTGGTCAGCCGCTATGAAGCCGGCGAGTTCGATGTAGCGCATCTGTTCTTTTCCACCTTCCGCTCGGCGCTGGTGCAGACGCCGACGCGGCTGCAGATCATCCCTGCTGCGCTGCCTGCCGCTGGCGACGCCCAATCGGGGGCCGATGCGTCGGTCGAGTATGAACCCGACGAGGAAGCGATCCTCGCAGATCTGCTGCCGAAGAATCTCGCCGTGCAGGTGTTCCGCGCGCTGCTGGAAAATGCCGCGTCCGAACAGGGCAGCCGCATGACCGCCATGGACAGCGCCACCCGCAACGCCGGCGACATGATCAACCGCCTCACCATCACCTATAACCGCACGAGACAGGCCGCGATCACCAAGGAATTGATCGAGATCATCTCGGGCGCCGAAGCGCTTTAAGGAGCAGGCCACATGGCAAATACCACCAACAATGTCGGGCGCATCAGCCAGGTCATCGGCGCCGTTGTCGACGTGACCTTCGAAGGCGAATTGCCGGCGATTCTGTCCGCGCTGGAAACCCGCATCGGCGATCGCCGCCTGGTGTTCGAAGTCGCGCAGCATCTGGGTGAAAACGCCGTGCGCTGCATCGCCATGGACGCCACCGACGGCCTGGTCCGCGGCCAGGAAGTGACCGACACCGGCAGCCAGATCCGCGTGCCGGTGGGCCCCGCCACGCTGGGCCGCATCATGAACGTCATCGGCGAACCGATCGACGAGCGCGGCCCCATTGATCAGACCAACACCGCCCCCATCCACGCCAAGGCCCCAGAATTCGTCGATCAGTCGACCGAAGCGGCCATTCTGGTGACCGGCATCAAGGTCATCGATCTGCTGGCGCCTTATGCCAAGGGCGGCAAGATCGGCCTGTTCGGCGGCGCCGGCGTGGGCAAGACCGTGCTGATCCAGGAACTGATCAACAACATCGCCAAGGGCCACGGCGGCACCAGCGTGTTCGCCGGCGTGGGTGAGCGCACCCGCGAAGGCAATGATCTTTATTATGAATTCCTCGATGCCGGCGTCATCGCCAAGGATGAAGACGGCAATGCCATTTCCGAAGGCTCCAAGGTGGCGCTGGTCTATGGCCAGATGAACGAGCCGCCCGGCGCCCGCGCCCGCGTTGCGCTGTCCGGCCTGACGATCGCCGAATATTTCCGCGATGTCGAAGGCCAGGACGTGCTGTTCTTCGTCGATAACATCTTCCGCTTCACCCAGGCCGGTTCGGAAGTGTCGGCGCTGCTCGGCCGCATCCCGTCGGCGGTAGGCTATCAGCCGACGCTGGCCACCGACATGGGCCAGTTGCAGGAGCGCATCACCTCCACCAACAAGGGCTCGATCACCTCGGTGCAGGCGATCTATGTGCCTGCCGACGATCTTACCGATCCGGCGCCGGCCACTTCGTTTGCCCACCTCGATGCCACGACCGTGCTCAGCCGCGCGATTTCGGAACTGGGCATCTACCCGGCGGTCGATCCGCTCGATTCGACCAGCCGCGTGCTGGAACCGCGCGTGGTGGGTGAGGAGCACTACCGCGTCGCCCGCTCGGTTCAGGAAATCCTGCAGAAGTACAAGAGCCTGCAGGACATCATCGCCATTCTGGGCATGGATGAGCTTTCCGAAGAGGACAAGCTGACGGTGTCGCGCGCCCGCAAGATCCAGCGCTTCCTGTCACAGCCGTTCCACGTCGCCGAAATCTTCACCGGCTCGCCCGGCGTGTTCGTCAGCGTGGAAGACACGATCAAGGGCTTCAAGGCGGTGGTCAACGGCGAATATGACCATCTGCCGGAAGCGGCATTCTATATGGTCGGCACCATCGAAGACGCGGTGGCCAAGGCCAAGCGTCTGGCAGCTGACGCGGCGTAACGACAACTCCCCTCCCCTTTAGGGGAGGGGCTGGGGGTGGGGAATGGCTATGTTGGGACGGAATTGGTCCTGAATGGCACAGCCCCACCCCCGACCCCTCCCCTCAAGGGGAGGGGAGAAGAGGATGAAAATGGCTGATCTTCTCGATTTCGAACTCGTCTCCCCGGAACGCCGCATCGCCAAGGCCAAGGTGGCGATGGTCGTCGTGCCCGGCAGTGAAGGCGATTTTGGCGTGCTGCCCGGCCATGCGCCGATGATGAGCACCATCCGCCCCGGCACCATCGAGGTTTATGCCACGGAAGGCAGCGCGCCCACCGAGCGCTATGAGATCGAAGGCGGCTTTGCCGAAGTCACGCCGCAGGGCCTGACCATCCTGGCCGAAAAGATCGGCTGAGGCTGGTCGGTTCAGCCGAGAGACAGCCCCGCCCCGGCACATTCCCTTTTGGATTGCTGGTTTCCCCGGCCGGCAAAACCGCCTAATCTTGCGCGGTTATCCGATGCTGGAGCCTGATCTGATGCGCCGTTTGCTTGCCCTTGTCGTCCTGGCGCTGTCGCTGCCTGCCGCTGCCCAGCAAGCCCCGGCCAACCCGACGACGGCGCCGCCGCGGCCGACCATGCTGAAACCCGCCGATATCCCGTCCGGCGACGGCACCAAGCCGCGCCAGCGCATGGTGACAGTGTTCGGCAATGAAGAATGCCCGCAGCCGACCTCTGCCGATGAAGTGGTGGTGTGCGCGCGGCTGCCGGAATCGGAAATCTATCGCATTCCCGAACCCCTGCGCCGCGCCGAGAACCGCCAGAGCGTGCTGACCCAGAACCGATCCCTGCTGCTGGGTGATGGCACCGGCGGCGCCGGCAACAGCATCGGCAGTTGCAGCGCCGTTGGCCCGGCCGGCTTCACCGGCTGCGATCGCCGCCAGGTCGAAGCCTGGGCGCAAGACCGCACCAATCGCATGGGCTACAGCGAACCAACGCCGCGCAACTGAGCGGCGGCAACAAAAAGGGGCGCTGCGGTGATCCGCAGCGCCCCTTTTTCATTCGCAAACCGGATCAGCCGACCGATTTGACTGTCGGCGGCACGTCCGGCTTGGCCGGGTTGAAGCGCACGCTGACCGTTTCGCCGCTGTTGCCGGGGAAGTTGGTGAAGATCGCTGTCACCAGATTTGGCACCAGCCGCGTCAGGTTGTTGCTGCTGCTCACGGTTTCGGCGCGGCCTTCGAACACACTGCGCTTGTCGGCGGCGCGGTTGATGCGCATCGCCACCACCGTATTATATTGGGTGACCGAATAGACCTCGTTGCCGAAGCCGCCACCAAAGCCCCCAAAGCCGCCCCAGCCCGGTCCCCAATAGGGACCCCAGCCGCCAAAGCCACCCCAGCCGCCAAAGCCGCCGCCCCAACCGCCCCAGCCACCGCCCCAGCCACCGCCCCAGCCGATCCCTGGCGCTGACCGAACCTTCTCGCGCGGTGCGGTGACGTGATAATCCAACTGAACGACCAGCGCCGCAGAATCAGCGTTTGCCGCTTGCTGATAACCGGCAGCCACCAGCTTTTGCCGGACCAGTTCGGCATAGGTGCCGAATTCCAGCCCGCCTTCCAGCGTCTTGTCGCGCGGTTCGATCACGAAGCTGTTGCCGGCGGGGGCCGGCAGTTGCTGGAAGCGCGCCACGCGGGCTTCGAACGGCGCCACACAGGCGCTGAGCGCCAGTGCCGCGAGCAACGGGGTGACAATGCGAGTGGAAAAACGGACGGGTTTCATCTGTGCAGCCTTGGGCAAAGTTATAGCAGCGTTATGCGCCAACAATCGTGCAACGCAACTGACTGCCACATGAACGACCGGTAATGTGAGCTGCGGCATTACGCCACAAACCCTACGGCCCGGTGCACATCGGCCAGCACCGGCTCGGCAATGGCGCGGGCGCGGTCCGCACCGCGGGCGCAGATGGCTTCGATGGCGCTGGCGTCGTCCTTCAACGCGTTGAAACGTGCGGTGATCGGCGCCAGTTTCGCGACCATCACGTCGGCCAATGCCGGCTTGAACGCACCAAAGCCCTTGCCGCCGTGTTCGGCCAGCACCTGCGCCACATTGCTGTCGGTCAAGGCCGCCATCAGGTTGACCAGATTCGCCGCCTCCGGCCGCCCCACCAGCCCGGCTGCTTCGGATGGCAGCGCTTCCGGGTCGGTCTTGGCACGCTTGATCTTGGCGGCGATGGTGTCGGCATCGTCGGTCAGGTTGATGCGGCTCTGGTCGCTGGGATCGCTCTTCGACATCTTGGCGCTGCCATCGCGCAAGCTCATCACGCGGGTGGCCGGGCCTTCGATCACCGGCTCGGGCGGCGGGAACAGCTCGACACCATAATCATTGTTGAACTTGATGGCGATGTCGCGCGCCAGCTCCAGATGCTGTTTCTGATCTTCGCCCACCGGCACATGGGTGGCGCGATAGGCCAGAATGTCGGCGGCCTGCAGCACCGGGTAGGTATAGAGGCCCACCGAAGCACCTTCGCGGTCCTTGCCGCTCTTTTCCTTGAACTGGGTCATACGGTTCAGCCAGCCGACGCGCGCCGTGCACATCAGCACCCAGGCCAGTTCGGCATGCACGCGCACCCGGCTTTGCGGAAACAGGATGCAGCGTTCGGGATCGAGACCAGCAGCAATCAGCGCGGCGACCATTTCCTGGATGCCGCGGCGCAGCGTGGCCGGATCCTGCGCCACGGTGATGGCATGCAGATCGACGACACAGAAGATGCACTCGGCCTCGTCCTGCAGCCGCACCCAATTGCGGATCGCGCCGAGATAATTGCCCAGATGCAGATTGCCGGTGGGCTGAATGCCCGAAAAAACCCGTTTCATGTGCGTTTCCGTTTCAATTGCGACCGCAGCCCTGACAGCGTGAACAGGCCAAGCGCGCGCGCCGCGCCCACATAGGCGAGGCCGCCCAACCCAAGCAACAGTGCCAGTGCGGCAATCCTGAGCGCCAGTCCATCATCGGCAGTCGTAAGCCTGCCGATGCCCTGCTCTGCCAGCCAAAGCACCGCCAGCATCGCCAGTGTGGCCAGCACCAACCGCGGCAGGCTGCGCCGGGCGCGTTCATCCAGCGCGAACTGCCCGCGCCGCATCAGCAGCCACCACAGCACGCCGGCATTGCCCCAGGCGGCGATCGCCGTGCCCAGCGCGATGCCGACATGGCCGAGCGGCCACACCAGCACCAGATTCGCCACCAGATTGACCAACATCGCGCCCAGCGCCACCCGCACCGGCGTGCGGGTATCGCTGCGCGCGTGGAAGCCGGGGGTGAGCACCTTGATCAGCACATAAGCCGGCAGCCCGAGCGCAAACGCGGCCAGCGCGGCGGCGGTCTGCCGCGTGTCGAGCGCGGTGAAGGCGCCATGCTGGAACAGCACGCTGATGATCGGGCCGGCCACCAGCGCCAGGCCCGCCGCGGCCGGCAATGTGAGCAGCAGCACCAATTCGATCGCGCGGTTCTGCTGGGCCAGCGCGGCGCTGGCGTCACCGGCGGCGAGCAGGCGTGACATGGCCGGCAGCAAGGCCGTGCCGACGCCGATGCCGATGATGCCGAGCGGAAGCTGGTTGAGGCGATCCGCATAATAGAGCCAACTGACCGCACCTTCACCCAGGAAGCGCGCGGCGAGCGCTGTGGAGATCAGCAGGTTGATCTGCACGGCCCCGGCCCCCAGCGCGGCGGGCAGGATCAATTGCAGCAGGGTCTTCACCTCGGGGGTCAGGCGCGGCCAGCGCAAGCGCAGGCCGAGGCCGGCGCGATTGCACGACCACATCAGCCAGATCAATTGCGCCACCCCGCCCAGCGTCACACACAGCGCCTGCACGCCGGCCACCGCCGCCGCATCGTCGCCAGCCGACAACAACAAGCCGGTGATCAGCACCAGGTTGAGCAGGATCGGCGCGGCAGCATTCACCGCAAAGCGCCCGACCGCATTGAGCAGGCCGCCCAAGAGCGACACGAGGCTGATCAGCATCAGATAGGGGAAGGTCAGCCGCGTGAAGTGGACGGTGAGCGCGAATTTGTCCGGCGACGCGTCGGGAAAGCCGCCGGTGAGCGCCCACACCACCGGCGCGGCACCCACCACCATCACGACCGTGAACAGCAGCAGGAACGGCAGCAGCACTGCCAGTACGGCTTCGGCGAAGCGGCGGGCGCCGTCCAGCCTGCCGTCTTCGGCGCCGATCCGCTGGTTGAGCATCGGCACGAAGGCCGCAGCCAATGCGCCCTCGGCAAACAGCGCACGGAACAAATTGGGCAGGCGCTGGGCGATCAGGAAAGCGTCAGCGGCCATGCCGGCACCGAGCAAGGTCGCCTGCAGAACATCGCGGACGAAGCCGGCGATGCGGGACAGCAGGGTGAAGCTGCCGATGGTGGCAGTGGCGCGGACGAGGTTCATCGCGCTGGGGATGACGTGTTGCCGGCAATAGTGCAAGGCGCCGCGGCAAAGCCGCGTCGTGACGTCGAACGAGCTCGGTCAGCCTGAGGGCTGACCGCCTCGCCGGCCGCGCTTGCGCGAGTCGGTGTCCAGCGCGGAGCGCTGGCCACGCGCCGCGCTACGCGTTGCCGATTTGGCCGTTGCCGCCCTGTTGGGCCAGATACAGCGCGCCGAAATCGATCGGATCGAGCATCAGCGGCGGGAAGCCACCATCACGCACCGCATCGGCAATGATGCGACGGGCAAACGGGAACAGGATGCGCGGGGCTTCGATGATGCAGAACGGCTCCAGCGCTTCTTCCGGCACATTCTGCAGGCCGAACAGGCCGGCATAGAGCAAATCAACGAGGAAGGTGGCAGTGCCATCCACATCGGCCTTGGCAGTGATCTTCAGCTCGACTTCGAAGACATTGTCAGCGGCCTTGCGGGCGTTGACGCCGACATTCACGTCGATGCGCGGCTGGCCCTGCATCTGCAAGCTGCCCGGCGCATTCGGATTTTCGAACGACAGATCCTTCACATATTGGGTGATGATCGCCACCTGCGGCAGCGGTTCCCCCCCGAATCCTTCATTTTCAAAGCCATTTTCAGGCGATGCGCCCAGATCGATTTCGTCGGTCATGCTGGCAGGTCCTTGTGGCAAAAACGCTTGGGCTGGCTTTAGCGGCCAACAGCTCAGTCGTCGTCACCAAATTCCTGGATCGGGCCCGAATCCTGGCCCTTGGCATCGACATTGCGGTCCACGAACTCGATGATCGCCATCGGCGTCGCGTCCGACCGGCGCACGCCGGCCTTGACGACGCGGATATAGCCGCCTTCCCGGCTGGCGTAGCGCGCAGCCAGTTCGTCGAACAGCTTCGCAAGCTGGGTTTCATCGCCCAGCCGGGCCTGGGCAAGACGGCGGTTGGAGAGGCCACCATGCTTGGCCAGCGTCACCAGCTTTTCGATGTAGGGGCGCAATTCCTTGGCCTTGGGCAGAGTCGTCTTGATCTGCTCATGCTTGATCAGGCTGGCCGACATGTTGCGCAGCATCGCGATGCGATGCGCACTGGTACGGCCGAGTTTGCGGTGGGCGACGCCGTGGCGCATTGGTCTTCTCCGTTCGTATCCGGGCCGTATCAGGTACCCTGATCCAGGCTGATGATGGGGTCAGCCAGACGCCCCTGTTGAAATCCGGCCGCCCGTTGCCGGACGGCCGAACCTCAGAACTCTTGCTCGAGCTTCTTAGCCATTTCCTCGATATTCTCCGGCGGCCAACCGGCGATTTCCATGCCAAGGCGCAGGCCCATCTGGGACAGGACTTCCTTGATCTCGTTAAGCGACTTGCGGCCGAAGTTCGGGGTGCGCAACATTTCGCTCTCGGTCTTCTGCACCAGATCGCCGATGTAGATGATATTGTCGTTCTTCAGGCAGTTCGCCGACCGCACCGACAATTCCAGTTCATCGACCTTCTTGAGCAGATAGCGGTTGATGCTGGCACTGTCGTCGACTTCGACCACGCCGCCGGTCGTTGCATGCGCCACTGGCGCCACCACTACGGCATCTTCGAAGTTCACGAACAACTGCAGCTGATCCTGCAGGATCTTGGCACCATAGGCCAGCGCATCGTCCGGCGACAGGCTGCCATCGGTTTCCACCGTGATCGTCAGCTTGTCGTAATCCAGTTCCTGGCCGACGCGGGTGTTGTCCACCTTGTAGCTGACCTGGCGCACCGGCGAATAGAGCGCATCGACCGGCACCAGGCCGATCGGCGCATCCGCCGGGCGGTTGGCGCTGGCCGGAACATAGCCCTTGCCGGTTTCCACCGTCAGTTCCATGTTCAGCGTGGCGCCTTCGTCCAGCGTGCAGATCACCAGGCCCTTGTTCATCACTTCCATGTCGCCGGTGACGGCAATCTGGCCAGCGGTGACCGGGCCGGGGCCAGTGGCGTTCAGGTAAACGCGCTTGGCCTGATCACCGGCCATGCGAATCGCCACCTGCTTGATGTTCAGCACGATGTCGGTAACGTCTTCACGCACACCGGTCAGGCTGGAAAATTCGTGCAACACGCCGTCGATCTTGATCGCGGTGACGGCGGCGCCCTGCAGCGAGGACAGCAGCACCCGGCGCAGGGCATTGCCCAGCGTCAGGCCAAAGCCACGCTCCAGCGGTTCGGCGACGAAGGCCGCCTTGTGCTTGCCGTCGCCGGTCGCGCGCTGCTCCAGGCGGTTGGGCTTCTTGAGTTCAGTCCAGTTCTTGGCGATGACTGCCACAGTGTTCACCTCGGTCTTGGAAGGGGCGGATCGTCACCCGCTCGTCCCGTTGTACGTTGGGTATGGAACGCAAGCGCCGTCGGGGCCCCGGCGCCAGGGCAGACGGTTCAGACGCGGCGGCGCTTGGGCGGGCGCACGCCATTGTGCGGGATCGGCGTCACGTCGCGGATCGCGGTGATGGTGAAACCCACCGCCTGCAGCGCGCGCAATGCCGATTCGCGGCCCGACCCGGGGCCACGCACTTCGACTTCCAGCGTGCGGACGCCGTGTTCGGCGGCCTTCTTGCCGGCATCTTCGGCCGCCATCTGCGCCGCGAACGGCGTCGATTTGCGGCTGCCCTTGAACCCCATGGTCCCGGCCGACGACCAGGCAATCGCATTGCCCTGCGCATCGGTGATGGTGATCATGGTGTTGTTGAAGCTGGCGTTGACATGCGCCACGCCGCTGGTGATGTTCTTGCGCTCCCGGCGCTTGATGCGAGCTACTTCGCGAGCCATTTCAAATTTCCCTTAAAGCCTGTGATGAAGAAGAGCAGCGAAACCGCGCTTACTTCTTCTTGCCGGCGATCGGCTTGGCCTTGCCCTTGCGGGTGCGGGCGTTGGTGTGGGTGCGCTGGCCGCGGACCGGCAGGCCCTTGCGATGGCGCAGACCGCGATAGCAGGCCAGATCCATCAACCGCTTGATGTTCATCGAATTCTGACGACGAAGATCCCCTTCGACGGTCAGTTCGCGATCGATCTTTTCGCGGATCAGCAACACTTCGGCGTCGGTCAGGTCCTGAACGCGGCGCTCCGGCGGGAAGCCGAGTTCCGAGGCCAGACGGCTGGCGGTGGTCCGGCCGATGCCATGAATATAGGTCAAGGCGATTTCAACGCGCTTGTTGGTCGGGATGTTAACACCCGCAATACGTGCCACAAATTGATCCTTTCATGCTCCACGGCGGTTCGGGGCAGGGAACCACCATCTCAAAGCAACGTGCCGACCACCCAGGCGGGCCGCCGGTTCACGTCCGTCCATGCGGAAGTGAGCGGCCTAAGCAGGAGTCGCGCCATTGTCAAGCCTGTTTACCAGGCCGGACGTCAAACCCCCGATTGGGCGTCCACGATCGCGTCGATGCTCACTGCAACATCGTCCATGCTGGCCATGCCATCCACCCGGCTGACGATGCCCCGACCGGCATAATGCGGGATGATCGGCGCCGTCTTGGCACGATACTCGGCCATGCGCTGGCGCACTGTGCCTTCGTTATCATCGGCGCGGCGCTTGAACTCCGTGCTGCCGCACGCATCGCAAACGCCTTCGGTGGCCGGCAATTTATACCGATCATGATAGCCTTCGCCGCAGTTGGCGCAAGTGAAGCGCCCGGTCACGCGATCGACCAGCACATCCTCGTCCACCACCAGTTCGATGACATGATCGAGGCGCAGGCCCTTGGCGGCCAGCATCGCGTCCAGCGCATCGGCCTGCACATCGGTGCGCGGATAGCCATCGAGGATGAAACCGGCGCGTGCGTCGGGTTGATCCAGTCGTTCCGACAAGATGCCGTTGACGATCTCATCCGACACCAGGCCGCCGCTGTTCATCACCGCTTTGGCGGCTAGGCCCACCGGGGTCCCGGCGACAACGGCCGCGCGCAGCATGTCACCCGTGGAAAGCTGCACAAGGCCGCGTTCCTTGACGAGGCGGCTGGCCTGGGTCCCCTTGCCCGCTCCCGGCGGGCCCAACAAGATCAAGTTCAACGGCGATTCCCCCTGAGTTTGGACTTCTTGATGAGTCCCTCATATTGATGGGCCAGCATGTGGCTCTGGATTTGCGCGACCGTGTCCATCGTCACGTTCACCACGATCAATAGCGAAGTGCCGCCGAAATAGAAGGGCACGGCCAGCTCGCTGATCAGGAATTCCGGCAACAGGCAGATGAGGGTGAGGTAGGCGGCGCCCACGACCGTCAACCGGGTGAGCACATAATCGAGATAATCCGCCGTGCGCGCACCCGGACGGATGCCGGGCACAAAGCCGCCATATTTCTTCAGATTTTCCGCCGTCTCTTCCGGGTTGAACACCACCGCGGTGTAGAAGAAGCTGAAGAAGATGATGCCGGCGGCATAGAGGAACATATAGAGCGGCGCGCCGTGCTGCAGGGCGGTGGTGACCGTGGTCATCCATTCCGGCAACTGGCCCTGCTGGCTGAAGAATTGCGCCACGGTGAGCGGCATCAGCAGCAGCGAGCTGGCAAAGATCGGCGGGATCACGCCGGCGGTGTTGATTTTCAGCGGCAGGTGGCTGCTGTCACCCTGGAAAGTGCGGTTGCCGGTCTGGCGCTTGGGATACTGGATCAGGATCTTGCGCTGCGCGCGCTCCATCAGGCAGATGAAGGCAATCGTCGCCAGCGCCAGCACCGCCACCAGCAGCACGAAGCCGCCCGAAATCGCGCCAGTGCGGCCCTGTTCAAACATCGTGCCCAGCGCCGAGGGCAATTGCGCCACGATGCCGGCCATGATGATCAGCGAAATGCCATTGCCGATGCCGCGGCTGGTGATCTGTTCGCCCAGCCACATCAGGAACATGGTGCCACCAAGCAGCGAGATGACGATCGAGATACGGAAGAACCAGCCCGGATCGAGCACGGCCGACGCGCCAGTGCCGGCACCCCAGCTTTCCAGGCCCACGGCAATGCCATAGCCCTGCACGATGGTGAGGAACACGGTGCCATAGCGCGTATATTGATTCAGCGTCTTGCGGCCGGCCTCACCTTCCTTTTTCAGCGCGATGAAGCTGGGCAACAGCGAGCCGAGCAACTGCACCACGATGGAAGCGGTGATGTAGGGGGTAACGCCCAATGCAATCAGGCTCATGCGCTCAAGTGCGCCACCGGAAAACATGTTGAAGAAATCGAGCACGCCGCCGCGCGTCTGATCGAACAGGGTCGACAGCGCCAGCGGATCGATACCGGGCAAGGGCACGAAGCTGATCAGGCGGAACACCACCAGCGCGCCGAGCGTGAACCAGATCCGGTTCTTCAGCTCGGTGGCCTTGGAGAAGTTGGCGAACGACAGGTTCGCGGACATTTGTTCGGCGGCTGACGCCATGGCACCTTACCCGATCATGCTGGTCCGTAAACGGCGAAGCGCCGCGTGCCATTCCATGTAGGCGACACGCGGCGCAATTGCCATGGGGTCTGTTGACCCGGACTTGTTCTTACTTCGCGGTCTTTGCGGCACGAGCGGCAGCGCGCGCGGCCCTGGCTTCGTCCTTGGTCAGCGGCGCCGGTGCCGGTGCCGGCAACTCGATCGAGCCGCCAGCCGCTTCGACCGCCGCCTTGGCCGTGGCCGAAGCACCGGCCAGCTTGAGATTGACCTTGGCGGTCAGCGTGCCGACGCCCAGCAGGCGCACGCCGTCGCGGGCGTGGGTGATGATGCCGCCATCGACCAGCGCCTGCGCGTCGATCACCTGGCCAGGATCAATGCGCTCGGCATCGATCGCCGACTGCAGCGTGCCCAGGTTGAGCACCGCATAATCCTTGCGGAAGATATTGTTGAAGCCACGCTTCGGGATACGCATGTGCAGCGGCATCTGGCCGCCTTCGAAGCCCTTGATGGCAACGCCGGACCGGCTGGTCTGGCCCTTCTGGCCGCGCCCCGAGGTCTTGCCGACGCCCGAGCCGATGCCGCGGCCAACGCGCACGCGCTTCTTGCGGGCGCCGGGATTGTCGTGAAGGTCGCTGAGTTTCGTCGTCATGTGATGCACTCGCTTTCGCTTACGCGCTTGATTTCAATAATGGGGTGAAGAGTCAGGCGACTTCTTCAACCTTCAACAGATGCGCCACGCGTGCGATCATGCCGCGAATTTCCGGCGTGTCGGTGTGCTCGCGTGAACGATGCATCTTGTTGAGGCCCAGCCCGATCAGGTTCTTTTCCTGAATGGGCGTGCGGCGGATCGGCGAACCGATCTGGGTGACTTTCAGCTTGGCCATGATATCGCTCCTCAAGCCACAGCTTCGGCTTCAGCTTCGGCCGCCTTGGCCGAAACATCGCCGCGCCGAGCCAGCAGATCCACCACCTTCTTGCCGCGGCGCTGGGCCACGCTCTTCGGGCTGACCTGGCCGGACAGCGCCGCAAAAGTGGCGCGGATCATGTTGTAGGGATTGTTGGTGCCCACCGACTTGGTGACCACGTCGGCCACGCCCAGCGATTCGAACACCGCACGCATCGGACCACCAGCGATGATGCCGGTGCCCTGCGTTGCCGAGCGCACATAGACCTTGCCGGCGCCGAAATGGCCATAGCCATCATGGTGCAGGGTGCGGCCTTCGCGCAGCGAGACGCGGATCATCGCCTTCTTGGCGGCCGCCGTCGCCTTGGCGATGGCTTCCGGCACTTCGCGCGCCTTGCCATGACCAAAACCGACCCGGCCCTTGCCGTCGCCGACCACGACCAGTGCCGCAAAGCCGAAGCGCTTGCCGCCCTTGACGGTCTTCGACACGCGGTTGATGTGGACCAGCTTTTCGATCAGCTCTTCGCCCGGCGGTTCACCGCTGTTGTCACGGCCACGCTTGTTGCGATCATTGGGGCCACCACGGCGATCACCGCCACCACGGCCACGATTGTCACCGCCGCCGGGACCACGACCCCGATTGCCCCGACCACCACCAGGTCCGCGGTTTTCGGCTTCCGGCGGAGCGCCGGTCACTTCGATTTCATCAGCCATCTCAGAACTCCAGCCCGCCTTCGCGGGCTCCCTCGGCGAGCGCCTTCACGCGGCCATGGAACAGGAAACCGCCACGATCGAACACGACCGCCGACACGCCAGCCGCCTTGGCCCGCTCGGCCAGGCGCTTGCCAACGTCCGCTGCTGCGGTGGTGGTGGCGCCCGACGCATCGCGCATGTCCTTCTCCAGGCTCGATGCGGCCGCCAGGGTGATGCCCTTGGTGTCGTCGATGACCTGCGCATAGATATGCTGCGAAGAACGATGGATGGACAGGCGCGGACGGCCACCGCTCTTGAGGCGGATGGCGGTGCGCACCCGGCGTCGACGCTGGTTGAAAGGGGTGAGCTTGCTCATTTCTTCTTCCCTTCCTTGCGGAAGATAAACTCGCCGCGATACTTGATGCCCTTGCCCTTGTAGGGCTCCGGCTTGCGCCAGCGGCGGATTTCGGCGGCAACCTGACCAACACGCTGCTTGTCGGACCCGCTGATTTCCACCGTGGTCTGATCGGGCGTCTTGATCGTGATCCCTTCCGGGATCGCGAAATCGACATCATGGCTGTAGCCGAGCTGCAGCTTGAGGTTGGAGCCCTGTACCGATGCACGATAGCCAACGCCGGTGATCAGCAGCACCTTGGTGAAGCCGGCCGAAACACCGGTCACCAGATTGGACACCAAAGTACGCTGCATGCCCCAGAAGGCACGGGCGCGCTTGGTATCGCTGGCCGGCTGCACGGCGATCAGGCCGGCATCGATGGTGTAGCTGATGTCGTCCACCAGCGGCATCGACATCTCGCCCTTGGGCCCCTTCACCGACAGGATCCGGTCGTTGATGGTGGCGGTAACGCCGGCCGGAATGGCGACGGCCTTTTTTCCGATGCGCGACATATCAGAACACCTGGCAGAGGATTTCGCCGCCAACATTCTGGTCGCGTGCTTCCGCATCCGACAGAACGCCCTGTGGCGTCGAAACGATGACAATGCCCAGCCCGTTGCGGATGCGCGGCAGCTCGGTGGCGCCGCTGTAAACGCGGCGGCCGGGCTTCGACACACGGGCAACATGCTGGATGGCGGGACGACCTTCGAAATATTTCAGGTCGATGCGCAGATTCTGGTGCACGCCATCGAGCACCGAGGAATAGCCGCGGATATAGCCTTCGCGCTGCAGCACATCGAGCACGCGGGCACGCAGGCGGGACGCCGGCGTCAAAATGGAATCCTTGCGGGCCTGCTGGCCGTTCCGGATTCGGGTGAGCATGTCGCCCAGCGGATCAGACATTGACATGGGTCTATCCTTACCAGCTCGACTTGGTCACACCGGGGATCAGGCCCTTGTTGGCCAGTTCCCGCAGCATGATGCGCGAAAGCTTGAACTTGCGGTAATAGGCGCGCGGGCGCCCGGTGAGTTCGCAACGGTTGCGCACCCGGGTCGGGTTCGCGTTGCGCGGCAGTTCCGCCATCTTCAGGCGCGCCATCAACCGCTCCTCGTCGGGACGGTTGGTATCATTGGCAATCGCCTTCAGCACGGCATATTTGCCGGCGTACTTCACCACGAGCGCCTTGCGGTGCTCATTCTTGTTGATCATCGACAGCTTTGCCATGGTTCAGGCCGCCTGCTTTTCAAGAGTGTAGCCAACGAACGGGAACCCGAAGAGCGAGAGCAGCGCGCGGGCTTCCTCGTCGGTCTTCGCGGTGGTCGTCACGATGATGTCCATGCCGCGGATCGTGTCGATCCGGTCATAGTTGATTTCCGGGAAAATCAGCTGTTCCTTGATCCCGCAGGCATAGTTGCCGCGGCCATCGAACGACTTGGCCGACAGGCCACGGAAATCCTTCACGCGCGGCAGCGCGATCGTGACGAACCGGTCCAGGAATTCATACATGCGCTCACGGCGCAGCGTGACCTTGCAGCCGATCGGCATGCCTTCACGCAGCTTGAACTGCGCGACCGACTTCTTGGCGCGGCAGATCACCGGGCGCTGCCCTGCGATCAGCGCCATTTCACCGGCGGCCTGCTCGACCTTCTTCTTGTCCTGGGTGGCTTCACCGACACCCATGTTGAGCACGATCTTGTCGACGCGCGGCACTTCCATGACGTTCTTGTAGCCGAACAGCTCCGTCATCTTCGCACGGATGGTGTCGGCATACAGCGTCTGCATGCGCGGCAGCGTGGTTGGGTTCTCAGCCATCGATCCGGGCTCCCGACTTCTTGGCGACGCGCACTTTCTTGCCGTCCACCATCTCGAAACCGACGCGGGTCGGCTGACCCGTGGTCGGGTCCTTGATCGCCACCTTGCTGGCCGCCATCGGCGCTTCGATACGCTCGATGCCGCCGTTGGGGTTCGACTGCGACGGCTTGTTGTGCTTGGTGATCAGGTTGACACCCGACACCACCAGCTTGCCATCACGCGGCAGGTTGCGGGTCACGGTGCCTTCCTTGCCCTTGTCCTTGCCGGACAGGACGATGACCGTGTCACCCTTCTTGATCTTCAAAGCACTCATTACAGCACCTCCGGCGCCAGGCTGATGATCTTCATGTGGCCCGACGCGCGCAGTTCACGCACCACCGGCCCAAAGATGCGGGTGCCGATCGGCTCCTCGTTCTTGTTGATCAACACGGCAGCATTGCTGTCGAAACGGATCACCGAGCCATCGGCGCGGCGGATGTCCTTGGCGGTGCGCACCACGACAGCGCGGTGCACATCACCCTTCTTCACCTTGCCCTTGGGCTGCGCTTCCTTCACCGACACGACAATGATGTCGCCCACGCCGGCAAAGCGACGCTTGGAGCCGCCCAGGACCTTGATGCACATCACCCGCTTGGCGCCACTATTGTCCGCCACATCGAGGTTCGTCTGCATCTGGATCATGTTTTCGATCCTTCACTCAAAAGTCTGCCGATTCCGACCGGCAGACGCCTCTAGAAAATCCCGTAAAGTTCGGATCAACCGACCTTTTCGAGCACAGTCCCCGAAAAGGTCGCCTCAGACGACCTTTTCAAGAACCAACCACGTCTTCAGCTTGGACATGGGCGCACATTCTTCGATGCGCACCGTGTCACCAGCCTTGATCACATTGCCCTCGTCATGGGCGTGATACTTCTTCGAACGGCGGATGATCTTGCCATACACGGGGTGCGCGACCTTGCGCTCCACCAGCACGACGACCGTCTTGTCGCCCTTGTCGGACACCACGGTGCCCTGGAGTACACGTTTCGGCATCGCTTATGCTCCTGCCTGCACGGCCTTGCGGCCCGATTGCAGGGTCTTGATACGAGCGATGCTCCGACGCACCTCCCGCACACGGCCCGGCCGCTCCAGCTGGCCGGTGGCCGCCTGGAACCGCAGGTTGAACTGCTCGCGCTTCAGCTCGGCGAGCTGGGTGGCGAGCTGATCATCGGAAGCGACCTTCATGTCGCTGAACATCTTGTTGGCCATGACACTTAATCCTGGGTGGTGGGTTCGCCGAGGCGGACCACCATCTTGGTCTTGATCGGCAGCTTGGCAGCGGCGCGTTCGAACGCACCGGCGGCCACATCGTGCGGAACGCCATCAAGTTCGAACATGATGCGGCCCGGCTTGACGCGCGCCACCCAATATTCCGGCGAACCCTTGCCCGAGCCCATGCGGACTTCGGCAGGCTTGGACGACACCGGCAGATCGGGGAAAATGCGGATCCACAACCGGCCCTGACGCTTGATGTGACGCGAGATCGCGCGGCGGGCCGCTTCAATCTGGCGGGCAGTGATACGTTCCGGTTCCATGGCCTTCAGGCCGAAGGCACCGAAATTCAGCGCCGTGCCACCCTTGGCGGTGCCATGGATGCGGCCCTTGAAGGCCTTGCGGAACTTTGTGCGCTTTGGTGACAGCATGTCTATCTACTCCTCAGCGCGCCGGACGGACGCCAGAGGTCTGGGCTTCCATCATCAGGCGGTCCTGGGCCATCGGATCGTGGCCAAGGATTTCACCCTTGAAAATCCACACCTTCACGCCGCACACGCCATAGGCGGTGTGAGCCTGGTGCTCGGCATAATCAACGTTGCCGCGCAGCGTGTGCAACGGCACCCGGCCTTCGCGATACCATTCGGTGCGGGCGATTTCGGCGCCGCCAAGACGACCCGAGCAGGTGATGCGGATGCCCTCGGCGCCCAGACGCAGCGCCGATTGCACGGCCCGCTTCATGGCGCGGCGGAACGCGATGCGGCGCTCCAACTGATCGGCGACACCGGCGGCCACCAGCTTGGCATCGATTTCCGGCTTGCGGATTTCGACGATGTTCAAGCTGACGTCGCTGCGGGTCATCTGGCCGATCTGCTTCTTCAGCTTCTCGATGTCAGCGCCCTTCTTGCCGATGATCACGCCGGGGCGTGCAGCAAAGATCGACACGCGGCACAGCTTGGCCGGACGCTCGATCACCACCTTGGAGATGGCGGCCTGGCCGTGATGCTTCAGGATGAACTCGCGGATGCGCAGATCTTCCAGCAGCAGATTGCCATATTCGTCGCCCTTGGCGAACCAGCGGCTGTCCCAGGTGCGGTTGATCTGCAGGCGCAGACCGATGGGGGAAGTCTTGTGACCCATTATTCGGCGCTCCCGCTTTCGTCCATCTCGCGCACGACAACGCGCAGACGGCTGAACGGCTTGGTGATGGAAGCGGCACGACCACGCGCACGCGGCGTGAAACGCTTCATGGTGATCGCCTTGCCGACGCTGGCTTCTTTTACATAAAGCGCATCGACATCGAGATTATGGTTGTTCTCGGCGTTGGCAACGGCCGAAGCCAGCACCTTGCGCACATCAACTGCCATCGCCTTGCTGGAGAAGGTGAGGATGTTGAGCGCGTCGGCAGCCTTGCGGCCACGGATCAGGCCGGCAACCAGGTTCAGCTTGTAGGCCGAGCCGCGGATGGTGGTGGCAATGGCCAGCGCCTCGCGGTCGCCAACCTTGCGGGGGGACTTGGGCTTGGACATCAGCGCTTGCCCTTCTTGTCAGCAGCGTGGCCGGGGAAGAAGCGCGTCGGCGCGAATTCACCAAGCTTCATGCCGACCATGTCTTCATTGACCATGACCGGAATATGCTTGCGGCCGTTATAGACACTGAAGGTCAGTCCGACGAACTGCGGCAGGATGGTGGAGCGGCGCGACCAGGTCTTGATCGGCGAACGCACACCCGAAGCCTGGGCGGTTTCGGCTTTCTTCAGCAATGACAGGTCCACGAACGGACCCTTCCAGACGGAGCGGCTCATGCGCGCTTACCTCTTCTTCTTGGCGTGGCGCGAGCGGATGATCATGTGATCCGTCGCCTTGTTCGAACGCGTCTTCATGCCCTTGGTCGGCTTGCCCCATGGCGTCACCGGATGGCGACCGCCCGAGGTCCGGCCTTCACCACCGCCGTGCGGGTGATCGACCGGGTTCTTGGCCACACCGCGGGTCAGCGGACGATAGCCCAGCCAGCGGTTGCGGCCAGCCTTGCCGAGATTGGTGTTGCTGTTGTCGGGGTTCGACACCGCGCCAACCGTGGCCATGCACTCGGACCGGACATAACGCTGCTCACCGCTGTTCAGGCGGATGATCACCATGCCCTTGTCGCGGCCGACGACCTGCACGAAGGTGCCAGCGGCGCGGGCCATCTGGCCACCCTTGCCGGGCTTCAGCTCGACATTGTGGACGATGGTGCCAACCGGCATCTGGCCGATTTCCATGGCGTTGCCCGGCTTCACGTCGACCTTCTTGCCAGCGATCACGCTGTCGCCAACGCTCAGGCGCTGCGGCGCGATGATATAGGCCTGAGTGCCGTCCTTGTCGGCATATTTCACCAGCGCGATGAAGGCCGAACGATTGGGATCATACTCCAGCCGTTCCACGGTCGCGGCGACATCCCACAGGCGGCGCTTGAAATCGACGACGCGATACAGGCGCTTGTGACCGCCACCAATGCCGCGCGCGGTGGCGTGGCCCTTGTTGTTGCGGCCGCCGGTCTTCTTCAGACCTTCGGTGAGAGTCTTGAGCGGACGGCCCTTGAACAGTGCCGAACGGTCAACCAGGATCAGGCCGCGTTGGCCCGGGCTGGTCGGATTATAGCTCTTGAGTGCCATGTTTCTGTTCCCGCCCTCAGATGCTGGTGGTCACATCGATGCGATCGCCATCGGCGACCGTCACGACGGCCTTCTTCACGTCCGACCGGCGATATTCCTGGCCGCGCCACCGCTTGGTCTTGCCCTTGGCAACCATGGTGTTCACGGCCAGCACCTTCACGCCATACAGCGCTTCGATCGCGGCCTTGATTTGCGGCTTGGTGGCATCGCGAGCGACCTGGAAGACGACCTGGTTATACTCGGACACCAGGGTCGACTTTTCGGTGATCACCGGCTTCACGACCACGTCGTAATGCTTGATGTCGATGTTAGCCATTGACCCGGGCCTCCAGTGCCGAAACGGCAGCGCGGGTCAGCACCAGCGTGTCGTGATTGAGGATGTCATAGACGTTGGCGCCGATCGCCGGCAGCACGTCGATGTGGGGCACGTTGGCCGAAGCCCGCGCGAACCCGGTGTCCACAGCCGCACCGTCGATGAACAGGCCGGACGTGATGCCCAGCGCCGTCATCGATGCGATGAAGGCCTTGGTCTTGGCTTCGCCAAGGTTCAGGTCTTCAACGACGATCAGCTTGCCTTCCTGGGCCTTCACCGAAAGCGCAGTCGCCAGGCCGAGACGGCGGATCTTCTTGTTCAGCGACGGATCAAAATCACGCACGCGCGGGCCATGAGCCTTGCCGCCGCCGATGAACTGCGGCGCGGCACGGTTGCCGTGACGGGCACGACCGCCACCCTTCTGGTTGCCCAGCTTCTTGCCGGTGCGCGACACTTCGCTGCGCTCACGCGCCTTGCGGGCAGTGCCCCGGCGCTTTTCGAGCTGCCAAGTCACCACGCGGTGCAGGATGTCGAGCCGCGGCTCCTTGCCGAACACGGCGTCCGACAGTTCCAACTCGCCAGCTTCCGCTGCGGTCAGGGTCATTACCTGAACCTTCATGATCAGGACTCCGTGGTTTCGTCAGCGGCAACCGGTGCGGCATCAGCCTCGACCGGAGCGGCATCATTGGCGACATCGTTGGCGACCACACGCAGCGAGGCCGGATAAGGCACCTCCGCCTTGCGCGGCACCTTCACGGCATCCTTGATGAGCAGCCAGCCGCCCTTCGAGCCGGGCACCGAGCCCATCACGAACAGCAGGCCGCGCTCGACGTCGGTCGACACGATCTCCAAGTTTTGCTGGGTGCGCTGCTTGGCGCCCATGTGGCCGGCCATCTTCTTGCCCTTGAACACCTTGCCCGGATCCTGGCGTTGGCCAGTCGAGCCGTGCGAGCGGTGGGACACCGACACACCGTGGGTGGCGCGCAAGCCGCCGAAGTTCCAGCGCTTCATGACGCCGGCAAAGCCCTTGCCCTGGGTGATGCCGGTGACATCAACGAGCTGGCCCGGGATGAAGTGATCAGCGCTGATGGTGGCACCGGTTTCCAGCACGGCGTCATCCGCCACGCGGAATTCGGCAACCTTAGCCTTGGGCTCCACTTCGGCCTTGCCGAAATGGCCGCGTTCCGGCTTGCTGGTGTTCTTGGCCTTCTTCACGCCGGCGCCAAGCTGCACGGCGGTGTAGCCATCGGTCTCGTCGGTCTTCACCGCGATGACCTGGTTATTCTCGAGGGCGAGGACAGTCACCGGCACATGCCGACCGTCATCGCGGAAGATCCGCGTCATCCCCATTTTCTTCGCGATCACGCCAGTGCGCATGATCCATTCCTTTCATCAGAGGCCCAACTCCTGTCTCCAGGTCCCCGGCTTGCACCGGGAAAGGGGCGTGACCCTTCCAAAGTCGCTCCGCGTATTTGGTCGGGTGGTTACTTGCCGAGTTTGATTTCCACGTCCACACCTGCGGCAAGATCGAGCTTCATCAGCGCGTCCACCGTCTGCGGGGTCGGGTCAACAATATCGAGGAGACGCTTGTAGGTGCGCACCTCGAACTGTTCACGGCTCTTCTTGTCGACGTGCGGCGAGCGGTTCACAGTGAACTTCTCGAAACGCGTCGGCAGCGGAATCGGGCCACGGATGGCAGCACCGGTCCGCTTTGCGGTGTCGGCAATCTCACCGGTGGCCAAATCGAGCACACGGTGGTCAAAAGCCTTCAGGCGGATGCGGATGTTCTGAGCGTCCATGTTACCAATCTTGTCTGTCAGCCCATGCCTTGCGGCATGGAAAAAAAGCGGACCGGTGCAACCCCGAACACAAGGTCGGGGTTGCACCGGCCGCTTGAAACTCTGCCCCAGGTCTGGCTGCGCCGGATCACTCCATTGCGGCCCTTCGCCGGCTTGACGCTCTGTAAGTGCGTCAACGAATCAGGCCCGGCTCCCAAGGGAACCGGGCCTTTACACTCACTTGATGATGGATGCAACCACGCCGGCGCCAACAGTACGGCCGCCTTCGCGAATGGCGAAACGCAGGCCCTGTTCCATGGCGATCGGCGCGATCAGCTTGACCTTCAGCTGCACGTTGTCACCCGGCATCACCATTTCGGTGCCTTCCGGCAACTCGACGGTGCCGGTGACATCGGTGGTGCGGAAGTAGAACTGCGGGCGATAGTTGGCGAAGAACGGCGTGTGACGGCCACCTTCATCCTTCGACAGCACATAGACTTCGGCGGTGAACTCGGTGTGCGGCTTGATCGAGCCGGGCTTGCAAAGCACTTGGCCGCGCTCGACTTCTTCACGGCCCACGCCGCGCAGCAGCGCACCGATGTTGTCGCCAGCCTGGCCCTGATCGAGCAGCTTGCGGAACATTTCGACGCCGGTGCACACCGTCTTGCGGGTGTCGTTGATGCCGACGATTTCCAGTTCTTCGCCAACCTTGACGATGCCGGTTTCGACACGGCCGGTCACCACGGTGCCGCGGCCCGAGATCGAGAACACGTCTTCGATCGGCATCAGGAACGGCTTGTCCAGCGGACGCTCCGGCTGCGGGATCCACTCGTCAACCGCGGCCATCAGCTTGAGCACGGCAGCGCGGCCGATCTCTTCGTTGGTGCCATCCAGCGCCTTCACGGCCGAACCGGCAATGATCGGAATATTGTCGCCGTCGAAATCATACTTGGACAGAAGTTCGCGGATTTCCAGCTCGACGAGTTCCAGGATTTCCGGATCGTCCACCAGATCGACCTTGTTCATGAACACGACCATCTGCGGCACGCCGACCTGCTTGGCGAGCAGGATGTGCTCCTTGGTCTGCGGCATCGGGCCATCGGTGGCCGACACAACCAGGATGGCGCCGTCCATCTGCGCGGCACCGGTGATCATGTTTTTCACATAATCGGCGTGGCCGGGGCAATCGACGTGCGCATAGTGGCGGTTCAGCGTCTCATACTCGACGTGCGCGGTCGAGATGGTGATGCCGCGCTCACGCTCTTCCGGGGCCTTGTCGATCTGGTCATAGGCCGTGAAGGTGGCGCCACCGGTTTCAGCCAGCACCTTGGTGATGGCAGCGGTCAGCGAGGTCTTGCCATGGTCGACGTGACCGATGGTCCCGATGTTGCAGTGCGGCTTGTTCCGCTCGAACTTTGCTTTGCCCATGGCCGTAACCTTCTTCCTTGCTCACATCGTGAGGCGTTCAATGATACCGGGACGTTTCTGTGAGAAGCGCCTTGGCGGTGGTGTCCGTGGGATACCGACCGAATCAGCGCGCCCTAGAGGCGCGGTGACTAGCCGGCTTTCCCGAAAAATCAAGCCAGCTTGAGCTTGATTTCCTCGGCCACGTTCGACGGCACCTCGTCATAGTGGCTGAATTGCATCGAATATTGTGCCCGGCCCTGCGACATGGACCGCAGGTTGTTCACATAACCGAACATGTTGGCCAGCGGCACCATGGCCTCGATCACCTGTGCGTTGCCGCGGGTGTCGGTGCCCTGGATCTGGCCACGACGGCTGTTCAGATCGCCGATGACGTCGCCCAGATAATCTTCCGGCGTCACCACTTCGACCTTCATCACTGGCTCCAGGATCTTGATCCCGGCCTTGTCGGCAGCTTCACGCATGCCGCCACGACCGGTGATTTCGAACGCCAGCGCCGACGAATCGACATCATGATAGGCGCCGTCATACAGCGTCGCCTTGAAATCGATCAGCGGGAAACCGATCAGATGGCCCGACGAAGCGACTTCGCGAATGCCCTTTTCCACGGCCGGAATATATTCACGCGGAACGTTGCCGCCCTTCACTTCATCGACGAACAATACGCCCGAACCACGCTCACCGGGTTCGACGGTAAACTTGATGCGCCCGAACTGGCCCGAACCACCCGACTGCTTCTTGTGGGTATAGTCCACATCGACCTTGCGGGCGAGGCTTTCACGATACGCCACCTGCGGCGCGCCGACATTGGCTTCCACCTTGAATTCGCGCTTCATGCGATCAACCAGGATTTCCAGGTGCAGTTCGCCCATGCCCTTGATGATCGTCTGGCCGCTTTCATTGTCCGAAGACACGCGGAACGACGGATCTTCCTGGGCCAGACGATTGAGCGCGATGCCCATCTTTTCCTGGTCGGCCTTGGTCTTGGGTTCCACGGCGACTTCGATCACCGGCTCAGGGAATTCCATGCGCTCAAGGATGATCGGCTTCAGCGGCGCGCACAACGTATCACCGGTGGTCACATCCTTCAGGCCGACCAGCGCGATGATGTCGCCGGCCATGGCTTCCTTGATGTCTTCGCGGTTGTTGGCGTGCATCAGCAACATGCGGCCGATCTTCTCGCGCTTGTCCTTCACGCTGTTCAGCACGGTCGTTGCGGCTTCCAGCTTGCCGGAATAGATGCGCGCAAAGGTCAGCGTGCCAACGAACGGATCGGTCATGATCTTGAACGCCAGTGCCGAGAACGGCTCGTCATCCGAAGCAGCGCGGGTTTCGGCCACGTCCTTCAGATTGATGCCTTCCACCGGCGGAATGTCGAGCGGGCTCGGCAGATAATCGACCACGGCATCGAGCAGCGGCTGCACGCCCTTGTTCTTGAACGCCGAACCGCACAGCACCGGCACGAAATCGAAATTCAGCGTGCCCTTGCGGATCAGGCGCTTCAGCGTCGCCGTATCGGGCTCATTGCCTTCCAGATACGCCGTCATCACGTCGTCGTCCTGCTCGACGGCCATTTCGATCAGCTCGGACCGCGCGACTGCAGCGGCTTCGGCCATTTCAGCCGGAATTTCCTTGTACTCGAACTTGGCGCCGAGCGATTCTTCCAGCCAGACGATGGCGCGATTCTGCACCAGATCGACGAGTCCGATGAAATCGCTTTCCAGCCCGATCGGCAGATACAGCACCGCCGGGCGCGCGCCCAGACGATCCTTGATCATCTCCACGCAGCGATTGAAGTTCGCGCCGGTGCGATCCAGCTTGTTGACGAAGCACATGCGCGGCACGCGATACTTGTCCGCCTGGCGCCACACGGTTTCGGATTGCGGCTCCACGCCGGCGACGCCATCGAAACAGGCCACGGCGCCATCGAGCACACGCAAGCTGCGTTCCACTTCGATGGTGAAATCGACGTGGCCGGGGGTATCGATGATGTTGATGCGATGCTCTTCGCCCTTGCCGTCATCCGCACGCCATTGGCAGGTGGTGGCTGCCGACGTGATGGTGATGCCGCGCTCCTGCTCCTGCTCCATCCAATCCATCGTCGCGGTGCCTTCATGCACTTCGCCGATCTTGTAGGACTTGCCGGTGTAATAGAGGATACGCTCCGTCGTGGTCGTCTTGCCGGCATCGATGTGGGCCATGATGCCGATATTGCGATAACGCTCGAGCGGATGACTGCGGGGCATGGGACTGGGCCTCGGGTTAGGAAAAAATAGGGTCGGCCCGGCGGGATGCGCCGGGCCGAAACTGGATTACCAGCGGTAGTGGCTGAACGCGCGGTTGGCTTCCGCCATCCGGTGCGTGTCTTCACGCTTCTTGACGGCCGAACCGCGGTTGGCGGCAGCGTCCATCAATTCCGACGACAGCCGGGCGGCCATCGTATGCTCGCTGCGCTTGCGCGCGGCCGAGATGATCCAGCGGATGGCCAGGGCCTGGCCACGTTCCGGACGGACTTCAACCGGCACCTGATAGGTGGCACCACCAACGCGGCGGCTGCGCACTTCGATGCCCGGGCGCACATTGGCCAGCGCATCGTGGAACACACCCAGCGGCTCGCGGCGGCTCTTGGTCTCGATCACTTCCAGGGCGGAATAGACGATGGATTCGGCCACCGATTTCTTGCCCTGCAGCATGACGAGGTTCATGAATTTCGACAGCACCTGATCGCCGAACTTGGGATCCGGCAGGATGACGCGCTTCTCGGGGCGACGACGACGTGACATATCTTATATCCCCCTTACTTCGGACGCTTGGCGCCGTACTTCGAACGGCTCTGCTTGCGGTTCTTCACGCCTTGCGTGTCCAGCACACCGCGCACGATGTGGTAGCGCACGCCGGGAAGATCCTTCACGCGGCCGCCGCGAATCAGCACAACCGAGTGCTCCTGCAGATTGTGGCCTTCACCCGGAATATAGCCGATGACTTCAAAGCCATTGGTCAGACGGATCTTGGCCACCTTGCGGAGCGCCGAGTTCGGCTTCTTGGGGGTGGTGGTGTAAACGCGGGTGCAAACGCCGCGCTTCTGCGGGTTGGCCTCCATGGCCGGCACCTTGTTGCGCGCCTTTTGCGGCGTGCGACCCTTGCGGATCAACTGGTTGATCGTTGGCATCGTCTCTCTTCTATCGCTTCAGCGGGCCGCCACCATGGCCGTCCGCTTACTCCAGCCCTGCCCCGTTGATGTTTCCATCACATAAGCACGAAAGGCCTTCCGAACCCGGAAGGCCACCCACGCACGGTGCCGTCTGTCGTATCCCCCGGCCGACGTTGCCGCCAATCAGAGATGCGCGCCTTTAGCGACTACCGCCCTTGCGGTCAACCATCGGGGGCGCAATGCTGGCGTTCCCTGCTGGAAGATCATGAGGCCCGCCGGCGCCATGTTCGGCCTCGCCGTGCGGCGCGCACAGGGCAATTGTGCGGGCGAACGCCGGCGCTGCAGCACGGGTTGCACAGCATGCCAGGGCAGGCCTGGTCCGCAGATCACGGATCGATCACATAGTTGACCGAGACAAAGTCGACTTCGAGGTGAATCTTGTTTTTCGACGTGGAGGTGTAGAGCGCCGAAAAGCCGGCGCTGACCGAAACGACCTTCACGAGCCCACCCACCGAGGCGGACGCACTGACGGCGTCTGTTGCTTCGAATTCGAAATCGGCGGTGATCTTGGCCGTCTTGGGCACCAGCAGATCGATGTCGGTCACCGCCTTCGCCGCTTCGTTCAAGGCCTTGCTCAATTTGTCGGAGCCGAGCATGTCGTTGATGCTGCTGGTGGTTTCGGTGCTGGCCAGTGCGCTGCCGCCGCCCGTGGTGACGCCCTTGGCGGCGCGCACCAGGGTCAGGAAGGTGGCAGGCACCAGGCTTGATGCAGCGACAGCGGCAAAGCTCTGCGCCAACACCACCGAAAAGGATCCCACCGATACCGCTGCTGAAACTGCCATGTCACCACTCCTTTGGGTTTGTCGTGCTGCTGGTCATGCCGATCAATCGCTCGGCGCCGGTCCAATCTCCAGGTTGAATTTGGCCGTGGCACCGGCGGCGCCTGCCACGGCAACAGTCAATTCCACATCCACCGATGCATTGCGGATCGACAGATTTTCGCCGAGCAGCGTCGTTTCCGCCTGCTTGATGGCCTTGGCGATATCGTTCAGCGCGCGGGCCGGATCGATTGGCGTGATTGAAGGAGCGACGGGCGCCGACGGCAGCCCCGGCAAATCGGGGACGGTGATCTCGAAATCCCGGTCGAGCGCGCCGCCAATAATGCCCATCAGGCCGTTGTAGGCAAACTCGCCGCCCGGCAGCGACCTCGCCACGGGCTTCACATGCTCGTCGAGCAGATCCTTCAGGTTGATCTTCACCTTGGCCATCGATCAGCGCTCCGGCCTGTTCAGAAAATGGTTCGCCGGCAGCAGCGCCGGGATCGCCGCCAGCAATTCGGCGGCCTTGTCCAGATCACCGGCCCGCACCGCTGCCTCCACCTTGCCGACCGCGGTCGCCACCAGCCGCTTGACCCGCGCCGTCAGCCCGGCCGTCGCTTGCGGCATCTTCAGCATGGCCAGCGCGCGATCCAGCGCCACGCGCCGTGGATCGGGCGAATCCGGCACCGGCGCGACCGGGGATGGTGTTGGGGTCGGGGTGTCGAGCGCCGGCCCCTCCACAACAGGCTTCGGCTTTACCGGTTTCACCGGCTTGGGCGGCGGCGGCGGATCGGCATCGGCAATCGCCACGATTTCCAGCTCGATGCTGCCGATGTTGCGGCTCGTGGATGTGGATGCCGTGCGGCTCTGGCTGGCGCCCACACCAAAGGTGCGCAGCCCCAATTCGACATCGCTGCCGGTTCTGGCCGACGCCCGCGCCATTTCGAATTCGATGCGCACCTTGGCGGTCTTCACCGCGACCGCGCCGATCTCCGATCGAGACAATGTCGGCAACAGCCTTGCCGCCTCGCCGATACCAGCGGCAATATCCACCAAGGTCGCATCGATGCCGATCGGTTTTGGAAGTGGCGCCATGGCATGCCCCTGCTAGACGGACCGATATGGTCTCCCGAATTACACCCCGAGTCAACGAAAGCTAGGCACAGACAATGTTTGCGGCGTGACGACCCGCCCCTTTTGGACGACCAAAGACACGGATTATTGCTGCATGCGGGATACAGCGCGCCGCGACTGTATTTCGGAACTGGGGGGCAATCTGCGCAATTGCATCCGTGCCAGGGCGCGGGGCCCGTTCACCCGCGCGCCGGATCGTGATACGGGTTGCAGCCCGAAATGGTCACCCGCTCCATCACGCGGCGAGCGGGGTAATAGTCGCTGGCGGCGAAATGCTGGGTGGCGCGATTGTCCCAGAAGGCGACGCTGCCCGGGCGCCAGCGGAAACGGCACTGGATTTCGGGGTTGGACGCGGTGGCATAGAAATGCGCCAGCAACCGCTCGCTTTCCAGCGGGCTCAGGCCCTCGATATGGCTGGTGAAGCCGTTGTTGACGAACAGGGTCGGTGCGCCGGTTTCCGGGTGGGTGCGCACCACGGGATGGCGCTGCGGCGGATATTTGGCGTGCAGCTCCTCCGGCATCTTGCCCAGCCGCTTGGCAAACACCCGGGCGATATCGTGCACCGCGGTCAGGCTGCGCGCGATGCGCTGCATTTCCGGGCTGAGGGACAGGAAGGCCAGATGCATGTCGGCAAACAGCGTGTCGCCGCCCACGTCCGGCACCTCGATAGCGCGCAGGATGGAGCCCAGCGACGGCCGTTCCCGCCAGGTCACGTCGCTGTGCCAGTTGTTTTCGCTGCCGCGGCTGTCCGGCCCGTGCGCGATGCGCAGGATTTCGGGATTGGGCTGGTCCTTGGGCGTGGCCGGGTGGATTTCCAGATCGCCGAAATGGCGGGCAAACGCGATATGCTGGGCGGCGCTGATGTGTTGATCGCGGAAGAAGATCACCTTGTGCGCCAGCAGCGCCGACCGGATCGCCGGCACATGATCGGCAATATCGGGCGCGCCCAGATCGACGCCAAAGATTTCCGCACCGATCGCCGGTGTCAGCGACCTGATCTCGAGCGTGGTGCGCGTGGCAATGCTGGCCATCCTGTCCTCCCCAACGGCGTGACGTATCGGAAACTATCGATGGTGAAGGCGCAGCATGCAAGCCCCGGTCTGGCCTTGTTGCAGCGCCGGCCCTATCCTGCCGCCAAAAGGGGAGAGACCACCATGGCCTATGACCGTTACACGCTGCTGGCGGTGCAGCAGGATGGCCCGATCGTTACCGCCACCATCAGCAACCCGCCGATCAATCTGATCACCATGACGCTGTTTGGCGAGCTGGCACAGTTGGCCACCGAACTGCAGGCCGATCCGGCCGCGCTGGTGTTCGTGCTGAAAAGCGCCGACCCGGATTTCTTCCTGGCGCATTTCGATGTCGCGGCGTTGATCGCCATGGCCGACGCGCCGCAGCCGCCATCGGAAGAAGCCAACGCCTATCACGCCATGTGCCACGCCTTTCGCACCATGGACAAGGTGACGATTGCCCAGATCGAAGGCCGCGTCGGCGGCGGCGGCGCCGAACTGGCGATGAATTTCGACATGCGTTTCGGCGTGCTGGGCAAGACCATCATCAACCAGATGGAGGTGCCGATCGGCATCTTGCCCGGCGGCACCGGCACCCAGAATCTGCCCCGCCTGGTTGGCCGCGCCCGTGCCATGGAGATCATCCTGGGCGGCATCGATATCGACGCCGAAACGGCGGAACGCTGGGGCTGGCTCAACCGCGCGCTGCCGGCCGACGCGATCGACGCCCATGTCGCCACGCTGGCCCGCCGCATCGCCAGCTTCCCGCCCGAGGCCGTGCGCCTGGCCAAGCAGGCCATCGATGGCGCCGAAGCGCCTGTCGCCGAGGGCTGCGCACGCGAAGCCGCGCTGTTCCAGACCCTGTTGTTCAGCGACCCTGCCCGCCACGCCATGCGCCGCTTTCTGGAACTGGGCGGGCAGACGCGGGAAGGCGAGTTGCAGGTGGCCGAAATCAGCGGGGCGGTGGCGCAGCACTGATATCGGGCTGCCGGTCTGTGGCAGCCGGCGGCGCCGGGCCGGCGCAGTCGATCTGCCACTGCCACGCCTCCCGGTCGATGGCGAGGCTGGTGCAGCCCTGCTCGGCCAGTTGTCGGCGCGACAGCTCCAGCGCCCGATAAGGCCGCTGCACATCGGCGCCGCGCGGCGGTTTCGGGATCATGCCCATGGCATCCGTTTCCACCGCCACCGCATCGAAGCGCAGCGGCCCGATCACCAGCGGCTGCGCCAACCGCAGCGTCCGCAGCCAGGTGCGGATGCCGAACGGCAGCACCGCCGGCTCGGCCATGCCGTCGAACTGGCCGCCCAGCCGCGCCGCCAGCCTTTCTGCCAGTGCCGGCGTCGCCACAGGCAGCGGCAATTCCTCGCGCAGGCGGGCGTGCAGCACGAAGCGGCCGACATCGGGCAGGCGCACATCACCGCCCGCCGCCTTGAAGCGCTCCGGGCGGGTGAGTGGCAGGACCATCGGCAGGCCCAACGGCATTGGCGCCTGTACCGGCGCCTGTGCGGAGAACGGCAACCGCACCCGCACCCGGCGGTGGGGCAGCGCCGCCAGATCGATGATGCCATCGAACAGATTGTCACCGGTTGCACCGGGCCCCGGTGCCCAGGCCAGCATTTGCGGGGTGGTGCGTCCGGCGACATGGGTGCCGATGCCGGTCACGGCCATCATCGGCACGGCGCCCACACCCCGCCTGATCTCGCCGGCCAGATCGGCCTGCACGATGGGCAATCGGGCCACCGTCGCCTCGTTCAGGAACACGGCCGGCGGCAGGCCGCTGTCGGGCAGCAGGGTCAATGGTTGATCGAAGATGCGGGCCGCAAGCGGGGTATCGGCGGCAATGTTCAGCCAGCCGTCCGCCGTCATCACCGGCCCCGGCACCGCGCGATTGATCGGCACCGCCGGCGGCAGCAGCGGCACCGGCGCTGTGTTCGCTTCAGCCGCCACCGCCGGCCCGGGCTCCTTGCATTGCAGGATGAAGCGCTGCGCGCGCTTGGCCACGGTCAGCGCCACGCATCCGCCCGCTTCGAGATGGTTGCGCGACAGTACGATCATGCGCGCGACGCCGCGCCGCGCGGCCGTGCGCCCGCGCACCAGGGTTTCGGCGGGATCGGCATCCGCATCGGGCAACGGCTGCTGCCTGGGGGAGAGCCACATCGTGCCGTCGCGCGGCCCGCCAACCCGCACCGCGACCGCATCGAACGACAGCGGCCCGATCACCAGCGGCCGATCGAGCTGGAGCCGGCGCACCGGACGGCGGATGCCCAGCATGATCTCTTCCTGCCAGACCGGGCCCACCAGCCTGCCGCCCAGCACATCAACGAGATCGGCGCCGGTGGAGGCGCTCACCACCGGCAACGGCCGCCGCATCCGCACATCGGCGCCCAGCACGAACAGGCGCTCACCCAAAGCCGCAACGCCATAGGCGGCGCGATCGATGCTGCCCATCAGCGGCCACGCATATTGCGTCGTTTCGGCATGTCCCCAGCGCACCGTCACGGTTGCTGCCGGCAAGGCAAATGGCCCGATGCTGCCATCGGCCGGCGTGGGCGAAGCGTCCGGAAACCAGAATATCTCCTGCCGCGCCAGCCGGTCGGCCAGCACCACCAGCGCCTTGCCGTGACGGCCGGGGCGCGCCACCACACCGCCGATCACCAGATTGGCAATCCGGTCGCGCGGTGCAGCCACCAACTGCACCTGCTGCACCACCGGGTCGTTCAGGATGACATGATCGATCGTCGCAGTGGTGATGGCCAGTGCCACCGGCAGGCCGTTGACCCAGGCACCGAACGGCTCATCGGCGGGGAGGGTCAGGTGCTCATCGGTCTGCACCTGCGCAGCGACCGGCACCGACAGTATCAGCCCCAGACATGCCAGCAGATACACCAGGCGCATGATGGCTCCATTACATTGCTGTAAGGAACTAAAGGCGGTTCAGTGAAAAGTGCAAGTCCGCCGGCAGGCCGGCAAGGCTAACCCTGGCCTACAGCGCCCCGTGGCAATGCTTGAACTTGCGGCCAGACCCGCACGGGCATTCCGCGTTGCGGCTGACCGATCGGTGCCATTCCTCGATATCCTCGGGATCGATATCCAGCATCTCGGTGGCACTTTGCGCCGCGGCCAGCATGCCGGCCGGCAGCGCCGATCCGAACGCATCGAAGCCCACCGATGGCGCCGACGGTGCCGCCGTTGTCACGAACGACGGCAGCGCCTCTGCAGGTTCATCCGCCTGCAGGCTGAACTGCGCGCCCGCCAGCATCCGCGTCACATCCTGGCGCACCTGGCCGAGCATGCGTTCGAACAGCGCAAACGCCTCGCGCTTATATTCGTTGATCGGCGTTTTTTGGGCATAGGCCCGCAGGTGGATCACCGACCGCAGCGAATCCAGCGTTGCCAGATGCTCCTTCCAATGGTGATCGAGCGCCTGCAGCAGGAAGCTCTTCTCGATGCTCACCCAGGTTTCGCTGGGCAGTTCGGCGGCCTTGGCGGCGACCATCGCATCGCTTTGTTCGATCAGGCGATCGACGATGGTTTCGGGATCGATGCCCTCTTCGCGTGCCCAGCCTTCGACATCGATCGACAGGCCCAGCGTGCCGACCACATCTTCCTGCAGCCCCGCCACATCCCATTGTTCGGGGTAGGAGCCCAGCGGGCAGCGCGCCGCCACGATGGCGTTCACCGTCTCGTGACGCATATCGACGACGACATCGCCGACCGTTTCCGAATCCATGATGTCGGCGCGCTGTTCATAAACCACCTTGCGCTGGTCGTTCATCACGTCGTCGTATTGCAGCAACTGCTTGCGGATATCGTAATTGCGGGCTTCCACCTTTTTCTGGGCGGTTTCGATCGCCTTGGAAATCCACGGGTGGATGATCGCCTCGCCTTCCTCCAGGCCGGAGTTCATCAGGCGGGACAGCATGTTCTGCTGGCCGAAGATGCGCAGCAGATCATCATCGAGGCTGAGATAGAAACGCGACAGGCCGGGATCGCCCTGCCGCCCGGAACGGCCGCGCAACTGGTTGTCGATGCGGCGGCTTTCGTGGCGTTCGGTGCCCAGCACGAATAGCCCGCCGGCGGCCAGCACCTTCAGCCGCTCCTCGGCGACTTCGGTCTTGATACGCGCTTCGGCTGCTTCGCGTTCCGGCCCGGCCGGCATGGCGCCCAGCTCGCGCGCGATGCGGGCTTCTTCGTTGCCGCCCAGTTTGATGTCGGTGCCGCGGCCGGCCATGTTGGTGGCAATGGTCACCGCGCCGATGCGGCCGGCCTGTTCGACGATGACGGCTTCCTGCTCGTGATAGCGGGCGTTGAGCACGACATGCTCGACACCTTCCTTCTTGAGGTAATCGGAGAGCATCTCGCTCTTTTCGATCGACACGGTGCCGACCAGCACCGGCTGCCCGCGTGATTGCGCCTCGCGCACCGATTTCACGATCGCCTTGTACTTGTCTTCCCCGCTCTTGTAGAATTCATCGTCCACGTCGCGGCGCTGCACGGGCACGTTGGTCGGGATTTCCACCACGTTCAATTTGTAGATATCGAAAAATTCCGCTGCTTCGGTCGCGGCGGTGCCGGTCATGCCGCCAAGCTTGGGATACATGCGGAAATAATTCTGGAAGGTGATGCTGGCCAGCGTCTGGTTTTCCGGCAGGATCTTGACGCCTTCCTTGGCCTCCACCGCCTGGTGCAGCCCTTCGGACCAACGCCGCCCGTCCATCATGCGGCCGGTGAATTCATCGATGATCACCACCTTGTCGTCGCGCACGATATAATCGGTATCGCGGCGGAAGATCACGATGGCGCGCAGCGCCTGGTTCAGGTGATGCACCACCTGCGTGTTTTCGAAATCATAGAGATTTTCGCCTTCCAGCAACCCGGCGGCGGACAGCATCCGCTCCACCTTCTCGGTGCCGGCCTCGGTCAGGATCACCGATTTCTGCTTCTCATCAACCTCGACATCCTCGCGCTCCAGCTCCTTCACCACGGCATTCACCGACGTGTAGAGCGCGCTCTTGTCGTCGGTCGGCCCGGAGATGATCAGCGGGGTGCGCGCTTCGTCGATCAGCACGGAGTCGACCTCATCGACCACCGCAAAATTGAATGGCCGCTGCACCATCTGCTCACGGCTGTATTTCATGTTGTCGCGCAGATAATCGAAACCGAATTCATTGTTGGTGCCATAGGTGATGTCGGCCGCATAGGCCGCGCGCCGGGTCGCATCATCCAGATTGGGCACGATCACGCCCACCGTCAGGCCCAGAAAGCGATAGACCTGGCCCATCCACTGCGCATCGCGGCTGGCGAGATAATCATTCACGGTGATCACGTGCACGCCCTTGCCGGCCAGCGCGTTCAGATACACCGCCAGCGTCGCCACCAGCGTCTTGCCTTCACCGGTGCGCATTTCGGCGATTTCACCGCGATGCAGCACGATGCCGCCGATCATCTGCACATCGAAATGCCGCATGCCCAGCACCCGCTTCGATGCTTCGCGCACCGTGGCAAAGGCTTCGACCAATATGTCGTCCAGCGTCTTGCCGGCGGCCAGTTCGGCCTTCAGCTTGGGCGTCTGCGCAACCAGGGCTTCATCGGACAGCGCGGCGATCTGCGGTTCCAGATCATTGATGCGCTTCACCAACGGCCGCAGCGATTTCAGATAGCGCTCGTTGCTGGAACCGAAGATGGTTTTGGCGATATTGCCCAGAGCGAGCATGGAAATCCTGACCTGTCATGTGCGCGCGAAGATGGGTCCCCTCACGCCTGAGGAATTGCCGGGGATGTAGGGTCAGTCGCCGCCTTCGTCAATGAACTGGCCGCCCCAGCAGCAACCGTCGCCGCTGCTGCCGCCGCCGCCAGCCGCCGCCGCTTGCGCGCCCGCCCGCGCATCAGACCCAGGTCCATCGCCTTCCTCACCCGCGGGTGGCGCCGCGTGTGCAGCAGATAACGCCGCCGCGCCCAGCGCGAGTTGCGCAGCACCAGCGTCAACCCCGCCCCGGCCACGAAAATCCCGATCGGCGCCGGCGACACGACGCCAATCAGCAGCGCCACCGGCAGCAGCAGCAGCCCGAGCAGGATCTGGAACACCCGAAAGGGTTCCGAACGCACCAGCGTGTCAAGGAAAGCAGTCCGACTCATGTCACCTCATACATCGCGCTACGGCCCGGCTGTGGCGATGATAAGGCGGCAATTGCACGGCCTCACGAAGTTTCCTAAGCGTTGCATTAGGGTCACGATTTATTCCCAGATGCAGGAGCAGCGGGAGATGGTGGCCCATGTCGGCACGGTGGCATTTCTGGGGCTCGAAGCGCGCAGCGTCGATGTGCAGGTGCAGATTTCGTCCGGCCAGGTCAGCTTCGTCACGGTGGGCCTGCCCGACAAGGCAGTGAAGGAAAGCCGCGAACGTGTCGCCGCCGCCTTGCACGCCATTGGCCTGTCGCTGCCGCCGCGCCGGGTGATCGTCAATCTGTCGCCCGCCGATCTGCCCAAGGAAGGTTCGCATTATGATTTGCCGATTGCGCTCGGGCTGCTGGCGGCGCTTGGCGTGCTGCCCCAGGATGCGCTCGATGAATATGTCGCGGTCGGTGAGCTCGGTCTGGATGGCGCGATCCTGCCCGTGCCCGGTGTGCTGCTCGCCGCGCTGCATGCCGGTGCCAACGAACAGGGCCTGATCTGCCCCGCCGCGCAAGGGCCCGAAGCCGCCTGGGCCGGCGAAGTGGCGGTGCTCGCCGCCCCCGATCTCTTGTCCCTGATCAATCATCTGAAAGGAACGATCATCCTGCCCCCGCCGTTGCGCGCCGAAGCCGAAATTTCGCGGCGCGGCCCCGACATGGCCGGCATCAAGGGCCAAGAAACCCCGAAACGCGCCGTGGAGATCGCTGCGGCCGGTGGCCATAATCTGCTGATGAGTGGCCCGCCGGGGTCAGGCAAATCCCTGCTCGCCGCCGCACTGGCCGGCATATTGCCCGACCTGACGCCCGCCGAGGCGCTGGAAGTCTCGATGGTCGCCTCCATCGCCGGCCAACTGGAAGGCGGCAAATTGAAACGCAGCCGGCCGTTCCGCAGCCCGCACCACAGCGCTTCGATGGCGGCGCTGGTCGGCGGCGGCACCAAGGCGAAGCCCGGCGAAGTGTCCCTCGCCCATCTTGGTGTGCTGTTTCTGGATGAGCTGCCCGAGTATCAGCGCGGCGTGCTCGACAGCTTGCGACAGCCGCTGGAAACCGGCCAGGTCCAGGTCGCCCGCGCTGCCGCCCACGTCACCTACCCGGCGCGCGTGCAATTGATCGCCGCGATGAACCCCTGCCGCTGCGGCTACCTCTCCGATCCCGCCCAGGCCTGTTCCCGCGCACCGCGCTGTGCCGCCGATTATCAGAGCAAACTCTCCGGGCCACTGCTCGATCGCATCGACCTGCACGTCGATGTGCCGGCACTCTCAGCCGCCGATCTCTCCTTGCCGCCGCCAGCCGAAAACAGCGCCGCCGTAGCGGCCCGCGTCGCCACCGCCCGTGCCCGCCAAACCGCCCGCTACGCCGGCACCCCCACCCGCACCAATGCCGAAGCCGACGGCGAACTGCTCAACACGCACGCCGCCCCCGATGCAGAAGGCGCCCGCCTCCTCACCCAGGCCGCCGACACGCTGCGCCTCTCCGCCCGCGGCTACGCCCGCGTCTTGCGTGTCGCGCGCACCATCGCCGACCTGGCCGGCGCGCAGCACGTGACACGGGTGCATATCGCCGAGGCGCTCAGCTACCGGAGACGGCCACCGGTGAACTGAACCCCTCTCCCCAGGCCTGCCCCCGACTTGATCCGGGAAGAGGGCGAAATACGCCGCACGCGGCCCAGGGCGAGGGGTGCTGCAGCGGCCTTCAACGCAAAAGCCAGTCCGTCAATCACCCCATGGGTTAAACAACGCTACACCCGTCGGAGCAAAATGCTGGACGTTGCGGGTGACGACCGTCAGATTGCCAGCGATCGCAGTGGCGGCGATGAGCAGGTCGACATCCTTGCGCGCCAATTTCGCAGACAGTCTGCCCCATAGGCGCGCAATTTCCAGCGTGCAGGGCAGAACACGATCAGCCCACTCGGACTCCAAACTGTTTTGCCAGGTTCGCAAGCGGCTCCCGAACATTGGGTCCTTGCCGGACACGCTTGCAACGCCCCGTTCAAGTTCACCCAGCGTCACGACACTCAAGAACGATTTCTCTGCGTGCAGGTGCAACCAGCGCAATACGTCGGGGTGCCGGCCTGGCTGGAAACTGGCCGAAACGACATTGGTATCAAGCAGCCAACTCACTCAGCATCAAGACCAAAATCGACGTCACGCAATTCCAACCCTTCGCGCCCAAAGAGTTCATCGAAATCCAGGTCGGTCTTGGGCGCGCTCAACAGAAACTCGCCAAAGGTCATGCCATTGCGCCGTTCCGGTCCGCCGGCCAGCAACCGACGATATTCATCCTCGGCCATCACCACCGCCACTGGCTTGCCGTGCCGCGTAACCCGCTGCGGACCTTCGTTTGCGGCGCAGTCGATCAGTGCGCTGAACCGCGCCTTGGCATCATGCACCGGCCACTCGCCCATCACCCGACTCCGCAAAATCTGACCAACATATGGTCATAATTTTGCCCGTCCGTCCACCGTGGCCGCAACCGGGGCCGGCGCCTCTGCCGCATCCCATTTCGCGATCACCGCCGTGGCCACCGCATTACCGATCACGTTGGTCGCGCTGCGGCCCATGTCGAGGAAATGATCGACCGCCAGGATGAGCAGCAGGCCGGCTTCGGGGATGTTGAAATAGGGCAGGGTGGCCGCGATCACCACCAGCGACGCGCGCGGCACGCCGGCGATGCCTTTGGAGGTGATCATCAGCAGGCCGAGCATCGCCAGTTCCTGCCAGATCGTCAGATCGATGCCGTACGCCTGCGCGATGAAGATGCTGGCGAAGGCACAGTACATCATCGAGCCATCAAGATTGAAGCTGTAGCCCAGCGGCAGCACGAACGACGCGATGCGGGTCGGCACGCCATAACGTTCCAGCGCATCCAGCAATTTCGGGTAGGCGGCTTCGGAGGAGGCGGTGGCAAAGGTGATCAGGAACGGCTCGCGGATGGCCGGGATCAGCCGCTTGACCTCACCCACGCCCAGCACCACCGCGCCGGCGCCGAGCAGGAACAGCCACAACACCGCCAGCCCGAGATAGAAACCGCCGACGAACTTGCCGAAGGTGATGATGATGCCCAGGCCCTCGACGGCGATCGAACTCGCGATGGCGGCGAAGACCGCGAACGGCGCCAGCTTCATCACATAGCCAGTGATGACCAGCATCATGTGCATCAGCGAATCCAGCCCGCGGTTGATCGGCCCGGCGCGTTCCGGCCCCAATTGGATCAGCGCGACGCCGGCGAACAGGCTGAACACCACGATCTGCAACACTTCGTTGACGGCCATCGCCTCGATGATCGACTTGGGGAAGATATGGGCGACGAATTCCTTCAGATCGAAGGACTTGGCGGCCACGCCCGACACGGCATCTGCCGCCGGCAAGGCCAGGCCCACCCCCACCCCCGGCGCCAGCAGATTGACCATCAAGATGCCCAGCCCCAGGCTGAAGATGCTGGCGGTGATGAACCAGGCCAGCGTGCGCCCGAACGTGCGCCCCACTGCGCCGCCCGAACCCATGTGGGCGATGCCCACCGTCAGCGTCGCCAGCACCAGCGGCGCGATGATCATCTTGATCAGCCGCAGGAACACATCGGTGACGATCGACAGATAATTGGCGATTTCCTTGGCCTGCGCCGCCGGCGTGTTGGTGTTGACCAACCAGCCGACGGCCAGGCCAGCGAACAGGCCGATGAGGATATAGCGGGTCAGCTTGTTGGGGGGATTCATGGCCGGCATGGTTCGGACAGTGCCGCGGTGGCGTCAAGTGTTTCGCTTGCTTGCCGGTTCCGTGCCCGGCAAAGTTGCGGCATGAAAAACGCAATTTCCCGTGTCCAGGCCGCCCTTCTCGCTGCCACCCTGCTGGCAGCCCCCGCCCTTGCTGCCCCCGGTGACGCCGCCGACGCCAAACGTCTGTTGATGGACAGTGTCGGCATCGCATCGGTGAAGGGCCGCGGCGAAACGCCGAAACTGGCGCGGTTTTATCGTGACTGGCTGGTGCAGGCCGGTTTCGCGGCGGCAGACATAACCGTCGCGGACATGGCCGACACCGCCACCTTCCACATGGTGTGGCGGGCTGCAAAAGCCACCGCCAGGCCGATCGCGTTCACCGGGCATCTCGATGTGGTGGAGGCCGATCCCAAGGACTGGACCCGCGATCCGTTCGTGGCGGTGGAGGAGGGCGGCTTCATCTTCGGCCGCGGCGTGCACGACAACAAGTTCGACATCGCGGCGCTGCTCGCCACCTTCGCCAGGCTGAAGGCCGCCGGTTTCCAGCCGAAGCGCGACATCCACCTGTTCCTGTCTGGCGACGAGGAAACCGACGGCATCACCAGCGCCGCCCAGGCGAAGCAGGCGCAGGCGCTGGGCATCGAGCTGATGCTGAACAGCGATGGCGGCGGCGGCGGGCTGGATGCGGCCGGCAAGCCCTATTTCTACAAATTGCAGGCCGCCGAGAAATCCTATGCCGATTTCACCATGACCATCACCGATCCCGGCGGCCACAGCAGCGCGCCGGGCGCCAGCAACGCCATTGCGCGGGCCGGGCTGGTGGCGGCGCGCATCGCCGCGCACCGCTGGCCGGCCCAGATCAACGACATCACCCGCGCCGCCCTGGCCGATGCCGGCCGCCAGCGCCCCGACGAACTGGGCCAGGCGATGACGCGCTTTGCCGCCGACGCGCGCGATGCCGGCGCGGTGGCCATATTGCGCGCCAATCCGGGCACGATCGGCCAGATTGCGACCACCTGCGTCCCCACCATGGTCACCGGCGGCCACGCGCCGAACGCCCTGCCGCAAAAGGTCGCGCTCACCGTCAACTGCCGCATCTTTCCGGGCACCAGCATCGCGGCCGTACAAACCGAACTGGCGCGCATTGCCGAGGATCCCGGCATCAGCTTTGCCACCGGCGTCGATTGGCCGGTCACCCCGCCCTCCCCGCTGCGCGCCGACGTCACGGCCGCCGTGCAAGCCGCTGTTTCCGCCCGTTCGCCCGGCCTGAAGGCAACGCCCGGCATGGACGCCGGCGCCACCGACAGCGTGTTCTGGCGCGCGCTCGGCATCCCGTCCTACGGCGTGTCCGGCCTGTTCATGCGGGCAGAGGATGTGTTCATCCATGGCCTTGATGAACGCATCCCCACCAGCGCAATTGCGCCAGCGCTTCAGCACTGGGAAATCATTCTGAATCGCCTGGCAAGATAGGTAAATTGGCGTTTACCATGCCATATCTTGATTTTCCCGCCATTAACTGTAAACCATTCAAAGCAAAAGGATTTTGTAACGAGAGGTTAAAAATTGATGAGCGGGAAGCCGCGCCGTCTTCTGCGTCTTGATCGTCTGCGTCTTGATCGGCGCGGGAGCATCGCCGCCATGACAGCGATGTTGATTCCGCTGCTGATCGGCGCGGCCGGCTTGGCCAGCGACACGATGCAATGGACGCTGGTGCGCCGATCGCTGCAGCGCCAGGCCGATTCGGCGGCGCTTTCAGGCGCCTATGCCCTCACCCAGAACCGCGACGTCACCAGCACCGTGACCGCCGATCTGGCCAAGAACAGCAATTTCCCGCTCGCCAGTGCGCCCGTGATCGAAAACGCCCCCACCGCCGGGCCATTTGCCGGCGACCCAGGCGCCGTGCGCGTGCGCATCGTGGCCGACGCGCGCCTGCCCTTCACCGGCGCCTTCCTGGGCCGCGCCACCGCGATCAGTGTGGAGGCCACTGCCGGCCTGCAGCAGGACGGCGAATATTGCATCCTCGCGCTCGACGAAAGCAATTCGCTCGGCATCACCAACAGCGGCAACACCACGGTCGATGCCGCGTGCGGCATGCACAGCAACAGTTCGGGTGAACCGGCCATCAACGGCCAGGGCAGCGCCGACATCATCGCTTCGCCGGTTTCGGCGGTGGGCAATGTCGACAACCAAAGCGGTGCCTTCCGCGCCGGCACGGTGTTCCAGCCCTACAGCGTCTCGCAACGGGACCCGTTTGCCGACCTCCCTGATCTGAGCATCAACGGCTCACCCAACAACGGCGACGTCCGATCCAACCAGACCCGAACCCTGACACCGGGCAATTATCGCGGCATGAACATCCAGGGCAATGCCGTGCTGCAGCCCGGCATCTATTATATTGATGGTGCACGCAATGGCGGTGGCAATCCGAACAATGGCGGCCTTTCGATCGGATCGCAGGCCACGGTCACCGGCAGCGGTGTTACGATTATCCTCACCTCGTCCAACCCCGCCGTCGGTGGAACATTCGCCGGGTTGAGGATCAACGGCGGCGCCACAATAAATCTGACCGCGCCGACATCTGGCACCTATCGCGGCGTGCTGATCTATCAGGACCGCCGGGCACCTGCGATGGGCGACACGCTGCAGATCAACGGCAACAGCGCCTCCACGCTGCAGGGCGCCATTTATGCGCCGCGCAACGAAATCCTGATGAACGGCACCACCGGCATGAACACCAACTGCCTGCAATTGATCGGCTATCGCCTCACCTTCACCGGCAACAGCAGGATCACCAATGTCTGCCCGGCCATGTCCAACGCCGGCGCCTTTCGCGGCAACATCGTCAGGCTGCTGAACTGATGCGCCGCCTTGCCGACATTCTCCGGGCCCGCGACGGCGCGGCTGCGCTGGAACTGGCGATCATCGCGCCGGTGATTGGCGGCCTGATCATGGTTGCCATGGATTTCTCCAACGCCTGGGCGATGCGCTTGGCACTTGAACAGGTCGCGCAACGCAGCGTCGAATTGGCTGCCGTCCGCAAGGGCGTCGCCGCCAATTATGATTATATCCGCGACGAAGCGGTGGCGGCCTGGGGCAAGCCCTTCACGTCGGCCGTGGTGGACAGTTGGCTGGAATGCGGCGGCACGCGGCAGAGCAGCACGACCGCCAATTGCGCTGGCGCACAGCGGGCACGTTATGTCTCGGTGCGCATCAGCGCTGATTTCCAGCCGACCTTTGGCTGGGGCCGGATCATCTCCGGCAATCGCAACGGCGGCTTCAATCTCACCGGCGATGCCACGGTGCGCGTGCAATGATGCTGCGCCGCCGCCTGACTGATCTGCGCCGTGACCGCAGGGGAGCCACCCTGGCCGAACTCGCGCTCACCCTGCCGATCTGGCTGATCCTGGTGTTCGGCGTGTTCAACGTCGGCCGGTTTTACTGGGCGCGCGCCGGTCTGCTGAACGGCCTGGGCGAAGCCGCGCGCACCGCCACGCTGTTTCCGGTCCGCGACGAAGCGGCGATCCGCGCCGCCTTCAATGATCGCGTCTTCGGCCTGACCGCCACCGAAGCCCCCGTGGTCACGGTCACACCCGGCACGGCAGGCGGCCAGAATTTCGTGGATCTCGAGGTCACCTATGATCCGCAATTCTTCCTGATCGGCGTGACGATCGCGCCGATTACCCTAACCTACACGCGCCGCGCCTTCCGCCCGGCCTAGCCTCGCTTAACTGGCGCGCGGGTGCGCCGCCGACCAGGCATCGAGCAACTGCGCGGCGTCCACCCTGGTATAGATTTGCGTTGACGAAAGGCTGGCGTGGCCGAGCAGTTCCTGCAATTGCCGCAGGTCTGCGCCGCGGGCCAGCAGATGCGTCGCGAAACTGTGGCGCAGCGCATGCGGGGAGGCGCTGGCCGGCAAGCCGAGCACGCTGCGCGCGCCCTGCACCGCGCGCCGCACTGTGCCGGCATCCAGCGCACCGCCACGCAAGCCCCGAAACAGCGGCTGGCCCACCGCAACGGCAAACGGGCAAGCCGCAACATAGGCCGATATCGCGTCACGCACCTGGGGCAATATCGGCACGACACGGGTCTTGTTGCGCTTGCCGGTGACCATCAGCGTGTCACCCAGCGGCAGCGCGTCACCGGTCAGCGCCAGCGCCTCGCCGATGCGCAGGCCGGCGCCATAAAGCAGCAGCAGCACCGCGGTATCGCGCGCCGCCACCCACGGCAGCAGCGCGGCATCGCCGACCACTTCCACCATGTCGCGCACATCCTGCACCGCCACCGCACGCGGCAGCCGGCGCGGCTGTTTCGGGGATTTCAGCGCGGCCACCGCATCGCAGGCCAGGCCTTCGCTGCGCCGCAGCCAGCCCAGAAAACCGCGCAGCGCTGACACATCGCGCGCCAGCGATGCCGGTGCCAGGCCCTCACTGCGCCGCCGCGCCAGAAAGGCGCGCAGATCGGCTGGTTCCAGTGCCGCCAGCTGCCCGCCGACAACGCCGCCACCTGTATGCTGGATCAGAAAATCCTCGAACCGTTCCAGCGTCAGGCCATAGGCGCGCAGCGTGTGCGGGGACAATCGGCGCTGATCTCCGCACACGGCCAGAAACCGCGCGATCAGGCTGGCGAGCGGCTCGCCAGCGGGCGTCACAGAATCGATTGCCCGGTCTTGGCCCAATCTGCCTCGAACGCCGCCAGGCCCTTGTCGGTCAAGGCATGGGCGGCCAATTGCTTGATCACCGCCGGCGGCATGGTGGCGACATCGGCGCCGATGCGCGCGGCGGCCAGCACGTGGACCGGACTGCGCACGCTGGCGACCAGGATTTCGGTATCGAAATCATAATTGTCATAGATGATGCGGATATCCTGGATCAGCTCCATCCCGTCGTGGCCGATATCATCCAGACGCCCGACGAACGGCGACACATACGTCGCGCCCGCCTTGGCCGCCAGCAGCGCCTGGTTGGCCGAAAAACACAGCGTCACATTGGTCTTCACGCCCTCGGCGGTCAGCGCCTTGCAGGTCTTCAGACCATCGAGCGTCAAGGGCAGCTTGATGCAGATGTTGGGCGCCAGCGCGCGCAGCACCGCGGCCTCCCGCATCATCGTGGCATGATCGGGGGCGACGACTTCGGCCGAAACCGGGCCGTCGACCAGGCCACAGATTTCCTTCACCACCTCCAGAAAATTGCGCCCGGATTTGGCGATCAGGCTGGGATTGGTGGTGACGCCATCCAGCAGACCGGTGGCGGCCAGATCGGCGATTTCGGCCACATCGGCGGTATCGGCAAAGAATTTCATGGGTGGGCGTCCTGCTTTGGCTGAGTCTGCCGCTCCCTTAGCGCAAGGCGGTAGTCTGGCCTACCGGGTTGCGTGTTTCATCACGCGCCACCCCTCCGTCGCCCTGCGGGCGCCACCTCCCCTGAGAGGGGAGGATCAAGTTGCTCCTCCCCTGCAAGGGGAGGTGGCGAGCGAAGCGAGACGGAGGGGTGGCGCGTGCGGAGGCGCGTGCCCTACCCCGCAACCAGCTTCTTCAACTCCGTCTTCAGGATCTTGCCATTGGCATTGCGGGGTAGCGGCTCGTCCATGAAATGCACCGCCACCGGCACCTTGAACGCCGCCTGCCGCGCCGCAACAAAGGCACGCAGTTCGTCTTCGCTAGCGCTGGCGCCGGCGGCCAGCGTCACGAACGCCACCGGTTCCTCACCCAGCGTCTTGTGCGGGCGGCCGACCAGCGCGGCGTCCATCACGGCCGGGTGTTCGTACAGGGCGTTCTCCACCTCCACGCAATAGATATTCTCGCCGCCGCGGATCAGCATGTCCTTGGCGCGGTCGATGATGTAGCAGAAGCCTTCTTCATCGATGCGCGCCAGATCGCCGGTGCGCACCCAGCCGTCGATGAAGGTCGCGGCCGTGGCTTCGGGCTTGTTCCAATAAAGCTTCACGACATTGGGGCCATAGCCGTACAGCTCGCCGACCGTGCCCGGCGGCAGCACCTTGCCATCGGCGTCGCGCACCTCCAGGTCGCACACCGGCACCGGCGGGCCGCAACTGTCCGGGCGGTGTTCATAATCCTCCGCCATATGGTGGGTGAAGGTGGCGCTGGTTTCGGTCATGCCCCAACCATTGCCGGGCTTCGCCTTGAACTGGCCGGCGATCTGGCGAACCAGTTCGGGTGCCGAAGGCGCGCCGCCGTAGCTGACCGTCTCCAGGCTGGACAGGTCATATTTGTGGCGATCCGGGTGCTCCAGAATCTGCCAGGCGATGGTCGGCACGCCGCCGGCGCTGCTGATCCGCTCCTCCTCGATCAACTGCATGGCACGGGCGACATCCCATTTGCGCATCAGCACCAGCTTGGCCCCGGCAACCAGCGACGGGTTCAGCACGGCATGGCAGCCGGTGGCGTGGAAGAACGGCACACTCAACAGCGTCGCCTTCTGCGGCGCCTGTGGATCGGGCGCCGGCAAGGCCTCGCCGCGGCGCAGGATGCTGCGTGCCTGGCTGCAACCCGATGCCATGATGTTCGAACAGATGTTGCGGTGCGTGCCCAGCGCGCCCTTCGGCTTGCCGGTGGTGCCGCTGGTGTAGAAAATCGTCGCGTCATCTTCGGGCTGCAGGCTCAGCGCGTCGTCCGGAATGGCGCGGTCGGGCAGCGCCGCCCATGACATCGGCCGGCCAATCACGCTTTCCAGGCGCACGGCGCGGGGATCGCCCAGTTCCTGTTCGCTGGCACGGGTGACGTAAATCCGTTCCAGCACCGGACAATTCGGCAGATGTTCGGCAATGCGGTTGTAGCGTTCGGCATCGATCAGCAGGATCTTCGTGCCGCTGTCGGTCAGCCCATATTCCAGTTCGCCGCCAGTCCACCACGCATTGAGCGGCGTGACGATCGCCCCGCACAGGCTGGCGGCATAGAATGCCACCGGCCATTCCGGCAGGTTGCGCATCACCACCGCCACCCGATCGCCCTTGGCCAGGCCGTCGGCGCGCAAGCGTTCGGCCAGGGCCAGCGTGGCGCGGGCGAACGCCTCATAACTCACCCGTTCTTCCTCCAGCACCAGGAAGATCTTGTCGCCATGCGCGCGCCCCGCCGCGAAACAATGCGCAAGGCTTGGCGGCGCATTCTTCCATGCCCGCGTCGCGCGGCCGTTGATGGGCACCGTTTCCATCTCGAACGGCGCGCCGGGCGCGGTGAGCAGGTCATGCGCCTCGGCAATGGACATGGCTGGCCAATTGGTCATGAGTTCGTCCCCAGGATGATGCGAATATTATTATTTTGCGGCACGATGCCGCAAACGGCGGCCGCATGCCAGCCTGACGAAAGGGCGCAGGGCATGACTGTCCTACATGCGGCCCGTGTGTCATGCTCCGGATCGCCAATGGCCCAATTCGCCGCCAAAAAAATGGCAGAAAGCGTGCCAGTAAATCTGCAAATGGATAACTTTGATAACCTTGTAAATCACACTCATGCCCGACTTGGCGGCGGCCTGCATCGGGCCTAGGCTGGTGTCCAAAGTTCAGGAGAGAGATGATGGCCACCACTGCCAAGACCGCCGAATGGGATGCCCGCGATGCCGCTGCGATGCGCAGCCTGCTGGAGGCCCAGCGCGCCGCCTTCACCGCCGAACTGCCGGTGACGGCCGCCACCCGCAAGGATCGGTTGAACCGGGCGTTGGACGTGGTGCTGAACAACAAGGATCGGCTGGCCGCCGCGATGAGCGAGGATTTCGGCCATCGTTCCACCGAACTCAGCCTGGTCACCGACATCATGGCCAGTGTGAAGCCGATCAAGCATGCATTGAAGCATCTGGATGCCTGGATGCGCCCCGAAAAGCGCAAACTGGATTTCCCGCTGGCGCTGCTGGGGGCGAAAGCGCGGGTAGAATGGCAGCCCAAGGGCGTGATCGGCATCATCAGCCCGTGGAATTTCCCGGTGAACCTCACCTTCGCGCCGCTGGCCGGCGTGCTCGCCGCCGGCAACCGCGCGATGATCAAGCCATCCGAATACACGCCGGTCACGTCGCAACTGATGAGGGACATTCTGGAGGCCGCCTTTGATCCGGCCGAAATCGCCGTGATCACCGGCGGGCCGGAGGTCGGCCGTGCCTTCACCGATCTGCCGTTCGATCATCTGGTGTTCACCGGTGCCACCAGCGTGGCGCGGCATGTGATGGCCGCGGCGGCGAAAAATCTGGTGCCGTTGACGCTGGAACTCGGCGGCAAATCGCCGACCATCATCAGCCGCAGTGCCGATGTGGCGCGCGCCACCGAACGCGTGGCGATGGGCAAATTGATGAACGCCGGCCAGATTTGCCTGGCGCCGGATTATCTGCTGGTGCCCGAAGAACAGGAAGGCGAGATCGTCCAAGGCCTGAAAGCCGCCACGGCGCGCCTCTATCCGACCATGCTGGCCAACCCGGATTACACCAGCGTATTGGGCGCCCGCCACCGCGAACGGCTGGAAGCGCATGTCGAAGATGCCCGCGCCAAGGGCGCTACCATCGATGTGGTGAACCCCGGCAATGAGGATTTCAGCAAACAGAACACCAACAAGATGCCGCTGCACATCATCCGCAATCCCACCGACGACATGACGGTGATGCAGGAGGAAATCTTCGGGCCATTGTTGCCGGTGCGCACCTACAAGGCGATGGATGGCGCCATCGATGAAATCAACCGCCGCGACCGGCCGCTCGGCCTCTACTGGTTCGGCGAGGACGACACCGAACAGCGCCGCGTGCTCGATCGCACGATTTCGGGCGGCGTGACGGTGAACGACGTGATCTTCCACGTTTCGGCCGAAGACCTGCCGTTCGGCGGCATCGGCCCGGCCGGCATGGGCAATTATCACGGGCAGGATGGTTTCAAGGCGTTCAGCCATCCCAAAGCCATCTACAGCCAGCCCAAGCTCGATCTGGCCGGCCTCGCCGGCTTCAAGCCGCCCTATGGCGAAAAGACCACCAAGGCGCTGGCCCGGGAACTGAAGCGGTGACGCCAGACGGCTACTGCCTGTGCGGCGCGGTGCGGGTGCATCTCACCGCGCAGCCAGCGGCGGTGAACATGTGCCATTGCGCCGATTGCCAGCGCCGCAGCGGATCGCCGTTCGGCATGGCGCTGTGGTTGATGGCTGCCGATGTGGCCATCGTGGGTGAAACCCGCGAATTCGCGCATCGCAGCGACAAGGGCCGTGACCTTACCAACCGCTTCTGCCCCAAGTGCGGCAGCACCATCTGCTTCACGGCCAGCATCAACCCCGGCCTGATCGCCATCCCCGCCGGCCTGTTCGCCGATCCCGCCACCCCGCCACCCCAGCGCAGCGTGTTCGAGGAACGGCGCCATCCCTGGGTGGTGGTGCCCGATGGCGCGGTGCGGTTGCCGCGGGGTCGGGATGGCTAAGCCGGTGGCTGCGTCGCCACGAAGGCCGGCGTGGCCAGCAGCCGGTCGGTCAGTTCCACCAACGCCGGATTGTGGGTGCGCCAATCGAGATCGGTGAAGCGGAACGTCAGATAATCGCAGGCCACCGCGATGCAAATATCGCCGAACGCGCTGCCACCAACCCGCCCGTTCATCACGGCCAGCGCCCGTTCGATGGCGCGATACTGGCGGTCCACCCACGGCCCCGACGTGATGCCCTGGGCCATGTTGAACCGGAGGATGATCGCCGCGTCGAGCACGCCATCGGCCAGCGCCTCGGTGCTGCGGGCTTGCCAGTGTTCAGAACCTTCGGTGGGCAAAAGCGTTTGGCCCGGCATCGCGGCGAGCAGATAGGCGGCAATCACCGGCGAATCGATGATCGCGCTGCCATCATCCAGCACCAGCGCCGGCACCTTGCCGAGCGGATTGGCGGCGAGCAGCGCGGTCGGGTCGGTCATCGGCGCAGTTTCCACCAGCGCCAATTCGATGCCTAGTTCCTGCGCCAGGACGCGCAATTTGCGGGCGTAGGGTGAGGTCAGCGAGGCCAGAAGTTTCATGGAGAGACTTTCAATTGTTCGACCAAGAACGCCTCGATCTGCGGCCACACCGGGCTGCCCGGCGCGATGGTGTCGTGGTGGCCGGTGCCGTCCACGATCAGCGCGCTGGCAATGTCCTTGCCGGCGCGGGCTTCGGTTACCCATTTGGTGGCCGCGCCGGGCGACAGGAACAGGCTGGCCGAAATCACCCCGGATTTGACCCCCAGCGGCAGCAGTGCCTGCGGGCTGCCCTCGGCATAACGCCGCGGCTGCTGCGCCGGTGTGCCGCCGAACAGGCGGGTAACGGCCGGCACGCCGCAGCCCTTTTCGAAGGCTTCGCGCTCGAGGCCAGGCTCCGGCGGGCCATCGATCGCCACCGCCGCGCCGATCTTCAGCGGGTCAGGCGAGGCAATTTCGCTGTCCTTCGGCAATTTGTGCCGGCTCGCCACCCACAGCGCGGCATGAGCGCCGGCACTGTGGCCGGTCGCTGCAACGCGAGAGAGATCAAGCGGGTAGCGCTTGGCGAGCGCCCGCAGATGGTCGGTGGCCGCCGCCCAATCCTGGAAGGTACCCGGCCAGCCGGCGCCGGCATCGCCCCCGTTCTTGCCATCTGGCCCATCCTCGCCCAATTGGCGATATTCGATGTTCCAGGTGGCAAAGCCGCGTTCCGTCAAGCGGCTGGCCAGCGCGGCCGTGTTCTTCCGCTCGGCATAGCCTTTCCACCAGCAGCCGCCATGGATGATGATCACCACCGGATGCGGGCCAGCCCCAGCCGGCAGCCGCAGATCGCCGACCTGTGCCGGCGCGCTGCCATAGGCTTCGGTGAGGGTGGGCGGCGATGACGGCAATTTGTCGACATCGGCCGGCCGCATGCGCTGGGCCGCTGCTGGCGCTGCCGCCAGCAGGAGCGCCAGCAGCAGCGCGTGCCTCACTTCAGCACCGCCGTGGCCGCGTCCAGCCGGTCGGCATAGTCGCTCAATGCCTTGGCGGCGATGCCGGCTTCGCGGGTGGCGTCGTCGAACCGCCGTTCCTCCACCGCTTCGCGCACCCCCGGCAAGGTCTTGGAGCCATAGCCGGTGAAGCGACCCGGTGCGTAGAGGATGTTGCGGAACCACGGCCGGAACGGCAGGCCGGACGGGCTGAGCAATGTCTGTTCGATATCGCGCAGCCGCGCATTCAGGGCCGTCGTCTGCGCCGCGGTCAGGCTGTCGCTCTTGGCGGCGATGGCGCTGTCGAAGGCCTTGGCAGCCGCATCGAGTTTGGTGATTGCGGTATCGAGCACCGCCAGATCCAGCGCCGGCGTCGCGGCCTTGGCCAGCGGCGGGCCGATCGGGTCACGCGGATCGCTGCCCAGCCGGTACATGTCGGCCGTCAATGCGGTGCGCCGCGCATCCTCCTTGCGGCGATTGTCGATCAGCGTCTTGATTTCATTGTAATAGGCCCGCGCCGCGCCCGCCACCGGGCCAAAGCGCACCGGCAGCGCCTCGGCATCGGCCAGCCGCATCACCAGCCTTCCGGCGACCTTGGACAGCGCCGCGCCATAGGCCAGGCCGGGGTCATCCCAGCGCACGAAATGATCATAGCTGTCGTAGATCGAGTGGTACGATCCCGCGCTCTCGCCTTCGCCGCCAAAGCCGATGTTGATCGACGATACCCCGGCATGGTGGATGAAGGCGGTGTAATCGCTGCCCGATCCCAGCGCATCCATTGGCTGGTCACCGCCGAGTTCGGCTGCCGCCAGCGCTGCGGGATTGCCGCGCAGGCCATCGAACGCCTTGGCGCGCACCGCGGCCCGCCAGCGTTCCGCCACGCTGGCGCCGGTTTGGGGGTCCTTCACATCGGCGGCAATCTTGCCGATCAGCGACGTGAATTGCGCGCTGCCATCGGCGCCCAGAAACCCGCGGCCGTTGCTGTCGCTGTTGATGTAGATCACTGCTTTCTGGCGCAGCTCGGCGATATTTTCTTCCACCCATTCGGTCGAGCCGAGCAGGCCCGGCTCCTCGCCGTCCCAGCTTGCGTAAACGATGCTGCGCTTGGGCCGCCAGCCGGATTTCCACAGCGCACCCAGCGCCTTGGCTTCGCTCATCATCGCGACTTCGCCGGACAGCGGATCGGACGCGCCGAACACCCAGCCGTCATAATGGTTGCCGCGCACCACCCATTCGTCCTTCTTCGACGAACCCGGCAGCGTGGCGATCACGTTGGAAATATTCTTCAGCGACCATTCGGATTCAACCTTCAGCCGCACCTTCACATCGTCGTTGCCGCCAAAGCGGTAATGAAACGGCAGGCCGCCGCGCCAGTCGCTCGGCACCGGTGCGCCCTTCAGCCGGGTCAGGATTTCCGTCGCATCGGCATAGGAAATCGGCAGCGTCGGGATCTTCAGCACGGTCGTGCTGGTTTCGCGGGTCAGCCGCCTGGCATCCCTGGTCGCCGCCACACCGGGGGTAAGCGGATCGCCGGGGTAGGTGGTCATGTCCATCACGCTGCCGCGCTGCACGCCCGCTGGCGGACGGCCGCCACCGTTGGGATAGGTGTCGGCAGAACCATAACCATCCTGTTGCGGATCGGAATAGATCAGGCAGCCGATGGCGCCGGCCTCCTGCGCCAGCTTGGGCTTCAGGCCGCGCCAGCCGCCGCCGTAACGGGCAATCACGATCTTGCCCTTCACCGAAATGCCGCGCCGCGCCAGCGCTTCATAATCGGCCGGCAGGCCATAATTCACATAAACCACGGGCGCGGTGACATCACCGTCGCCCTGATAGGCGACATAGGGCGGCAGTGCGCCGGCAAGATTGTTGGAGGTTTCATCCTGCGGAATGCCAGGCTCCTGGCCGCCGAGCTTCTTCGACACCGGCCCGACCAGTTCCAGGGCGGTCGAGATCGGCGTCGGATAGAGCACCTGATAATCGGTGCGCTTCACCTGCCAGCCCCATTCGCGGAACATCTTCGCGATCAGATCACCATTGGCCTGATTGTGCGGGCTGCCAAGATGGTTGGGGCCGGCCGACATGGTTTTCAGCCAGGCCATCTGATCGGCGCTGCTGATGTTTGCGTCCATCGCGGCTTCGCGGTCAGCGGCGGTTTGTGCGGTTGCGGCGGTGCTCAACAACAGAGCAGCCAGGATCATGCGCATCGAAAAATTCCCCTTGTTTGTTCCATCCTGTCTAGCCGCAGTGGCATGGCGGTGACGAGTAGGAAAAACATGGGTAGGAAGAATGGCATGTCTGGCCCCCTCTCCGATCTGCTCATCATCGATCTGTCGCGCGTGCTCGCCGGGCCCTATGCCACGATGGTGCTGGCCGATCTCGGCGCGCGGGTGATCAAGGTGGAGCGCCCCGATGGCGGCGATGATGCCCGCGCCTATGGCCCGTTCATCAATGGCCACAGCGCCTATTTCGCCAGCATCAACCGGGGCAAGCAATCGATCGCACTCGATCTGAAGGCGCCGGCGGATCGCGCGGTGTTCGAGGCCCTGCTGGAAAAGGCCGACGTACTGGTGGACAATTATCGCCCCGGCGTGATGGCGCGGCTGGGCTATGGCTGGGATGCGCTGCACGCCCGCTATCCGCGCTTGATCCACGCCGCCGCCAGTGGCTTTGGCCAGACCGGGCCGGATTCGCAGAAGGCCGCATACGACATGGTGGTGCAGGCAATGGGCGGCATCATGAGCGTCACCGGCTGGCCGGGCGGGCCGCCGGTGCGGGTGGGCACCAGCATCGGTGACATCACCGCCGGGCTGTTCACCGTGATCGGCATCCTGGCTGCGGTGCATGATCGGGCCGCCACCGGTGAAGGTCAGTTCGTTGATGTGGCGATGCTGGATGGCCAGATCGCCATCCTGGAAAATGCCATCGCGCGTTTTGCCGCGACAGGCGAATCGCCAGGGCCGCTGGGCGCCCGCCACCCCAGCATCACGCCCTTTGCCGCCTATCAATGCGCCGATGCGCCGATCGTGATTGCGGCCGGCAATGATCAATTATTTGCCGCGCTGTGCCGGGCGCTCGACCTGCCCGGCGATGATCCGCGCTTTGTCGGCAATGATGCGCGCACCCGCAACGCCGATGTGCTGGCCAATGTGCTGGAAGCCGTGTTGCAGACCCGTCCCGTGGCGCACTGGCTGCCGATGCTGGAGAGCGCCGGCGTGCCCTGCGGGCCATTGAACAACATCAGCGAGGCCCTGGCCAACCGGCAGGTTCAGGCGCGCAACATGGTCGTGCACTCGCAAATGCCCGACGGCACGCCGCTGATTGTCGCCGGCAATCCCGTGAAATTGTCCGCCCATGTCGATCCCACCACGCGCACAGCAGCGCCATCATTGGATGCCGACCGCACTGCAATCCTGAAGGAGCTTGGCCTGTGACCATGGACGATCTCACCCTCGCCCAGCGCCTCGCCGATGCTGCCGGCGCTGCCATAAGGCCCTGGTTTCGCCGGCCCTTCCTTGTTGAAATGAAGGAGGATTTCTCCCCCGTTACCGCGGCGGACCGCGACGCAGAAGCAGCCATTCGCCGCCTGCTGGATGAATATCGCCCCGAGGATGGCGTAATCGGGGAGGAATATGGCGATGATCGCGCCGATGCGGAGCGGGTGTGGGTGCTCGATCCCATCGACGGCACGCGGGCGTTCGTCGCCGGGCGGCCCTTGTTCGGCACGCTGATCGCGCTGATGGAGGGCGGTCAGCCGGTGCTCGGCGTGATCGATCAATGCATCATCGGCGATCGCTGGCTGGCCGGGCCCGATCACCCGACGACGCTGAACGGCCAGCGCGTGCACGCGCGGCGCTGCCCTGATCTGGCCGATGCGCGGATCGGCACCACCAGCCCGCAGGCGTTTGGCGCAGACGATTTCGTGCAGTTCGAACATGTGCGTCGTGCAGCGGCCGACACGCTCTATGGCGGCGATTGCCACAATTATGGCCTGGTTGCCGCCGGGCATCTGGATGCGGTGGTCGAGTCTGGGCTGAAGCTGCACGACTGGGCGGCGCTGGCGCCGATCATCACCGGCGCCGGCGGCGTGATCATGGACTGGCACGGGCAGCCGCTCAGCCAGGGCCATGACGACGGCGGCCGGGTGATCGCGGCGGGGGACGCCGAACTGGCGGCAACTATTGCGGGTCTGCTGACGGGTTAGGCCAATCGCCGTTGGCGGACCAATTTTCCGCCAGTTTGTGCAACTGCATCAGAATGGGATTGAGGGTGCGGGCGCGATCCGTCAGGCCATAGCCGTCGGCCTGCAACGCCACCAGATCATGCGCGCGCAGCAGTTTCAGACGCGTGTTCAATACGGCGGGCGAGATGGATTCGCAGGCCGACTGGAGCGCCCGGAATGTCCTCGCCCCGCCATCCAGTTCCCACAAGATGCGCAGCACCCAGCGTTGCCCAAGCAGATCGAGCAGCCGCATGATCGGCCGGCCTGTCGTGGAACCCCGCACTGCTGGCATCGGGTGACGCCTCCCTTGACGCTATGTTTTTCATAGCATAGTGTTGCTATCGGAAACATAGCAAGGGATATGGTCATGTCCAACCATTTGCGGCCGCTTGAACCGCCTTACGACAGTGAGACCGCGGCCCTGCTGGCGACCTACCCGCAGCAGGATGGTTATATCCTGACCCTGTTCCGCACCTTCGCCAACAGCCCGCGTTTCCTGCGCAAGGGCGTGCCCAATCTGCTCGATCGTGACAGCCCGTTGCCGCTGCGGGTGCGCGAGCTGGTGATCCTGCGCGTCACCGCCTTGCGCGGTTGCGATTATGAATGGGGCATCCACGCCGCGATCTTTGCACGGGCTGCCAAGCTGGATTCGCAGCAGCTTGCCGCGACCCGAGCGCCGGCGATTGACGTCGCGCTTTGGTCGCCATCCGAAGCCGGTTTGCTGTCCGTTATCGACCAGTTGTGCAGCAGCGGCCGCCTCGACTCCGCCACCCAGGCCCGGTTCGAAGCCGACTGGACCTGCGCACAGCAGCTTGAAATCTGTGCGCTGGCCGGCGCCTATCAAACCATCAGCTTCGTCGCCAACCTTGCCCAACTGCCGCACGAGCCATTTTCCGTGCGCCCGGCCTAAAACGCGCGGCGCCGCGCCCGTTGCTCGATGGGCAAGGAGGCGCAGCATGGTCGGCCGCATCGAGACATTGATCCGTTCCAACCGCCTGCGCCTGGCGTTGGCCACCGGCATGGCGGCACTCGGGCTGTGGGCCTTTGCGCCCTATGTCACCAACGAAGTGGGCGGGGAGGCGTATGTGAATGCGCCGCTGATCCGCATGGCCTCGCCGATCGCCGGCATCGTTGCCACCGATCTGCCGCCGCCGGGCACCGCGATTGCCGCGGCCCGCACCGCCCGGTTGGTGACGGCGCGCCTGCTCGACACCGGGCCGCTGTCGGCGTTGAAGGGCCAGCAGGCAGCCTTGATCTCGGCGCGCGATCTCGCCCGCCGCCAGATTGCTGAAATTGCCAGGGCCGACGGGCGGCTCGCCAGCCGGTCGGCGCAGTTCGGCCGTGCGGCCAGCGCGCGGCTGGCCGCCACCACTGACGCCGCCCGGGAGGCCCTTGGCGCCTGTGAAGCCGAGGCGGCCGAAGCCGCATTGCAACGCGAGCGGATTGAAGTGCTCGCCGAACAGCGTTTTGCCACTTTCACCCAGCGCGATCGGGTGCGTGCAATCGCCACCGCTACCGGGCGCCGCTGCGCAGCGCTGAGCGACCAGGCCGACGCGCTGGCCATCGAAACCCGGGCAGCCGGGCGCGGGCTTTATCTGGCCGGCGCTGCCATGGATGCGCCCTATGGCGACCAGCAGCGCGACCGGTTGTTGCTGCGCCGGCAAGAGCTGGAAAGCGTCGCCATTGACGCGGAATCCCGGCTGGCCGAACTGGGCATCCAGATTGCCGCCGAGGAAGAGCGGCTGGCCCGCGCCAGCGCCTTCGACGCAAGACTGCCGGCCGGCACCGTGGTCTGGTCGCAGCCGGCGCCCAAAGGCACCACCGTGGCGCCCGGCGCCAGCCTCATCGAGCTGGCCGATTGCAACCGCCGTTATGTCGAGGTGGCGCTGCCGGAACGGCGCATGGAGGCCATCCTGCCAGGCACGCCCGTGGCGGTGCGACTGATCGGCAGCGATGCCTGGCTGGAGGGCCAGGTCGCCTCCACCGTCGGCGCCGCTGCCCGCCGCGAGGGCGCCATGCTGGCGGCCAATCCGGACAAGGAAGCCCGCGCGCTGAGTGTGCTGGTGTCGCTGCCGCCGCCCAAATCCCTGGCCCGGCGGTGCGATGTCGGCCGGCTCGCCGAAGTGCGCTTCCCGCGTTGGTGACTTGGGGGTGTGATGCTGCCACCGCTCGATACCGCGCCGGCGCTGCTGGTGGCGGCGCCCTTGCTGCTCACCATGTCTGGCCTGCTGCTGGCGCCGCTGTTCGGGCTCAACCGGCCGGCGACCCGCGTCGGCATTGCAGCGGCAGTGGCGCTGGTGGTGGGCGCTTATCTGTACTGGCGGCTGACCAGTACGATCCCATGGGGTGCCGGTTGGTTCGGCCTTGGCTTCGCCTTGCTCTGTCTGGGCGTCGAACTCTTTGGCCTGTTCGACGCCGCCATCCTGTTTGCCGGCCTCACCCGTCGCACCAATCGCAGCCGCGAAGCTGATGCTGGCGAGGCCCGTCTTGCCAACCGTCACGACTGGCCAGCCGTCGATCTGATCATCGCCACTTACAACGAACCGATCGAGGTGTTGGAGAAGACGATACTGGGCGCGCTGGCGCTGGATTGGCCCAACCTCAAAATCTGGGTCGCCGATGATGGCCGGCGTGCCTGGCTGCGCGATTATTGCCAGGCCAAGGGCGCCGGCTACATCACCCGGCCTGACAATCTTCAGGCCAAGGCCGGCAACATCAACCATGCGCTGGCCGTGACGCGCGCGCCATTCGTTGCGGTGTTCGATGCCGATTTCGTACCGCAGCGCGGATTCCTCAAACGCACCATGGGCTTCTTCGACGATCCCGCCATCGGCATCGTCCAGATCCCGCACAGTTTCTACAACCATGATCCGCTGCAGCAGAATCTGGCACTGCGCGACGCCTTGCCCGATGATCAGCGCTTCTTCTTCGAAGCGATCATGCCCGGCCGCGATGGCTGGGATGCGGCCTTTTGTTGCGGGTCCAACAGCATCACCCGCCGCGCCGCGCTTGATGCCATCGGCGGCGGCTTGCCGGCGGGATCGATTACCGAGGATATGCTGCTGAGCCTTGCGCTGCTGCAGAAGGGCTACGTCACCCGTTACCTGAATGAACCACTGGCCTATGGCCTGGCACCGGAAAGCCTTGATGCCTTCTTCGTGCAACGGGCGCGCTGGGCGCAGGGGGCGATGCAGATCTTGTTTCTGAAATCCGGGCCGCTGGGGCCGGGCCATGCACTGCGGCACCGGTTGTTCTTCCTGCCGACGGCGTGGCTCAGCCAGGCGCTGATGATGATCACGTCGATCATCGCGCCGTTGGTGTTCCTGTTCTTCGATGTGCCGCCGTTGGTTGGCGTGACGGCGCAGAGTGCGATCTTCTTTCTGGTGCCGATGGTCGTGGCGCAGGTTGGCGGCATCGTACTGCTCGGCGGCGGCCGCTATTTCCCGATTGCCGCGCAAGTGCTTGGCACGTTCCAGAGTTTCCGGCTGCTGCCGGTCATCATCAAGACGTTGTTCAAGCCGCACGGTCATGCCTTCAAGGTGACGCCGAAGGGATCGGATGCAGGCAGCGGCGGCTATCAGCGCGGCATTTTCCTGGCCTGCACCGCGCTGATGCTCGCAACGCTGGTGGGTCTGGTGATCAACGCCATCCCCGACACCCGCATCGTCGCCCAAGGCGCGCTGGTGCCGATGGTGGCCTTCTGGGGCCTGATCAACATTGTCGTGCTGTTCCTGGCCGCCATGCTGTGCCTCGGCCGCCCGGCGCTGCGTGCCGAGGAGCGGTTTGCGCTCGATGAGCAGGTGGCGGTATGGCGCCGCGATGCCCGCCACGCCACACTGGCGCGCGGCATCGATATCTCGGTGTCGGGCATCGCGCTTGCAGAAATGGAGGGGGCCGGCGACGGGTTGGCGCCTGGCGAGCCGGTGCGGGTGCGGCTGCGCGGCGTCGGCAGCATCGATGGCCGGGTGGCGCGCTGCCACGCCGGACGTATCGGCATCGCCTTCGATGGCGCCGACACCCCGGCCCGCGACCGGCTGATCGTGCGGCTGTTCACCCTGGGGCGCAACACCAGCAGCCATTCGATTTCGATGTGGCAGGCGACCCGTACCATGCTGCTGCGCATCTTCACCGCCGACATGCGGCTGCCGGCCGAACCGATGGGCAGTGCCGCCGCGCGCCCGCCGCTCGCCGAAACCCGGCTGGACAAGATCAGCCTGGTGCTGCCGCCGGCCACCGCGACGAAGGCGCTCGCCCGCGCCAGTTGAGTATGGCTGGCAACAGGCCAGTTCGCTGATACAAAAGGGCCATGTTCCGTACCCTATGGCTCCTGATCGGGCTGACCTCGCTGGCGCTCGGCATCGTCGGCGTGGTGCTGCCGCTGCTGCCGACAACGCCGTTCGTGCTGCTGGCAGCCTATTGCTTCGCGCGTTCGTCGCCCCGCCTGCACGATTGGCTGCTGGCGCACCGCATGTTCGGGCCGCTGATCCGCAACTGGAACGCCCATCGTGCCATAGCGCCCCGCGCCAAGTTGCTGGCCGTCGTCTCGATGGTGGCGGTATTTGCCGGTGCCTGGGCGTTTGGCGCGTCGGACCGGGTGCTGATCATTCAGGCGGTAATCCTGCCGGCCACCGCCCTGTTCATCCTCACCCGCCCCAGCGGACCGCGCGCCTAGCGGGTCAAGCCCGTCCAGTATCCGGCAAAGGCCCACAGATCAGCCGCTTCGGCGATGATCTTGTCGGTTGGCTTGCCGCTGCCATGCCCGGCCCGGGTTTCGATGCGGATCAGGTGGGGCTTGTCGCCCACCTTGGCGGCTTGCAGGGCGGCGGCATATTTGAAGCTGTGCGCCGGCACCACGCGATCATCGGTGTCGGCGGTGGTGACCAGAACCGCCGGATAATCCTTCCCGCCGCGGATATTGTGATACGGGCTGAACGCCAGATTATAGCGAAAATATTCCGGCTTGGTCATGTCGCCATAATCATCCACCCAGTAACGCCCGGCGGTCCAGTTGGCGTAACGCAGCATGTCCATCACGCCCACCGCCGGCAGCGCGGCGGCGAACAGATCGGGGCGCTGGTTGGTGACCGCACCCACCAGCAGGCCGCCGTTGGACCCGCCCTGGATGGCAAGCTGCTGCGGCGTGGTCAGGCCCTTGGCCACCAGTGCCTCACCGGCGGCGATGAAATCGTCGAACACATTCTGCTTGTTCAGCAGGCGTCCGCCATCGTGCCAGGCGGCGCCATATTCACCGCCGCCGCGGATGTTGGCCATGGCGAACACGCCGCCCATTTCCATCCACACCAGCCGCGAAACGCTGAACCCGGGTGTGCTGCTGATGTTGAAGCCGCCATAGGCATAAAGCAGGGCCGGGTGCGGCTTGCTCAGGTCGAGATCCTTGCGGTGCGCGACGAACATCGGCACCTTCGTCCCGTCCTTCGACGGGTAAAAGAGCTGGCTCACCGTGTAATCGGCGGGGTTGAAGGCAACTTTTGCCTCACGCATGACCTGCGCCGTGTTGTTCGCCGCATCGTACCGCCAGATCGAACCCGGCGTCGCAAAGCTGGAGAAGGCAAAATAGGTGGTGCCATCGTCCGATGCTTCAAAACCGCTCGCCGTGCCTATGCCGGGCAGTGGCACCACGCCCACCGGTGTTCCGTCGGTCTCATAGAGGCGGACGACAGATTTGGCGTCTTCCAGCGTTTCGATCACCAGCCGTTTCCCGACCACGGCAGCACTGGTCATCGTTGCCTGACCCTCAGCGATCGCCACTTTGTTGGCACCGGTTGCACCATCGACGGCCAGCAACCGGTAGCGCGGCGCATCCTGATTGGTGACAAACCACAATGTGTCGCCCTGGCTGCCGGCGAAGCTCCACTCCTTGTCGAGGGTCGCAACCAACGGACGCGGCGTTTCGCCCTTGGCCATGTCGGCGATGAAGACCGCATTGCCGCCCGAGCTTTCATAGCTCGACACTACCATCCAGCGGTTATCCTCGCTCAGCGTTGCATGATGGCGCAGATTGGGCCGATCGGGCGTGGCGAACACCATCGTGTCGGCGCTCTGCGGCGTGCCGATCTTGTGCAACCAGATCGCTTCGTTCAGCGTTTCGGACTGGTATTTCTGCCCCGCCGGCGGCGCCGGGAAGCGCGAATAGTAAAATCCGCTGCCGTCGGGCAGCCACGCCACTTCGCCGCTATATTTGGCGCCTTCAAGACTGTCGGCGAGGTCGGTGCTGGTCGCGACATTCCGCACCTTGATCGTGCGCCAATCGGTACCGCCATCCTGCACGGCATAGGCCAGATACTGGCCATCCCTGGACGGCGTCCATTCGGCCAGCGCGGTCGCGCCATCCTGGGCCCAGGGGTTGGGATCGATCAGCACCCGCGCTTCGCTGCCAGGGCTTTGCACATACAGCACGGACTGGTTCTGCAAGCCCGAATTGCGCGCGAAGAACTGCACACCGCCCCGCACCCGCGGAATGCCGAAGCGTTCGTAATTGTAGAGCTCGGTCAACCGCTTGTTGATGGCGTCACGCCCCGGCAGCGTCTTCAGATAGGCGCCTGTCACCTTGTTCTGCGCGTCCACCCAGCCAGCCACCCTGGCATCGCTGCGCACATCGGCTTCCAGCCAGCGATAGGGATCGGGCACATTGATGCCGTGCCGCGCCTCCACCTCCGGGCCTGTTTCGGTGACCGGATAGGTGATCGGCGCAGCCGAAACGGCAGCGGCGCTCATCAGGGCCGCCACGGCAAACAGGCTTTGCATGTCAATTTTTCCTCCCGAACCTCATCCCGTCCCGGCATAGCGGCCAGCCCGGCCTGCGCCAAGCCCGACGCCACGCGGCCATTCGATATCCATATAAAGCTATCTTTATGCTTGCTCCGCAGGCCGCTGCGGCCTAGGGGAACATGGTCACAACATTATCACGCAGGAACCACAACATGGCCCATGATTACGCCATTGCCGATCTTTCGCTCGCCGATTTCGGCCGCCGTGAGATCAACATCGCCGAAACCGAAATGCCCGGCCTGATGGCGCTGCGCAGCGAATTCGGCACCGCCAAGCCGCTGACCGGCGCGCGCATCACCGGTTCGCTGCACATGACCATCCAGACGGCGGTGCTGATGGAAACGCTGGTGGCGCTGGGCGCGGAACTGCGTTGGGCAACGTGCAACATCTTCTCCACGCAGGATCATGCCGCTGCGGCCATGGCGGCCGCCGGCATCCCGACCTATGCCATCAAGGGCGAGAGCCTGGCTGATTACTGGGATTATGTCGGCCGCATCTTCGATTGGGGCACCGACACGGCCAACATCATCTTGGACGATGGCGGCGATGCCACCATGTTCGCGCTGTGGGGCGCTCGCCTCGAAGCCGGCGAAACCATGGGCGAACCGGAAAATGAGGAAGAGGTCGAATTCCAGCGCGCGCTGAAGGCCTATGTGAAAGCGCGTCCAGGCTATCTGACGGAAACCGTGAAGAATCTGAAGGGCGTTTCGGAAGAAACCACCACGGGCGTGCACCGCCTTTACGATCTGGCCAAGCAGGGCCGGCTGCCGTTCCCGGCGATCAACGTCAACGACAGCGTCACCAAGTCCAAGTTCGACAATCTTTATGGCTGCAAGGAATCGCTGGTCGACGCCATCCGCCGCGCCACCGATGTGATGCTGGCCGGCAAGGTCGCCTGCGTTGCCGGCTTTGGCGATGTCGGCAAGGGCAGCGCCCACTCCCTGCGCAACGGCGGCGCCCGCGTGATGGTGACCGAAATCGACCCCATTTGCGCGCTGCAGGCCGCGATGGAAGGGTTCGAAGTGGTGACGATGGAAGACGCCGTGAAGCGCGCCGACATCTTCGTGACCGCCACCGGCAACATGGACGTGATCACCGCCGAACACATGATGGGCATGCGCCCCAACAGCATCGTCTGCAACATCGGCCACTTCGATAGCGAAATCCAGATTTCCGCCCTGTCCAACTACAAGTGGACAGAAGTGAAGCCGGGCACCGACATCGTCGAGTTCCCCGATGGCAACCAGATCATCGTGCTGGCCAAGGGCCGGCTGGTGAACCTGGGCTGCGCCACCGGCCACCCCAGCTTCGTGATGTCGGCCAGCTTCACCAACCAGGTGCTGGCGCAGATCGAACTGTGGACCCGCGGCGAAGCTTATGAGAACAAGGTTTATGTGCTGCCCAAGCATCTCGACGAGAAGGTCGCCCGCCTGCACCTTGAGAAGTTGGGCGTGAAGCTGACGACGCTCAACCCCAAGCAGGCCGCCTATATCGGCGTGGGCGACACCGGACCCTTCAAGCCTGATCACTATCGCTACTAATTGCTCACCCTGTTCGCTGTGCGCCCAACCAGGCGCGCAGCGAACACTATGGGGTGTTTTACGCTGGACTTGGCGGCTGCCGCTGGCCATGTAGCCTCCATGACCGGGGGTATTTTCACACTTAAGATCGCTCTGCTGATGGTGGCGACGGTGCAAACCGCGCCGCCGGCCGACGTGCAGCCTGCGCCCGCCGATGACAGCCTGCCGCCGCCGGCAGAACGGGCGCCTGTTGACGAACCTGATCTGTCGTCGCCCGAAGCCATTGTAGCTGCCACTGGCAGCCGTTCTGCCGAAAATGCGGTGCGTCAGGCCGGCGATGCCTTTGGCACGTCGATCGGCCGCGAAGTCTCCGGGCTGTACAACCGTGATCGCGTGCGTGGTTTTTCGCCGGTGGTGGCTGGCAATGTTCGCATCGATGGCCTGTATTTCGATCCGGTCGTGACTCCATCCAGCCGGCTGGTGCGTGCCACCACCATTCGGGTTGGCCCATCAGCGCTGGGCAGCCCGTTCCCGGCGCCTACCGGCGTCGTCGATCTGGGCTTTCGCCGGCCGGGCCGTGAAGCAGCGGCCAGCGTGCTGATCGGTTACAACAGTTGGCACACGCCCAGCGCCGAAATCGATGCCAGCCTGCCGGTTTCGTCCACCCTCAGCCTGGGTGTGGGCGCCGGCATGGTGCTGGAAAACGGCTTCAATGCCACCCGCGATCACAGTTTCGAAGGCGCATTTTCGGCCCAGTGGCAGCCCTCGGCCGCGTTCACCATCCTGCCGTTCCTGAATGTCCGCGAGACGTTGATCGACGATCACGGCCCGCTGATGGTGCCCACCGGGGATTTCCTGCCGCCGCGCCTGCCGCGCCGGCAGTTTTTCGGCCCCTGGTGGGTGCGCGGCGGCGATACCGAAGCGATCGGCGGCGTGCTGGCGGATTGGACGATCGCCGAAGGCTGGCTGTTGCGCGTTGGCCTGTTCCGGTCCCAGCGCGCCGTGACCGGGCAGTTCGCCAATGTCATCCGCATATCGTCGCCGGATGGCACCGGGCAGCAACGGGCCACCGCCGATCCGCCGCTGTTCTTTGCTTCCACCAGCGGCGAGGCCCGGCTGACCCGCCGCTTCGCCGATGGCCCGCGCACCCATCAGATCCATGTCGCCGTGCGCGGCCGCAAGGCCTATCGCCGGTTTGGCGGATCGGATGTGCTCGATCTTGGCCAGGTGAATGTGTTGACCGTTGCGACCGACGTGCCGCCGCCGGTGCTGGATCTGGGCCCGCAGCAGGATGATGATGTGTCGCAATGGACCGGCGGCATCGCTTATGAAGGGCGGTGGGACGAGATCGGCGAATTGTCGGTGGGGGTACAAAAATCGGATTATCAGAAGCGCATCGGCTTTCCCGGTGCGTTGACCGCCACCGATGCGACGCCCTGGCTGTATAATCTGACGGCGGCGGTGCAACTGGGCGGCGGCATCACCGTCTATGGCGGCGCTGTGACCGGGCTGGAGGAATCGGGGGTTGCCCCCACGGCGGCCGCCAACCGCAACGAAGCCCTGCCAGCCATCCAGACGCGCCAATTCGATGCCGGGGTGCGCATGCCGCTGTTCGGCGACATGCGGATGGTGGCCGGCGTCTTCCAGGTGACCAAGCCCTATTTCAATCTTGATGCCAACAACCGCTTCGATGTGCTCGGCGATGTCATAAACCGCGGCGTCGAAGCCTCCATCGCCGGACCGATCACGCCGGAATTGTCGCTGGTGGCCGGGGCCAGCCTGTTGTGGCCGCGGGTAACCGGCGATGCCGTGGCGCGCGGACTGGTGGGCCGGCAGCCGGTCGGCGCGATCGGGCAGCGGTTCGAACTGGCCGGTGACTGGCGCCCCGGCTTTGCCGACGGTCTGTCGCTGGACATGCGTGTTTCCCATCGCTCGCCGGAAATCGCCACGGTCAACAATCTGGTTTCCGTTCCGGTGCGCACCATCGTCGATCTGGGCGGGCGCTATCGTTTCAAGCTGGCAGGCAACGAAGCCGTACTGCGGGTGCAAGCCAGCAATTTGTTCAGCCAGCAGGGCTATGAACTGCGCGGTGCCGGCGCCTATACCGTGCTGCCCGGCCGCGTGACGCAAGCCTATCTTACCGTGGATTTCTGATGGCCCGTACCTTGGCCAGCGAAGCGGACACGCTGGCCATCGGGGGCTGGTTGGCGGGCGGGCTGCGCCCCGGCGATGTGATTGCCCTGCACGGCAATCTGGGGGCCGGCAAATCAACATTGGCGCGGGCCCTCATTCGTGCGCTTGGCTGGGGCGGCGAAGTGCCCTCCCCTACCTTCACGCTGGTGCAAGGCTATGAACCGCCCGATGTCGCTGTGCCGGTGTGGCATGTCGATCTCTATCGCCTTGAATCGCCGGCCGAAGCCGATGCGCTTGGATTGTTCGAGACCGATGCCGCGCTGCTGATCGAATGGCCGGAACGGCTGGGTGCCCGAATGCCCGCCGATGCGCTGCACCTGCACATCGAAGGCAGTGGCGATGCACCCCGCCGCTTGACTTGGGACGCGCCCCCGGCTTGGGAGGGCCGGTGGCCACCACCCTTCCCCAGATGATTCCGCCGCCGGGCACTGGCGCCTTCCTCAATGCCCATGGCTGGGGCGGCGCGGCGGTACGACCGCTGGCCGGCGATGCCAGTTTCCGCCGCTATTTCCGAGTCACGCTGGGCGGGCGCAGCGCGGTGCTGATGGACGCCCCGCCCGACAAGGAAGACAGCGGGCCGTTCCTGGCGATCGGCAAATATCTCCACAACCTTGGTTTTTCCGCGCCGCAAGCGTTGGCTACCGATCTCGATTCTGGTCTGATCCTGCTGGAGGATTATGGCGATGGCCGGGTGACCCCGGTACTGGCGCAGGACGCAAGCGATGAACATGCCATCTACGCCGCCGCCGTGGATATCCTTGCGGCTCTCCACCAGCATCCGCCCGGCGACGTCGCCCCCTATACCGATGCCGAATATCTGCGCGAGGCCCGGCTGTTCCCCGACTGGTATCTGCCCGCCGTCGGCCTGACCGAGGCACCGGGCCATGATGCAGCCTGGGCGCAGCTGTGGCCGGCCTTGTTTACCCATCCCCCCGTGCTCGTGCTGCGCGATTATCATGCCGACAATCTGATGCTGCTCGATCGGCCGGGCCATCAGCGCCTTGGCCTGCTGGATTTCCAGGATGCGCTGGCCGGCCACCCCGCCTATGATCTGGCCAGCCTGCTGCAGGATATCCGCCGCATCGTGTCGCCCAAGCTCGAAGCGGCCATGATCGCCCGCTATATCGCCGCGCGTCCCGACCTTGATGAAGCTGCCTTCCGCACCGCCTATGCCATCCTGGCTGCACAGCGGAACATCAAGATCCTGGGCGTGTTCACCCGGCTTTATGTTCGCGATGGCAAGCCGGCCTATCCCCGCTACCATCCCCGCCTTTGGGAAATGGTGAACGCCAATCTCGAGCATCCGGCGCTCGCCCCCGTCAAGGCCTGGTTCGATGCCCATGTGCCCGCCAGCGCCCGCATCGGCGTGAAAGTATCTGCATGACCACCCGCCCGCCGCTGTCCCTGCGTCCCACCATCGCCTGCACCTTGCCCGAAACCGCGATGGTGATGGCGGCGGGCCTGGGCAAACGCATGCGCCCCCTCACCGCCACCCGCCCCAAGCCGCTGATCGAAGTGGCCGGGCGCAGCCTGCTCGATCGCGCCCTCGATGGTGTTGCGGCTGCCGGCATCGGCCATGCCGTCGTCAACGCGCATTATTTCGCCGACCAGATCGAAGCGGCCGTCAAATCCCGCGCTCGCCCCGGCCAGATCGACATTTCCGACGAACGCGCCCGCCTGCTCGAAACCGGCGGCGGCATTACCAAGGCCCTGCCGCTGATCCGCGGCGACAGTTTCTTCACGATCAATGCCGACAATATGTGGATCGATGGGCCAGTGGACACGCTCCGCCTGATCGCTGCCCGGTGGAACCCGGCCGAGATGGATGCCCTGCTGCTGCTCGTGCCCCTTGCGCGTGCCCATGGCTATGACGGCCGCGGCGATTTCCACATGGACGGTCTCGGCCGCCTTAACCGTCGTGGCGGGCTGAAGGTTGCGCCCTTTGTCTATTCCGGCCTGCAGATCATCAGCCGCCACCTGTTCGATGGCGAGCCCACCGAACCCTTCACCATGTGGCGCGCCTGGCACAAGGCGCTGGCCAGCGGTCGCATGTTCGGCCTGTCCCACCCCGGCCTGTGGTTCCATGTCGGCACGCCGGCCAGCATCAGGGAGACCGAGGCGCTGCTGACCGAGGCCTGATTCCGCCGCGAGCTATGCAAAGTTGATCAAAGTTACCCTTTTGCGCGTGTTTTGGCATTTCAAGATATATCTTTGTGCCAATATCCTGAAGCGGTGTGACATCAACATGGTAATGGCATGGGCCACCTGTAGGACAGCGAGATCTTGCGACCGCCGCCCGCCCGATCAACGCGATTTGCCGGCAAAATTGATGTGTCATGCAGATAATGCATGGCCATATTGCGGGTTCGATTGCGCATTCCAGCGGGCAGCCGACAGCCGTTTCGATTCACCGCCTTACGGAAACGACGGCTCCTGGCGAATGACGCTGCGCAAAGCGGGCTGAGCGCGGCGGGCTGTAACTGAAATGTCATATTGACTTGCCCCGGTGCGGGCAGCATGAGCCACGGCGTCTGTTCTATCGTGGCGGGCGTAACGCTCGCCCGGAACCGCAAGATGTCAGATCTACCCGCAAACGTGCCGATCGGCGCGCAGATCGATGCGGTCATTACGTGGGTGAACGGCGATGATCCGGTGCATTGGCGCAAACGCCAACGCTACCAACCCGGCACCGTGCACAACGCCAACGCCACCAACCCGCACCGCTGGGCCTGCAATGCCGAACTGGGCTATTGCCTGCGCTCGATCGCCAATCATGCGTCGTGGATCGGGCGCATCTGGATCATCACCGATGCGCAAGTGCCCGATCTGTCGGGCCTGCCGACCGATCTGCTGGCGCGCATCAGCATTGTCGATCATCTCACGCTGTTTGCCGGCTTCGAGGCTGCGCTGCCCACGTTCAACTCGCTGGCCATCGAGACCTTGTTGTGGCGCATCCCGGGGCTGGCCGAGCGCTTCGTCTATTTCAATGATGACGTGTTCCTCACCGGGCCGCTGGCGCCCGGCGATGTGTTCCAGGGCGCAGCGCCGGTACTGCGCGGCGCGTGGGTGGATCACAGCGCCATCGCCGCCGATCCGGCCAGCCGCGATGATCCCGCGCTGCTCAACGCGCTGACCCAGATCAACGCGGCGGTGCTGGCGGGGTTCACGGCGGACCGGCTGTTCCGCGCCGCCCATGTTGTCCACCCGCTGCGCCGTTCCGTGCTGGCGCGCCTCTTCGCTCAGCACCACGCCGCGTTCGTCGCCAATCTCGGCCACCGCTTCCGCTGCGTGTCGCAATTCTTGCCACAAGGCCTGCACAACCACGCCTGCATCGCCGCCGGCGTGGCGGTGCTGCACACCGGCGCAGATCATCTCCACCTGCGCACCGGCGCCGTGCTGGATTACCCGCTGCCGCAAGTGCGCGCCTATCTGGCCAGCGCGTGCCAACCGCAGTTCAAATTCCTCTGCGTCAACGATCTGCCCCAGGTCGAAGCCGCCATCCCCGACACCCGCGCCTGGATCGAACGCGCGATTGCGGCGTGAGGGGAGGCGCCTCGTTGTTCCTTACCGCAGCAACTCACCCACCAGCGACGGCCGGCGTGCGATCATCGCCAGCAGCACTTGCGCCGGGCCGGTGGGGCGGCGGCGGCCTTGTTCTTAAGTGAGCAGCGTGGCTTTGGCGACGCCGATGAGCCTCGCGAACTGGCTTTGGGAGAGGCCGGTGCTGGCCCGGATGGCGGCGACGTCGACCTGGGTGACGTTCACCTGATGCACCTGCGCGCCTGCCGTGTTGCCGGCGGCAAAGTCGAGGGCTTCGGCCAGGCCCTGGCGGATGCTGTCATGCGCGGTCATGCTTCGCGCTTCACGATGGTCCGGCGGATGCGTTGGTGGGCCAGGGTCAGCTCCACAACAGCCTTGATCAGTGCCCTTGGCAGAAAGCCATAGGCCCAACGATCCGGGGCGGCTGGCACGATGCCGGCATCATCCCAAGCCACACTGTTGAGTTCGGTCGTCACGATCCATGATGGCGCATTGTCCAGTCCAAGTGCGGCCTTCACGCGGGGCGGGATTTCGATGGCATCACTGGCCTGGCGCGGCGGGCTATGGGTGATTGGGGCCAGCCAGACCCGCGCGCCAGGGCCTTGGCCGGTTTGGGCCACAACAATCGCGCACGGGCGCTGCTTCGCGCCTTCGACCCGGCCACGCTCGGCCTCCTCGATCCACAGATAATCGAAGCGCACGACAAGGCCGAGCGCAGGGGCCGGCTTATGCACGGGTCAATCCATCAGCGCGTCAAGGGCTGGGTCGATATGGCTGTAATCCGATGCTTCCAGCGCCCGAACCGCATCGTCTGGCAGTTCATGCGCGTGATAGGCCTGCCGTGTGTCGCGGGCCTTGAGGCGTTCATATTCGTCGATATCAATCAACACGCGCACGGGGCGGCGATGTTTGGTGATGAACACGGGCGCCTTGGCGGCGTGCTCCATATAAAGGCCGGCGCGGGTCTGGAATTCGGTGGAGGCGACGGTAAGCTTGTCCGCCATGGCGATATCCTTTTGGCTAATCTGCGTATAATAGCCAATTTGGCGTAGCGCGCCAACAGAAAAAGCCGCCGCTTCCTCCCCGAAAGCAGCGGCCTTTTGGCAGCACAGCGTGCGCGCGCTTACAGCTTGGCGGTCATTTCCGGGACCAGCGTGAACAGGTCGCCGACCAGGCCGACGTCGGCCACCTGGAAGATCGGGGCTTCTTCGTCCTTGTTGATGGCGACGATGATCTTGCTGTCCTTCATGCCGGCCAGGTGCTGGATGGCGCCCGAGATGCCGACGGCCACATAGAGTTCCGGGGCGACGATCTTGCCGGTCTGGCCGACCTGATAATCGTTGGGCGCATAGCCGGCATCCACCGCAGCGCGGCTGGCACCGACGGCGGCACCCAGCTTGTCAGCAAGCGGATCGATGAACTCGTGGAACTTGTCCGACGATCCCAGCGCGCGGCCGCCCGACACGATGATCTTGGCGGCGGTCAGTTCCGGGCGGGCCGACTTGGTGAGTTCGGCGCCGACGAAGCTGGAGGAACCGGCATCGGCGCTGCCGCCGACCGCTTCGATGCTGGCGCTGCCGCCTTGGCAAGCGGCCTTGGCAAAGGCGGTGCCGCGCACGGTGATCACCTTTTTCGCGTCGCTGCTGGTGACGGTGGCGATGGCATTGCCCGCGTAGATCGGGCGGGTGAAGGTGTCCGGGCCTTCGACGCTGAGAATCTCGGAAATCTGCGCGACATCCAGCGCGGCGGCGACACGCGGCGCGATATTCTTGCCGCGGCTGGTCGCCGGTGCCACGAACGCATCGTAACCGGCCATCAGGCCAGCCACCAGCGGCGCGACATTTTCGGGCAGCGCCGCAGCCAGCGTCGCATCATCGGCCAGCAGCACCTTGTGCACGCCAGCCACCTGGGCGGCAGCATCGGCGACCGCCGCGCAGCCATGGCCGGCGACCAGCAGGTGCACATCACCGCCCAATTGCGTTGCGGCGGTGACGGCCGCCAGCGTGGCGTCCTTCAGTTCGGTGTTGTCATGTTCGGCCAAAACCAAAACGCTCATGCCACGGCTCCCATTTCTTTCAGCTTCGCGACCAGTTCATCGACCGATTTCACCTTGATGCCGGCCTGGCGCTTGGCCGGTTCGGTGACCTTGGTGATGGTCAGCCGCGGGGTCATGTCCACGCCGTAATCGGCCGGGGTCTTGGTGGCGACCGGCTTGGATTTGGCCTTCATGATGTTGGGCAGCGAGGCATAGCGCGGTTCGTTCAGGCGCAGATCGGTGGTGACGACCGCTGGCAGCTTCAGCGCCACGGTTTCCAGGCCGCCATCGATTTCGCGGGTCACGTGCACCATCTCGCCCTGCGGATCGAGCTTGGAGGCAAAAGTGCCCTGCGCCCAGCCGAGCAGGCCGGCCAGCATCTGCCCGGTCTGGTTGGCGTCGTCATCAATGGCCTGCTTGCCAAGGATGATCATGCCGGGCTGTTCTTCGGCGGCGATGCCGGCGAGGATCTTGGCGACGGCGAGCGATTCGGTGGTCACATCGGTGAGGACGAGGATGCCGCGATCGGCGCCCATCGCGAGCGCGGTGCGCAGCGTTTCGGTGCATTGCTGCACGCCGATCGACACCACCACCACTTCGGTGGCGATGCCCTTTTCCTTCAGGCGGATGGCTTCTTCGACGGCGATTTCGTCAAACGGGTTCATGCTCATCTTGACGTTGGCCAACTCAACGCCGGTCTGGTCCGATTTCACCCGCACTTTGACATTATAATCTACCACCCGTTTGACGGGCACGAGCAGCTTCATATGCATCACTTCCCACGATTGCACTGGTACCGATGTGCTTGCAACGCACGGGCGCAGCAGTCAACCTGCCGGGATGGTTGGGCCGGCGCCAAACGCCGCATCACGGCTGCATGGCGCCGTCATTGTGCTGCCACAGATGCACCGCGAACCGCTGCTCCGGGTCGGTCCAGTCCGCCACCGGCACCCAGCCGCTGGCGCGCGCCATCAACCGGCTTTCGGGCAGGGTCCATTTGTAGCTGTTTTCGGTGTGGATGGTCTCGCCGGCTTTCATGCTGACCTGCTGGCCGGCGGCGGTGAACTGCGTGTCGCGCCGCGCCACCAGATGCATTTCGATGCGGCCGAGTGTGGCGTTCCAGGTCGCGCGGTGGGCGAAATCATCGATGCACACGGTAGCGGCCAGTTCACGGTTGATGCGGTGCAGCAGATTCAGGTTGAAGGCAGCGGTGACGCCGGCGGCATCATCATAGGCGGCCTCCAGCGTGGCCACGGATTTGCCCGGCCCCGGTGCGAGATCGAGGCCGATGACCAGCCAACTGCCCGGCCCCAGCAATGCCGCAAAGCCGCGAAGCAGATCGATCGCCGCCATCGGCGCCAGATTGCCGAGCGTGGAGCCAGGGAAGAAGCCCATTCGCGGCAAGGCGGCAATGCCGGCGGGCAGGCGGAAATTCTGGGTGAAATCGGCAACCACCGGATGGATCGGCAGGCCGGGGAAATGTGCTGCCAGCGCTGCGGCCGACTGGGCAAGAAAGTCGCCCGAGATATCGACTGGCACATAGGCGGCGGCGTGCAGCGGCGTCAGCAGCAAAGGCGTCTTGGTCGATGATCCCGAGCCATATTCGATCACCGCCCGGCCGGGGCCGACGGTTGCAGCGATGGTGCCGGCGTGCTGGGCCAGCAGCGCGGTTTCGGTGCGGGTGGGGTAATATTCGGGCAATTCGGTGATCGCCTCGAACAATCTTGATCCAGCTTCGTCGTAGAAATAGCGGGCCGGGATCACCTTCTGTGGCTGGACAAGCCCGCTGCGCACAGCACGCGCGAAGTCCCGGGTTTCGGCCGGGCCGGCAGGTTCGTACATGTTACGCATCCCTCGCGAGGCGCAGGCCAGTGAATTGCCAACGCTGTGGTGGGTAGAAGAAATTGCGCACGCTGGTGCGCGAACTGCCGCGCGGGGTGGCGCAACTGGCGCCCTTGAGCACCATCTGCCCGTTCATGAACTTGCCATTATATTCGCCGACCGCACCGGGAGCGGGCCGGAAACCGGGATAGGGCAGGAAGCTGGACGCCGTCCATTGCCAGCAATCGCCGAACAGGCCGGGGCTGGTGCCGGTCGGCTGCACCGGTGCGGCCATGTCCAGTTGCGTGCCGGCGCTGGCATCGTCGTCGCGCGCCGCATATTCCCATTCGGCCTCGGTCGGCAGCCGCGCACCGGCCCAGGTGGCGAAGGCATCGGCTTCGTAGAAACTGATGTGCGTGACCGGCGCGTGCGGCGCCAGCGGCTGGCGGCCGGCCAGCGTCATGCAGTCGCCATCGGCCTGCCAGCGCAGCGGCGCGGTGATGATTTCACGTTGCACCCAAGCCCAGCCGTCCGACAGCCACAGCCGCGGATCGGCATAGCCGCCGTCAGCCATGAACGCCTGCCATTCGGCATTGGTCACCAGCGTGCTGGCCAGTTGGAAAGGCCGCAACAACACATCATGCGGCGGGCCTTCGCAATCGAAGGCAAAGCCGGCCCCACCATGGCCGACCTGCACGATGCCGCCATCATGGCTTTTCCATTGGCGCACGCGCGCCGGCGGTGCGACCGGCGGCGCGGGCAGATAGGCCGGCGCCAGCGGATTGGCGGCAAACAGATCGAGAATATCGGTGAGCAGCAATTCCTGATGCTGTTGTTCGTGGTTGATGCCCAGTTCCACCAGCGCCAGGGCCGCCGCATCCAGGTCCGGCAGCGCGGCAGCCAGCGCGGTATCGACATGGCAACGCCAATCCAGCACCTGCGCCAGGGACGGCCGGGTCAACAATCCCCGAAACGCCCGCGGATGGCGCGGACCAACCGCTTCATAATAGCTGTTGAACAAATAGCCGAAGCGCGGATCGAACACGCGATAGCCGGGCACCTCGGCCAGCACGAAGCTTTCGAAAAACCAGCTGGTGTGCGCCAGGTGCCATTTCGCCGGCGAGGCATCGGGCATGGATTGCGCGCTGGCATCCGCATCGGACAAGGGCGCCGCCAGCGCCACCGACAGCGCGCGGGTACGCTGGAGAGCTGCGTGCAGGCCCGATTTTACTTTGCTGGCCATGGAGCGTATCTCCCGGAAAACTCAACGATTGGCGCCGGGCACCCACAAGACATCACCCGCAGTGGCATTTTCCACCCGGGCCAATACAAACAGCAAATCCGACAAACGGTTCAGATACTGGCGCGCAACGGCCGAAATTTCGTCGCTGGCCGCCACTGCATCACGCTCGGCGCGGCGCACGATGGTCCGCGCCAGATGCAGATGCGTCGCAGCCGGGGTGCCGGCCGGCAGGATGAAGCTGGTCAACGGCGCGAGGCGTTCATTGGCGGCATCGATCTGCGCTTCGAGCCAGGCCACCTGGTCAGGCAGGATCCGCAAGGCGCCAGGCACGTCACCCGGCGTGGCGACATCGGCGCCGAGATCGAACAGATCATTCTGGATGCGCGACAGAATCGCATCGGTGGCCGGGGTAGCCGAAAGACGCGAAAGGCCAATCGCGGCATTGGCTTCATCGACGCTGCCCATCACCACCGGGCGATGGCTGGCCTTGGAAACCCGGCTGCCATCAACCAGGCCCGTCGAGCCATCGTCACCGGTGCGGGTGTAGATGCGGTTCAGCTTGACCATCGGGTGAAGCCTCAACCTGGACGGTTGATCAGGAACAGGATCACGATGAACAGGATGGCCAGCGCCTGCAAGGCCACGCGCAAACTCATCATGCGATTGGACTTTTCGCCGGTGATATCCTTGCCGCGCGCCATGATGATGATGCCGCGGGCCAGCACCGCCAAGGTGGCGACCGCGGCCAGGACCATGAAAATGACGAGGGTGGTCTGCATGGCGCGGCTCTAACATCCTTTGCCAGGCTGCACAGGGGGGTGCGTCGGTTGGCCCTGTGCATGGCAGTTGTGAAACGGGCGGCTGAGTCGGGTTACCATGGCCCTACAGCGGCAGGCTGGCAATCACTTCGGCAGGGCTGCGCCCCGCCTCGCGCCACGCCGCAAGGGTTTCAGCCGCAGAACGCTTGGCGAGCCGGCGACCGTCGCTGTCCAATATAAGAGGGTGATGATGGTAGCGCGGGGTCGGCAACCCGAGCAGCGCCTGCAGCAGCCGCTGGCTGTGGGTCGCCTCGAACAGATCACGCCCGCGCACCACATCGGTTACGCCCTGGGCGGCATCATCCACCACGACGGCCAATGCATAGGCGGTGCCGACATCGCGGCGGGCGATGACGATATCACCCAGCATCTGCGGATCGGCCGGCTGCCACCCGGCATCATGATCGTGCCAGCGCAGCGGCCCGGTGCGGGCCAGCGCGGCGGCCACATCCAGCCGCCAGGCTGGCTGCTGCGTTGCCAGGCGGGCAACGCGTGCGGCGGCATCCAGGCCGCGGCAGGTGCCGGGATAGACCGGCCCGTCCGGGCCGTGCGGCGCGCCCGCCGCCGCCGCGATATCGGCGCGCGTGCAGAAGCAGGGATAGGCGACGCCCATCTCGACCAGCCTTGCCAGCGCGGCGGCATAGATTGCGCTGCGTTGGCTCTGACGCCAGACCGGGCCATCCCAGTCCAGCCCCAACCAGGCGAGATCGGCCTTGATTGCCGTCTCGAATGCCGGGCGGCAGCGCGTGGTGTCGATATCCTCGATACGCAGCAGAAAGCGGCCACCACTGCCCCGCGCCAGCCGCCACGCCAGCAGCGCCGAAAAGGCGTGGCCGCGGTGCAACAACCCGGTGGGCGAGGGCGCGAAGCGGGTGATGAAGCGGGTGATGACGGGCGACTTGTCCACATTATCCACAACGAAATCCGGTACTGTCATTGGCCTGACACACTATTCATTGTAAAGCATCGCCATCACGGCGCGGCCGCTGCGTGCGCGGCCCTGGGGGTTCCCGCCCCGGTGCGACTGGGCCCGTGTACACTGTTGCCGCTCCCATGCGTGGGAGGACGATGCATGTTGACGAGCGACCTCATCGAGGAAAAATTCGCTTCCATTCCGCATCTTGTGTCACCGGAAGCCTGTCCGGCGCTGGTGCTCAACGCCGATTACACGCCGCTATCCTATTACCCGCTGTCGTTGTGGCCGTGGCAGACGGCGATCAAGGCGGCGTTCCTGGAGCGGGTCGACATCATCGCCGAATATGATCGGGAGATCCGTTCGCCGTCCTTGCGCATGAAATTGCCGAGCGTGATCGCGCTGCGGCAATATGTGCGCCCCGCTTCCACGCCGGCGTTCACGCGCTTCAACCTGTTCCTGCGCGATCGTTTCACCTGCCAATATTGCACGCAGCCCGGCGGCGAATTGACCTTCGATCACGTGATCCCGCGCGCCTATGGCGGCCGCACGACATGGGAAAATGTGACGACGGCCTGCGCACCCTGCAATCTGAAAAAGGGCGGCCGCACGCCGGGCGAAGCCCATATGCAATTGCTCACCCGCCCGCAGCAGCCCTCCACCCACGAACTGCAAGCCAACGGCCGCGCGTTCCCGCCGCATTACTGCCATTCAAGCTGGCGCGATTATCTCTACTGGGACGTCGAGCTGCTGGCCTGATCGGGCAGGCAATCGGCGGAGAGGGGTTCGTCCAATTCACCGGGACGAATCAGTGAATTTTTCAAGTTGTCCACATTTTCCCAAACGCCTGCTGGCGCACGAAACGCGCACCAGACAGTTTCCAGATCGGCCCTGACAGAGATTACGACACCATGATGTCCGCGCCGAGCATCCCAATTGTTGTGGAATCGCAAGGCACGCGGGGTCCCGGTCGACGCCGATCTACAGCCAGGAAACGGTCGTTCAGTTGTCGGTGAAGCCACCGAGCCGCCCAGGCATCTCGACAACCCAATGATCCCCTTCGCGGCGGGCAAGCGCAGGTGCCTGCAATTTCATGTCGCCGCTGTTATCGGCAACCGCTTCGAACGTGTTGCGCATCACCTGCCGCAAGCTGATCTGGCTGCCGGCAAAGCGTGTGGCAAAATCAACGACAAAGCTCGCCGTCGGCACCAGCATCGCAATACTGCCGCCAATCGGGATTGCAGCGATCACGCCCGATTCGCTGGGTATCAAGCGGCCATCCTCGGTGGCGTCCAGGGTGAAGCTGTTGTTCTGCGATAGCCATTCCCGGATCGGCGCCCTGCTGCGCTCGGCAATCTTGGCGCGATAGCCGGCCACCAGCTCATCCACCCGGCTGTGGGGGTAAGCTTCCGTTGCCACTTCGGGTGGCGCCGCGGCCACTTGTTCCGAAATGGGGTCCAGCGCTGCCACCGGCGCCAGATCGGTCTCGGCGAGTTCCGCAACAGGTTCGAGCGCCGGCGCCGGTTCAAACGGCGGCGATGGCACAACCCCAGACGCAGCAGCAGACGCAGACGCCGCCGCAGCCGATATGGCGTCGCGCTGCGCCAGATCGAGTTCGCTCACGGATATCTGCAGCGCATCAAGCTGGCGAGCCATCGCGTTGAACTGTTCATCGATCTCGCCAATGCGCGCCAGCAGATCACGGCGTAGCCCGTCAACATTTTCACGCGGCGGTGCAGTTGCGAGACCCGCAACGGCCTTGGCGGCACTGCCGCTCCGCAGCAACGCGGCCACCGCACACAAAGCAGCGATGACCGCAAGCCCAAGGCTGGCAAACGCGAGCACGATGGGATCCATGGCCGTCATTTCCACAGTGTTTGCGGTTTCACGGGGCTTCCCGGAGGGCTTCGCATCATTTCGACCAGCGCTTTCAACAGGTCGGCAAACTCCGACTGCTCTTCCCGGCCGGCATCTTCATCGGCGCCGCGCAGCTCTGCGGCACGGTTTTTCAGCTTCTTGCGCTGAAAATCCGAAAGCTCGATCGCGCAACGGCTGGCAATAGCAAAGGCTCGCAGAAACGGCTCCAGGGCTTCCTCGCCTATCGATGGCGCCGCAGCGGTGTAGCTGGCCTTGCCGGCATCAGCGCCCTGCCGCGCCCGATCATTGTCGTTCTCATTGGCAAACACCTCGCCAAACTCATCGTCGTCCCCGCCGGCCGGCGTTGCCGCACGGGGCGCCTGATCGCGGGTTTGACGGCCCTTGATGATCATGCCTGCGGCCACTTCGATCTTCGGGAACGGCGACACCTGCACCTGCGGCCAGCCGGGCCTGGTGTCGCGTGCACCCACCGCAATCAACCGCAGGATGCGGCTGACATCCGTCTGTGCCTGCGGATCCTTGCCATGCAGACGCGCAAACAGCCCGGAACCGCGCCCGCACAGCGCAACCGCAATATCCTTCAGATCTTCTTCGGCCAGCTCGTCCGCCATGATCAACTGCCTGAGCTGCCAGCCGATCTGCCACGCGATGCCGCCCAAGAACGAGAAAGCGGTTTCTTTCAAGTGCCGAATACGATCCGTCCCGCTGACGCGGCTCCAGTTGCGATCGATGGCCTCTTCCAGAGTCTTTCCGCTGAACAACAGTTCGCCGACATAGCGTACATTGTCCCGCACATCGGCATCGCTTTGCTGGTTCAACTGGGAGACGATCTGGGCCCAGGGTTTCAGGCCGAACTCCTCCAGAATGTCGGGATTTTCAGTGATATGCCCAGTGAAGAAGTCGCCGCCAGCCAATCTGACCGAACCGGAAAACAACTGCCTGGGTTTCGTGCCGCCCGTCCAGATCGCAATATCGGTGGTGCCGCCTCCGATATCGAGGATGATGTTGATCCGGCCCTTTGTGGTGCTGCGCTTCGTATCGTCATTCAGGATATAGGCCGCGGCGGCGTCACCTTCGAAGGTCAACCCGTATAAGGCATCAGGCCGGTGGTTTGGAATGACATCGGCAATCGCCCGGCGCAGGATCGATCCAAAGTCCTGATCATCGCCCATGTTGCGCGGGCGCGAGAAATGCCAGCGCAGCTTCGCCGGATCATTGCCATCTGCCGCCCATTCTGCTGCCAGCATCAGGACCAACTGGCGGATGTAACGCCGCGCCGCGTCCCGCATATCCGTCTGCCGTGACCATTTCAGATTGAAGCGCAGACGCCGCAACAGGCTGGTCCAGTCGCCGATCCCCACGGACGATATCGTGCCGTCGGAGGCAAAGTCCGGTTGAAAATAGATCAATTGTTTCAGAAGCAAAGCGTCGTCCAGATCGCTGTTCGTCTCCAGCCGGGCGCTGGCGGCGTCGTCCAGATCGCGGTTGATCACCACTGTGGGGCTGGGCAATTGCCGGCTGTCCGGCGGCAGGAATTCGCGCAGGCTCTGGCCCAGCTCGCCGCCGCCGATGCTCCGGTCCATTGCCGGTACAACCGGATGCACCAGCCGCGCCTGCAGCCTTGCCGGTGCCTCATCGTTGATGCAAGCGACCGTGTTGGTGGTGCCGAAATCGATCGCCACGTCGCCCTGGCGATCGCTGGTGGTTCCGATGTCGCGTATCTTCAACAGCGCCATGCCGGCCGGGAACGGCGGTTCGTCCGGCCCAAGCCCGACCGTGAAGAACGCGGCTTCAAACGGCCGCTTGCTGAACTGAATTTCTGACACGCTGCTCAGCGAGTCCCGCGCCCGCAGGCGCAACAGCTCGGGCTGCATATGGTGGCGCTCGCCAAAGCCCGGCACCGGATCAAGCTGGCCCGAATAATTGCGCGGGTCGAGCGGTTTGCCCGATGCCCACAAACTGGCGGCTTCGGCGCGGTGTTCGGCCTGCTGTGTGCCCAGCAGCAGTTGCGCGATCATGGCGCCAGACACCGCAAACCGCCCGCGCAGGCGACGCAGCACTGAACGGCCATAATCGAACCGCGCTGCATAATGCTGCCATTTCGGGCTGCGAAAATCTGGCCACAGCGCAAAATCACCCAACCCCCAGTCGATCTCGTTCACCAGGCGGCCTTCACCAGCCTGCGGATAATCGACATAGGTGCGCGCCAGATTGTGGCTGCGGCCGTCCAGCTTGATCCGCAGGGAAACCCGGCCACTGCGCGACATGTCCAGCCGCTGCACCATCTCGGCCGGCGACAACACCAGCAGCGCCAGCGGCGACAAGGGCAGCAAATGATCGGCAAACCGGTCCGGGTGCAAGGCAATGCGGCCCGGGCGCTCCTCCTCGTTCAGGCGCACCATGATCTCGGTGAAGAAATCGTCGGGCGTCACCAGCAGGAAACCCGATTTCGCGATCTCGGTGGCAAGCGCCTTGCGTTCCGATGCGCGCATATCGAGCGCTTGCTGCAGCGTCCGGTACCCCCAGAACGTGATGGCCGTGGCCGGGCGATCGTCGCTGGCCAAGTTGCGATCCAGCAGCACCAGGCCGCGGAACGGCTGTTCGCCCACATCATCCCGCAGCGGGATGATGCACTGCGATGTGCCCGGCGCAGCGGCCTTGGCCTTCAGCGGCGTCGCGAGCAGCCGATATGGCGCCGGCAGCCGGGCATCGAGCGGGTCGCCGGCTTCGAATTCGAACGTATCCGCATCCTCGCCGCCCATGCCGGGCTGGCGCCGCACGTCATCGGCAAAGGCACTGATCCGCCCCTGGAAATTGCTGAGTGTCGCCTGCCCGGCAGCATTTCCCTCGCCTTGACACAAACGCGCCAGTTCGCTGCCCAGCGTGTCAAGATACTGGCAAAGCAGTTGAAGATCGGCCGGCGCCAGCCGGTTGGTGGGCTTGGCCGTCAACGGATCGATCAGGCCTTCGCGCATCCAGCCGGCAGGGAAGGTCCATTTGTCGGCATCACGCCCGGGCGCAACCAGGCTGGCGGGATTGAGCATCGCGAGCGGCTTGATGCCGGGCACTTCGGCGCCGTTCCGATCCAGTGGCACCACCCGCATGATCACCGGTCGGTCCCATCCGCAGGAGGTTCCGTCCCGCGGCGCTGGAAAGGGCAGGCTGGCCTTGGGCAGCAGCCGCATCATCACATCGGCAAAGCGCGAATCGCGCTCGAACAACGGCACCGCTTCGAACTTGATGCGATAGGCGTCTTCTTTCTGCGCGGCCAACGCCAGGATGGTGATCAGGGCGCGCCATTGCCCGATCACACGGCGATCATCGCACGTCGGGTCGAGCAGCATGTCGGCAAAGCCGCGCGCCTGCGCCCATGGGTCCGGCGTGGAGCGCACCAGATCGACCTGCGCGTCCTTGTTGACATCCAGCGCCTTGGCCAGTTCGCTCAGGCTGCTGCTGGCGGCCACCCAGCTGCCGGGCTGGGTCGCCACCTTGAAATTATGCCCCTCCTTCTTCAAGGGGGTGAGCATCAACACGTTCAAATCATTAGCCATTGGCTTGACCTTCCGGTCGGAACGGGCGGGCGGCACGGTGCACGGCGGCGATCAGGCGGCCAAGGCCGCGGCTTTTGCCATGTGCAGAATCCTCATTCAGATCGGCAAAGATCCGGGAGCTGTCCACCGGCAATTGCTTGGGATCGGCAGGCAGCACGATCTGGGTAACGTCCGAATTGGTTTGCGCTTCACTGCGGGTGAGGTGCAGATCGATCGGGTTCTGCGGTTGCAATTTGTCGTTGCGCGCCAGCAGGGGTTCCGGGTTCCACAATTCGACGCGTTGATTTGCAAACAGTCGCAGATTTCCCGCCCATTTCACCAGATCACCGGTCAGCAGTTTCAGATCATCGCGCAGCGTGGCTGTGGCGCCTTGCCAGTCTGTGCCTTCGGTCAGCTTGCGGATCCACGGCGAACGAATTTCCTGCGTTCGCGACAGGAACCCGCCTTTCGGGCGGTCGTCCATGCCGGGTTCGGCCAGGTTGCGCCACACGACGGCAAAGCGCAGCGCCTGCGCAAGCCGTTCGAACACCGTTCGGCGCAACCTGTCGTTGACAGGCAGATCGGCCCAACCCACGGCAGCCGCGCTGCGCCGGGCCGCCATCATCGGCTGCGCCCGCGGCTCGATCTTGTCGGCCGTGAAGAAATCCACCACGCCAAGGGCTGCCACCAGTTCGGGCAGCAAGGCCGGATTGCGCTGCTCGCCGCGGCCTGGTTCGTGATAATTCAGGGTGATCATCTCGTCCCAGCCGCAGATGTAGAGATGATCGAAAACGCCTTCCTGCTCGATCAGCCGGTCATAATAATTCACGGCGACCTTCGCCTGCGGCAGCAGTTGCGACGTAGTGATCACATTGGCGCCGCTGTCGTCCGGGTCACGGAACCCGAAATAGGGCAGCATCAAGACGCCGCCGATATGCACGGCATCGGATTTGATCCGGTCTTCGTTTTCGGGCCGGCGCATCCTGTGCAGGGACCGCGCGATCGTCGGGAAGCCGGCCGCGCCGGTGCCGCCGAACAACGATCCCACCAGCATGATGCGCACCTGGCCGCCAGTGTTGCTGCCATTCTTCATCAGCTCCTTCATCGTCGTCAGCAGCTCGGGCGAATCATGGTGCAGCGCCGACAGCAGCGCTGCCGAACCGACATGGGCACGGCCGCGATAGCCTTCGGCCAGGCCCAGATCCTGTTCCTTTTCGGCGTCATCGGCGCCGGCCGGCCGGAACAGCAGATCAAACAGATCCTTTTGCGCCGGCGTCATCCGGTCGTGCTGGAGAATTTGGAGCAGGTTGGTGAGCTTTTCGGGCGCGGGGCGCCAGTGCGATTCATCCCTGTCGGCAAAGAGCTTGCGCAGCGGGATCGACAGCAGCGATGTGCGGGCGTCCTCGTTCTCGTCTGCCCAATCGAGCTGGTTGTTCCCCGTCGCCAACTGATCCTGGATGCGACAGATCAGGTTGAGCAAGGTTTCGGTGCGCTGCACATTGCCGTTGCTGTTGTCCTGATCGATCAGGCCGATGTGAACCGCATCGTCAGGCCCGATCCCGGCAGCCAGCAGGTAAAGGGCGGATTCAACGATCTTGGCGCCGGTGCCGCCGATACCGATCAGGATGTTCGTGGTCATGCCGCCCTGCCTTCAATCAACCGCCGAAACCGGGCACTGCGACCTTGCAACTGCGCGGTGCGCCAAGGCCGGTGCCAAGCCAATAGCCCACCACCGCCAGAGCAACGGCCGCTGCCGTGCCGGTGATGGTAACGCCACTGGCCAATTGTTCGGCAATCGGCGCGTTGATCAGCAAGGCCCACCCGGCACCGGCCGACGCCAGCACCGTGACAACCAGAAGCCCGGCCCAGGGTTGGCGCTTGGCGCGCGCGGAGGCATCGCCAACGGGCGGGTTGGTTTCCACCAGGATCAGCCAGATCACCGACAGCACAAAGGCAATGCCGATGGCAGCGGCGCCCACGGTCAGCAATTGCCCGCTCAGATCCTCGACCCGAATCAGCAGGCCCGCCGGATCATCCTGCAGCCGCTCCAGCACGGATTGGGCCAGGCTGGATTGATCGGCCACCCCATATTTGGCGATCCCGAAATAGATCGCAAAGGCGCCGATATTTGCACCCAGCGTCAGCGCCAGCCGAACCGGTAGATTGCTGCTCATTGCTTCCCCCTTCAATCGATCTTCACGACGGTGGCAAACCCGCCCAGACGCACAGGCTGGCGTTCGGCCGCATCCAGCAACGCAAGCTCCAGCAAGCGCGCGGTTTCAGACAGGTTCAGCGTCGGCACCACCTTGCGGGTGACAGCTTCGCTCTCCTGCGAGGCATTGAAGCTCCAGTCGCGCAGCCAGGCTGTGTCCGGGTTGGGAATGGTCAAAGAGACGCGCGTCGCCTCGCCCACCAGCATGAATGTGCCGGAACCAAGTGCTGCAAGCGTGGCCGGATCCAGGCGATAGCTGCCGGTTCCATCCGCGCTCCAGCCGCCAGACAGCTTGCCTTCTGCCTGCCAATCGGCGCCCTTGGGCGCGCAGGCATCACCCACCTGGCGCCAGATCCGGGTTTCACCGCGCAACGGCCCACGCCAGACCGCGCCAGGCCTGATGGCGTCCGCTGAAACACCGGGCCAGGTGGCGCCGGGATCGGCCTTGGCGCTGCGCAGCGCAGCGGCGCGATCGAGCGAGAATTGCGAGACGATGACACCCTGCCGCGGTGTCAGGAACTGGAATTTCTTCAACGCAGATCCGCCAGCCGCCGTCAGCCCTTGCCCGCCAGCCCCGCCCAGCATCGGTTCCAGTGTGAACAGCGCATGATGGGCGGTGCCATTGGTCAGGGCATTGGCGATCCGCGAGGAAGGCGCCTGCTGCATGGCGCGATGAAAGGCCTGCATTCGCGCGGCGGGCCCAGCGACGACAACGAACAGATGCCGGCCGGCAGCAGTCACGTCGCGGCGGCCGCTCGGCAGGTCGCTCACCCGCCCGGCATAGGGGCTCTCAAAGCCATAGATGGCGATGCTGCGACCGCTGGCAAAGATCTTCCCGAACGGTTTGGCAAACGCCACCCCGCTACTGGTCAGCACCTCGTCATTCACCAGCCACAAATCGCTGACGATCACCGAAAGCGCGTCGGCCGGCTCGCCGGCAACACGTTCGAACACGGCATCGATATGACTTTCCTGCGCGTCGCAGTTCGGTTCGCCTGCGGGGCAGAGATAGCCGCCTTCGGTCTGCATGCGCTGCCGTGCGGCGGAATCAAGTTCGGTGAACTTGCGGTCGAAACGCCAGCTCTTCAGCTGTCCGCGGTCAATCTGTTGCAGTTCGGGCAACATGCCGACAAGATCCGGCAGCAAACGATCGGTGGCGCTGCCGCCTCGGATATAGCCCACCATGCTGGCTGATCCATCCAGATACAGCGAATAGGGCCCGCCCGTGTCACGCGGTGCAGCCGCATTCTTATCGGAATCCTTTATATACGCGGCAGCCGCCGGCGGATAACAGGTCGCGCCATCGCTGACGGGGGCGGGCGTTTTGGAACCGCAGGCAGCAACCAGCATCAGTGCCGCAACACTCAAACTCCTCCGAACTGACATTAACGCCCTCCCAATGAGACCATAATAGTTCTGAAGGCGATTGCTTTGTCCAGTGGTTTCCCAACCACGCACTCTATTGAATAGCAGCAACTTGAGCTTGACAGCGAACCCCCATGTCAGCGCACCGACGGAAATCGCCAGTCCAGACCCCAGTTCAACTTGGAATCCAGCTCGGCTTGATGGGCGCCGGGTTGGTCCAGCCGCTGAATCGTGCGGCCATCCGGCGTGTCAATCAGGCGCAGCAGGGCAATGGCGGCCTGCCCGTCCCCAGGAGAATCGATCCGATACTCCAGCGGCTGTGGCAGCGGACCGGAAATATTGACCCAGGCTTCACAGCCGATCCATGTGGAAGACCCCTTGGAGATGAAGACGAAGATATCGATCCATTCAAACGCGGCGCGTTGGTCAAGATTGATCACCAGGCGTTCTTGCCCGCTGTCCGGCGCGCGCGGAGAGCCTGGCACCACCATCAACCAGGGCGAAGCGTCCAGTTGGCCCCGATAATCGGGAATCTGGACGGCTCCCCTGGCGCCGCTTGCGCCAACATATGCCGCGCCAAGCGAAAGGCCGATGGGCCGCACGCGCCCATCGCCACCGATCCGCCAGCGCCAATCGAGACCGACGGTCAATCGGCCTGATCCTGCTTCGATAGCCACGCGGTCGGCCGGTAACAGCAAGCGGGCGCCAGCCGTGCGGGCTTGCGGCTTTGGCGGCACGGGTTCGGAAGGCTCGGGGCCGGCCGGAGGCCAGGGCGGCTCGGCCTGGGGTATTGCCGGGTTCGACATCGTGCGCGGTGCTTCAGGCGCTGGCGGAGTTTGGTTTGCCGCGGACGCGGTTTCATCCTCGCTTTCGACATCGACGCCCATGCTCGTTGCCAGCGCGGCGAGGCCGCCGCGAAAACCCTGAGCGACAGCCCGGATCTTCCAGCCTGCGTCGCGGCGATAGAGTTCGGCCACCATCATGGCGACTTCGTCGGCGCCACCAAGGCTGGGCCTGAACTGATGCATCACGCTGCCGCTGGTCTCGGCCACGAGTTCCATCCCGTTGAAATCGGCCATTGATCGGCCCGGACCGTCCACCGTCAGGCAGAAAATGACCTTTGCCACATCGTCTGGGATATCTGGCAGCGAAACTGAGAAGCGCGCCAGGCCGTTGCTGTTATCCAGCAGGCGTATGCATTGATTTTGCGCATTGGGCTGGTTGTAGAAAATCATGTCGGCATCACCGCGCACATGGCCTGATGTCCCGACCAGAAACACGCTGGCATCGAGGGCACCGGCGGCCGTGGGCCAGCGCAGCACCGTATCAAAGCGCATCTGGGATAGCGGCGCATTTGCGCCACGAATGAGATCAACCATCGTGCAAGCCGTCCAGAGCGCTTTGCGACCAATTTGGATTACCGTCATCGCCCTTCGGGCGCCGCCTTTGGGGCGGATCGCCTCTGGTCCAGCGCTGCGTCGCTCGTCGGTTACGATGCCTCCAGCATCGCGCCCTCCCCGCTCCTTGCGCTGAACCAAATACGATTCCGTGCCGATGACCCAAATTAATCATGAAACGCTCTAATCGTTCCGGTCGCTACGCACTAGTTTTTGTTCACGCGATAGCGCCATTGCCAAGGGTTGGCCGGAACGAAGCGTTGGTGGATGAAGGACAAGGATCTGCAAGCTGTCGGATTTGAGCAATGGCAGCAGCGTCGAAACGTTACGTGCCAATACTGAAAGAGCAGCGGCTTGATCCTGTCCCAGTTGTGTATCCGGCCGGAAAGAGAGATGCGGCGATGCTGGCGAAGTGGCGTCTGGTCGAGCGCTCACGATGGCGCGCGAGATCTCTGCCTTGCGTCATGCCACCGCCGGTTCCAGCAGCCGAATTGTGCCGGCGTCCGCGTCGATTTCAGCCATTGCGCCGACGGGCAGGGTAAACTGGTCGGCAATGTGGCCGAACCAGGCGCCCTGAAAGGCCGGCACGCCGAGCCGCCCGAGATGGTGGATCAGAAGATCGGTCACGGTGAAGCCGCCATAGCGCCCGCGGCTTGATCCCGTGCAATTGGTGCACTGGCCGAAGACGACCCCCGCCACCTTGCCGAGCACGCCGGCCTGTCCCAATTGGGTCAGCATCCGGTCGATCCGGTACTCGGCCTCGTCCACATCCTCCAGGAACAGGATCGCGCCCGAAAAATCCGGTAGATATTCGGTGCCGGCAAGCGCCGTCAGCACGGTGAGGTTGCCGCCCAGCAGCCGCCCGCGCGCGCGCCCGCCGCCAATCGTCTGGGTGCGCCACATCCGCTGCACCAGCCGGTTTTCGGTGCCTTGCGGATTGACCAGCAACGGCGCCGCACCATCAAAGGCAATTGCCCGGAAATGTTCAACCGATGCATTGCCCCACGCGCTGCCGGCATTGGGGCCGTGCAATGTCACAAAGCCGGCCTTGGCGGCGATCGCCATGTGCAGCGCGGTGATGTCGCTGAACCCCAGCACCAGCTTTGGGTTGGCCCGGATCATCGGCCAATCGAGAAGCGGGAGCATCCGGGCGCTGCCCCACCCGCCGCGCACGGCGAACAACGCCTTGACCTGCGGGTCGCGAAACATGGCGTTGACATCGGCGGCGCGGCTTTCGTCGGTGCCGCCCAGATAGCCGTGGCGGCTCGCCAGGTTGGGCGCGCGCTTTGGCGTCAACCCCATGGCGGTCACCACCTCCTCGACAATGGTGAGTTGCATCGCCTCGTCGCTGGCAGATGCCGGTTCAATCAGGCCGATTGTGTCGCCGGGACGCAGGCGGCGTGGCTTCACGAAACCATTTGCCGGCGCGGCGGCTTGCAACGGCGCCGCAGCCGCCATTGCAAGCGTTGCCATGACGTCACGCCGTGAAAGCTGCATCATCGACCCTTTCAAAACCGCGCTCGGCGCGGGCGGGAACAGTCGACAGTATCGTCATGCGGCCTCCGTTTTGGCACCCGGTATAATGCTGGGTCGCGCAACGGGTGCAAGCCGTGATCACGAGCCGTCCAACCGAAGCACGGCTGCCCGCCGTTGATGTTTTCCGATCCGACGATCTGCCGGCCTGATTGCCGATGCAGCTTGCACGGCGCTTGTGGAGCGACGCTATTTGATCGAGATCGGCCGCATCGCGACATCGTGATCCGTGCGTGCCAGGGCTGCAATGACATGGCGAAGGATCTCGATCTCGTTCTGCAAGGTGATCGGATCGTGCCCGTCGGCGGCCCGCAACGCCGTCTTCAGCCAGTCGCTGACGTTCGGGCTGTCGAGCAGTTGATTGATCCGTGCTTTGGTAATCGCCGTGACCGTTTCGGGTTCATGCTGCATGTCGTCCATCCATCCAGGTCATTTGCTGTCGTCAGGCGGCCAGGTCCGGGCACGCGGCTGGCTGCGCTTGGGCTTCGGCAGGTTCCCACTGTGAATGGCCGTAGTATCGCCAGGCCATCCGGCCAGCTTCATCAAGTGCGAACAGGTGCAACCAGCGGTTGTCGAACAGCGCTGCCACGCCGGGATGCCGCGCCAGGATCGCCGTCATCGCTTCGCGGGGGGCTTCGATGCACACGGTCAGCCGCAGCGGTTCGTGCATCAGTGACGTTCCGTCGTGCACCGATTGCCAGGGCAGTCCGGTCCGGATGGTGCCGCCGTTGCCTTCGACCACGCCAAAGCCGCCGACCACATTATGCAGCAGTTTGTTGCCGCCGCCGAACAACGCAGGCGCCACGCTCGATCCATAATATTGCAGGCTGATCCAGCTTGCGACCACGACCGGGGCCGTCATGATCAACTCCAGCACGCCGAAGTCCGTATCCTTCTCCCATTCATAATCATGCAGGAAGGCGCGGCCCGCCAGGGCCCGGCCGCGGGTGCGGAAACGCGGCGCGGCAATGAACGCCTTGCAGCCGGCCAGGCCCCATTCGGGCCGGGTTTCCGCCCAATCCCGGCTGCGGCGAACGATGGATGCCGGGCCGTGCGCACGCGGCAGGCGCAGTGCCCGCTCGGTCCGGGCCAGCACGGTCGCCGCCGCCAGCCACTGGCGCAGCTGCGAAACGTCAACGGCCGTTTCCAGATCGGCATCGAACAGGCGGATGTCATCGGTCGTCGTGTCATGCAGCGCCCCGATGAACCTGGTCGCGTGCGGAATGACGATGCCGCGCTCACGCAGTGCGATGCGGACATCCGGACTGTTGAGCAGGCTGGCCAGCAACCGGGCGTTGACCTCGCCGGAATAGCCGCCACAGGCGCCGCAATGCAGCCCGCTGGCATGGGGATTGTTCACCACATTCGCACCATGGCCGGCCAGCACCACCAACGGCGCAAAGCCGGACGCCAGCGACATGGCACGCAGGACCGATTCCGCCATGCCGGCGCGTGTGGCCAGTGTGAGCGCCGGTTCCGGCCGTGGCGCCGGATCATCACCGGCCGGGCTGGCTGCCATCCCCACCGCATCGCGCACAAGCTTCAGCAGATAGGACGGCCCGGCGGCCTCGACAAAGGCAAAGGATGAAACGGCCGCCAGCTTGAACCGCGCCCAGGCCCGCGTAACCCGCACATCCAACCGCCGCGCCGTATCAGCAGCTTGATCCGCCGCGCCGCCGGCCCGCGTGGTCAGGCCGGCATTGAGCAGCACCGGCAGCCGATGTTCGGCCACGTCGGACCCCAGGCGCTGATGCGACGTACCAAGGCCGAAGAAGCCGGCAAAGCCAAGCGTCTGGATCGCCGGATTGACCGATTCGAGCGCCCGGCGAAACACTTCAGACCGGACATCGATGCAGAACGCCATCTGGACAAGCGGCGTTTCGGCAGGGCGCCCGGCGGCATCGCCGGCAAGACAGGCCGCGATTTCGCGCTGCGCCGCCCGTTCCGCGGCATCCTGCAATATGGCATCCACGCTTTGCGCGGCGGTGGGCGTGATCGGCGCGGCATGGGCCGCCAGCGCCGCCTGCCATTGCGGGCCGATCAGCGGCTGATACTGGTCCAGCAGCGCGCTTTCCCACAGCAGCCGGATGGCCAGGAAATCGGTGATCGTGGAATCATCGCCGCCGGCCAGATTGGCCTGCCATTGCAGGTATCGCGCCGCGTGGCCCCAGCCGCCCAGCGTCGACAGCGCCCGGTGGAAACAACTGTGCATGGCGTCTGCCGTGATGCCCAGCCGCGCCGAGGCCTGCACCAGCGCGTCAGGCGCATTTTCCGGTGCCGCTGCGACCATGGCCGCAAAGCCGCGCAGCCCGAGGATTTCCGGCGTCAGGTCGTGCAGCGCCATGGCCCGCCAGGCCGCATAGGCGCAACGCCCGCGCGGCGCCGCCCACAGCGCCTGGCCCTGATCAAACCAGTCCGCTGCCCAGCGGCCAAAGCGATCCGCGATGATGGCTGGCCAATCGATGCCGGACGCCTCTGCAGCCAGATCGGCAACGGTCGCGGTGGCAACGGGGGCCGGTGCAGGCTCGGCCGCCGCTGCCTTCAGGGCGGCTACACTTGCCGGATGCCAGCCTTGCGCAGCGGCCAGTGCCGCTGCCAGATCGGCATCGTTGATCGCGCCGGATGCGATGCGGTCCAAGTACCAAGACCGATCCAGTGTCATCGCGATGCCGGCCGCGCGTGCCATGCGTGCCGAAGCCATGGCGAGGCCTTCATCGGTCTGACCCAGCCAGGGATTGACCGCCACGCTTGATGCCAGTGGCCAGGCTGGCGGGATGGCCGCCGCAGCCGCCATGGCTGCAGCATGAACATCGTTGGTCATGCCGAAATCCTCCGGTTGGCAGGCGTCGTGTCACGCAAGGCCCAGCCGCCGAGCATGCGGTCGGTCAGGGCGTTGATGTACAGGCCGTTTGAAAGATGGGTGCGCAGGCCGGCAGCGGCCGGATGATAGGCCCACAGCGGGAACATGGCCTGCGCCACCGCAACCAGGCCAAAGCTGACGACCGCAAGCACGATCAGCACCCATTCGAGCGGACCGGGTGCCGGCGCCGGCGGGACACTGCCTTCAATCAACCAGGTCGCCGCGACGTGCAGCGCGAAATAGCCGATCGATGCATAGGTCGCGAGCACGGCCAGTTTCCTGGTCAGCGCGGCCGGGGCGGCTTCGGCCAGCCCCTGCGCCAGCAGATAGGCAATGCCGAAGATCAGAATCGCTCCCAGCGCCAGCGCCTGCGGCGACTGGCCCAGGAACCCGACCGCGCCGCCAATGACGCCATAGATCAGCAAGGCCACGACAAAGGCACGGCCAACGGCGCCGGGGCCGGCGATGGCGACAGTGCCGGGCCGACGGAAGACCGCAATCTGATCAACGGCGCCGCCCGACGACAGAAAGGCGTGCGCCTTGTACAGCGAGTGGGCAACAATGTGCAGCAGGGCCAGCGAGAACAGCGCCAGCCCGCATTGCATGATCATGAAACCCATCTGCGCAATCGTCGACCAGGCCAGCGACGTCTTGACGGCGGGCTGGGTCAACATGACGAGGCCGGCAAACAGCGCCGTGAAGCCGCCGATCATCACCAGCCCGGCCAATGCGGCCGGCGAAAGCAACATGACATCGGCAAAGCGGATCAGCAGGAAACCACCGGCATTGATGACACCGGCATGCAGCAACGCCGATACCGGCGTCGGCGCTTCCATCACCTCCGTCAGCCAGCAATGCGTGGGAAACTGTGCCGATTTCAGCAGCGCCGCCAACGCCAGCACGATCGCGGCCGCAACCGCCGGATCACCGCCGGCGCCGGCGCGCGCGGCTGCCACGATGGCGCCGATATCGGCCGTGCCATAGGCAAGCCACAGCAGCAGGGCGGCACCAACAAGCGCCACATCACCAAGCCGGGCAAATACCAACTGCTTGCGGGCCGCACGCTGCGCTGCCGGTCGATCAGCGTAGAACAGCAGCAACCGGGTCAGGCCGATGCCGATCGCAATCCAGGCTGCGACCAGCAGGAACAGATTGCCGGCCACCACCAGCAGCATGACGCTGGCCAGTGTCAGGCAGAGCCAGGCCATGAACCGCCCCTGCCCGGCTTCGCCATCCAGATAGGTCGCAGCGAACCGCACGACGACCCAGCCGACAAAGCTGACCAGCAGCAACATCACGCTGCTCACCGCATCGAGCCGCACCGACACGCCAATGCCCGCCATGCCCAGAACCGGACTCGACATCGGGCCGACAGCAACCAGCCGAACAGCAGCAACAACGGCAAACACCAGACTGGCCACCGCCAGCGCTTCGATCAACCGCACGCCGCCGCGGGACAAGCGCCCCGGCCGTGCCAAACCGATCATGGCTGCCACCAGAACCGCGCCCGGCGCGGCCAGCAAAAGGAAATCCAGCATCGCGTGCACCCCGTTTCCGGCCATTGATGGCCTCAGGGGTGTTTCTATCGCTGCATCATTCGCGCGAAAAATTCATTGTTTCGTGCTTTTCGTTCTGTTTTATGCATCGATGATGAGCGAACTAAATTATAATCACCTGCATTATTTCTGGGCCGTGGCGCAGGATGGCAACCTCACGCGCACCGCGGCACGGCTGAATGTCTCGCAATCGGCGCTATCGGTGCAGATCCGCAAACTGGAAGACCGGCTGGGCCACGCCCTGTTCGAACGGCGTGGCCGGCAATTGCAGCTTACCGAGGCCGGCCGCATCACGGTCGATCATGCCGATGCCATCTTTGCGACGGGCCGCGACCTGATCGGCACGCTTCAGCAAACCGGCCGAACGCGCCAGGCGGTGCGCGTCGGCGCGCTCGCCACCCTGTCGCGCAACTTCCAGATCGGCTTTGTCCGCCCCCTGCTCGGCCGCGACGACATCGAGATCATCCTGCGGTCAGGCAGTGCATCGGAACTGCTGCTCGCCCTGCAGATGCACAAACTCGATGTCGTCCTCACCAACCAGGCGCCAGAGATCGACGCCTTGAGGCCGTTCATCGTGCACAAGCTTTCGGAACAGCATGTCGAACTGATCGGCACACCGGCGCTGATTGGCACAACGCGCAGTATATCCGCCCTGCTGGCGCAGCACCCGCTGATCCTGCCGACACTGGGAAGCAGCGTGCGCACCGGTTTCGACGCATTTGCCGTGCAACTGGGCATCAACCCGCAAATCGCGGCCGAAGTCGACGACATTGCCATGATGCGCCTGCTGGTGCGCGAAGGCACAGCGCTGGCCGTGCTGCCGCCAATCGCCGTGCGCGACGAGATTTCCAATGGCGAGTTGATCGAGGCCGAGGAACTTCCGGGCATCACCGAAAGCTTCCATGCCGTCACGGTCGATCGGCGCTTCCCCAATCCCGCCGTTCATGCACTCATCAGCAAAGCCCGCGAAGGCCTCCAAACCTCGAACATCCCAAAAGTGGACTTGTAACGGGTTCGCGCCATCCTGAACGGAATGAGGTGCGTCCAGGATAGCCTCGGCGAAAGAAAAGACGACGGTGACTTATGTGCTGCCCCAGCCCAGTTCCATCCGGCGTATTGCAGCGGTGTTTGAAACAAATGCCATTCAAAAGGCTCGATTTTGCAACGGGTTTCATCAATTCAGATGCTTAGGGGGAAAATGGCGGAGAGGGTGGGATTCGAACCCACGGTGAGCTTGCACCCACAACGGTTTTCGAGACCGTCCCGATCGACCACTCCGGCACCTCTCCGCGATGTGCCCTGCCCGCAGGCTGGTCAGGCGGGCGGCTATAGCGGAGGGGGGCGGGGATGCCAAGCCTGTTCGGCAGGCGGGGGCTGTGCGTGACATTGAAACCCCTTCAACCGGCGGGCTGGCGCCCTATATTGGGGTCTTGTGCAGGAAGGCCTCCTGAGGTTGCCATGCTGCCTTCACCCTGATCCAATGGAATTTCATGCCGCCGATGTCCGACCCTGATGTTCCTGCCGAAGCCCCGACCACGGCCGCCTTCACCATCGGTGATGTGGTGCGGCACCGGATTTTCCCGTTCCGCGGCGTGATTTTCGACGTCGATCCGATCTTCAACAACACCGAGGATTGGTGGCAATCCATCCCCGAAGCCATAAGGCCGCACAAGAACCAGCCGTTCTACCATCTGTTTGCCGAGAACGAGGAATCGACCTACGTCGCCTATGTCAGCCAACAGAATTTGCTGCCGGATCCGGATGGCGACGCCGTGCATCATCCGGGGGTGACGCAGATGTTCTCCGGCCGGGTTGGCGGCCGTTACCAAATGCGCGATCAGATCCGCAATTAGACGCGTTTGGCCACGGCGATGGCCGCGCGGCAGCCGGCGCGGATAACTGCCTCCATGATCGGGAATGCGCCGCCGCCGGTGTGCACGGCAGCTGCTTCGCGGTGCTCGATCTCGTCGCTGCGATAATCATCGATCATCGCCTTCAGCTCGGGATCGCTGCCATCGGCCAGCGCCTCGGTCTGCTCGCCATAATGTTCATCGATCACGGTTTCCACCGCTTCGGTGCAGGCCATGGCAGCCTTGGGGCCCAGCAAGGCCGTGCCGGCGCCGAGCGCATAGCCGGCGACATGCCACAGCGGCCCGAAGATGGTCGGGCGCACGCTGCGGCGGGCCATGATGGCGTTCATGCCATCCAGATGCCGCTGTTCCTGGGCGGCCATGTGGCGAATCTCGCCGGCCATCGCGTGGCGCCCGCCCATAACCGCCAATTGCCCGGCATAGATGCGTGCCGCGCCAGTCTCGCCGGCTTGGTTAACGCGGATCATCGCGCGTGTGTCGGGGCGGCGATCGCCGGGCAGACGGCGCTTTATCGCCGGGTTCTGAGCATCAGCCATGCGGCAACTCCGGAAAGACCAAAAGAGATCAGGAAATTCCACCCTGCCATGGAAATGCCGAACATCTGCCAGGGTATGGCGTCGCAGCGCACCAGCGGCTGCGCCAGGATGTCGGCCAGCATCGATTGTGTATCACCGGCCAGCGGCGGCGCCGTGCAGCGGGTGAGGCCTTGCCACCATTTCTGCTCCACGCCGGCGTGAAACAGCGCGATGCCGGCATTGCCGATCATCGCAAGCAGCGCCATCCAGCCGGACAGGTGCGCCACCAGCCCAAGCAGCGGCTGTCTTGTGCTCAACTGGCCGAGCAACAGCGCATCGAACGCCAGAAATGCCACCGCCAGCAAGGCCCAGCGCTGCCACCAGCACATTTCGCAAGGCACCAGCCCGCCAATCAATTCGAAGCCCCAGGCCCCGGCCAGCAAGGCGACAGCGCCAGCCAGCAGCACAGCGGGGCCGGCCGGCTCAGAACGCATATTTGACCACGACGAAGCCGCCGACGAACAGAGCGGTGGCAGCAAGCGCCAGCGCGTTGAAATAACGGTCTATCAATTCCTGCGCCTTCGGGCCGAAACGCTTGAGGATCAGCGCCACCAGGAAAAACCGCCCGCCACGGCCCAATATTGACGCCAGGATCAGCACCGGGATGGAAAGGGACACCGAACCGGCGGCGATGGTCGCCACCTTGTAAGGAATGGGCAGGAAAGCGAAGGCCAACATCCACAGGAAGCCGTGGGCCTTGATGTCGGCCGCGAACGCCACGAAGCGTTCTTCATAGCCGTAAAACGCCAGCAGCGGCACGCCGACTGCCTGATACAGCATTGACCCGATCACATACCCGAGCAGCGCGCCAGCAACGGACGCGGCGGTGGAGACCGCAGCATAGCGCAACGCCCGCTCCGGCCGCGCGATCGACATCGGGATCTGCATGACATCGGGCGGCACCGGGAAGAAACTGCTGTCGGCAAAGCTGATGCCGATCAACCAGCGTTCGGCGCCGGGGCCGGCGGCCTTGGCCAGAGTCCAATCATACAGGCGGCGCAACACTGGCAAGGCTTTCGTTTGAAACGGCTGTCACGCGCTTAATCGGCGATTGTGACACAGGCAATATCGGGGCAATCACCCGGCCACGAGCCCCGGCCTGCCTTCAACGCGAGCTGGTGCTCGGCAGGGCTGGCGTCGGCCCGGCCACTTGTACCGGCGGTGCTGCAGTCGGTGCCAGGCGACCGATGAGCCGCAGCGCATAATCGAGCTGATAATCGATCACGCCCTTGGCCTTCAGATCATCGGCCTTGGCCACGAAGCGCGGATCGGGCAGGCCGTCCTGCTCCACCAACTTGTCGGTGGCGTCCTTCAGTTCGTTGATCAGATGCTTTTTCAGATCGGCTTCGCGGATCGGCTTGCGGTCCGACACGCGCGGATCGGAAAGCTGCGGCACCTGGATGTCGGGATCGACGCCATTTTCCTGCACGCTGCGCCCTGACGGCGTGTAGTAACGCGCCGTGGTCAAGCGCAGCGCCGTTTCACCAGACAGCGGATAAACGGTCTGCACGCTGCCCTTGCCGAAGCTGCGCTGCCCCAGCACCAGCGCGCGGCGATGATCCTGCAACGCGCCGGCGACGATTTCGGCAGCCGATGCAGTGCCTTCGTCAACCAGCACCAGCAGCGGCTTGCCATCGGTGGCATCGCCCGGTTTGGCGTAATAATGATCGACATCATTCTTGGCGCGGCGACGTTCGGAAACGACTTCGCCGCCCGACAGGAACACGTCCGATACCTTGATGGCTTCATCCAAAAGGCCGCCCGGATTCGAACGCAGGTCGATGACATAACCAGCCAGATTGGCGCCCAGCTTGGCCTTGATGCCATCAACGGCGGCACGCGTGTCTTCGCCGGTCCGGCTGTTGAAGGTGGCGATGCGGATCATGCCGACTTGCCCACGGGTTTCCCACTTGACCGGGCGGATCACCACGACTTCGCGGGTGAGGGTGAACTCCATCGGCTTGGGTTCGCCCTGACGCACAACGGTCAGCTTGATCGTGGTGCCGGCCTTGCCGCGCATCTTGTCGACCGCGTCGTTTAGGGATCCGCCATAGATCAGGTCGTCATCAAGGTGGGTGATGTAATCGCCAGCCTTGATGCCGGCGCGCGCCGCTGGCGTGTCGTCGGTAGGCGTCACCACCTTCACGGCGCCATCCTCGGAGGTCACGGTGAGGCCCAGACCGGTATATTCGCCATCGGTGGTCTGCTTGAGGTTGGCATAGTCGCGGCCGTCGAGATAGGCGGAGTGTGGATCAAGGCTGGCGAGCATACCGGTGATGGCACCGCGGATCAGCGTCTTGTCATCGACCTTGTCGACATAGATCACCCGCACACGTTCGAACACGTCCATCAACGCGTCGAGTTCCTTGTAGGTGTCGGTTTCGGCAGCCGCCTGAACGGCGGCGTAACCGGGCACCAGCATCAAGGCGGCCAGCGGCAGGGCGATCTTCCAGCTTTTGCTCAGGCTCATTGGACTGCGAACTCAGTTGAATGGAAGGTCAGGATAGCACACGGATGTCGCAGCGCTACTCCCTGCGGCCTTGCGCGCGGGTGAACGCGGGTGAATTGGGGTTCAGCCGCGGTGATAGGGGTGGCCATCGAGGATCGACAGCGCGCGATAAATTTGTTCGGCGAGCATGGCGCGCACCAGCATATGCGGCCAGGTCGCGCGGCCAAAGCCGAGCAGCAGATCGGCCGCAGCGCGGGTGGCAGCATCATGGCCGTCGGCAGCGCCAATCAGAAAGCGCACATCCCGCGTGCCATCATCGCGCCAGCGGCCGAGCAGCGCCGCCAGATCGGCCGAGCCGAGATCCTGGCCACGTTCATCGAGCACCACGCTACGGCCGCCGGAAAATGCAGGCCAGGGCGCGGTGTCGCTGAGTTCGGTAACCGCCAGCCGGCCCTTCAGGCGGGCCGCGTAGCGCTGCACCAGTTCGGCTTCGGGAGACTGGCCGATGCGGCCGCGTGCGATGATGTGCAGCTTCACTCAGCGGGGCGTGGCAATGACCGGCGGCGCGCTGGCCGTCGCCTGTGCTGGTGCCGGCGCATCATCCAGGCCCCACATGCGTTCCAGATTGTAGAACACCCGCACATCGGGCCGGAAGATGTGGACAATGATGTCCCCGCAATCGATCAACACCCAGTCCGCAGTCGGCAGGCCCTGCACGCGGGCGCTGCGGCCGAAGTCGCTTTTCAATTTTTCGGCGATCTTGGTAGCCATCGACGCCACCTGACGGCCGCTGCGGCCGCTGGCGACCACCATGAAATCCGCGATGCTGGTCTTGCCGGCGAGCGGGATGGAGACGGGGTCCACCGCCTGGTCATCATCCAGGCTCTGCATGATCATGGCGTGGAGTTCGTCCACCCGGTCAGTCTTGGTCAATCGCTAATCCTTGCTTTGTCGGTCAATTCGCTGGCCCAATCCGGATCGATGCGCCGCACTGCGGTCGCCGATTCCGGCCGGAATCCGGCATGAAGTTTGATTATCGCTGGCAGCGGCGCGTCCGTCCAGCGCGAAGGCGTGGCAGGCGACCAGCCGGCCCAACTGAGCGCCGGCGCGCCGATCAACGATACGCCAGGCCGCGGCGCAACGGCCAGCGGAATTTCGCCGAGAAACCGTCGCCAGCGCCGCCAGCGATGCAGTTCGGCCACGATATCATCGCCAGCCAGCCAGATGAAACGATGCTGCGGATAACGGCGTTTCAGCGCGATCACCGTATCGACGGCAAAGCGCGTGCCGAGCACGGCTTCCAGCGCGGTGACACGGATGCGCGGGTGCCGCGCCTCCTGCTGGGCGCGCGCCACGCGGCTGCCGAGCGCGGCCATGGATTCGGGCGATTTCAGCGGGTTCTGCGGCGCGACCAGCCACCAAACCGCATCCAGTTGCAACTGCTGCAGCGCCACCAGGCTGATGTGCCGGTGTGCGGCGTGCGCCGGATTGAAGCTGCCGCCGAGCAGACCGATACGCGCCATCAGCGCCAATCCTCCCGTGCGTGACGGATGCGCAAGATGGTCACGGACTCGTTGTTATGGCTGTAGAGGATCACATAGCCGAAGCGGCGTTCGATAATCTTGCGTCGCCCGCCAGGCACAGGTGAACCGATCGCCGGGTTCGTCAAGACAAGTTCGATGCGGTCGGCGATGGCATCTTGCGCCAACCCGCCCAGATCGCCGTCGATGGACCCAAGCCAACGATCAATCCGTGACAGATCGCGGCGGGCGTCCGCCGAAATGCGCAGCTTCACGCGCCCGTGCTATCCCGCGACTGAAGCGCACGGGACTTGCGTGCCCGTTCCCGATGACGCGCCGCCATGGCCCTTAATTCCGCAAGCACCACTTCGCCATCCACCCATTCGCCGCGCGCAACGGCCGCTTCGGCTTCCTCGCAGGCGGCAATATCGTCGGCGTTCAAGGGTTCCTCCACCCGATCGCCACCGGGATCAGGCTGGGAGGCGGGGCGTGCGTGACGAGCGTCCATGGCGACAGCATAGCCCATCACGGCCGCACCTGGCCAGTGCCGCGCACGAGGGTCTTGAAGATGGTCAGCCCCTCCAGCGCCACCGGGCCGCGCGCGTGCAGGCGGCCCGTCGCAATGCCGATCTCTGCGCCGAAGCCGAACTCGCCGCCATCGGCGAACTGCGTGGAGGCATTGTGCAGCACGATCGCGGCATCGACGCGGGCGAGGAAGGTTTCGGCAACGCCGGCATCCTGCGCAATCACGCTTTCGGTGTGCTGGCTGCCGTGGGCGGCGATGTGGGCAATGGCGCCGTCAACGCCGGCAACTTGCGCGACGCTGGCGATGGCATCCAGATATTCGGTGTCCCAATCTTCCGGCGCGGCGGGCTGCACGCGCGGGTCCAGCGACTGGATGGCGGCATCGCCGCGCACTTCGCAATCGCCATCGAGCAGCGCCGCCACCAATTGCTGTTTGAGGACAACGGGCGCGGCAACATCGATCAGCAGGGTTTCCATCGCCCCGCACACCGCCGTGCGGCGCAGCTTGCTGTTGACCACAATCGCCACGGCCTTGTCCGGATCAGCGCTTGCATCGACATAGACATGATTGATGCCATCCAGATGCGCCAGCACCGGCACACGGGCTTCGGCCTGGACGCGTGCCACCAGACCCTTGCCGCCGCGCGGGATGATCACGTCGATCAGGCCGTGTGCGGCCAGCATGTCGCCCACCAGAGCACGGTCTCCGGCGGGGACCATCTGCACGGCCGCGGCCGGCAGGCCGGCGTCGCGCAGGCCAATCGCCATGCAATCCAGCAGCACCGCGTTCGACCGCGCCGCTTCGCTGCCACCGCGCAGCAGGCAGGCATTGCCGGCCATCAGGCATAATGCTGCCGCATCGGCGGTCACGCCGGGTCGGCTTTCGTATATGATGCCGATCACGCCCAGCGGCACCCGCACCCGGCTGAACTGCAGGCCATTGGGCCGTTCCCAACGCGCGATCACTTCGCCGACGGGATCAGCCAGGCCTGCCACCGTGTCCAGCCCGGCGGCGATGCCATCAACGCGGGAAGCATCCAGCGCCAGCCGGTCCACCAGGGCAGCCGACAGCCCCGCAGCGGCGATGACATCGTTGGCATTGGCGGCGAGCAGTTCGGCTGCGCGGGCGCGGATGGCGGTGGCTGCGGTGCGGATGGCCTGCGCCTTTTGCGCGGTCGAAGCGGCGGCCAGCGCCGGCAGAGCAGCCCTAGCAGCGCGGGCCATATCATGGATCATGTTCATATCAGCACCAGATGATCGGCATGCACCATGGCAGCGCGCGGGGCATAGCCCAGTGCGGCGGCGTGGGCATCGTTGCGCAGGCCCATGATCGTGGCGGCATCGTCGGCATCATAACCAGCCAGACCGCGCCCGAGCAGTTCGCCGTCGGGGCCGACAATTGCCACCACATCGCCGCGCTGGAACGGGCCATCCACCGCGCGCACGCCGGCTGCCAGCAACGAGGCGCCGCGGCGCAGGGCCGACGCGGCGCCGGCATCCACCGTGATCGTACCGGCCACGGTGATGCGCCCCGCCAGCCAGGCCTTGCGGCCTTTGGCGCTGCGTGGCGGCAGGAACAGCGTGCCGCCGCCGCTCGCAGCAAAATGCGTGAGCGGCCGGTCGACCCGCCCGTCACAGATGGCAAGCGCAATGCCCGCCGCACCGGCCATGCGGGCGGCCAGCAATTTGGCCGCCATGCCGCCCGATCCCATGCCCGACTTTGTCTCACCCGTCGCCATCGCCATCACATCGGGTGTCAGCGCCTTGACCACCGGAATGCGCGTCGCGCTGGCATCGCTGGCGGGGTTGGCGGTAAAAAGGCCATCGACATCGGACAGCAGGATCACGCCCATCGCCCCCGCCGCCTGTCCAGCGCGCGCCGCCAGCCGATCATTGTCGCCAAAACGGATTTCGGCGGTGGCGACCGTGTCATTCTCGTTCAGCACTGGCACGGCGCCCAAATCGAGCAATCGCGCGATGGTGGCCGCAACGTTCAAATAACGCCGCCGGTCTTCCAGATCACCCAGCGTCAGCAGCACCTGCGCGGCGATCAGGCCCTGGGCAGCCAGCAGCGCTTCCCATACGCCGGCAAGGGCCACCTGCCCCACCGCAGCGGCGGCCTGGGCATCCTCCAGGCTGGCGCGGCCGCCGCGCTCCAACCCCAGCCGGCGTGCACCAAGCGCAATGGCGCCGGACGATACGATGACGATCTGCTGGCCCTGGCTGCGGCGTTCAGCGATGTCGGTGACCACGCCGGCCAGCCAGTCTGTGCGCACGGTACCAGCGTGATCAACCAGCAGCGCCGAGCCGATTTTCACCACCAGCCGCGGACAGACAGCGGGATCCAAGGCGGCGGCAGGCGTGGGTGTTACAGCGGCGACCACGGCCGATCTCCGCCGGTCGTGCGCGTCGCCTGCGACCGGCCAGCGATTTCCATCAGGCGATCGAGCACAGGCTCCACCCCCTTTTTTGTCGCTGCGCTGATGCAGAATACCGGCGCGCCGCTCGCCTGTTCCAGCGCGCGCTTCTTGGCGGCCAGCGCCTGGGGCGTCACCAGATCGGTCTTGGAAAGCGCCAGTATCTCCGGCTTGCGATCGAGGCCATTGCCATAGGCGGCGAGTTCCTCGCGCACGGTTTCCCATTGGGCGACCGGGCCGGGCAGGCTGGCGTCAACCAGATGCAGCAGCACGCGGCAGCGTTCGATATGGCCCAGAAAGCGGTCACCGATGCCGACGCCATCGGCAGCGCCGGCAATCAGGCCCGGAATATCGGCCATCACCAGTTCCTGGCCCTTGTGGGCGACCACGCCGAGCTGTGGTTTCAGCGTCGTGAAGGCATAATTGCCGACCTTGGCCTTGGTGTTGGAAATCGCGTTGATCAGGCTGGATTTGCCCACATTCGGCTGGCCGACCAGGCCGACATCGGCCAGCAGCTTCAGCCGCAGCCACACCCACAATTCCTTGCCGGGAAAGCCCGGCTGGAACTGGCGCGGCGCGCGGTTGGTGCTGGTCTTGTAATGATCATTGCCCTTGCCGCCGTCGCCGCCCTTCAGCAGGATGGCGCGCTGGCCCACGGTGGTCATGTCGACGATCAGCGTGCGTTCTTCATCGTCGGCCAGGATCTGCGTGCCCACCGGCACCTTGATCAGCAGATCATTGCCGCCGGCGCCAGTGCGGTTGCGACCCATGCCATGTTCGCCGCGCTTGGCTTTGAAATGCTGCGAATAACGGAAATCGATCAGCGTGTTGAGGCCGTCGACACATTCAAAGATGACATCGCCGCCCTTGCCGCCATCGCCGCCATCGGGGCCGCCATATTCGACGAACTTCTCGCGGCGGAAGGACACCGATCCGTCGCCGCCAGCACCGGACGACAGGAAGATCTTGGCCTGATCGAGAAACTGCATCGCGGGGTTGTTCCAAAACAAAAGGGGAGCCGGTCGCCCAGCTCCCCTTTGTCAAATAAGCGGGAAAGAGCCGGGCTTATTCAGCCGCGAGCGGTTCCGCCACCGGATTGACCGACACATATTTGCGGCCAAGCTTGCCGGTGTGGAATTCCACGGTGCCGGTGCTCAGCGCATACAGCGTGTGATCCTTGCCAACGCCGACATTGCGGCCGGCATGGGTGGGGGTGCCGCGCTGACGGATGATGATGGTGCCGGCGTTGACCGCCTGGCCGCCGAAGCGCTTGACGCCCAGGCGCTTGCTTTCCGAATCACGGCCGTTCCTGGACGAGCCGCCTGCTTTCTTGTGAGCCATGGGTTTGTGTCCTTACGCGACCGACGTGATTTTCAGCACGGTCAGCTGCTGGCGATGACCGTTCTTGCGGCGATAATTGTGGCGACGCTTCTTTTTGAAGATGATCACCTTATCGCCCTTGGTCTGGGCGACGATTTCGGCCGTGACGGCCCCACCCATCGTGAGATCGGCACCTTCGCCGACCATCAGGGTTTCGAGATTCACGGCAGCGCCGGCATCCCCATCGATTTTCTCGACGATGATCTTGTCACCGTCGGCGACCCGGTATTGCTTGCCGCCGGTGCGCACCACTGCGAACATGACTTCAACCTTAGAAATATGGTTCAAACAAACGCGCAGCCAGAATCGGTAGACCCCGGCTCATGCGAAGGCGGGTCGGTAATGGATGACCCAGGGCTTGTCAACGCGATTGCCACTTGGGGCCGTCAGCTTTGCGCGCCATCGCCGCGCAATGACGCTCCCCCTTTTGTCACCGGGCCGCTTGGTGCACAAGATATGGGTGACCCGCCGCCGCATCGTTCTGATCATCATCGCTGCCCTGGCCGGCGGATCACTGGCGCTGGGGCTTTATGATCCGGATATCGATGCGCCGGCGGCCGAAGCGCTCGCCGATCGGTTGGCGAAACAATATCATGTGCGGTCCGGCGTGCCGAGCAGCGCGTTTGCGGCGCGTGAAGGCCAGCAATGGGCCGATGGCTGGGAATTTCGCTGGCGCTACAAATCCTGCCCGGAATATGCGTCGCTGCGGGTGTGGATCAGCCGCAATGGCCGACGGGCAAGCTATGCCGAACTTCCGGACTGTGCGCCGGCGGACGGGTCCGCGGCGCGGCCGCGCAACGTCTGACCATGAGCCGGCGGAACATCGAGGCGCCATAGGAAAGGGCCAGCCCGCAACACGCGGACCGGCCCTTCATGTGACGTTAGCCGTTGGCCGTTTCAGAGTGTCAGGCCGTTGCCCTGCGTGATCATGCAATACAGCATCGGGAACGACAGAACGAAATTGGTGCGCGAAAACAGCATTGCCGTCTTGCCAGCCTTGGCCTTTTCATCGGCCGTGCCATCGACCAGGCCCAGCGCAATCTTCTGGTTTGGCCAGATCACGAACCAAACGAATGCTGCCATGATCAGGCCCAGGTACATGCCGAGGCCGATGACCCGGAAGCCTTCGCCGAAGGTGAACGCCTGCACGATATAGCCGTTGTGGCCAGCAATCGCCAGACCGATCACCACGGTCAACAATGCGGCGTGGCGGAAGAACAGCAGCGCCTTGGGGGCGATATATTTGGTCACGCCGGGCTTCAGATCGGCCGGCACCGACGGCATCGTCGGGATCTGCACGAAATTGAAATAATAGAGCAGGCCAATCCACAGCACGCCGGCCCAGGTGTGCACGAATCGCAGGAAGCCATTGCCCCACGCATATAGATCGCCGCCGATATAACCGCCGTGGAACGCCGCGATCACCGCCACCAGCAGCCCCAGGCCCAGAAACAGCGCCTGCGTGAGATTGCCCAGAATATTTGCCATGAGTTTCGCCCCGTGAAAGCCTCGTTTCATCGCTGTATAGGCGACGGAATAAGTCTTGTTAAGGGCAGCAACGACGTAGCAGCGCGTGATCAGGCCAGCGCTGGGCGACGGCGACGCATTACCGCACCCACCAGGCCGAATCCGGCAATCAACATGGCCCAACTGGACGGTTCCGGCACACCGCCGGTGATGTTGATGCCGGTGAAGGCCGCCTGCTTGCCCGAAATGCCGAATTTCACGAATTCATCAACGCTGCCCGGCGAGCCTGTGTAGGCCATGTTGACATTGCCGGTCACCGCCCAATCGAACGCCCAGAAATTGCCGTTGGTGACCAGCCATTGCGACGCCCAGCCAGGGCCGACTTCGTTGAAATTGGGATTGGTCAGATTGGTTTCAGGTGTGACGATCTGCGAGGTGATCAAGCTGCCCTGCTGAGTCACGCCGGTGGCTGCAAAGGCCACATCGGACAGGCTGATGACAGGGGTGTAATTCTGGCCTGACCGCTGCAGGCTGGTCACTTCGAGGTGCAGCGTGTTCATCGGCAATTGACCGGGAGAGAGCAGATCGCCCGGGGTTTCACCGGTCGCTGCCGACGCCAGCAATTGCGCCGCAGCCACGGTTGGCGCCGTTGGCAGCGCCGGGGTGAAGCTGCCCCACGCCAGGCTGCGCACCACATTGCTGGGGTTGGTCATGCTGAAGACGATGCCTTGGCCAGCGATATGGCGCAGGCTGAAGGCAAAGGTCACATTGTTGAGCGAGGCGTTGTTGCCAAGGTTTGTGCTGATGAAATTCGGCCCACCCGGCACATTCTGCGTACCGCCGCCTGCATCTAGCGACAGATCGAAATTGGTGTTCGACATGCGATATTTCGCACCAAGCACCAGCGTGTCGATAGCGGTGATACGCACATCCGGATCATTGATGAACACGGTCGTGGCGGTGGCCGGCCCTGCCAGAGCCAGAATCGCCACTGTGACAAACATGCTGGCACGCAACATCGAGACACCCCGCAAATGGTTAATTTCCTGTTAACGGTAACGGTGGATACAGGATAAACACGCGGCCGTTAAGAGGGAAAAGGGTTAACGGCGCCACATTGTTCAGCACGCTTGCCGGCTCCTCACGAACGGCGTATAGGCCCTTTCATTCCTGCATGGCTGATGGTTTGCAGGCTGCGCGGCTCCGCTGCGTGGCGCCAGACCGCTTGCCGTGCAGCCCCAACACCACCGACCGGAGACGCAAGCCTTTGACCCAGACCGATCTCGATGCCCGCCTGGATGATATCATCGCGCCTGTCGTGGCGGCGATGGGCCTTGCCCTGGTGCGCATCCAGCTTTCGGGGCAAAATGGCGCAATGACGCTGCAGGTGATGGCCGAAGACCCGGCCACCGGGCAGTTGACGCTCGATCAGTGTGCCGCCTTGTCGCGCGCGCTCGATCTGCCACTGGAAGAAGCCGACCCGATCGCGAGCGAATATGCGCTGGAAGTCTCCTCCCCCGGCATCGACCGGCCGCTGACCCGCGCCATCGATTGGCAGAACTGGGTGGGCCACGAAGCCCGCATGAAGCTGGAGCCGATGGTGGACGGCCGCGCCCGCGCCCATGGCGACATCACCGCGCTGGATGGCGACGATGTGCTGCTCACCGGCAAGTCCGGCCAGGTGCTGCGCCTGCCGATGGCCAATATCCGCGCCGCCAAGCTGGTGCTGACCGAACGGCTGATTGCCGCCACCCGCCCGCTGGACACCACCGGCGCCGACGAAATCATTGAAAGCGGCGCTGCTGCGGACAATGACAATGAAACCCCCGACCACGATCTTTCGGAGGACTGAAGATGGCTATCGCCACTGCACACGCCACATCCCTGACGGCCAACCGCGCCGAATTGCTCGCTATTGCCGATGCGGTGGCGCGCGAGAAGAGCATCGATCGCGGCATCGTGATCGAGGCGATGGAAGACGCCATCCAGCGCGCCGCCCGTGCACGTTATGGCGCCGAGAACGACATTCGCGCCAAGATCGATCCCAAATCGGGTGAAACCCGGCTGTGGCGTGTGCTGGAAGTGGTTGAGGAACCGGAAGATTTCTTCAAGCAGATCAGCCTGAAGGACGCGACCAAGAAAGACGCCAGCGCCGAATTGGGCAGCTATGTCGTCGATCCGCTGCCGCCGGTGGAGTTCGGTCGCATCGCCGCGCAAGGCGCCAAACAGGTGATCGTGCAGAAGGTGCGCGATGCCGAGCGGGAGCGCCAGTTCGAAGAGTTCAAGGACCGCCAGGGCGAGATCATCACCGGTGTCGTCAAGCGCGCCGAATTCGGCCACGTGGTTGTTGATCTTGGCAAGGCCGAGGGCGTGATCCGCCGCGACCAGCAGATCCCGCGCGAAGTGCTGAAGCCTGGTGATCGGGTGCGCAGCCTGATCGCCAGCGTGCGCCGTGAACCGCGCGGCCCACAGATTTTCCTGTCCCGCGCGCACGGCGACTTCATGAAGAAATTGTTCGCCCAGGAAGTGCCGGAGATTTACGACGGTATCATCGAGATCAAGGCCGTGGCCCGCGATCCGGGCAGCCGCGCCAAGATCGGCGTGATCAGCCGCGACAGCAGCATCGATCCGGTCGGCGCCTGCGTCGGCATGAAGGGCAGCCGCGTGCAGGCGGTGGTGCAGGAATTGCAGGGCGAAAAGATCGACATCATCCCCTGGTCGCCCGACACCGCAACCTTCGTGGTGAACGCGCTGCAGCCGGCCGAAGTTGCCAAGGTGGTGCTGGACGAGGAAGACAACCGCATCGACGTGGTGGTGCCCGACGATCAGCTTTCCCTTGCCATCGGCCGCCGCGGCCAGAATGTGCGGCTGGCCAGCGCGCTGACCGGCAAGCAGATCGACATCATGACCGAAGCCGACGAAAGCGAGCGCCGGCAGAAGGAATTCGTCGAGAAGTCCGAACTGTTCCAGACCGAACTGGATGTCGATGAAACCCTGGCGCAACTGCTGGTGGCCGAAGGCTTTTCTGAACTGGAAGAGGTCGCCTATGTCGAGCTCGCCGAAATCGCCGGCATCGAAGGCTTTGACGAGGATCTGGGCACCGAACTGCAGAACCGCGCCATCGAAGCCCTGGAGCGCCGCGAAGCTGTTGCCCGCGAAGAGCGTCGCGGTCTTGGCGTGGAGGACGATCTCGCTGCCATCGACGGGTTGACCGAGGCCATGTTGGTGGTGCTGGGCAAGAAAAATATCCGCACCCTCGATGATCTGGGCGATCTCGCCACCGACGAACTGGTCGGCCGCGGCGGCGTGCTGAAGGATTTCGGCCTGACCGAGGATGATGGCAACCGCATCATCATGGCGGCGCGTGCGCACTGGTTTGCTGACGAGGAGTCCGTCGGTGCCGAATCTGCTGATGGGGAGGACGCATCAGCGGATGGAAGCCAATGATCGCCTGACGCCGGAACCGCCGGCTGCCCTGGAAAAGACCCCGAACAAGGATAGCGAACGCCGCTGTATCCTGACCGGGGAAACTGCGCCGCGCGCCAGCCTTATCCGGCTGGCGCTGGGGCCGGATGGTCAGGTGGCTGCCGATTGGTCGGAACGGCTGCCGGGTCGCGGCGCCTGGATCAGCGCGGATCGTGGCCTGTTTGATGATGTGGCGGCGCGCGGCCGGTTGCGGGGCGCGTTGGCGCGCGCTTTCAAGGCCAACAGCTTCACGCTGCCCGATGACATCGGCGACCGCATCGAAGCCAGCTTGCGGCAACGCCTGCTGGCCCGGCTCGGGTTGGAAAAGCGCGCCGGCAACCTTATTGTCGGGGAAGAGCGGGTGCGCGAAGCGCTGCGCGCCGGGAAGGTGTGGCTGGTGCTGCACGCCGGCGATGCCCGTCCGGATGGCGCCGACCGGCTGGACGGCATGGCCCGCGCGGTGGGCGAAACGCTGGGCGAAGACATCGCCCAGCGCCGCTTGCCGATGTCGCGCGACGCGCTGTCGGCGGCATTGGGCCGGGACAATGTGGTGCATGCCGCCATCACCGAAAAGGCCGCGGCAGCGCGCGTGCTGGCCGATATCGACCGCTGGGGCGGCTTCGCCCCGGCGCACAGTGAAACAGAGACGAAGTTTGAACAGACGGGCGGCGCAACAGAGGTTGCGGCAGGCACCCTTGAGAGGCATTAGGCGCGGACAATGAGTGACGACAACAAACCCAAGCTTGGCATGCGTGCCCCCCTCGGCCTGAACAAGTCGGTCGAGGTCGGCAAGGTCAAGCAGCAATTCAGCCATGGACGCACCAAACAGGTCGTCGTGGAAGTGAAACGCACGCGTGTGCTGCATCGCCCCGGCGATGCGCCAGCCGCAGCACCGGAGCCGGCACCGGCACCGGCGCCCGCGCCAACCCCAGCGCCAACCCCAGCACCAGCACCCCCGCCCGTGGCGCGTGCGCCAGAGCCTGTGGCGCCTCCTGCCGCAGAACCGCCGGTGACGGCGCGCGCTGCCGAGCCGGCTGCGCCCCGCCCCCAGATGCCGCCGCCGGTCACGTTCCGGCCGGTGGAGCGTGTGCCGGCGCCGCCAAAGCCGGCCCCCGCTGCGCCGGAAGCCAAGGCACCCGAACCGAAGCAGGCGGACGCCCCGCAAACGGTTGCGCCGCAACCTACGGCGCCGGTTGCTGCAGAACCAAAGCCAGCCGCGACCGCACCGCGTCCCGCAGCCCCGCAGCAGCGGACCGGCCAGCAGGGCCGTCCGCCGCAAGGTGGTGCGGGCCAACGTGCCGGCAACCGCCAGCCGCCGCAGCCCACCGCGCCGCAAAAGGGCCGCATGACGCCGGCCGAAATGGCGGCCATGTATGCGCGCCAGGCCGAGGAAGACCGGCTGCGCCTGATGGAAGAGGTGCGCATCCGCGAAGAGCAGGAGCGTGCCGCGCGCGAAGAGGAAGAGCGCCGCCGCATTGATGAAAAGCGCCTGGCCGCCGAAGAGCTTGCGACGCGTCCCGATCCGCAGCCGGAAATGGATGCCGACGGCATGGTCATCCCGCCCAGCGCGATGGAAGACGACGACGACAGCATGCGCGTGCGCATCATCCCCGGCCGCAAGCCGGAAGCGCCCAAGCCGCAGCGCCTCGTCAAAGGGGCCGACGATCGCCGCAAGTCCGGCAAGCTGACCGTTACGCGCGCGCTGGATGATGAAGGCAGCACGCGTGTGCGCAGCCTGGCAGCGCTGCGCCGTGCCCGCGAAAAGGAACGCGGCCGGCTGGGCAGCCAGGCCAAGCAGGTGCGCGACGTGACCGTGCCGGACATGATTACCGTGCAGGAACTCGCCAACCGCATGGCCGAGCGCACCAACAATGTCGTGCGTCTGCTCGCCCGCCTGGGCGTGCCGGCAGCGGCGCTGGAGGAAATCGATCAGGACACCGCCGAACTGGTGCTGAACGAGTTCGGCCACAACATCATCCGCGTGTCGGAAAGCGATGTCGAAAAGGGTATGGTCGGCGCTGCCGACATCGAAGAGGATATGAGCCCACGTCCGCCGGTGGTCACCATCATGGGCCATGTCGATCACGGCAAGACCAGCTTGCTCGATGCGCTGCGCGGATCGAATGTGGTCAAGGGCGAAGCCGGCGGCATCACGCAGCAGATCGGCGCTTATCAGATCGTCACCAAGGACAAGCAGAAGATCACCTTCCTGGATACGCCGGGCCACGAAGCCTTCACCCAGATGCGCGCCCGCGGTGCCGGGGTGACGGATATCGTCGTGCTGGTGGTGGCCTGGGATGACGGGATCATGCCGCAGACCATCGAGGCCATTCAGCACACCAAGGCCGCCGGCGTGCCGATGATCGTGGCCATCAACAAGATGGACAAGACCGGTGCCGATGCCGGCCGCATCCGCACCGCCCTGCTGCAACAGGATGTGCAGGTGGAAGAAATGGGCGGCGACGTGATGAGCGCCGAGATTTCCGCCACCCAGAAAATCGGCCTTGATGACCTGCTGGAGAAAATCCTGCTGCAGGCCGAAGTGCTGGAATTGCGCGCCAATCCGGCCCGCAGCGCCGAAGGCACGGTGATCGAAGCACGGCTCGACAAGGGCAAGGGCCCGCTTGCCACCGTGCTGGTCGGCCGCGGGACGCTCAAGCGCGGTGACATCTTCGTGATGGGCCAGGAATGGGGCCGCGTGCGCGCCCTGACCGATGACAAGGGCGTGCAGGTGAAGGAGGCCGGCCCATCCTCGGCCGTCGAAGTGCTCGGCCTGAACGGCGTGCCGCTGGCGGGCGATCTGGTCACCGTGGTCGAAGACGAAGCCCGTGCCCGCGAAGTCGCGGAATATCGGGCTGGCCTCGCCACCGCCAAGCGCACCGGTGCCAATGGCCCGGCGCGTCTGGAAGACATGTTCTCGGTGCTGCGCGCCAAGAAGGTTCAGGAATATCCGCTGGTCATCAAGGCCGACACGCAAGGTTCGGCCGAAGCCATTGCCGGTGCCGTGAACAAGATCGGCAGCGACCAGATCCGCGCCAAGGTGCTGATTGCCAGCACCGGCGGCATAACCGAAAGCGACGTCACCCTGGCCAAGGCCAGCGGCGCGCCGGTGATCGGGTTCAATGTGCGGGCCAATGCCAAGGCACGCGAAATTGCCCAGCGCGATCAGGTGGCGTTGAAATATTATGACGTCATCTATGATCTGATCGACGAAGTGAAGGCGGCGATGGCCGGGCAGCTTGGTCCCGAAGCCTTTGAAACCGTGGTGGGCCGTGCCCAGGTGCTGGAGGTTTTCCAGGCCGGCAAGGTCGGCAAGGCGGCCGGTTTGCGCGTTACCGAAGGTTATATCAAGAAGGCGCTGCGTGCGCGTGTCATGCGCGACGATGTCATCATCTACACCGGCTCGATCGCCTCGCTGCGCCGCTTCAAGGAAGATGTGCCCGAAGTGAAGGTTGGCCTGGAATGCGGCATCACGCTGGCCGATTCGTCGGATGTGAAGGCCGGTGACATCATCGAGACCTACGAAGTCGAGATGAAGGAACGCACGCTCTGATCTGCTCCCCTCCCGCCTGCGGGAGGGGTTGGGGGTGGGAACGAATGCCCGCCCCGATTTTGCCCACCCCCGGCCCCTCCCGCCAGCGGGAGGGGAGGAATTCGTGCCGATGCCCAAGCCCATATTGCCCACCAACGCCGATTCCCAAGGTCGCCCGATCCGCCTGCAGCGCATCGGCGAGCAGGTGCGCCACGCGCTCGCCGAAATCATCGCGCGCGGCGACCTGCGCGACGATGTGATCACCCGCACGATCATTTCGGTGTCGGAAGTGCGGGTGACGCCCGATCTGCGCCAGGCGCTGGTATTCGTGAAGGCGTCGAACGGCGACGATGAAGCGGTGGTGAAGGCGCTTGGCCAGCATCGCGGCTGGCTGCGCGGCGAAGTGGCCAAGCGGCTGGCGACGAAATACACGCCGGACCTGACGTTCCGCCGCGATGAGAGTTTTGACGCCGGCGCCCGCATCGATGCGATCCTGCAACGCCCGGACATCGCCCGCGACCTGCCGCCAGTCACCAAGGCGCCGGCGAAGCCGTGGAAGAGCCTGGCGGACAGCATCGAGGACGAGGATTAAGCCTTCGATTGCAATTTTGCACTGAAATGGTCATATCGAAATGGCCATTTCATCGGCAGGACCAACCCCATGCCCCGCGAACTCACCCTGTCTGCAAGCCAGTTCAAGGCGCAATGCCTGGACCTGATGGCCGCTGGCGCAGCGCGCCGCCTGGATCGGATCAATGTTACCCGCCGCGGCAAGGCCTATGTCACGCTGCACTTCGAAGGTAATCATGCGCCCGGCCCCTCGTTCGATCCGTTCGGCTGCATGAAGGGCAGCACCGGCCTTTCCGAAACCGATTTCGCCACCCTGGATGCCGACTTCACCGAACTTGGCAAGGAGATGGCTGCGCTTGTCGAAACGTCGGCCTCGAGCTTCGAGTGAATCGATCTGTTGATCTGTTGCTCGATACCAATGTCATCTTGCGGCTGAGCGAGGGCATGCCGGTTTCGGCTGCCTGTCGCGAAGCGGTGCGCAGCCCGGCCGGTCGTTTGCTGGTGTCGTCGGTTTCGGCCTGGGAAATCGGGACGCTGGCAACGCGGACCGGCAACACGCGCCAGTTGTTTCGCGGTGACACGCGCGGCTGGCTGCAGCGCTTCCTGGAGAATTTCCGCGCCGAAGCCCTCGATCTGTCGTGGGAATCAGCCCTGGCTGCTGCAAGCCTGCCGGAACCCTTCCATCGTGATCCAGCCGACCGTCTGCTGGTCGCCCAGGCCCGCGTCGAAGATCTCCTGCTGCTGACCAGCGACCGCAACATCCTTGCCTATGCCGACGCCGGCCATGTGCGGGCGCTGGCCTGCTGATGTCGCTCAACGGCTGGATCATCCTCGACAAGCCACTCGGCCTGACCAGTGCGCAGGGTGTGGCGGCGGTGAAGCGGATTTTTCGCACCACTGGCATGCCCATCCCGCGCATCGGCCATGGCGGCACGCTCGATCCGCTGGCCACCGGCGTGTTGCCGATCGCGCTGGGGGAGGCCACCAAATTGGCCGGCCGCATGCTCGATGCCGCCAAGGCCTATGATTTCACGGTGCAATTCGGCAGCGAGACCAGCACATTGGATGCCGAAGGCGACATCATTGCCACCAGCGACGTGCGGCCCGACGCAGCCGCGATCCAGGCCGTGCTGCCGCGCTTCACCGGGCCGATCAACCAGGTGCCGCCGGCCTACTCGGCGTTGAAGATCGATGGCAAGCGCGCCTATGCACTCGCCCGGGCCGGCGCCGAGGTCACGCTTGCCCCCCGCCAGCTCACGATCCACGAACTCACCCTCACCGCCACCACGCCGGACAGCGCCACCTTCAGCACCCATGTGTCGAAGGGCACCTATATCCGCAGCCTGGCGCGCGACATCGCCTATGCGCTCGGCACCGTTGGCCATGTCACCATGTTGCGGCGCACCAAGTCCGGCCCGTTCACGCTGGCACAGGCGATATCGCTGGACAATCTGGCCGCATTGGTGCAGGGGCCCTCCCCAGAACAGGCACTCTTGCCATTGATGGCAGGGCTGGACGACATCCCGGCTCTGCATATCACGCCAGACGAAGCGGCGGCACTCCATCAGGGGCGCAGGCTTGTCGGGCACCCAGCCAGCAACGGCACCCATCTCGCCTGCAACGGTTCTGTTCCCGTTGCACTGGTCGAGGCCCATCAGGGTGAGGTGCGGGTGCTGCGCGGGTTCAACCTCGATTGAAGGAGTAACACGATGTCGGTATCCGCCGAAAAGAAAGCCGAAATCATCAGTGGCAATGCCCGCAGCCCGGGCGACACCGGTTCGCCGGAAGTTCAGGTGGCCATATTGACGGAACGCATTGTCAACCTGACCGAGCATTTCAAGACGCACGGCAAGGACAATCACAGCCGGCGCGGCCTGCTGGTTCTGGTCAACACGCGCCGTTCGCTGCTGGATTATCTCAAGAAGAAAGATGCAGCGCGTTACACCGCGCTGATCACCAAGCTGGGCCTGCGCAAGTAAGCCCACAACCGGAACGGCCCCATTTCGGGGCCGTTCGTTTATCCGGCTCTTCACGAATTCGCGTGTCGGGGCCGGCGCTGCCACAAGGGCGGCACACACGCTGTTGGCGACCGGCAATCGGGCCCGTCGCCAGGAAAAGAAGAAGATCATGTTCACCATTCACAAAGAAGAACTCAACTGGGGCGGCCGCAAGCTGACCCTGGAAACCGGTCGCATTGCCCGTCAGGCGGATGCTGCCATTGTCGCCACCCTGGGCGAAACCGTGGTGCTGTGCGCCGTCACCGCCGCCAAATCGGTGAAGGAGGGGCAGGATTTCTTCCCGCTCACCGTGCACTATCAGGAAAAATATTCGGCAGCCGGCCGCATCCCCGGCGGCTTTTTCAAGCGCGAGCGCGGCGCTACCGAGCATGAAACGCTCACCAGCCGCCTGATCGATCGCCCGCTGCGCCCACTGTTCCCGGAAGGTTTCTACAACGAGATCAACGTGATCGCCCATGTGCTGAGCTATGATGGCGAAGCCGAAGGCGATATGCTGGCTCTGATCGCGGCGTCGGCTGCGCTCACCCTGTCCGGCGTGCCGTTCATGGGCCCCATCGCGGGTGCCCGTGTCGGTTACATCGATGGCGAATATATCCTGAACCCCACCAAGGCGCAGGTGAAGGAAGGCAGCCTCGATCTCGTCGTCGCCGGCACTGCTGATGCGGTGATGATGGTCGAATCCGAAGCCAAGGAGCTTTCGGAAGACGAGATGCTGAAGGGCGTGATGTTTGCGCACCGGTCCTTCCAGCCGGTGATCGATGCCATCATCCGCCTTGCCGAGAAGGCCGCCAAGGATCCCTGGGATCTGGCCGTTACCGACGACAAGGCGATGCTGACCAAGCTGCAGAAGGCGATCGGCGCCGATATCGATGCCGCCTATCGCATCACCGCCAAGTCTGATCGGCAGGCCGCGCTGGCCGAAGCCAAGGCCAAGGCCAAGACCGTGTTTGCCGATGGCACGCCGCAGGAGCAGATGAAGGCCGGCAAGCTGTTCAAGAAGCTGGAAGCCAATATCGTGCGCGGTGCCATCCTGAAGGAAGGCCGCCGCATCGACGGTCGCGACACCAAGACGGTGCGCCCGATCGAGGCCATGGTGGGCCTGCTGCCGCGCACCCATGGCTCGGCGTTGTTCACCCGCGGCGAAACCCAAGCCATCGTCACCACGACGCTGGGCACGGCCGATGCGGAGCAGATGATCGACGGCCTTGATGGCCTGAAATATGAACGCTTCATGCTGCACTACAACTTCCCCCCCTATTCGGTGGGTGAAGTCGGCCGCTTCGGCGCGCCGGGCCGCCGCGAAGTCGGCCACGGCAAGCTGGCGTGGCGGGCGCTGCATCCGCTGCTGCCGGCCAAGGAAGAGTTCCCCTACACGATCCGCGTGCTGGCCGACATCACCGAGTCGAATGGCTCGTCGTCGATGGCCACCGTCTGCGGTGGTTCGCTGGCCTTGATGGACGCCGGTGTGCCGCTGAAGCGTCCGTGCGCCGGCATCGCCATGGGTCTGATCCTGGAAGGCAAGGACTTTGCCGTCCTCTCCGATATCCTGGGTGATGAAGATCATCTGGGTGACATGGACTTCAAGGTCGCCGGCACGTCCGAAGGTGTCACCTCGTTGCAGATGGACATCAAGGTCGCCGGGATCACCGAAGAGATCATGCGCGTCGCGCTCGATCAGGCGCGTGATGGCCGTGCCCACATCCTGGGCGAAATGGCCAAGGCGCTCGACTCCACCCGTGAAGGCCTGTCCGCCCATGCGCCGCGCATCGAATCGATGCAGGTGCCCAAGGACAAGATCCGCGACATCATCGGCACCGGCGGCAAGGTGATCCGCGAGATCGTCGCCACCACCGGCGCCAAGGTCGATATCGAAGACGATGGCACGGTGAAGATCAGCAGCAGCGATCCGGAACAGATTGCCGCCGCCCGCAAGTGGATCGAAGGCATCACCCAGGAAGCCGAAGTGGGCAAAATCTACACCGGCAAGGTGGTGAACATGGCCGATTTCGGTGCGTTCGTGAATTTCATGGGCGCCAAGGATGGCCTGGTCCACATCTCGGAAATCAAGAACGAGCGTGTCGCCAATGTGAAGGACGTGCTGACCGAAGGCCAGCAGGTGAAGGTGAAGGTGCTCGGCATCGACGATCGCGGCAAGGTCAAGCTGTCGATGCGTCTGGTCGATCAGGAAACCGGCGAGGAATTGCCGGACACCCGCCCGCCCCGCGAAGGTGGCGATGATCGCGGTCCGCGTGGTGATCGTGGTCCGCGCCGGGATGGCGATCGGGGCGGCCCGCGCCGCGACGGTGACCGTGACCGCGGCCCGCGCCGGGATGGCGACCGTGATCGTGGGCCCCGCCGTGATGGTGGCGGCGAACGCGCCGAACGCCGGCCGCGCGACGCCGAAAGCAACGAAGGCGAGCCGAGCGGCCTGCCCAACTTCCTGACCGGCGGCAACGACTGATCCGCCTGTCCTGAACCGAAAATGGGGCCGCGCTTCCACCCGGAAGCGCGGCCCTTCTTTTGCCCGCTCCCGCCGCAGGACTTTGGGCGGGAGCGGGCGACTCGCCGCAGGCGAGCGGGGTGAGGGGCAGCCCCTGCCCGCCTGCGACACCCGGCAGGGCTCAGCGGCGATCCGCCAGTTGCACGCCGGTATCGATCTGCCCGCGCGCCTGGGCGAACTTCTTGCCGGCTTCGAAGCGATTGCCTTCGGCGCAGATCTTTTCGGCCACCCGCACCAGTTTCAGCGCCTTGGCGGCGGCCTTGGGATCGGCGGTATGCGCCTGGCTGCGCAGCGCGGTGGCTTCGGCGGCGCAATCCACGGCGGCGGCACGCGCCGGCGTTGGGCTGAGCGCCAGGAAGGGCAGCAGGCCAGCCATGGCCAGGCCAACGAGGGTGATGCGGTCGAGGGTGAAGCTGGAGATGTTCATTGTCTGGGTTCCTTTTGCTATCGGGTTGCCGATGAACAGGTTTTAAGTCACACTCAGACACAAGATAATCCACACAATCCGGGGCGGCCCATGAAGCCTGGCTATATAATCCCGCGCAATCTGCTCGATGGCCTCGATGCCTTCCTGCGGGTGGCCGAACGGCGATCGTTCCGCGCTGCGGCCGATGATCTGGGCGTGTCACCGTCCGCCATCAGCCAGACCATCCGCCAGCTCGAGGAGCGGATCGGGGTGCCGCTGTTCATCCGCACCACCCGTGCGGTTGGTCTGACCGAGGCCGGGATGCGTTTTCATGCGCAGGCCGCGCCGGCCTGGGCCAGCCTGATCGCGGCCTGGAACGATGCCCGCACCCTGGGTGAGCGCCCATCGGGCCTGTTGCGGTTGAACATGCCGCGTGCCGTGGTGCCGTTGCTGATCGAGCCGATCATTGCCGATTTCTGTGCGCTTTATCCCGATGTCGATGTCGAGGTGGTGGCCGAGGATGCAACGGTCGATCTCGCCACCAGCGGGCACGATGCGGGTATCCGCATCGGCGAGCTGCTGGAGGCCGACATGATCAGCGTGCGCCTGTCCACGTCGTTCCGCTATGTCATCGTGGGGACGCCGGCCTATCTCGATGCCCATGGTCGCCCGCAGACCGTAGCCGATCTGAGGGCCCATGATTGCATCCGCCAGCGGCTGAACGGCGGCACCACCCTGTTTCCGTGGCGGCTGACCGATGGCAACCGCAGCATCGATGCGCCAGTGAAGGGCCGGGTGATCGTGAATGACTACACCACCGTGCTGGCGCTGGTGCAGCGTGACATGGGCCTGGCGCAGACCAGCGAGCCGTTGGTGGCGGCCGATATTGCCGCGGGCCGGCTGGAAACCGTGCTCGATCATCTGGCGCCGACCTCCCCCGGCCTGTTCCTGCATTATCCGGGCCATGCGCAAGTGCTGCCCAAGCTGCGCGCCTTCATCGATCATGTGAAATCCGCTTTGGCCAACGGCCGGCTGCCGCAATTGACGGATTGAGGGGTTTTCGACCAAGCAACTGTTATTATTCACCTTTCTGTTTCCAGTCGCTTCACTTGGCCCGGCAATTGTACTTTACAAGGTGATCAAAGTTATCCTTTTGCAGGTTTGTTGGCACAGGCTTTGCCAATAGTTTCCCGGCAAAAAGCGCGTCTCACCCCTGGCGTCGAACAGCCTGAATCATGCCACAGGCCAGCGCTGTAGGACAGGCGCGCCGACCGATCAGCCGTTCACTGCCGCCAGCGGCCGACGGCTTTTGGCGTTCAGGCCGAAATGCGCCACTGCGGCTTCGCGGATATGCGCGAGTCTGGTTGGCGTGATGCGGTGCAACATTGCCGACGTGTTGCGCGGATCCCAACGGCCGCCGGCGGGTGCGCCAGAGCGCTCTGCGACCAAGCTCGATCACCGTCATCGCCCTGACGGGCGACCCCTGCGGGGCGGCGCGCCTTTTGCCCGGCTTGGTCAGAAAGCGCGCCAATGCTCGTGCAACGAGCATTAACTTATGTCGCCATCAACACATTAATTGCAAGGTTAAAAGATGCGACATTTTTGCAAACTGCTCAATATGAGCATCCGTATTCTTGCCTAATGAATTCCGCGAGACGTATGATTAACGATATGATGTATTGCAGATAGTTCGTCAGCACATGGGGGTTTCTTTCAATGGGCAATATTACGAGGTTATTACCTATTCTCGAATCATGTGATTATTCATACATTGATTACGCCGATATCGGCATGGTCGATGCTTCGGTAAAGTCTTTTATCATTTTCTGCTTAGGATTATTTTTCCTGCTCATTGGGTTGGGTCGCAAGAGTCAACGATAATGCAGCGGGCGGCTCCTTCACCCAGTCCGGGAGAGCGTTTGGTTCAGCCAAACGGAGAAATGTTACCGGGCGCGGTGCCTGCAACTCATGCAGCGGTTTTTATACTCGGGGAAAAACTGCCCACGGTTTACCAGTTGGCGAACGACACGGCCGTCCTGATGCAGGAATTGCAGCGCGAAACATCGCTTAACGCTGACGAATTGGTAACACTGGCCACCATATGCGCTGCCAATCTGCAGCGTTGGCACCGCACCGCCGGCCGGAAAGACGAGGACCTGCCCTTGGTCAGCCTTGTGCCGGTCTCGCAAAGCTCGTTGGCACGGGCAACGGGCACGCCGCGTCAAACCATGCGCCGCCGGCTGGAGAAGTTGGCGGCAATGGGGGCCATCTCCTGTGTGTCCGCAGGTGCGGTCATCGATTTCAACAGCCCGATCATTCTGGCGCTGTTGCGGCAATTGCCGCGCTTCGCCGCGTAAGCGCAAGCGGGCGAAGTACGTGCTGCGTGACGCTCTCATGGCCGGATGGTTGGCCTGTTTACGCAAGCCCGCCAACGGCCTGCCGGATCGCCATCGGTGCACTTCCCGGCGCCGAAATCCAGGATTTCATGTTGCGATACAGAACTTGCTCAAATTGAGCAGCAGGCCACGTACGAATCAGGCGCAGCCCTGTAATCAACATAAGCTTCTTAATGAAGCGCAGGGTTTAATTTTCAGGTCTCAGCAGGGCAAAGGACATCCCCATGAACATCATTCGTCTATTGACGTCAGCGTTGCTGCTGGCTTCTGCAAGTTCAGCTTCCGCCGTTACTCTCGCCAGTTTTTCGCCAGACCCGGGAACCAATGTCCACTACACAAGAACCAGCACATCGACTGGTCGCATGGTGAGCACGAATGCCACTTCCGGCACGACACCGCTGTGGGTGTCCACCCAATTCACATTTGGCAACAGCACGTTTGCAAGCATTCTGGGCACGTTTGCAGCGGAGATGCTGGTCGATATGTCGATCAATGATCCGGCGCAGGAGTTTTTTGGTACCATCGTCCAGCCGCTGCAAGCGGGTGAGATCAAGTTCCGCACCCTCAGTGATCTCACCGTTGGGCAGACATTTTATGCGGCAGGTGCCAACTTGCTGTCATTCGATTATTTCACCGGGGGCGGTATTTCCGGCAGCGGCAACACAGCAAGTCTAATCGCCAATCCTGGTGGTGGGGCGAACTTCACGACTGTAACATCAGACTTCCTGAATTTTGCAGCTGGCTCAGAATTTGATCTCAATATGAGCCTTCTCAACCTTACCAGCGCCTTGGGCTTCACGGCCAACCAGCCGATCAACAGTTTTTCGGCACGCGCCGGTGGCATTCTTTCCAGTGATAGCCTTCCGGGCCTGACGGCTGTCGTTCCCGAACCGCAGAGCTGGGCGATGTTCATCATCGGGTTCGGCATCGTCGGGGCAGTTTCCCGCCGGCACAGGCGCACGACTACCGTGGCGTCCTGATTGGTGGTGAATGCGCGCCCGGTTGGGGTCAGACCGGGCGCGCACCTTTCAAAGCGGAGCTTTGCTGATGGGTGTAACCAGGATTGAGGCCGGCGTGATTGCTGCGGAAAATTTGGCCCGCAACATGCGGCGGCCGCTGCGCATCCTGCTGGTCGATGCAGACTATTTGTATCGTACGACGCTGTCGGCGAAACTGGTCGAAGAGGGGCACATCGTATCCAGTTTGTCCAATTGCCATGATGCATGGCTTCTGGCTCAGCAGGTGACGTTCGACCTGACGCTGATCGATCTTGAAGTGCCGGCCATGACGAGCATGGAGTTGGTCAGGCGCATCCGAAAGCAGGACGAGAAGGCACGGATAATCGCGACAAGCCCAAATATGACGCAGCGCAGTGTCCGGGTGAACCACCTGTGTGAAGCCAACGGCATTGTAAAAGTGTTCGGCAAGGATAGCGGGTTCAATACGCTTTACCGCCATCTGTCAGGCGCCCTGCGCGCGTGAATTAACGAGATACCGCAGGCACCCACTGGTCTGCGGTCGTGTCGGGGGGTGGACCACTCACCTGCCGACACCACCCATGTCACGCATGGGTCGCTGCCCCCCGTGGCGCCTGTGCGCTGGATGGGCGGTCACTGGCCCGTATCGCATGGGCCAGTGACCTTTGCGTTTGACCTTTGCGTTTGACCTTTGCGTTCCGCCAGACGGGCGGTCTGGCCGTTTCGTCCAGGGATTGCGCCCTGTGCACCGCATTCATCGATCGTTTGAAGGCAATGCTGCAAGCCCGCGGCTCAGCCCTTCGCCGCCGCCATGAAATAATTCACCGACACATCGCTGCCGACGCGGAAGCCCTTGCCCGGCCGCCAGGACAGGCCGGCGGGTTCGGCTGGGGTCAGGCCGGCGTGGCGCAGGGCTTCTGAAAGCTCATCCGGCGTGAAGAATCGCTGCCAGTCGTGGGCGCCCTTCGGGATGGCGCGGATGACATATTCGGCGCCGGCGATCACCACGGCCCAGCTTGCGGCTGTGCGGTTGGGCGTGGAAAACATCGCCAGCCCGCCGGGTTTCAGCAGGCGGGCGATGGCGGCGAAGAAGGCATCGCACCCGGCGACATGCTCGACGACTTCAAGGCAGGTGATCAGATCAAATTGTTCGCCGCTGTCGGCCAGATCCTCCACCGCGATGCAGTGATAGGCGATGGCCAGCCCGCCAGCGTCGGCATGGGCCCTGGCCGCGTCGATATTCTCCGGCGCGGCGTCGATGCCGGTCACCGCCGCGCCCATGCGCGCCAGCGGTTCAGCCATCAGGCCGGCGCCGCAGCCGACATCGAGCGCGGCCAGGCCCGCCAGCGGCCGGCGGCTTTTGGCATCCAGGCCGAAATGCGCCACCGCGGCTGCGCGGATATGCGCCACGCGCACCGGCGTTATGCGGTGCAGCATGGCCGACGCGCCGCGCGGATTCCACCAATCGCCAGCGAGTGCGCCGAAAAAGGCAGCTTCGTCCGGGTTGATGCTGGCGGCGCCAGCGGCGTGCGCTGTGGACATTTCTTTGCCTCGGGAAAGCGGGGGCTTCCTTGCCAATGCCCCCCTTCATTCCTATCAGGCAAGGCGAATATTGGCGCAGGACATGAAGGAAGCTGCCGGCCATGGCCCGGATCGTGATGAAATTTGGCGGGACGTCGATGGCGGGGACAGAGCGGATTCGCAATGTCGCCGCCCGGGTGAAACGCGAGGTTGATGCCGGCAACGAAGTGGCCGTGGTGGTCTCTGCAATGGCGGGTGAGACCGACCGGCTGGTGGGATTCTGCCGGGAGGCCAGCCCGCTGGCTGATCCGGCCGAATATGATGTGGTGGTGGCCGCTGGCGAACAGATCACCGCCGGCCTGCTGGCGATCACGCTGCAATCGGCCGGCGTGCCGGCGCGCAGTTGGCTGGGCTGGCAATTGCCGGTGCGCACCACCGCAGCACACAGCGCGGCCCGCATCGAGGAGATCGGCACCGAGGCGATCCTGCACAGCATGGCGCAGGGCGCGGTGGCGGTGATGCCGGGATTCCAGGGCATCACCGACGAAGATCGGGTGACGACCCTGGGCCGCGGCGGATCGGACACGTCGGCGGTGGCGCTGGCGGCCGCGCTGAAGGCCGACCGCTGTGACATCTATACCGATGTCGATGGCGTCTACACCACCGATCCGCGCATTGTGCCGCGCGCCCGCAAGCTGCATCGCATCACCTATGAAGAGATGCTGGAGCTGGCCAGCGTGGGCGCCAAGGTGCTGCAGACCCGGTCGGTGGAACTGGCCATGAAGGAAAAGATCGTTGTGCAGGTGTTGTCGAGCTTTTCCGACGCACCCGGCACGCTGGTGGTGGATGAGGATGAACAGATGGAACGCATGATTGTCGTGGGCGTGGTCGCCGATCGCAATGAGGCCAAGGTGACGCTGGTGCGCGTGCCCGATGTGCCGGGTGTGGTCGCCGGCATCTTTGGCCCGCTGGCGGATGCCAACATCAATGTCGACATGATCGTGCAGAATATCGCCAAGGGCGAAGGCATCACCGACGTGACCTTCACGGTGCCGCGTGCGCAATTGCCGGCGTCGCTGGATGTGCTGGAAAAGGCGCGCGATACCATCGGGTTCGAAGCGCTGCTGTCGGATGATGATGTCGCCAAGATTTCGGTGGTGGGTGTCGGCATGAAAAGCCACGCCGGGGTGGCCGCCACCATGTTCCGCGCGCTGGCCAGCCGCGGCATCAACATCCAGGCCATCACCACATCGGAAATCAAGGTGAGCGTGCTGATCCCGCAGGATTATGTGGAGTTGGCGGTGCGGGTGCTGCACACCGCCTATGGCCTGGATGGGCCGGCGGCGGACGATGTGACAGGCGCAGGAGCAGACGCATGAGCAGCACCCCGCATCTTGATGCCGCATCGGCGCGCGGCCGGGCATTTCTGGGCACGCGCCATGCCATCATGGCCGGCGCGATGACCTGGGTTTCCGAGCGCCATCTGGTGTCGGCGATTTCCAATGCCGGCGGTTTTGGCGTGATCGCCTGTGGGTCGATGCCGCCGGCGCTGCTGGAGGCGGAGATTGCCGCGACGCGCGCGCTGACTCAACTGCCGTTCGGGGTGAACCTGATCACGCTGCATCCGATGCTGGATGAATTGATCCAGGTCTGTGCGCGGCAGGGCGTATCGCATGTCGTGCTGGCCGGCGGATTGCCGTCTGGCGCGGCGATTGCGGCGATCAAGGGTTTTGGCGCCAAATTGATGTGCTTTGCACCGACGGCGGCGCTGGCGAAGAAATTGGTGCGGTCGGGCGTGGATGCCATCGTGATCGAGGGGTCGGAAGCCGGCGGCCATATCGGGCCGGTCAGCCTGACCGTGCTGGCGCAGGAAATCCTGCCGGTGATCACCGATGTGCCGGTGTTTGTCGCCGGCGGCATCGGGCGCGGCAATGCCATGGCGGCCTATCTGGATATGGGCGCGTCGGGCGTGCAACTGGGCACGCGCTTTGCAGCGTCGACCGAAAGCGTGGCGCACGACAAGTTCAAGGCGGCGTTCGTGCGGGCCAGTGCCCGCGATGCGCTGTCGAGCGTGCAGATCGATCCGCGCCTGCCGGTGATCCCGGTGCGCGCCCTGAAAAATGCCGGCAGCGAGGCGTTCAACACCCGCCAGCGCGAAGTTGCCGAAGCCGTGGATCGCGGCGAGATGGACCTGGCCGCCGGGCAGTTGGCGATCGAGCATTATTGGGCCGGGGCGCTGCGCCGCGCGGTGGTGGAAGGCGACGTGGAAGGCGGCAGCCTGATGGCCGGGCAATCGGTGGGCATGGTGACGAAAGTGCAGCCGGTGGCCGAGATCATCGCTGAATTGACCGTTGAGGCCGAGGCTGCGCTCAGCCGCCGCTTTGTACGTGAGGCTGCCGCCTGATGCCGCCCGCCAGCGCCGCCCGCATCATCCTGCGTCGCCTTCACGATGTGATGGCCGGCAAGGCGGCGGCGCAGGCCAAGCTGAATCAGGTGGTGAAGATCGTTGCCGACGAACTGGGCAGCGAGGTGGCGTCGATCTATCTGCTGCGTGACGGCGTGCTGGAGCTTTATGCCACCTTCGGGCTGGCGCAGACCGCCGTGCATGTGACGAAATTGTCGATGGGCCAGGGGCTGGTCGGCAATATCGCGGCCCGGCGCGAACCCTTGAGCCTGGCCGAAGCCAAGGCGCACCCGGATTTCGTCTATCGCCCGGAAACCGGCGAAGATGATTTCCACAGTTTCTGCGGCGTGCCGATCGTGCGGCGCGAGGCGGCCATCGGCGTGCTGGCGGTGCAGCACCGCGAACCGCGCGCCTATGAAGAGATCGAGATCGAGGGCCTGCAGACGGTGGCCATGGTGCTGTCCGAACTCATCCACGGTGCCGCGCTGGTGGATGATGCGCAGGCGATGCGGATGCGTGCGGCAAATTCGGGCCCGATGCGGATGAACGGGCTGAAGCTGGTCGATGGCCTGGGACGTGGGCTGGCGGTGTTTCACCAGCCGCGCGTGGTGGTGGAACACACGGTGTCCGATGATGTCGATCTGGAGCGCACGCGGCTGGTCGATGCGTTTCGGCGGATGCGCGAGCAGATCGATTCGATGATGGGCCAATCGGAATTTCTGGCCGGCACCGATCATCATGAGATCCTCGAGACCTACAAGATGTTCGCCTATGACGAAGGCTGGTCGCGGCGGATCAACGAGGCGATCGAGACCGGTCTGACCGCAGAGGCCGCGGTGGAGCGGGTGCAATCGCGCAACCGGCTGCGCATGCGCAGCATCGATGATCCCTATTTGCGTGAACGGCTGACCGATCTCGATGATCTGTCCAACCGGCTGCTGCGCATTCTTTCCGGCCAGTTGGGCACGGCGGCGCAACTGGGCTTGCAGGCCGATGCGATATTGATCGCCCGCAATCTGGGGCCGGCGGAACTGCTGGAATATGATAAGCGCCACCTGAAGGGCGTGGTGCTGGAAGAAGGCAGCCTGACCGCACACGTGATCATCGTGGCGCGGGCCATGGGCGTGCCGGTGCTCGGCCGGGTCGAGCAGTTGTTTTCCCAGGTGAATGATGGCGATGAGTTGATCGTCGATGCCGGCAATGGTGCGCTGCTGGTGCGGCCGACGGCGGCGACGATCAAATCCTATCAGGCGATGCGGGTGCTGAAGGCGCGGCAGGCCGAACAATGGGCCAAGGTGCGCGATCTGCCGGCGATTTCCCGGGATGGCCGCCACATCGCGCTCTACATGAATGCCGGGCTGCTGGATGATGCGGCGTCGATCCCGCTGGCCGGCGCCGATGGCATCGGGCTGTTCCGCACCGAATTCCAGTTCCTGGTATCGGCCACGTTGCCGCGCCGCGAACGCCAGCAGGCGCTGTACCAGGGCGTGCTCGACGCCGCCGGGGACAAGCCGGTGGTGTTCCGCACCGTCGATATCGGCGGCGACAAGGCCGTGCCCTATCTGGCCGGCGACGTGGAAGATGAGAATCCGGCGATGGGCTGGCGCGCGCTGCGGCTGGCGCTGGGCCGCACCGGGCTGATGAAGGTGCAGGCGCGCGCGCTGCTGGAGGCCGCCGCCGGCCGCACGCTGAGCGTGATGTTCCCGATGGTGTCGGAACCCTGGGAATTCGCCGAAGCCCGCGCGCTGGTGGAGGCGCAGCGTGAACGGCTGGCGGCATCAGGACGGCCAGTGCCGACCGGGGTTGAATATGGCGCGATGATCGAGGTGCCGGCGCTGATCGAGCAACTGGATGTGTTGTTGCCAATGGTGGATTTCGTGTCGATCGGCACCAACGACCTGACGCAATTCCTGTTTGCTGCCGACCGCGCCAATCCGCGGCTGGCGGATCGCTATGACTGGTTGTCCCCGGCCATCCTGCGGGTGATCCGCCGGGTGGTGTGTGCGGCGGCCGAACATGATGTGCCGGTGACGGTATGCGGCGAAATGGGCGGGCGGCCGCTGGAGGCGCTGGCGCTGATGGCGATCGGTGTGGAGCAATTGTCGATCACGCCGGCCGGGATCGGGCCGATCAAGGCCATGGTGCGCGCCGCGACGCTGGAGCCGCTGGCCGAATCGATGCTGGCATGGCTGGCGACGCCGGGGGTGAATATCCGCGCGGAATTGCTGAGCGCGGCGAAGCGGCAGGGGTTGTCGTTTTAGACTGCTCGCCTCCCGCTTGCGAGAGGGGTTGGGGGTGGGATTGGCCCTCGTTTCGCACGGCCGGCGGCACAGCCGCCGAGTCCGTGTGAGTTGTCGGAAGGAAGACAGGAAGAGCGTGGCAGAGCCACGCCGTCGGACGACTCACGAAAAGTGCGGCTGGAGAGCCGCCCTTTTTGGTCGCCGGCCGGCCGTGGCGGAGTCGGCAAATAGCTGCGCTATCTGCACGCCCGCCTTACGGCAGAACTTTGTGCCAGTTCGTTACCGACCGGCTCTCGAACAGGCCGGCCTGGTGATAGGGATCGGCATTGGCAAAGGCGATGGCCGTATCGCGATCATCGAATTCCATGATCAGCAACGACCCCATCGTGCGGCCATCGGGGCGCAGCAGCGGCCCGGCCACCAGCACCTGATCCTTGAACTGATCGATGTGCGCCAGGTGCGCCGGGCGAGTGGCGGCGCGCAGCTCTGCCGAGTCCGCTTTGTCGATACAATGGATGGCAAAATAGGGCATAAGCCTGTTCTGCACCGGGCCGCGCAGCCCGTCCAGCCCTTCTGCCGTGGTTGACGGCACGGCATGGCTGGGTTATGCGCCGCCCCCTGTTGTGGTCGTGCCGATTCCGGCGGGGCTGCTCCCGGCAGATTCGTTTTTCTCAAGGACTATCCACCATGTCGCGCGTTTGCGAATTGACCGCCAAGGGCCGCCAGGTCGGCAACAACGTGTCCCACGCCAATAACAAGACCAAGCGCACTTTTCTGCCCAATCTGCAGAATGTGACGCTGATCTCCGATGCGCTGGGCCGCAGCGTGCGCCTGCGCGTGTCGATGAACGGCCTGCGTTCCGTTGAGCATGTCGGCGGGCTGGACAATTGGCTGCTGAAGACCAGCGACGATCTGCTGTCGCCGCGGGCTGCCAAGCTGAAGAAGGAAATCAAGAAGCAGGCTACTGCGGCTGTCGCCGCGTAAGCGCTTGCTGCTGCGTAAGCGCTGGTTTCCGGATGAATAGGGCGGCCGGGGGCATCCTCCGGCCGCTTTTTTGTCAGTTTTTCATCCCCGCCGGCAGTTCCAGCCGCAGCAGCAATGTCCGCTGCGCTCGGGAAAAATTGTCGTCCGACACGACATAGAGCACCGGCCGGCCGGCTTCTCGAACCAACGCGGCGCCTTCCATATTGTCGATCGGCCAGGCCGAATTGCGATCCCAGCGCAGCAGCGGCCGGGCGGTTGCGCTGCCGGACGGCAAAGCCGCCACATCGATCAGGCTGAGTGCGGCCGCCGTCTCCACGCCGGTGAAGCGGCGGTGCAGCAGCAGCACGCGCGCGCCATCCAGCGCGACGGCATCGGTAATGGCAAAGCCCGGCAGCCCGGCCACCGTGATGCTGCTGGTTTGCCCGGCAGCATCGGTGAACACGCCGCGATGCACCCCAGCTTGCGCATGTTCCGGCAGCCACAGCAGGGCGCCATCGGGCAGCAGCGCCAGCGCTTCGCCGCCGCCGTTGGGCGCCCAGCGCATCGCCGGCGTGTGCCAGCGGGCCGCCACCGGCCGGCGCGGTGGCACGCCATCATAGATGAGGATCCGGTGCTGCTGTTCAAAGCTGACCCACGTGCGGCCGTCCGGCGAAACCTGCACGGCTTCGGAGTCCATGTCGTACTTCTCGCCGCCCGGCGGGGCCGGCAGCCCGCCCATTTCGGCATCGGTCACGCCGACCAGCGCACCGCCTTGCACCACCGGGCGCATCAGCAGCCATTGCCCGGCATCGCTGACCGCCAGCAGCCGACCATCGGGCAGCGCCGCCAGCCCGGACAGGCCGCCGAAGCCGGGATCATCGCTGGCAAGCGCCAGTGCACCGGCCAGCCGCGCGCCGGATATGCGGGTGCCGGTGCCGGGCAGCGGCGTGGCGGTGATCGCAACCGCATGGGCGGCAATCTGCGGGCCCAGCCCGCGCGGTGGCCGCAGCTGGATCCACAGCACCCAGGCGCCGGCCAGCAGCAGTGCCGCCAGCAGCAGCCATTCCAAAATCGCAGTTTGTTGCCGGCGCATCCACAAGCCCATAGCAACGCAGCAATGCCCCGGCTATCCAGCCTGCATGACCCCTCATGACGTGCTGCATCGCGTATTCGGCCATTCCGAATTTCGCGGGCCGCAACTCTCCATCATCGACGATGTCATCGCCGGGCGCGACGTGGTGGCGATCATGCCGACCGGCGCCGGCAAATCTTTATGCTATCAGGTCCCCGCGCTGATCCGGCCCGGCACCGCGCTGGTGATATCGCCGTTGATCGCCCTGATGGAAGATCAGGTGCGCGCCCTGAAAGCCGTCGGCGTGCGTGCCGCCACGCTGAACAGCCAGGCGGCCGATGGCGAGACGGTGTGGCGGGCGATGCGCGATGGCGAGCTTGATCTGCTCTATGTCTCACCCGAACGCGCGCTCAGCGAAGGCTTTGGCGTGCTCGCGCAGCGGACCGAAATCGCGTTGATCGCCATCGATGAAGCGCATTGCGTGTCGCAATGGGGGCATGATTTCCGGCCCGAATATCGCCGGCTGCGGCCGTTTTGCGATGCCCTGCCCGGCGTGCCGCGCATCGCGTTGACCGCAACGGCCGACCGCGAGACGCGGGTGGATATCGCGCGGCAACTGGGCATCGGCGATGACCGGGTGGTGCTGTCGGGCTTTGATCGGCCCAATATCCGGTACGATGTGGCCGGGCGCGACAATCTCAAGCGGCAGATACTGGACTTTCTGGGCCGGCACCGCGACCAGGCCGGCATCATCTATGCCCCCACCCGCGCCGCCACCGAGAAGATCTGCGAATGGCTGACCGAGGCCGGCATCAACGCCCGGCCCTATCATGCCGGGCTGGAGCCGGGCACGCGCAGCCGCCACCAGGCCGATTTCGTGAAGTCCGAATCGATGGTGATGGTGGCGACGATCGCGTTCGGCATGGGCATCGACAAGCCGGACGTGCGCTTCGTGCTGCATGCCGGCATGCCCAAATCGATCGAAGCCTATTATCAGGAAACCGGCCGCGCCGGGCGCGATGGCGATCCGGCGGTGGCACAACTGATCTGGGGCGGCGAGGATGTGGCGCGGTTGCGCGGCTTCATCGCAGGCAGCGATGGCGACGAGGCGCGCAAGGCCGACGAGACACGGCGGATGAACGCGCTGATCGCCTTTCTGGAAACCAGCGGCTGCCGGCGGCGGGAATTGCTGCGCTATTTCGGCGATGTGCCGCCGCAAGCCTGCGGGAATTGCGACAATTGCTTGAACCCGCCGCAATTGCTGGATGCCACCGAGGCCGCGCGCAAGTTGCTTTCGGCGGTCTATCGCACCGGGCAGCGCTTCGGCATCGGCCACCTGACCGAGGTGCTGCTCGGCAAGACGACGGAGAAGGTGCTGAAATTCCGGCACGAACAGGCCAGCGTGTTCGGCATCGGGAAGGATATGCATGTCGATCAATGGCGCAGCCTGACCCGCCAACTGGAGGCGATGGATGCGCTGACGCGTGATCCCGAGCATGGTGGGCTGGCGCTGGGCCCGGCGTCGCGGCCGATCCTGAAGGGCGAAGTGGCCATCCAGTTGAAGCAGGCGCCGCCACAGCGTCGCGAAGGCCGATCCAGCAGCAGCAGCACCCGCCGTGATGGCGGCAACGACGTGGCGGCGGGCGATCAGGCGCTGTTCGATGCGCTGCGCCAGCGCCGGCGCGAATTGGCGGCGGCGGCCGAAGTGCCGCCCTATGTCGTGTTCCACGACGCGACGCTGCGCGAGATGGCCCGGCAGCGCCCGCGCACGTTGGGCGATCTGGCGCGGGTGCCGGGCGTGGGCGCCAGCAAGCTGGAACGTTGGGGACCGGATTTCCTGCGCGTGATCGCGCGCGGATAGGCGTCAGCAGCGGCCCGAGCGTTCCACCGCGGTGCCCGCCAACGCGCCCACCAAGCCACCGACGACGACGCCAGTGCCGCGATTCCATGGATTGGCAACGCCATAGCCAAGCGCCGCGCCGGCCACGCTGCCGACCAGGGCCCCGGTGCCCGTCGAGCGGCAGCCCCAGCCGCCGCCGCGGTAATGGCCGCCACCATAGCCGCGACCAAAGCCGCCGCGATTGAAGCCGCCACCCCAGCCGCCATTCCAGCCGCCGAAACCCGGATTCCAGCCCCCATTCCAACCGCGATTCCAGCCGCGGTTCCAGCCCCGATTCCAGCCGCGACCGCGATGGAAATTGCCACCCCAGCCGACCGGGACGGCATAAGCCACCGGCACGGGGTAGGCGACCGGCACGACCTGGCGGCTGTGGACGACGGTGACCGGCGGCGGATAGCCCTGCCCATAGCCAGCCTGCGGGTAACCCTGCGGCGGGTAGCCGGTTTGCGGATAATTCGCCGGTTGATAGCCGCTGTCATGCGGCGGCGGGTCATCAACGTATGCATAATCTGCCGGCATCATCGCGTTGTCGGCGCCGATGGTCTGGCCATTGCCAGCGGGCACATACGCCTGCGGCGCGGCCTGGTTCTGCGGTGGCTGCGCGGCGAACTGGCTGGCTGGCACATATTCGGCGCGCAGTTGCACCGGCACACCGTTGCGGGTTGCCGGGATGAGATCGGGGCGGGCCAGTGCCGGCGCAGCACCGATGAGGGCGGAAACCAGCAACGCTGGCAGGAGCGTGAGCTTCATCATGGGTTAAAGTTGCGCTGGCCAAGTTGAACACCGGCTTAATCCACAAGTTCCATCGCTGCTGCGCTTGTCGGCAGCAGGCAAACCCGTGATGATGGCAATAGTTACCATGCAGGAGACGGACAAATGACGATGCGCGCAAAGGCCAGCCAGATGATGCTCCGCCCGTTGATGATTGCCACGATGTTCGGCCTGGCCGCACCAGCGGCCACCCCGGCGTTCGCGCAATCGAACAACAACAACAACAGCCCGGTTCTGTATGAATATGATGGCAAGACCTATCAGACGCTCGACCAGTGCCGGCGCGCCAAGAAGAAAGCCAAGGCACGCGGCGCCATCGCCGGTGCAGCCATCGCCGGCGTTGGCACTGCGTTGCTGGGCGGCAATCTTGGCGAAACGGCGCTGGTCGCTGGTGCCGGGGCGTTGGCCGGCCGCGAGATCGGTCGCGCGTCCGCCAAGCGCTGCTGAGGCGTTGAACGCAGCCAGCGCTGCACATGATTGTCAGATAGGCTGAGGCTGCTTTGCGCCGGGCGGCAACATGCGGCCCAGCGGGTGGCGACCGAGCGGATTGGCCTGGAAACCGCTGACCCCGCTGGCCACCAGCGCCCAGCGCACCGGGCGCAGCAGCGGGATGAAGGCGGGATCGGCCATCAGCGCGGCTTCGGCAGCGGTCAACGCCGCGGCGCGGGTGGCCAGATCATTGCCGGCGCGGCCGGCTTCATCGAGCAGGCGATCGGCTTCGGCACTGCAGGGTTGCATACGGCCACAGCGCCAGCGCGCCAGATGCGCCACCGCATCGGGCACCCGTGCCACGATTTCGCGCAGCACCAGATCATGGGGGGGCACCGCCTTGCTGTCGGCCTGGCCGCTGCGCACCATTTTCAGCGTGATGCCCAGCGGCGCCCAGCGATCGGCCAGTTCGCTGGCAAGCAAGGCCGGCTCGGCGCCGGGCGGCACCAGCAGGGTCAACGCCAGCGGCTGGCCGGGGCCAAAGCCGGCTTCGGCCAACAAGGCGCCGGCGCGCAGCAAGCGCTCGGCGGGCAACAGGCCACGATCATCGGTTGGCGCCGGCAGGCCATCCCACAGCCGGTTCTGCGGTTGCAGTGCCGACAACGCAAAGCGATTGGCCAAGGCCTGGCCATCGGCGGCGAGCAGCAGCGCCTGGCGCAGGCGCGGATCGGCCAGCGTGCCCGTCGCGCCCTTGCTGCGGGTCACGGCGGTGCTGGCAAAGGCCAGCCCGATCACGCCATGCACCGGCTCCAGCAGCAAGGCCCGGCCCGATGCGCCGGCGCGCACCGTGGCCAGCCCGGCCAGCCCTTCGCCCAGCACGACATGCACATCACCGCTGGCAAAGCGGCGCACGGCGTCGGCAGCATCAGGCCGGTCGATGATGATGCTGGCGGCCTGCGCATCGCTGCGCACCGCGCTGCCGCGCCGTTCCAGGCTGATGGCGCCGTCCGCACGGGTTTCGGCATAGGCGCCGGGATAGGGGTTGCCGCGGCGATCGTGCAAGGCGAGTGCGGGTTCGGCCAACCAATCGAGCAGGAATGGTGTCGGCGGGCGCGGCAGCAATTCCACGACACGGGCAATCGGCGCGCGGGCCGTGTTGCGCCCCGCAAGCCCGGCATCGGCCAGCACGGCCCGCGCATCGGCGCTGCGCGGCCGCTGCAGGCTGGCGACGACATCATTGGCGACCAGCTCGGCGCCCGGCTTGTCATCGGCGGCTGGCCAGCGCAGCGGCGCCAGGCGCAGGATCAGCGCATCGCCTTCGTCCAGGAACCGCCAGCTTGTGGCGAGACCGGTGGCAAGTTCGCCGTTGGCGCCGCGTTGCAGCAGTGTTGCAGCCGTTGCTTCGGCTGCCAGTTCGTCCGCCAGGGGGCCATCGCCGATCACGGCGACCTTCAGCTCACCACCGGGCGGTTGGGCGCTGCACGCCGCCAGCAGCAGCGAAAAGACAAGGAACGCGGAGTAACGCATCACCCACAATGTAACCATGCTTGGCTGCACCGCAACACAGCTTCCTTGCTGCAAGCGCAGCCGGGGGGTAAAGGCGACGCATGACGATCGCCGCCGACATCACCCGCCTGATCGGCAACACGCCGTTGCTTACCCTGGCTGGACCCAGCCGCGACACCGGCTGCACCATCCTGGGCAAGGCCGAATTTCTCAATCCCGGTGGCAGCGTGAAAGATCGCGCCGCGTTGGGCATCATCGATGATGCCGTGGCGCGCGGGGCGTTGCTGCCGGGCGGCATCATCGTGGAAGGCACCGCCGGCAACACCGGCATCGGCCTGACATTGGTGGGCCGGGCGCGCGGATACCGCACCATCATCGTGATGCCGGAAACCCAGAGCCGCGAGAAGATGGACACGCTGCGGGCGCTGGGTGCCGAGCTGGTGCTGGTGCCGGCCGCCCCCTATGCCAACCCCGGCCATTATGTGCACACATCCCGGCGCATCGCCGAGGAAACGCCGGGCGCGATCTGGGCCAACCAGTTCGACAATGTCGCCAACCGCCTGGTGCATATCCGCACGACGGCGACCGAGATCTGGCAACAGACGCAAGGGCGCATCGACGGCTTTACCTGCGCGGTGGGCACCGGCGGCACGCTGGCCGGTGTTGCGTTGGGGCTGCGCGCCGAAAATCCCGACATCTGCATCGCGCTGACCGATCCCGAAGGGGCGGCGCTGTACAACTGGTTCGCGCATGGCGAGCTGAAGGCCGAAGGGTCCAGCGTGTCGGAAGGCATCGGCCAGTCACGCATCACCGGCAATCTGGATGGGCTGCAGGTCGATGCCCAGTTTCGCGTTCCCGACCATGAGGGCCTGGCCTGGGTGCGGCGGCTGAACGACGAGGAAGGCATCTGCCTGGGCCTTTCATCAGGCATCAATGTTGCCGGCGCAGTGCGGCTGGCGCGGCATCTGGGGCCGGGACATATCATCGCGACCATCTTGTGCGACAGCGGCCTGCGTTATTTATCAACCATTTACAATAATGAATGGCTGGCTGCCAAGGGGCTTGCGGCGGTCTGAGGCGACCGCGTACAGTATGTATCGATGGAAATGCAGCTTCCAGACCTGAGTGAGCCCGGCCGCACCGCGAGCAATGGCGGCGCGGCCGGTCGCGCCGCCAGCGCCCTGGCACGGCTGCGGCGGCCGGAACGCAGCGGCGAACGGCTGCGCTGGGGCCTGACCGGGCTGGCGGCAATCTTCCTGATCGTGATGCTGGCCGCCGCCCGGCTGGGCCCGCCGACGCGGGCCGACCAGCCCGGCGCCGGCGAGCCACTGGCCGTGCTGGGCGTGGCACCTGGCCCGGCCACGCGCCCGCCCGAACCATGATCCATCCGGCGATTCGGCCGGTCGCCGTCCTGGCGTCGAATCGGGTCGAATCGAAGGTTAGTGATCAGGTCATGGCGGGCTGCAACGGGCTGAATCCGCCCAATCGCCAAGACGAATTGGTTCACATACTTATCCACAGGCCGATCTGGAGTGGAACACAACAGGAACAACCGCGCAATAGACCAGATTTGACCATTGATATCCCCAGCTGAGACCATTTCAGCCCATCAGATTCCATTGAGACCCATGCAATCCCATGATAGACCGCTTATCCACAGTGGGATTGGGTGGCTTGTGGCCAATATTTGCCGAATGAACGCCACAGTGGCGGCGGCAGCGGCGGCAGGCAGCCTTTCCCCGACAGGGGATTTGGGTGAGCAACACGTCCTACACGGGCTATTTTGTGAACGCGGTGGACGTGAAGAACCGCCTGTCGATCCCGGCTGTCTTTCGTGATGTCATCACCGCGCGCACCGCCACCCGTCAGCTCGTGCTGGGGCCGGGCCATGCCGGACGCCGCTGCCTGGTCGCCTATGACGAGACGCATTCCGCCAAGCTGAAGAGCGATTTCGATGCCCGCCACGGCGCCTCGATCAGCCCGGAAGCCCATGCCGAGCGCGCCTTCCTGTTCGGGTCCACGCAGACGCTGGGCATCGATGATGCCGGGCGTGTCGTGCTGCCGGCCGGGCTGCGGCGGGCCGGCGGCATCGCCAGCCATGTGCTGTTCGTCGGCGGCTATGAATATTTCGAACTGTGGGACCCGTGGACGTTCATGGCGCATCCGCTGCTGGTCGATGGCCAGCGTTTCATGGTGGAAGGCGAACTGGAAGCCCGCGGCCTGCCGCTGGAGCGGCCTGCCGCATGAACGCGCCGCCCGCCCCGCATGTTCCGGTGCTGCTGGCCGAAGTGCTAGAGGCCCTCAGCCTGCAGCCCGGCGACGTCTATGTGGACGCCACGCTGGGCGCCGGCGGCTATCTGCGGGCCGCGCGCGCCGCGGGCCTGGCCCATGCCTATGGCTTCGATCGCGATCCCGATGCCATCGCGCTGAACGCCGATCTGGCCGGCGCCGATGATGTGACCCTGATTCAGCGGCCGTTCGCCGAACTGATGGCGGGCCTTGCCGATCATGGCGTCAGCGCGGTGGATGCCATCGCGTTTGATATCGGCGTGTCGTCGATGCAGATCGACCAGGCGGAGCGCGGCTTTTCCTTTCAGGCCGACGGGCCATTGGATATGCGGATGAGCCAGGCCGGCATGAGTGCGGCCGATTTCATCAACACCGCCGACGAAGCCGATATCGCCGATGTGCTGTTCCAGCTTGGTGACGAGCGCGCATCGCGCCGCATCGCGCGGGCCATCGTGGCCGATCGCCCGTTTGCCCGCACCAGTGAACTGGCCGGGCTGATCCGCCGCGTCATTGGCCGGGGCGAACCGGGCAAGGACCCTGCCACCCGCAGTTTCCAGGCGCTGCGCATCCATGTGAACGACGAACTCGGCCAATTGGATGCCGGGCTGGTGGCGGCCGAACGCCTGCTGAAGCCCGGCGGGCGGCTGGCGGTGGTGTCGTTCCACAGCGCCGAAGACCGGCGGGTGAAGAATTTCCTGCGCGACCGGTCGGGCGGCGCGTCGGCCGGATCACGGCATCAGCCGATGGCCCAGGCGCAGGCCGTGCCCAGCTTTGCGCGGCCGGCCAAGGCGGTGCGCGCGTCGGCGGCGGAAATCGCCCGCAACCCGCGGGCGCGCAGCGCCACCCTGCGCAGCGCGGTGCGCAGCGACGCCCCGGCGTGGGGTACGGTCATTTCGGCAGGAGCAGCGGCATGAGGCAATATCTTTCCGCCATCGCCTGGATTGCGGTGACCACCGCCGTGGTTGCCGGCGCCCAGATCGTCACCACCAAGGCCGCCGCCGAACGCCGCGCCGTCACCAAGCTGAACATCGCGCTGGTTGAAAACCAGGTGCGCATCCGCGAGCTGCAGGCCGAATTGCGCACCCGCGCCGGCATGCCGGAACTGCAACGCTGGAACGATGCCGTGTTCCAGTTGTCGGCCCCGCAGGGCGCGCAGATCCTGCAATCGCCGCTGCAACTGGCCAGCTTTGCCGCCCGGCCGGACGCAGCGCCAGCCGCCGGCCCGTCGGTGCAATATGCGGTCACGCCGCCTGATGCCGTGCCCGGCGCCGTGCCCGCACCAGCCGCGCCGCGGGCGCCGTCCACCGCAGGCGCCCGCGTGGTCAACGCCAGTTTCCCCGCGCCAAGGGCGCCGGCCCCGCCGGTCATCGCGCTGCCGGACACGCCCGAACTGATCCCGTTCATCGCCCCGGCGCCGCCGGAACCGCAAGCGGATGCGTTCTGATGGCCAGCATCCCCGGCCTTGATCCCAAACTTGCTGCGCCTGCGCCGGCCGCCCCGGCGACTGTGGCCGGCGAACGGGTTACGGCGCGCGCGCAGGCGCGGCAGCGGCTGGCCTTCCTGATCATGTTGTTCCCGGTGCTGGCACTGCTCGTGCTGGGGCGCCTCGTCGATCTGGCCGTGTTGCAGGGCCAGCCCAGTGGCGCAGCGACGCCGATCAGCGCGGCACCGCCGCGCGGTGACATTGTCGATCGCAACGGCATCGAGCTGGCGCGCACCTTCGAAGCCTATGCCATCACCGTGATGCCGGCGCGGCTGACGTCCGATCCCGAGGTGCTGGCGACCAAGCTTGCCGAGATCCTGTCCGAAAAGAGCCGCGACGATATCCTGGACGTGCTGACCAGCCGGCGCCCGCTGCGCTATCTGGCGCACCGCGTGCTGCCCAGCCAGGCGCAACGCATCAACGATCTGGGTGATCCGGCCATCGAAGTGGACCGCGAGGCGCAGCGGCTTTATCCCAATTACAATCTGGCCGCGCAGGTGCTGGGCTATACCAACGACGCCGGTCGCGGCCTGATCGGCGTGGAGCGCGCCTTTGATGCGCGGCTGGCTGATCCGGCCACGCGGGCGGCGCCGCTGATGTTGTCGCTGGATGTGCGCGTGCAGCAGGCCATGCAGAATGAACTGGCGGCGCTGGTGACGGATCAGAATGCCAAGGGCGCGGCCGGCGTGGTGCTGGATGTGACCAGCGGTGAAGTGCTGGCGATGGTGTCGCTGCCGGATTTCAATCCGAACGTGCCCGGCCAGCGCGCCGATGGCACAAGATATACCACCGACAATGACGACGGATCACGTTTCAACCGGGTGACGCTGGGGGGGTATGAACTGGGTTCGACCTTCAAGGCCTTCACCATCGCGTCGGCGCTGGAGAGCGGCACGCTGACCAATCTGCAGACGCGCTATGACGCCACCCAGCCGCTGCAAGTGGCCGGTTTCCGCATCCGCGACGATCACGCCAAGAACCGTTGGCTGACCGTGCCGGAAATCTTCATCTATTCCAGCAACATCGGCACGGCCCGCATCGCGGTTGAGATGGGCCGCGATCATCAGCGCGAATATCTGGACAGGCTGGGCTTTCTGAAACCGGTGGACATCGAGGTGAAGGAAAAGGCCCGGCCGCAGTTTCCGCCCTGGTCCAACTGGGGGCAGAGCGCGCTGATGACCATCAGCTATGGCCACGGTCTGACGGTGACACCGCTGCACCTCGCCGCTGGCTATGCCACGCTGGTGAACGGCGGCATCTATCGCGCGCCCACCCTGCTGCGCCGCGACCCCGGCACGGTACCGCCCGGCCGCCGCGTGTTTTCCGAAAGCACCAGCGCCGAAATCCGCCGGCTGCTGCGGCTGGTGGTGACCAATGGCACCGGCCGCAAGGCCGACGCGCCGGGTTATCGCGTGGGCGGCAAGACCGGCACCGCCGAGAAGATCGAGAATGGCCGCTATGTGCGCGGGCAGAATGTGGTGAATTTCGCAGCGGCCTTCCCGATGGATGCGCCGCGCTATGTCGTGGTGATGATGATCGATGATCCGCGCGGCAGCAAATCCACCTTCGGGTTTCGCACGGCCGGCATGGTGGCGGCACCCGCGGTGAAGCGCATCATCGAACGCATCGCGCCGGCGCTGGGCGTGGCGCCCGATGCCAGCCGCGATCTCGATCTTTCGGGGATGCTGCCGGCCAAGGCCGAGGTGAAGGAGTAAGGGTGGCCGATATCCGCCTTGGCGATCTGGTGCCCGGTGGCGGCGCAGCGGCGGTCACCGGCTTTGCGCTGGACCATCGCAAGGTGGCGCCGGGCACGGTGTTCGGCGCCTTTGCCGGCGCACGGGTGAATGGCGAGGATTACGTGGCCGCAGCAGTTGCCGCGGGCGCCGTTGCCGTGGTGGCGCGCCCGCAGGCGGCGGTGGTGGGCGCGCTGCATGTGGCCGACGCCAATCCGCGCGCGGCGTTCGCCCGGCTGGCGGCGAAGTTTTTCGCGCCCTTTCCAGCGACGACGGTGGCGATCACCGGCACCAACGGCAAGACCAGCACGGCGGAATTGACGCGGCAATTGTGGCATCTGGCCGGCCAGCGCGCCGCCAGCATCGGCACATTGGGCGTCACCACCGGCCAGGATCGCATCGCGCCGCGCGACAGCACCGGCGGGCTGACGACGCCGGATGTGGTGACGTTCTTGGCAACCATGGCCGGGCTGGCGCGCGAGGGCATCAGCCACGCCGCGTTCGAGGCATCGAGCCATGGGCTGGATCAGCATCGCATCGAGGGGCTGCCGGTGGCGGCGGCGGCGTTCACCAACCTGAGCCGCGATCATCTGGATTATCACGGCACCATGGACGCCTATTTCGCGGCCAAGGCGCGCCTGTTCAGCGACGTGGTGGATGGTGACGGCACGGCGGTGATCTGGGCCGACGATGGCGAGTGGTCGGCGCAGATGATGGCCGTGGCGCAGGCGCGCGGCTTGCGGCTGTTCACGGTGGGCGAAGCCGGATCGGCGCTGCGCTTGGTGCAGCGCACGCCGACGACCCTGGGCCAGGACCTGGTGGTGGAAGCGGCCGGTGGCACGCATCGCATCGCCTTGCCGTTGATCGGCGCCTATCAGGCGGCCAATGCGCTGGTCGCGGCCGGGCTGGTGATTGCCTGTGGCGGCGACGAAGCCAGGACGTTGGCGCATCTGGCGCGGGTTTCAGGCGTGCGCGGCCGGCTGGAACGCGCGGTGATCACGCGGGCAGGCGCCGCGGTGTATGTCGATTATGCCCATACGCCCGATGCCATCGTGGCGGCGTGCGCGGCGCTGCGCCCGCATGTGTCGGGCAGATTGATCATCGTGGTTGGTGCCGGCGGCGATCGCGATATTGGCAAGCGGCCGTTGATGGGTGGGGCCGCTGTGGACCAAGCCGATCTGGTGATCATCACCGACGACAATCCGCGCAGCGAGGACCCGGCGGCGATCCGGGCGGCAGTGCTGGCGGGGGCGCCGGACGCGCGCGAGGTGCCGGGGCGGCGCGAAGCGATTGCGGTGGCGATTGCCGAGGCGGCGGCCGGCGATGTCGTGCTGATTGCCGGCAAGGGGCATGAACAGGGCCAGATCGTGGGCGACCGGGTGCTGCCGTTCGACGATGTGACCGTGGCGCGGGAGTGCGCCGCATGAGCCTGTGGACCAGCCAGGAGATCGCGGCGGCAGTTGGCGGGGCCGCGCATGGCGATTTTGCCGTGGACGGGGTGACGTTCGACAGCCGCGAAGTGGTGGCCGGCGATCTGTTCATCGCGTTGCGGGGCGAGGCGACGGATGGCCATCGCTTCATCGACGGTGCGCTGGCGCGCGGCGCTGCGGGATTGGTGGTGAGCGAGCCGGTTGCTGTGCCGCATGTGTTGGTGGCGGACACGATGGCGGCGTTGAATGCCTTGGGTGTGGCAGCGCGCACCCGCAGCAGCGCGATGCGCATCGGGGTGACCGGCAGTGTCGGCAAGACCGGCGTGAAGGAGGCGCTGAAAAGCGCGCTGGGCCGGTTTGCGCCCGATGCGGTGCATGCCAGTGTAAAAAGCTACAACAACCATACCGGCGTGCCGCTGTCGCTGGCGCGCATGCCGGCAGCGAGCCGCTTTGGCGTGTTCGAGATGGGCATGAACCATGCCGGCGAGCTGACCGCGCTGACCGGGCTGGTGCAGCCGCACATCGCCATGGTGACCTGGGTGGCCAGCGCGCACCGGGAATTTTTCGACAGCGAGGCCGATATCGCCCGGGCCAAGGCCGAGATTTTCAGCGGCTTGCCGGCCGGCGGCACCGCGATCATCCCGCACGACAATATCCATGCCGAGATCCTTCTGGCAGCCGCGCGGGACGCCGGTGCCCGCATCATTCGCTTTGGCCTGAACGAAGGCGCGGATGTGTGGGCGGAGCAGGTGAAGCTGCACCCCGATTGCAGTTGCGTGACGGCGCGCATCGGCGATGAGCGGTTGACGTTCCGCGTTGGGCTGGCTGGAAAACATTGGGTCAACAATGCGCTGGCGGTGCTGGCGGCGGTGCAGGCAGCCGGCGGCGATCTCGCGCTGGCCGGGCTGGCGCTGGCGGAATTCAGCGATTTGCCGGGGCGGGGGCGGCGGCTGCGGGTTGCCGCCGGTGCTGGCCAGGCGGTGATCATCGACGAGGCGTACAACGCCAATCCGGCCAGCATGGCGGCCAGCCTGGCGGTGCTGGGTGCGATTGCGCCGGCACGCAACGGACGCCGGCTGGCGTTGCTGGGTGCGATGAAGGAACTTGGCGAATTGTCGGCGGAATTTCATGCCGGCATTGCCCCGCATCTGATTGCGGCCGGCGTGGCGGTGGCGGTGCTGGTCGGGCCGGAAATGCAGCCGCTGGCCAAGGCGCTGGGTCGCCAGATCGATGTGCGCCATGTCGCCAATGCCGATGCGGCGCTGGCCGAGCTGCAGGGCGTGCTGGCGGCTGATGATGTGCTGTTGGTCAAGGGATCGAACAGTGTCGGGCTGGGCCGGGTGATCACCGCGCTGGCCGAGGAGGTGCCCGCATGATCAAGCTGATCGCCGATCTCGCCGGCTATGATGGCATCTTCAACCTGTTCCGGTACATCACGTTTCGCACCATTGCGGCGCTGGTGACGTCGCTGGCGATCGCGCTGCTGCTGGGGCCGCGCTTCATCACCATGCTGCGGGCCAAGCAGGGCAAGGGCCAGCCGATCCGCGAGGATGGGCCGGAATGGCACCTGCTGACCAAGCGCGGCACGCCGACCATGGGCGGGCTGCTGATCCTGATCGCGCTGACCATCTCCAGCCTGTTGTGGATGGACATGGAAAATGGCTTCGTCTGGTCGGCGCTGCTGGTGACGCTGGGCTTTGGCGCCATTGGTTTCATGGACGATTATGACAAGGTGACCAAGCAGAGCCACAAGGGCGTATCGGGCAAGGTGCGGCTGGGGCTGGAATTTCTGATTGCCGGGCTGGCGGTGTCGTTCATCGCCAGCCGCACCGGTTTCACGCTGTATCTGCCGTTCCTGAAGGATTTCGGGCTGTATCTCGGCCTGTTCTACATCGCCTTTGCCGCGTTCATCATCACCGGGTTCGGCAATGCCGTGAACCTGACCGACGGGCTGGACGGGCTGGCGACGATGCCGGTGGTGATTGCGGCGGCGGCCTTTGCCATCATCGCCTATCTGGTTGGGAATTTTCGGTTTTCGGATTATCTTGGCATCCATCATGTGCCGGGATCGGGCGAGCTGGCGGTATTCTGTGCGGCGCTGATCGGGGCGTGCCTGGGGTTCCTGTGGTTCAACGCGCCGCCGGCGATGGTGTTCATGGGCGATACCGGCAGCCTGGCGCTGGGCGGCGCGCTCGGCACGGTGGCGGTGGTGACCAATCATGAAATCGTGTTGCTGGTGATCGGCGGGCTGTTTGTGCTGGAAACGCTGTCGGTGATCATCCAGGTGGTCAGTTTCAAGACGACGGGCCGCCGCGTGTTCCGCATGGCGCCGCTGCACCATCATTATGAGAAAAAGGGCTGGCAGGAATCGACCGTCGTCATCCGGTTCTGGATCATCGCCATCCTGCTGGCGCTGATCGGCCTTTCGACGTTGAAGCTGCGGTGATCGTTTCGCCTGCCTTTGCCGGCAAACGCTGGGGCGTGCTGGGCCTGGCCCGTTCCGGGCGGGCCACCGTGGCGGCGCTCAGCGCATCGGGCGCACAGGTGACGGCCTGGGATGATAAGGAAGCCGCCCGCGCCGATGTGGCGGCCGACATCGCCGATCTGAACAGCATCGATCTGTCGGGTTACGCCGGCATTGTCGTGTCGCCGGGTGTGCCGCACAGCGCGCCGATCTTTGCCGCCGCGCACCATCATGGCGTGCCGGTGATCGGCGATATCGAGTTGTTTGCCCGCGCCCTGCCCGCCATGCCGCCGTGCAAGCTGGTGGGCATCACCGGCACCAACGGCAAATCGACGACGACGGCGCTGATCCATCATCTGTGCATCACGGCCGGATTGCCGGCGGCGATGGCCGGCAATATCGGCTTGCCGATTCTGGCGCAGGACCCGTTGCCGGCGGGCGGGGTGTGGGTGCTGGAACTTTCCTCCTACCAGTTGGAGATCACCCACAGCCTGGCGTGCGATGTGGCGATCTGCACCAATCTGACGCCCGATCATCTGGAACGCCATGGCACGATGGCGGCCTATGCCGGGGCCAAGGCGCGGTTGTTTGCGATGCAGGAGGGCCGTGGCACCGCAATCGTCGGCCGCGACGCGCAGGCGCAGTGGCAGATGAGCGCCGCAGCCCTGCCGATCATCATCGAGGATGTGGCGCTGCCCGGCGAGCCTTGTGACTGGCCCGGCCTGCAAGGCCCGCACAACATGCTGAATGCCCGGGCTGCGGTGGCCGCCGCACGCGCACTGGGTATCGCCGATGCGGTGATTGCTGCTGGCCTCGCCAGCTACCACGCGCTGGCGCATCGCATGGAGCCGGTCGGCGAACGGCGCGGCCTGCTGTGGGTGAACGACAGCAAGGCGACCAATCCGGACAGCTCGGCGCCGGCACTGCGGGCGTACCCACGCATCCACTGGATTGCCGGCGGGCGCCCCAAGCTGGACAGCACCGGCAAGGCCGATCTGTCGGCGATCCTGCCCAATCTGGGCAATGTCGCCCATGCCTGGCTGATCGGCGAGGCGGCGCCCTTGTTTGCTGCCGAACTGGCCGGCCGCGTGCCGGCCACCACGGTCGGCACGTTGGAAGCTGCCGTGGCTGCCGTGCTGGAAACTGCGCAAGCCGGCGATGTCGTGCTGTTCAGCCCGGCGGCGGCCAGTTTCGATCAATATCGCGATTTCGAGCACCGGGGCGATGCGTTCCGGGCGTTGGTCAACCCGTTGTGAGGCGCAGAGCCATGGCCACCCGCCCCCAGACTCGGACAACTTCGGCGACTGCCCGCCCGCGCAGCGCATCAGCCCTCTCGCGGGGCGACCGTTCCAGCTTTGGCCGCTGGTTCTGGACGATCGACAAGACGCTGCTGATCCTGATCTTTGCCCTGATTGCCATCGGCATCGTCGCTGTGGCGGCCGCATCGCCGGCTGCGGCGCGCAAATTGTCGGGCGGCAATTATCGGCTGGATGATCTGCATTTCCTGTATCGTCAGTTGGGCTGGGTGGCGCTGGGCCTGCCGCTGATGGTGGCGACATCGATGCTGGATGTGCGTCTGCTGAAACGGCTGGCGGTGCTGGGCACCGGTGTGATGCTGATCTGCCTGATGCTGGTGCCGTTCATCGGTGGCGGATCGAATGGGGCGACGCGCTGGATCGAACTGCCGTTCTTCCGGTTCCAGCCATCGGAATTCTTCAAGCCCTGCTTCATCGTTGCGACCGCCTGGCTGCTGTCGCTGCGGGTGTCGGACCGCAGCCTGCCCACCTTGCAGATCAGTGCCGGCATAATGGGTGTGGCGCTGGTCTGCCTGATCGCGCAGCCGGATGTCGGCCAATCGGCGCTGATTGCGGCGGTATGGCTGGTGCAGGCGATGCTGGCCGGGCTGTCGCTGCAGCTGGTCGGCACGGCGGTGGTGCTGGGCGCCGCCGGTCTGGTGGCGGCCTATTTCTCGCTCGATCACTTCGCCAGCCGCATCGACAAATGGATTTTCGGGGTGGGCGACACGTTCCAGATCGACAAGGCGCTGGATTGTTTCCGCGCCGGCGGCTGGCTGGGCACCGGGCCGGGCGAAGGCCGCATGAAGTTCCGCCTGCCCGAAGCGCAGACCGATTATATCTTCAGCGTGATCGGCGAGGAATTCGGCCTGATCGCCTGTTTCATGCTGGCCGGGCTGTTCATGGGCCTGGTGGTGCGGGCGCTGCTGGTGGCGATGGACGAGGATGACCCGTTCGTGTTCCTGGCCACTGCCGGCCTTGCCACCCAGTTCGGCTTTCAGGCGGCGATCAACATGATGGTCAATCTGGCGCTGCTGCCATCGAAGGGCATGACGCTGCCGTTCATCAGCCATGGCGGATCGTCGTATCTTGCCACCTGCATCGGCGCCGGGCTGCTGCTGGCGCTGACGCGCAACAATCCGTTCCTGAAAGGCCGGCCGTGGGCAGTGGCCGGCGGGCTGCGCATGGCATGACGGAACAGCGTTATGACAGCCGACCTCGGCAGCAGCCGCCGGGCCCCGGCGGCACCTATGTGCTGTGCGCTGGCGGCACTGGCGGGCATATGGTGCCGGCGCATTGCCTGGCGCTGGAATTGCAGGCGCGCGGCCACAAGGTGCATCTGGTGACCGACGAGCGCGGCTTGCGGTTTCCGGGCCTGTTTCCCGGCGTCGAGATCACCAAGGTCGATGCGGCGTCCACAGGCCGGAGCGGCTGGAAATCGCTGCCATCGGTCGCGCTGAGTATCTGGAAGGGCCGCAATACGGCGCGGCGGCTGTTCAAGGCGATGCGGCCGCGCGCGGTGGTGGGCTTTGGTGGCTATCCGGCCCTGCCCGGCCTGCTGGCGGGATTGTCGCTGTATCTGCCGTGCCTGATCCATGAACAAAATGCCGTGCTGGGCCGCACCAACCGCTATCTGGCGCCGCGGGTGCGGGCGATTGCCACCAGCTTCCCGCGCATCCGCCGCATGGAGGGCAGTTGGCAGCGCCGCGCGCATTTTGTCGGCAATCCGGTGCGTCCGGGGGTTTTGGCGGCACGCGAGGTGCCGTTCGATGCAGAGACGACACGGCTGAAATTGCTGGTGACGGGCGGCAGCCAGGGCGCGGCGATCCTGAACAGCATCGTACCGGCTGCCATCGCCCTGCTGCCGGCGGAGCTGCGCGCGATAATCGATGTGACGCACCAGGGCCGCGAGTCTGATCGCGATGCAATGCTGGCCGCCTATCGCGCCGCCGGCATCGCGCCCGTCATTGCGGCCTATTTCCCTGATCTGCCCGCCGAAATGGCCAGCAGCCATATCGTGATTGCGCGCAGCGGTGCCTCGACGGTGGCAGAGCTGGCGGTGATGGGCCGGCCGTCAATTTTGGTGCCGCTGCCGATCGCCACCGACGATCACCAGGCCGACAATGCCGCCGCGCTGGTCGCGGCCGGCGCGGCGCAGATGATCCGGCAAAGCGAATTCACCGCAGAACGGCTGGCGCAGGCCTTGACGCTGTGGCTCACCGACCGGCAGGGGCTCGGGCTCGCCGCCGCCGCCGCGCGCGCCGCCGGGCATCCGGAGGCCGCCAAACGCCTGGCCAACCTCGTCATCGCCACTGGATTGATCGCATGACCCCGACCCTGCCGCCGCTTGTTCCAGAACTCATCGCCAGCCGGCTGCGCCCCGGTTTCCGCACCGATATCGGCGTGATCCATTTTGTCGGCATCGGCGGCATCGGCATGTCCGGCATTGCCGAGGTGATGGCCAATCTGGGCTTTGCGGTGCAGGGCAGCGATGCGGCCGAATCCTATGTGGTGGAGGGGCTGCGCACGAAGGGCATCAAGGTGTTCATCGGCCAGAGCGCCGAGAATGTCGAAAATGCCGCCGTGCTGGTGATTTCCACCGCGATTCGGGCCGACAATGTCGAAGTGGTGGCGGCGCGCGCCCGGCGTATCCCTGTGGTGCGCCGTGCCGAGATGCTCGCCGAACTGATGCGCATGAAAAGCTGCGTCGCAGTGGCCGGCACACATGGCAAGACGACGACGACGTCGATGGTGGCGACGCTGCTGGATGCCGGCGGGCTGGACCCGACGGTGATCAATGGCGGCATCATCAACACCATCGGATCCAATGCGCGGCTGGGCACATCGGACTGGATGGTGGTGGAGGCCGATGAAAGCGACGGGAGCTTCCTGCGGCTGACCGGCACGTTCGGGATCGTGACCAATATCGATCCGGAGCATCTTGATCACTGGGGTGATTTCGAGGCGGTGCGCAAGGGCTTCGAAACGTTCGTGCATGCCGTGCCTTTCTATGGCGCGGCCATCCTGTGCATCGATCATCCGGAGGTGCAGGCGCTGATCCCGCGCGTGTCGGACCGGCGGATCATCACCTATGGCTTTGCCGCGACCGCCGATGTGCGCGGGCTGGAGGTGACGCCGGTGCCGGGCGGCAATCGCTTTGCGGTGCTGGTGCGCACCCGCGATGGCCAGCGCCGGATCGATGATCTGCTGCTGCCGATGCCGGGGCGCCACAATGTGCAGAATGCGCTGGCGGCGATTGCGGTGGCGCTGGAACTGGGCGTGGATGATGATGGCTTGCGGGCGGGCCTTGCGCGCTTTGGCGGCGTGAAGCGGCGCTTCACCAAGGTGGGTGCAGTGGCGGGCGCTGCGATCATCGATGATTATGGCCACCACCCGGTGGAGATCCGCGCCGTGCTGGCGGCAGCGCGCGAAAGTGCCGGGAGCCGGGTTATTGCGGTGGTGCAGCCGCATCGGTTCACGCGGCTGCGCGACCTGATGGCGGATTTCTGCGCGGCGTTCAACGATGCCGACATGGTGTTCGTGGCGCCGGTCTATGCGGCCGGGGAAGCGCCGATTGACGGCGTGGATGCAGCGGCGCTGGCGGCAGGGCTGGTGGCGGCGGGGCATCCATCAGCGGCGGTGGTTGCCGGGGCCGAGGAATTGGCGGTGGTGCTGGCCGGGGTGGTGCAGCCGGGTGATCAGGTGATTTGCCTGGGCGCAGGCGACATCACCAAGTGGGCGGCCGGGTTGGCGGATGCGGTGGCAAAGGTGCGGGGCGGGTGATCGGCGTGCTGCCCCGTGGCCGGCTAACCGCCGATGCACCGCTCGCCCCGTTGCTGTGGTTCAAGGCCGGCGGGCCGGCGGACCTGCTGTTCGAGCCGGCGGACGTGGACGATCTGTGCGATTTCCTGCGCGCCCTGCCCGGTGACACGCCGGTGATGGCGCTGGGGCTGGGCAGCAATCTGATCGTGCGCGATGGCGGCGTGGCCGGCGTGGTGGTGCGGCTGGGCAAGGCGTTGGCGCGGGTAGAGGCGGATGGTGACACGTTGCTGTGTGGCGGCGGCGCCAGTGGCATCGCGGTGAGCAGTGCGGCGCGCGATGCCGGGCTGGCGGGCCTGGAGTTCCTGCGCGGGATTCCGGGCACAGTCGGCGGCTTCGTGCGGATGAACGGCGGCGCGTATGGGCGTGAAGTGGCCGATGTGCTGGTGGACGCGACGGTGGTGACGCGGGCCGGCGTGGTGGAGACGCGGGACCGGGCGGCGCTGGAATACAGCTATCGCCATTCCAATCTGGGTGATGGCGAGATCGTGATTGCGGCGCGGCTGCGTGGGACGCCCGGTGAGCGTGCGGCCATCCAGGCCGAGATGGACCGGATTGCCGCCGCGCGCGAAGCCAGCCAGCCGCTGCGCACGCGCACGGGCGGCTCGACCTTCAAGAACCCGCCGGGCGAGAAGGCGTGGGAATTGGTGGACCGGGCCGGGTGCCGCGGCTTGCGGGTGGGCGGCGCGGAGGTTTCGGACAAGCATTGCAATTTCCTGATCAACAGCCACCGCGCGAGTGCTGCGGATATCGAGGCGCTGGGCGAACTGGTGCGGGCGCATGTGTTGCGGGACAGCGGCGTGGCGTTGGCGTGGGAGATTCAGCGGGTTGGGCGGGTGGCTTCGTCTTTCCCCACCCCCGGCCCCTCCCCTGAGCCGAAGGCGAGCGAAGCTCAACGGGAGGGGGGCGCATGAAAGTCGCCGTGCTCATGGGCGGCTGGTCGGCCGAGCGGGAAGTGTCGCTCACCTCCGGGCGGGGCATTGCCGAGGCGTGCCGCAATTTGGGCCATAATGTGGTCGAGATCGATATGGGCCGCGATGTGGCGACGGTGCTGAGCCAGGCCAAGCCGGATGTGGTGTTCAACGCACTGCATGGCACGCCCGGTGAGGATGGCACGGTGCAGGGGATGCTCGATCTGCTGGGGCTGCCCTATACGCATTCGGGGGTCACCACGTCGGCCATCGCGATCGACAAGGAATTGACCAAGCTGGTGCTGGTGCCGGCCGGGATTCCGATGCCGAAGGGGGTGATCGTCAGCAGCGAGAGCCTGTTCGAAGCCGATCCGTTGCCGCGGCCCTATGTGCTGAAACCGGTCAACGAGGGATCGTCGGTGGGCGTCGCCATCGTCACTGACAGCAGCAACCACGGCAATCCCATTCGCCGCGACACGCCTGGGCCGTGGGCAGAATTTCCCACCCTGCTGGCCGAGCCGTTCATTGCCGGCAAGGAATTGACCGTGGCGGTGATCGGGACCCGCGCGCTGGCGGTGACGGAGTTGAAACCTGTTTCTGGTTTCTATGATTATGATGCCAAATATACCGATGGCCTGACCGTGCACATCTGCCCAGCCGAATTGCCGGCGGCGATCGAGGCGGCGTGCCTGGCGCATGCGCTCAGCGCGCACCGGCTGCTGGGCTGCCAGGGAACCAGCCGCAGCGATTTTCGTTGGGACCCGGAACAGGGCCTGGATGGGCTGTATCTGCTGGAAATCAACACGCAGCCGGGGATGACGCCGCTCAGCCTGGTGCCGGAACAGGCGCGGCACATCGGCATGAGTTACGAACAACTGGTGCAGACGCTGATCGATCTGGCGTTAACGGAGGGAGACCGGGCATGACGGCGGCCACCCTGAAACGCGGTGCGCGGGTGCCGAAATCGGCGCGGGCGCGGCCCGTGCGGCCAGCGACAATGGCGCCGGTGTTCGGCAAGCGGCAGGTGCTGATCGCGCTGGCAGTGGTGTTTGCCATCGCGATTGCGGTGATGATCGCGGTGCGGGTGCCGCAGAAATTGTGGGCGGGTTTCGTCACCTGGACGGCCGCCAATGGCTGGGAGGTGCGCCATGTCGAGCTGACCGGCGCGCGCGAGCAGGATCGGCTGGCGATCTATGCCGCGGCGCTGAACGGCCCGACCAATGCGATGCTGGCCACCGATCTGGATGCGGTGCGGGCGCGGTTGCGGGCGCTGCCCTGGGTGGCCGATGCCAGCGTGCAGCGGCGGCTGCCCGACACGCTGGTGATCGAAGTGACCGAGCGGCGGCCAGTGGCGCTGTGGCAGAAGAACCGGCATCTGGCGGCCATTGATCTGTCGGGCCGGGTGCTGACTGCTGAGCGGCTGGAGCGCTGGAACGACCTGCCGATCCTGATCGGGCCGAACGCCAATGCGCGGGTTCATGAGGCGTTGGAGTTGCTGGCCGCGACACCGCTGGGGCGCGATGTGATGGCCGCCACCCTGGTGGGCGGCCGGCGCTGGGATCTGCATTTCAAGAGCGGCGAAGTGCTGGCGCTGCCCGATCGCCCGGCGGTGGCGCGCGGCGCGCTGACGGCCTTTGCCAAGCTGGATGGCCAGGGGCCGCAGCGACTGATCGGCGGCGGCTTCACGCGATTCGATCTGCGGCTGCCCGGCCGCATGACGGTCGCCGGGCCGGCTGTGGCCAAGACGCTGGCCGACGCGGAAAAGGCGCGCCGCGCCGCTGCACAAGCCAGCAAGATCTGAAGGAGCGATATGGCCCCCAAAATCCCCTCGCGCATCCCCCTGCCGCCCTTGAGCCGCAGCCAGCCGGAACGTGCCGTCGCCGTGCTTGATGTCGGCACGTCGAAAGTCTCGGCGCTGATCGCGATGGTTGGCGGCGATGGCGAACCGCGGGTGATCGGCAGCGGCCAGAAACCGTGCAGCGGGCTGAAGCGCGGTACGGTGACCGATTTCGACAAGGCGGAAATGGCGATCCGCGGCGCCATGGACCAGGCCGAACGCGCGGCCGGCGTACAGATCAACAGCGTAATCGGCGGCTTTGCAGCCGGCAGCATGGCCAGCACGATGGCCAGCGCCGAGATCGACATTGCAGGGGCCAACATCACGCCGACCGACATGGTGACGCTGCGCCAGGCCGGGCGCGCCGCCATCGATCCGCGTGGCCGCACCGTGGTGCATGCGCTGCCCGCGCTTTATACCATGGACGGCCTGATCGGCGTCGAAAGCCCGCTGGGGCTGCATGCCGATCGGCTGGGCATGGATATCCATGTTGTGACCGCCGACACGCCAGCGATCCTGAACTATGGCCGCGCGGTCGGGCAGGCGCATCTGGGGGTGTCGGCGCTGGTTGCCAGCCCGATTGCGGCCAGCCTGGCCGTGCTCGATGCCGAGGAGCGGGATATCGGTGTGGCGCTGATCGAGATCGGCGCCGGGATCACCAGCATCGCCGTGCACAAGTTCGGCATTGCGGTGGGCGTGGCGACCATCCCGATGGGCAGTGTGGATATCACCGACGATATCGCGGCGGCCTTTGCCACCCGCCGCAGCGGCGCGGAGCGGCTGAAGACCTTTGACGGTGCGGCGGTTGCCACCAGCCGTGACTTGGCCGAGGCGGTGACCATCCCGCCCGCCGTGGAAGATGGCGGCACCGAGCCCAACAAGGTGTCGCGCGCCGCCCTGGTGGCGGTAATCAGCACCCGGCTCGATCTGTTGTTTGGCGAGATTGCCCAGGCGCTGGCGACATTGGGTTTTGTCGGGCCGCAGGCGCGGCGGATCGTGTTGACCGGCGGCGGAGCCGATCTGCGCTCCATTGCCGATTATGCCGGCAGCTATCTGGGCTGCAATGTCCGCATCGGTCGGCCGCGCGGGCTGATCGGCCTGCCGCAGGCGCAGGAAGGTCCGGCATTTGCGACGCTGGCCGGGCTGGTGTTGTTTGCGGCCAGCGAGCATGCCGATGTCTGGCACCAGCCGGTCAGCAGCGATCCGGCCGCACCGCGCCGCGGCCTGTCCGGCGTCATCGAAAAATTGTGGGGAAGTCTGTGATGACACTTCCCCCTTGTTAACACATCATCTAGTATATTTACGTCCAGAGGAGACACGAGATGCTGGAATTTGCCCGAGTGGAACTGGCCGAGCTGAAGCCCCGCATCGCCGTGATCGGTGTGGGCGGTGCCGGCTGCAATGCGGTGGCCAACATGATTGCTGCCGAACTGACCGGGGTCGAGTTCATCGTCGCCAATACTGATGCGCAACAACTGGCGTTGAGCCCGGCGGCGACCCGGATTCAGCTCGGCATGAAGATCACGCAAGGCCTGGGCGCCGGTGCGCGGCCGGAAATCGGCCGCGCGGCCGCCGAGGAAACGCTCGATCAGCTCGAAAGCGCGCTGGACGGCGCGCACATGTGCTTTATCGCCGCCGGCATGGGCGGCGGCACCGGCACCGGCGCCGCGCCGGTGGTGGCGCGGGCGGCGCGCGAAAAGGGCATATTGACGGTCGGCGTGGTGACCAAGCCGTTCAGTTTTGAAGGCAGCCGCCGCATGAGGGCGGCTGACGACGGCATTGCCGAACTGCAGAAACATGTCGACACGCTGATCATCATCCCGAACCAGAATCTGTTCCTGATCGCCAACGCCAACACCGGTTTCAAGGAAGCCTTCGTGATGGCCGACCAGGTGCTGCACCAGGGCGTGCGCGGCATCACCGATCTGATGATGATGCCCGGCCTGATCAACCTGGATTTCGCCGATATCCGCACCGTTATGTCGGAGATGGGCAAGGCGATGATGGGCACCGGCGAAGCGTCGGGCGAAGGCCGCGCCATCGAAGCCGCGCAGAAGGCCATTGCCAATCCGCTGCTCGATGAAGTGTCGATGCGCGGCGCCAAGGGCGTGATCATCAACATCACCGGCGGCGACGATCTGAAGCTGATGGAGGTGGACGAAGCCGCCAGTTACATTCGCGACATGGTGGATGGCGATGCCAACATCATGGTGGGCAGCGCGTTCAATGCTGATCTGGAAGGCGTGATGCGGGTTTCGGTGGTGGCAACCGGCATCGATGCCGCCGCCAAGCCGATGCCGGTGACGGCGCCGGCCAAGAAGCAGACGGGCAGCGCCTTCCTGTCGCAGCCCAGTATCTTCTCCACGCCGGCACCGCTGGGCGGCACGGCCGCTGCGCCGGAGCCGATCGGCAAGCCGGGGTCCGAACCGGTTGCCGAACCGGCATCGGGCCTGGCGCTGACACCGCCGGATCATGTCGTGGCGCAGGCCGAAGCCGATGCGGAAACGCAACAGGCGCTGGAACTGGCCAGGCAGCACGCCGAAGCTGTGAGCGACATGGAGGCGGACGACGCGATCGATCTCGCCGATGCCGAACGCGCTGAAGCCGCCATGCCGGCCAGCTTCCGCTTCACGCCGCAGGTGCCGATCGCTGGCCCGGCTGGCCCGGCCCGCGCACCGGCGCCGGCGCCGGTGCCGGTGCCCGAACCCGTTGTCGAAGAGCGGCCGTTGACGCTGTTCGAGCGGATGATGGGCGTGTCCCGTACCCGCCGCGCCCCGGAACCGCCGGCCACACTGGCGCCGCCGCCGGAACCGGCCGCCAGGACGGACGATGATGTGCCGGGCTTCATGAAGCGCCAGGGCAATCGTTGAGGGTTTCTGATTGAGGGAAGGCCCGGTTTCCGCAAGGGGGCCGGGCCTTTTTCGTTTGGGGTGCGCGACAGCCGGCCACGGGGAACAGTTCGCGCGGAAACGCGTTGAAGCTCCACGTCAGGAGCCCCCCATGTCAGCCCCAATGTCCACGCTCCACATGCTTGCCGAACAATTTCGCGATTTCGTGCGTGCGCCCGATTTTCCCTGTGTCGGGGCCAAGGCGGCGCTGGCGCGGGACAATATGCGCACCATCGTCTGTGGCAATCTCGGATCGGCCTGGGATGATCTGCGGGTGCTGCCCGAACTGACGCGATTGGCCGCGGATTATCGTGCCGACCGCGAATTGTTCCAGACGCTGGTGGTGATCTTCGAGCAGCCCGAAGTGATCGGCGAGGCCGAATTCGAGGCGCGCATGTGGGAGCGTATCCAGTCGCTGGCCGACAAGGATGCGCTGCTGCTGGAAAATCCGCACGATGCGCGGGTCAGCGATGATCCGGAAGACCCGCATTTCTCGCTGAGCTTTGGCGGTGAGGCATTTTTCGTGGTGGGGCTGCATCCCGGCGCCAGCCGCCCGGCGCGGCGGTTCGTGCGGCCGACATTGGTGTTCAACCTGCATGACCAGTTCGAACAATTGCGTGACCTGAACCGGTACGAGAAGTTGCGCGCCTCGATCCTCGACCGCGACCTCACCCTGGCCGGCACGGAAAATCCGATGTTGCAGCGCCATGGTGATGGATCGGAGGCCCGGCAATATAGCGGTCGCGCGGTCGGGGCCGACTGGGCCTGCCCCTATGCCGGCCGCGGCGCCGGCGCCGAACGATCAGCCGGGGAGACCAAGGATGCTGCATGAAATCCCGCCGCGGTCTGGCGCGGCCTTCACCCTGGATCGCGGCCAGCGGCTGACGGTGATCGATCCGTGCGGCGAGCAGGTGTCCGATCTGCTCGCCTTTGCGCGCGCCGATACTGATGAAGTGATCTCGTCGGGGCGCACGCTGGATTATCTCAGCCGGATTTTCCTGACCGTACCGGACCCGATCTATTCCAACCGATCGAATATCATGCTGCGCATTGTCGAGGATGTGGTCGGGCGCCATGATTTCCTGCTGACGCCCTGTTCGCAGGACACATTCCGCATCATCTATGGCGATACCGATCCGCACCGCGGTTGCTTCGGCAATCTGGCGGCGGCGCTGGCACCTTATGGCATCGCGCCGGATCGCATTCCGGTGGCGTTCAACCTGTTCATGCATGTGACGGTGGATGGAACTAGCGGCACGCTGGCGGTGCGGCCGCCCTTGAGCAAGGCCGGCGACAGGATCGTGCTGGAGGCCGAGATGGACCTGATCATCGGATTGACGGCCTGTTCGGCGTTGCAGTCGAACAATGGCCGTTTCAAGCCGATTCACTATCGGGTGGATTAGGCTCCGGACTCAATTGCACCAGAACGTGAGGCTTGCGGCGAGGTGCGTGGCTGAGAGGTAGTTTCTGGCGAGCT
>NZ_JBHYDQ010000002.1:0-312128 GCF_051860625.1 Sandarakinorhabdus sp. | reverse complement strand
GCCGTCATCTTCGGCGAGCGGTTCATCAGGGCCATGGCGGCGTAATGTTCAACCGCCCGCCCGCACACGAAAATCCTTACAGTCCCGCTCGATGGCGAATGGCCCTATCTCTGGCTTGATGCCACCTACCTCAAGGTCCGGGAGGGCGGCCGCATTGTCAGCGTCGCCGCCATAATAGCGGTTGCCGTCAACACCGAGGGCAAGCGCGAGATCATCGGCTTGCACATCGGCCCGAGCGAAGCCGAGCCGTTCTGGTCGACCTTCCTCAAGGACCTCGTTCGCCGCGGCCTCAAGGGCGTCAAGCTGGTCATCTCCGACGCCCACGAAGGCCTGAAGGCAGCAATCACCCGCGTCGTCGGCGCCACCTGGCAACGCTGCCGCGTCCACTTCATGAGGAACGCGCTGGCGCATGTGCCCAAAGGCCAGAACACCGTTGTTGCCGCCGCGATCCGTCAGGTCTTCCTTCAGCCCGATCATGCCGCCGCCACCCAAACCTGGCGCAATGTCGCCGACCAACTCCGCGGCCGCTGGCCCAAGCTCGGCGCCTGTATGGATGCCGCCGAGCACGACGTGCTCGCCTACATGACCTTCCCAGAGCAGCACCGCGTCAAACTCCACAGCACCAATCCGTTGGAACGCTTGAACAAGGAGGTGAAGCGCCGTGCTGATGTCGTCGGCATCTTCCCCAACGAGGACAGCATCACCCGCCTGATCGGCGCAGTCCTTCTCGAGCAGAACGACGAATACCAGCTCCAGTGCCGCTACATGCAACTCGAAGGCATGACCGCGCTCGCCACACCCCAGATCGAGGAGGTTGCCCAGCTACAAATTACACCCAAAGCCGCCTGACGATGACGGCCCGGTGCCACACCCCAAATTACACCACATTGACGGACACGACCGTCGCGGGCCAGCAACAACACGGGCCGCCCATGCAATCAGCAGGGGCGGCCCGATTGTTGCGGCACTATCAATGATTGATATGCACGCTTTAGAACAATGGGTTAGTAGTCGGATAGCCGGCGATGGCGGGCTTCCAGCCACGTGCCGGCCATCAGCGCGAACATGACAGGGTACGACCAGAATACCAGCCCGACAGCATAGGCCCAGGCGTAGGCCCCCTGTTCCGCCATGCTGGCAACGTGCACCAAAGAGCCGACAAACTGGAACGCGGCTGCATACATTGGCCAGAAACGATCACTTTTCAGCGCCAGTACCAAGAGCCCGCCCAGCAGAACGAAATCCACCGCCAGCACGCCGGTTTCGGTGTGTGAATAATTCTGCTGAACCAGTCGTGAGACCAATGTGGCGATCACAAACGCAGCTGCGGCGGCCTTTTCATCAAAACCGCCATATTTGAAGGCGAGGTAACAGGCCGCACCAAGAGCAAGAATTCCAAGGATCGGGAACATAGCAATCTCCCAAACGCGCAAGGGCCGGACGAATTGCCGAAGCAATTTCGCCGGCCGCTCACGTCGATGACGGTAGACTCAGGCTGCCACAGTCAAGTGGCGGCGGGCTGGGGTGACGTCATCGGTCAGATGACCCTCCTCGGGCGGGCAGGTGCCATTGAAGTTGACAGCACCAAGGCCAACCTTCGTCTGCGCTTCACGAAGCGCTGCATGGGTGGCAATAATGCGGCCGCGGGCGGCCACGAGCTGCTGGCAGGTTTCCATGGCGCCCATGAGAGCGTCCTGACCGATGCAGGCAGACAGATGTGCCTCTTGGCGGGCCAGCGGCATTACCGCGGTGAGTTGAGCAACAGCAGCCACGGCAGCATCGATGGCGGCTTCTGCAGCGAACAGCTGCTCGGCGATCTTGTTGGCGGCGAGGCGACGTTCTTTCAACATGGCACAATCCTTCGGTAGCCGGCGCGCCAACGCGCCCGGGGGGTGGGTCGTTCTTCCGAACGACAGCCGTCCGGAAGTGCTAAATCAGCGTCTTGAGCGCGGCGAGGGCGGCGAGCACGCCACCAAACGTCATTGCGGACGCAAGTGCGATGAACAGCATCCAGCCAAGCCGGTGTCCGATCGCGAGATCATTTCGTGCGCCCCAGGGTCGCGTGGTCAGGAAGGGCCGGGCATCAATGCCAGGGTCGGGGGCTGCAATGCCCGGCCAATCCGTTGCAAGCGATGACCCGAGGGCCACAGTGCCTGCCAGTGCATCGGGCTTGGCGAGGGAGCCGCCTGATGGACCAGCATCCGGCCTGGATTTCAACTGGTGCAGCGGCCTTGCGAGGGATCCGGGTTCTAGCTGATTGGGGTCGCTGGAACGTTGGGCTGCACCGGTCTGCATCGAGGCCGGTGAGCCAAATGTGACCGGGGCTGCAACTTCCTCAAGCTCCGACGCCTGATATATCAATGATTGATAGTCTGCAGGCATTGAATTTGTTGTTGAATCTGGTTCAGACGCGCCTTCGTCGGCGATCAATGCCCTTGCAGCTTCGATGCGGTTCAGCACGTCCAGCTTGCGAATGGCATTGCGCAAACGCATGTCGACAGCATGGTGGGACACACCAAGCTGCCGTGCGATGTCCTTGGATGTCATGTGCTGATAGACGAGACGCAGACATTCGCGTTCGCCATCGGTCAACAGCTTCACGCGCGGGTTGCGCGGGCTTTCGGGCGCCGACCGTATTGTCACAGTAGGACAGGCGCTGTTTGACCGGCAAAAGTCAAGCGCAGGCGCGCCTTCGGCGCCCGATTTGTCCAGTAGAGACCCAATCAACATAGCCGCGACCCCTGCGACCCAAAACGACCCAATCTCTTCTATCTCGCGAATCAGGAAAGGTTACAAGTCTTAACGATGGTATCTGGTGGGGGATTCGCCCCATGGTGCCGATTCGTCCAGCCAAATGCGACAATGTTGCGTCGAATCCGGGCAATCGCCCGCCGAAGATCGTGACGATCGCGGCCAGAGACCATCAACATTGAGGCTTTTCGCCGCGCCCAACCCCTGTCAAGCTGCAGGTCAGGGTCTCCGGCGGGAGTGACAGATGAGCTGGGAACAGGAAATTGCCGAACTGCGCCGCCGCCAACAGGCCGCGAAGGCGATGGGTGGCCCGGAAAAGCTGGCGCGGCAGCGCGCGCACGGCAAGCTGAATGTCCGCGAACGGCTGACCGCGCTGGTCGATCCCGGCAGTTTTCACGAGATCGGCGCACTGTCGGGATTCGCCCAATATGGTGCCGATGGCGACATGCTGGCGTTTCAGCCGGCGAATTTCCTGTTCGGCCATGCCAGCATTGCCGGGCGTCCCGTGGTGGCGACGGCCGATGATTTCACCGTGCGTGGCGGCGCGGCCGATGCCAGCCTGCATCGCAAGCTGATCGCTGCCGAACAATTGGCCAGCGAATATCGGCTGCCGCTGATCCGGATGATCGAGGGCACCGGCGGCGGCGGCAGCGTGCGCACGCTGGAACTGGCGGGATACACCTATATTCCCGAGATTCCCGGCTGGGAGTTGATGACGGCCAATCTTGCCCACGTACCGGTGGTGGCGATGGGGCTGGGGCCGGTCGCCGGCCTGGGCGCCGGGCGGATGGTGATGGCGCATTATTCGCTGCTGGTGGAGGGTACGGCGCAGATGTTCGTCGCCGGCCCGCCGGTGGTGGCCGCGGCTGGCGAGCATCGCACCAAGGAGGAACTTGGCGGTGCATCCATCCATGCCGCCAATGGCGCGGTGGACGACCGGGTGGGCAGCGAGGCCGAGGCGTTTCTGCGCACGCGCTGGTTCCTGTCGTATTTGCCGTCTTCGGTGGACGAATTGCCGGCGCGCACGCCGTGTGATGATCCGGTGGACCGTGCCGATGACTGGTTGATCGGCGCCGTGCCACGGGATCCGCGCCGGCTGTATCCGGTGCGTCCGATCGTGCAGGCGGTGGTGGACAAGGGCAGTTGGTTCGAGATCGGCCGCGAATGGGGCACCGGCGTGGTGACCGGCTTTGCCCGGCTGGATGGCTGGCCAGTGGCGGTGATTGCATCCAATCCGGAATGCCTTGGCGGTTTGTGGACCGCGGCGACGGCGCGCAAGGTCGAACGCATGGTCGATCTGGCCGACACCTTCCACCTGCCGTTGATACAGATGGTTGATAATCCCGGCTTCCTGATCGGGCGCCGGGCGGAGGAAGAGGCGACAATTCGTTGGGGTTCCAGGGCCTTGACGGCAATCTATCAATCGTCGGTGCCTTGGGCGTGCGTGGTGATGCGCAAGGCCTATGGCATGGCGGGCAGCGGCCATGCGCCGGCGGACCGGTTCCGGTGGCGGCTGGCCTGGCCATCGGGCGATTGGGGCAGCTTGCCGATTTCGGGTGGGCTGGAGGCGGCCTATCGCGCCGAGCTTGAGGCGGCGGAGGATCCTGCGGCGCATCTGGCAGCGATCAAGGCGCGGTTGGAGCAGGTGCGGTCGCCATTCCGCACCGCGGAACATTTCGGGGTGGAGGCGATCATCGATCCGAGGGAAACGCGAGCCGAATTGTGCCGCTTTGCCGGGATGGCGCAGCGGGTGTTGAAGGTGGGGGTGAAGGGGCGGGGGCTTAGGCCGTAGGCCAAGCCGGCCGGCACGATCGCATCGCGATCGTGCCGGACTCGGCGCAGTGCCCGGACGGGCTGGCGCCTGGCCCGCAGGCCAGGCGCACAGCTTCGACGGCGCGGCTTTGCCGCGCACTTTCTGCCTTTCCTGCTTTTCGATGATCTTAGCGGACTCGGCGGCTTTGCCGCCGGCCGCGCCGATCTGGCTGTTTGTTTGACAAGAAAGAAAGCCAAGCCCCGCATCAAGTGCGGGGTGACGCGGTAATGGTGGTGCAGGCGTCCAATCGCGCCCCTGCGGTCACTCCGAAGGCGGTGACATCCCCATCGCGCGCATGCGCTTCATCCCTTCCGCCAGTTCGGGGCGGGTGACGAAGCCATCCTTGTCGGCATCGAGCAGGTTGAAGCCCATTTCGCGGCGGCCGGCGGCCAGCCATTCGTCCTTGCTCCATTTGCCGTCCTTGTTGGCATCGGCGGCCATCAGGCGTTGGCCGGCAGCGGATTGCGCGGGTTGAGGGGCAGTGGCTGGTGGTTCCTGGGCCATTGCGGGCGCAGCGAACAGGGCAAGCAACGCGGCAGCAAACAGGCGCATGACAATCTCCATCGGCAACGCATCAGCGTAGCAACGTAACCAACCGCTGCAATCCCCCGCCGGTTTCATTCGCGGCGCAAGGCCGCCACGCGATCGCGGGTCACGGGATAATCCAGGCCCTCCGGGATGGTCAGCCATTGTTCACCATCCACTATCTCGAACGCCGGCTGCACATAGGGGGCGGGCAGAGCGGTAACGGCAGCGAACAGCGCCGCAATCGTTTGATATTGCGCCAGCCTGTGCATGTTGCACCAGGTCGGGAACACCATTGCGGCAAGGCCGGCATCATAATCGGCCAGCGCCTGTGCGGCGGTGGTCCAGCGCAGCGCCTTGGCTTCGAAGCCATCTGGCGCGATGTCGGCGCTGGCGGAGCGGCCGGCATCGGCAAGGTAAAAGCGCGTATCGAAGCGGCGGACGATGGCCGCAGCGGACGGCGGTTCCCAACGGGCAAACGGGATGAAGCGCGCCGCGTCAACTTTGTGGGCCATGGCGCCGAGCATGGAGGCGAAGGTGGCGGCTTCGGCAGCATCCGGTCCGCTGGCCAGCGCCTGCCGGGCATTGGCCAGCGCGACGGGTTCGGGCAGCGGCCCTTCGGTGAGCAGCACGCCGGTTTCCTCCAGCGCTTCACGGGCGCAGGTCACGCGGGCGGCAGCATCAAGATCATCGAGGCCTGCAAAACCCGTTGCCAGAGCGGGATCGCGGGCGATGCCGATATCGGCCGCATCCACCCGCCCGCCGGGAAACACCAGCGCGCCGCCAGCGAAGGCCAGATTTTCGCCGCGCTGCACCAGCAGAAATTCCGGCACGCCGGCGGGGCCTGCCCGGGCGAGGATGACAGTTGCGGCCTGAATGGAGACGGGTTTGGGCGCTGCGGACATGACGGCGATGATAGGCCGCGTCTTGCATGGATGCACCCCTGTGCTATCGGGCAGGGCATCAAAAAGCCGCCGGGCAGGGCGCGAAAGTTGCAGGAGCCAAAAGGCATGAGCGTGCGTCCGTGGCGCGATATCACCCGTCGCAAGAGCCGGCAGATCATGGTGGGCAAGGTGCCGGTGGGCGGCGATGCGCCGATCGCCGTGCAGACCATGACCAACACCCCCACCGAAGACGCCGCCGCGACGATCGACCAGATCCGCGCCTGCGAAGAGGTGGGCGCCGACATTATCCGCGTGAGTTGCCCGACCAAGGAAGCCACCGCCGCCTTTGGCAAGATCACCCGCGCCGCGCGCGTGCCGATCGTTGCCGACATCCATTTCCATTACAAACGCGCGCTGGAAGCCGCCGATGCCGGTGCTGCCTGCCTGCGCATCAATCCGGGCAATATCGGCAGCCGCAGCCGTATCCGTGAAGTGGTGAACGCCGCCAAGGCCAATGGCTGCGCGATCCGCATCGGCGTGAATGCCGGTAGCCTGGAAAAGCATCTGCTGGAAAAATATGGTGAGCCCTGCCCGGAAGCGCTGGTGGAAAGCGCGCTGGAGCATATGAAATATCTGCAGGACGAGGATTTCCACGAGTTCAAGATCAGCGTGAAGGCCAGCGACGTGTTCCTGGCGGTCGCGGCCTACAACGGTCTGGCCGAAGTGTGCGATTATCCGCTGCATCTGGGCATTACCGAAGCTGGCGGGCTGATCGGCGGCACGGTGAAATCCTCCATCGGGTTGGGCATGTTGCTGTGGGCCGGGGTGGGCGATACCATCCGGGTGTCGCTGTCCGCCGATCCGGTGGAGGAAGTGAAGGTTGGCTATCATATCCTGAAATCGCTCGGCATCCGCGCCCGCGGTGTGCGGGTGGTGTCGTGCCCGTCGTGCGCGCGCCAGGGTTTCGATGTGGTGCGCACCGTTGAGGCGTTGGAAACGCGGCTGGCGCATATCACCACGCCGCTGTCGCTTTCGGTGCTGGGCTGTGTCGTGAATGGGCCGGGCGAAGCACGTGAAACCGATATCGGCCTGACCGGCGGCGGCAATGGCCGGCACGCGGTGTTCCTGAACGGCATTTCCGATCACGTGATCGACAGCGAGCAGATGCTGGAGCATATCGTCAAGCTGGTGGAGGCCAAGGCCGCCGAGATCGACGCGTTCAACGCTGCCGCTGCGGCTGCTGTCGCCGCCGAGTAAGCTGCGATGCGCGTGTTTCCGTAATGCACGGCGGTCCTCCACGCCCGCGCCGGGTGGAAGAGCCGGTGCGCCAGCAGGCCGTTGCCTATGGCTTTGCGGTGGGAACCTGGTGTTTCGGCATCGGCGCGGCTGTGGTGTTGATCGAGGCGATCAACCTGGGCTTTGATGCCGAACGGATCACCTGGATCGCGGCGCTGACCGGTCCGGCGGCACTGGCGTTTCTGTTGAAGCGGCTGTGGTTGCCGGATCGGGTCGATCGTGGCGGGCGCTATTGGTTGTTTGCGGTGCCGTCGGTGGCGCTGGCGTTTTTCGGCGTAATGTGGGTGTTTCGCGCGATGGGGCGCCTGTTGTGAGGCAGATGCTGTTTGTTGCGGCGTGGGCCGGTGTGGGGCTGGCAAAGATGGCGGCGCTGGTCTGGCTGATCGATGGAAACTGGCAGCGCGCCGTGGTGGCGCTGGTGCTGGCATGGATGCTGGCCGGCGCGGGCCTGGTGCTGCGCAGCCGGCGCGCGGCATGATCCGGCCGGCAACACGCGCTGACATTCCGGCCATTCACCGCCTGATCGTTGAACTGGCGATTTATGAAAAAGAGCCGGATGCGGTGAAGGCGACGCACGCCGATCTGCACGCCGCGCTGTTCGGTGCGCGCCCGGTGGCCGAATGTTTGCTGGCAGAGATGGGCGGCGAAGCGGTGGCGCTGGCACTGTTCTTCACCAATTTTTCGACCTGGACCGGCAAGGCCGGGATTTATCTGGAGGATCTGTTCGTGATGCCGGTGGCGCGCGGGCAGGGGTTGGGCAAGGCGTTGCTGCGTGAACTGGCACGGATCGCAGTGGCGCGTGGCTGTGGCCGGTTCGAATGGAGCGTGCTTGATTGGAACACGCCGGCGATCGGATTCTACGAAGCGCTGGGCGCCAAGCCCATGAACGAGTGGACGGCGATGCGCGTCGAGGGCGCGGCGTTGTCGGTGCTGGCGGGGCAGTAAATTCTCTATTCTTGCGGGAGAGGGCGGGGGCCAGCGCGTCACGATGGAAGGGTGAGGGTGGTCTTCCCCAAGTTCCCCTCACCCGGTTTGCTGCCCGAGTCCGCCCTCACCCGCAAGGGGAGAGGGGAACAGCTCAGCCGCGCGGGGCGCCGGGGTGCAGCTTCGGCTCTACCAGCAGGCGGCCGTCCTTTTCGGCGTTGTACCGATCGATCGATTCCAGGATCAGACGCTCTGCGGTGGCCTTGCCTTCAAAGCCCTGGCACTTCACCCATTTGCCGGGTTCCAGATCCTTGTAGTGAGTGAAGAAATGCTCGATCTGGTCGAGCACGATCTTGGGCAGATCGGTATATTCCGCCACATCCGAATAATAAGGGTAAACCTTGTTGACGGATACGCAGATCAGCTTGGCATCGCCGCCGCCATCATCTTCCATCATCAGCACGCCCACCGGGCGCACACGGGCGATGGAGCCGGGCATGAACGGCGTCCGCGCCACGATCAGCGCGTCGATGGGATCGCCATCATCGGCCAGCGTGTGCGGAATGAAGCCATAATTGCACGGATAGCGCATCGGCGTATGCAGGATGCGATCAACAAACAGCGCGCCCGACGCCTTGTCCAGTTCATATTTGACCGGTTCCCCACCCAGCGGGCATTCGATCACGACATTGACATCGTGCGGCGGGGCGACGCCAATCGGAATTGCATCGATACGCATGAGGGATGGTTCTCCTGTTGATCTGGTCGCGAGTTAAGGGGCTGGCGCGCAATAGTCCATGCCCGAATTACACCTGAAAGGGTTGAATATGACAATGATCTGGCCGTGGTTGGCGCTGCTGGGTGGCGGGTTGTGCGAAGCCGGCTTCACCACCGCGCTGCGCCATATCGATGGCGGCCGCAATCTGTGGGCATTGGCGGCGTTCATCGTGGCAGTAACGGCTTCCATGGGGCTGCTGGCGCTGGCCGGGCGTCACATCCCGATGGGCACGGCCTATGCAGTGTGGGCCGGCATTGGCGCGACGGCAACGGTGATCATCGGCGTCGCCTTTTACGCCGAGCCGATCAGCATCGCCCGCGGCCTGCTGTTGATCGGCCTGGTCGGCTGCATCGTCGGGCTGAAGGCGATCGGCTGACCACTATTTGCGCGGCGCCAGCAGTTTTTCGAGGCCGGTCTCGCCCTTGCCGAGCCGCTCCAGCCGCGGATAACGCAGGCCGCCGCTCCAGGCCAGATCGACGTTGTGGATGCGGTCGGCGGTCTTCACGGTCAGCTTGATCGGCTGTTTCGTGTCCCTGGCGGTGGTGATGGCGGCCCGCATCGCATCATCGCTGTAGGGTATTTCATTCACCGCCAGCAGCACATCGCCCACCGCCAGCCCGGCATCGAAAGCCGGCGTCGCCCAGATCACCTGGCTCACCTTGCCGGCAGGGCCGATCACCAGCCCGCCCGAAAAGGCCAGATTCAGCGTGCGGGCGGTGGCATCGATGAAGGCGGCGGTCGACTTTTCGGTATAGATCAGTTTCCAGCCGAGATATTCCAGGCCCCTCAATGGGGCACCATCGGCCTTTTCGGTCAGGCGGCGCTGCAGCAAGCCGGCCCAATCATAAGGCTGCACGGCGTTCAGATCGGCGACCAGGCTGGCCATGGTATAGGGTTTCACCCCCCAATCGCCGTCGCCGGTGCCGAAGAAACTCCGCGCGAAATCATCCAGGCTGCGCTTGCCGCCGCTTTCGCGCCGGATGATGCCATCGGCCTCCAGCCAGATCAGCATGCCTTCGGCATAATAATCCTCGCTGCGTTGGTAGCTGAGCCAGCCCTTGGGCAGGCGCGGCGTCATCACCGGATCGTTGGTGGTATCATCCAGGCTGCGCCAGCCGCGCGCCGGGCGGTTGTCGAGCGTGGCGGCAATCAGCGCGATCTGATCGATGGTCACGTCCGGCGCGACCAGGCCCGAACGCGCCTGCAGCACATAACCCCAGAACTGCGTCTGGCCTTCATACACCCACAGCATCGAATTGCGCATCGGCGTGCGGAAATCCGGGGTGACCAGATCGGCGCCGCGGCGGTGCTTGCCGTTCCAGCTATGGGTGAATTCGTGCGGCAGCAGATTGCGGCGGCCGGGGCCCCTGTCCCAATCGGTGAAATAGCCGGGATTGACGCCGTTTTCCGATGAACGGTGATGTTCCAGCCCGATGCCGCCCATCTTGTCGGTGAGGCTGACCAGCAGATCATAATGGTCGAACTGGCGGGTGCCGAACAGCTTGACGGCCTGCGTCACCAGATTGCGGTGCTTGTCGATCTGATCGGGCGTCGCCTTCAGGAAGCGGGCATCATCGGCAACGACATTCATCGTGACATTCTGGCCCAGATCCCATTTGGCAAAATGGCGGCCGGCGAAGAACGGGCTGTCCACCATCGCTTCGTAATCGATGGTGGCATAGGTGATGCGGTTGCCGCTGCGCGCAGCCTCCCGCATGGCACCGGCCGCCGTCCAACCTTCGGGCCAGGTGACCGACAGGTTGACCGGAATCTGCCGTGTGTACCAGCCAGCCGGGTAGATCGAGACGCTGTTTGGTTGCAGGTTCATCATGTCGGCGGTGACGACGATGCGCCCCTGCGGGTCATCGGTGGCGGACAGGAAATCGAACTTCACATCCAGCGCGGTGGCGCCGGCGGGGACGTTCACCCAGAAGGCATACATATCGAGCGGGTCGCGCTGCCATTGCAATAGGGTGCCGCCCGAGCGGATTTCCAGGCCGGCGACTTTCTCGATCTCGCCGCGCGGCGCGTGCTTGCCGGGCAGCCATTTCGGGAACAGCAGCGCCATGCGCTTGCCGGCCAGCGCCGGCGGAACGGGGATGGTTTCGGTCACCTTGAAGACGCCGCGAGCTGTGTCGGCGGCGTCCACGTGAAGCGTGAGGGCGCCGGGGAAGGGCGTGTCGCGCGCGGCGGGGACTTCGTCCACGATGGGCAGCGGTTGCGGCATCGACCGCTGGGCGAGGGCAGGGGCGGCGATGAGGGCGGCGGCGAGGAGCAGGAGCGTGCGCATAGGGGTTGGTTAGCGCGGGTTGTGCGGGTTTGCCAATCCCACCAAGCGCACCCGTTGCGCTGTGCCCAGCCACAGCTTATTGCCGCCACCATGAGCAAGGCCCCCCAGAAACCGCCCCAGAAGCCTCGGGGTACGCAAGACATGATCGGCGAGGCTGCAGCCCGCTTCGATCATGTGATCGCGACGTTCAACCGGGTGCGGCAGCTTTACGGCTTTGGCCGGGTGGAAGTGCCGGTGTTCGAGAGCACAGCCGTGTTCGCGCGCTCGCTGGGGGAGACAACGGATGTCGTGTCCAAGGAAATGTATGAGTTTCAGGACCGTGGCGGCGATTCGATGTGTCTGCGTCCGGAATTCACCGCCGGCATCGCGCGCGCGTTCATCGAGAATGGCTGGCAGCAGTTCGCGCCGTTGAAGCTGGCCACCTGGGGGCCGCTGTTCCGCTATGAGCGCCCGCAGAAGGGCCGGTTTCGGCAGTTCCACCAACTGGATGCGGAGATTTTGGGCGCGGCCGAGCCAGCGGCGGATGTGGAAGTGATCGCGCTGGGGCAGCAATTGCTGAGCGAACTGGGCATCGCTGACCAGATCGTGCTGACGCTGAACAGCATGGGCGATCCGGAAACGCGGAGCGCCTGGAGCGCGGCGGTCGCGGCGTATTTTGCCGCACATCGCGGCGATCTGAGCGAGGACAGCCAGCGCCGGCTGGACGCCAATCCGCTGCGGATTCTGGACAGCAAGGACGCCGGCGATGCTGCGCTGGTGGCGGGTGCGCCGCAGATCGATGAATATTTCACCGTCGAGGCCGGCGCGTTTTTCGAGAGCCTGCGCAAAGGTTTGCAGGCGAGTGGGATCGCTTGGCAGCGCAATGCGCGGCTGGTGCGTGGGCTGGATTATTATCGGCACAGCGTGTTCGAATTCATCACCGAAAATCTGGGGGCGCAGGGTACGGTGCTGGGCGGCGGGCGTTATGATGGCCTGATCGGCCATATGGGCGGGCCGGACACGCCGGCGGTCGGTTGGGCGGCGGGGATCGAGCGGTTGGCGATGTTGGTGGCGGAGCCGGCGTTGCCAAGTGTTGCTGTCGCGGTGGTTGGTGTCGGCGCAGAGTCCGAAGCACCGGCCTTGTCGTTGCTCAACGATTTGCGGCGGGCCGGCGTTGCGGCCGAGCAGGGCTGGCGCGGCAATCTGAAGAAGAAGATGGAGCGGGCCGGCAAATCCGGCGCGCGTCTGGCTGTGTTGATCGGCAGCGATGAGGTGGCGGCGGGCACCATGACGGTGCGCGATCTGGGCAGCGGTGAGCAAGTCGTTGTCAGCCAGGCCGAAGCGGTCACCGCCATTTGCGCGCGATTGGCAAGCGGCGGGTTGAAAGGGTGACTCCGCAACCATGACCCTGCCGATCGAGCGTATCGCCCAGATCGAGCGCCGCCATGCCCAGGTGGCGAACGATATGGGCAATCCGGCGCTGCCGGCGGAGCAGTTCGTGGCGCTGTCCAAGGATTATGCCGAGTTGACACCGCTGGTGACGGCTGCGGCAGCGTGGCGGGCGCTGCTGGCTGAGGCCGAGCAGTTGCGCGCCATTCCGGCCAGTGATGAGATGCACGAGATGGCCCAGGAGGAACTGGCCAGCATCATGGAACGCCTGCCGGCCGCAGAGCGCGCGCTGGCGCTGCAACTGCTGCCGCGCGATGCGGCCGATGAACGATCCGCGGTGCTGGAAATCCGGGCGGGGACCGGCGGGGATGAGGCGGCGCTGTTTGCCGGCGATCTTGCGCGCATGTATGAACGTTATGCGGCAAACCACGGCTGGCGCTGGGAAATCATCTCGGCGAATGTCTCCGATCTGGGCGGATTCAAGGAAATTGTCGCCAGCGTTGCTGGCGCCGGGGTATTTGCGCGGCTGAAGTTCGAAAGCGGCGTGCACCGGGTACAGCGGGTGCCGGCGACCGAGGCCGGCGGGCGCATTCACACCAGCGCGGCGACGGTGGCGGTGCTGCCCGAAGCCGAGGATGTCGATGTCGCCATCGACGAGCGGGATTTGCGCATCGATGTCTATCGCGCGTCGGGATCGGGCGGCCAGCATGTCAACACCACCGACAGCGCGGTGCGCATCACCCATATCCCCAGCGGCGTGGTGGTGGCGGTGCAGGACGAACGCAGCCAGCACAAGAACAAGGCGAAGGCCATGAAATTGCTGCGCACCAAGTTGTTCGACGCCGAACGCGAGCGCCTGGCCAGCACCCGCAGCGCCGACCGCAAGGCGATGGTGGGCAGCGGCGACCGTTCGGAGCGCATCCGCACCTATAATTTCCCGCAAGGCCGCGTGACCGACCATCGCATCAATCTGACCCTGCACCGCCTGCCCGAAATCATGGAAGGCGCGCTCGATGATGTGGTGGGCGCGCTGATTGCGGAGGATGAGGCTGCGCGGTTGGCGAGTTTGTGACCCGCATCATCGATCTGCTCAACGCCGCGGCAGCGCGCATTGGCGGGGAGACAGCGCGGCTGGATGCCGAAGTGCTGCTTGCGCACGCGATGGGCTGCACGCGCGGCGATCTGTTGTTGAACCAACAACGCAGCATCGACCCACAAGTTTATGAAACCATGGTCAAACGCCGCGCTGCCGGTGAACCCGTGGCCCACATTGTCGGCAGCCGCGAATTCTGGTCGCTCGATCTCATCGTCACGCCCGATGTGCTGATCCCGCGGCCGGATAGCGAGACGTTGATCGAGGTGGCGCTGCGCCTGTGTGACCGGCCGCCGACGCGCATCCTCGACCTGGGCACGGGTTCCGCCGCGCTGTTGCTGGCAGCGCTAAGCGAATGGACCAACGCAACCGGCCTTGGCATCGATGCCAGTGCGGCGGCGCTGGCCGTGGCGCAGGCCAATGCGGACCGCACCGGCATGGCGGCGCGGGCGGCGTTTCGCCTTGGCGATTGGGGGCAGGGATTGGAAGAACGCTTCGATCTGATCCTGTGCAACCCGCCCTATATTGGCACCAGCGAAGCGCTGTCGGACGAAGTCCGCGACCATGAACCTGCAGCCGCGTTGTTTGCCGGCGCCGACGGGCTGGATGATTATCGCCGTATCCTGCCGCAATTGGCAGGTTTGATGACTAATGATGGATTGGCCGTGCTGGAAATCGGCCATCGCCAGGGACCGGCGCTGCTGGCGCTGGCAGCCGGGCATGGACTTGCGGCAACACTGCATTGCGACCTTGCCGGCCGCGACCGCTGCGTGGCCTTGCGCTCAGGCTGATCCGCGCTCCGCTGCCTTGACGCGTTGCCAATATTTTTCCTGTTGGTCGATGCTCAGCGACGAGAAAGCCGGCCCGGCCAGTGCTTCCATCGCCTTGAAACGCCGTTCGAATTTGGCATTGCCGGCGCGCAACGCGGTTTCCGGGTCGATGCCGTGGCGCCGCGCCAGATTGGCGAGCACGAACAGCACGTCGCCAAATTCCTCGGCGCGATGCGCGTCATCGGTGGCGGCATCGAATTCGGCGAGTTCCTCATCGAGCTTGGCGCGGACGCCGGCGATGTCTGGCCACTCAAAGCCGACGCGGGCAGCGCGGGCCTGAAGTTTTTCGGCGCGCATCAAGGCGGGCAAGGTGGTTGCCACGCCATCAAGGGCCGACACCGGCTTGTCGGGGGCGCCCGCGGCAGCGCGCTCGGCGGCCTTGATGCGTTCCCATTCGCCTTTCTGCGCATCGGCATCGGCGGCGCGCTGGCCGTCGCCGAAGATGTGGGGGTGGCGGCGTTCCATTTTCTCGCACAGCGCCGTCACCACATCGGCGAGGCCGAAATGCCCGGCTTCCTCTGCGAGCCGGCTGTGGAAGACGACCTGGAACAACAGATCGCCGAGCTCCTTTTTCAGCTCGGCCATGTCGCGCGACGCAATGGCTTCGGCGACTTCATAGGCTTCTTCGATGGTGTAGGGCGCGATCGTGTCGAAATCCTGGGCGAGATCCCAGGGACAGCCAGCCGTCGGATCGCGCAGGCGCGCCATGATGCCGGCAAGGCGGTCGAGCGAGAGCGCGCTCACAGGCCGGCCACGAAGGCGGAGAGCGCGTCGTTGGTGGCGCCGGGCGCTTCCTGCTGCACCCAATGGCCGGCGCCTTCGATCAGGGTCGTCCCGCGGAAATCATCGCAGCCGGCGCCAGCCGTGGCGAACAAATCCATGCCCGGCGCGAAATAGCGCACCGGATCGCGGGTGCCGGCGATAAAGGCTGCGGGCTGGACGATGTGCTGGCCACGCAGGGGGATGGCTTGATCGAAATCAAGATCCTGCGCGCGATAACGGTTGAGCGGACCGCGCCAGCCACCGGCGGCGAAGGCTTGCTGGTACACGGCCAGATCGTGCGGTTGCAGCCAGGCGGGCAGCGGATTGGGCAGGGGGACGCCGTCCAGCAGAGTTGCGTCTGGGCCCTTGCGGCCGAAACCGGGGTAGGGTGCGTCACCCGACAGCGCGTGGTAGATTTTAAGGAGTGCATCGGGATCGGCGGCCAGTTCGCCCTCCGCCACGCCTTCGGCCTGAAAATAGAATTGATAGAAGAATTTGCCGGCATGCATCGCGCGCATCACATCCAGAAAGCGGGTATCGCCCCAAGGCGTGAACGGCACGCTGAGACCGGCGACGGCGGCGACATGATCGGGGTGGCGCAGCGCAGTGTTCCACACGATCGGCGCGCCCCAATCATGGCCGAACAATATGGCGCGGCCGCCCAGCGCATCGATCACGGCAGCGACATCGGATGCCAGCGCGGCCAGTGTGTAATCGGCAATGGCGTGCGGCTTGTCGCTGGCGCCATAGCCGCGCACGTCCATGGCGGCGATGGTGCGGCCAGCCTTGGCAAAATGCGCAAGTTGGTGGCGCCAACTATGTGACAGCTCCGGCCAGCCGTGGACGCACAGGATCGGCAGATCGTCGCTTTTATCCGGGCCGGCGATCATGACATTCAGGGCGATATTGCCATTCTGGACGGTGAGGCTGCGCATGTGGAATCCCCGGGACATGTTGGGCATTTGGTGGACGATTGGGAGGCGGGTTGGCAAGCTGATACGGTTGGGAATAATGTCGATAATATATATTATGTATAATTATGCGATCACCCTTGGCGGAATCGCGGGGCTCGCCTAACCAAAGCCATGGACGCCCCGCTGCCACCATCCCAACTGCCGCAGGCGGCCGATCTGTTTGGCGATATCGAGCGCACCGCATCAACCGGCTGGCGCGATTATGTGCCCGGGCTGCTGGTGGCGTTGCTGGCGACCTTGGCAGCGGCATCGCTGGCGGATCGCTACGGCGCACCGCTAACGCTGCTGGCGCTGCTGGTTGGGTTGGCGATGAATTTCCTGTCGGCCGATGCGCGATTGACCCCCGGCCTGGCGCTGGCGAGCCGCGAACTGCTCCGCTGGGCGATCGTGCTGGTGGGTGTGCGCATCACCCTGTCGCAGATCGTGGCACTGGGGCCGTTCTCGTTGCTGGCGGTGGTGGCGATCGTCGGGTTGACGGTTGGCGCCGGCGTGCTGACGGCGCGGGCGTTGAAGCTTGGTGCGGCGTTCGGCACCTTGTCCGGCGGTGCGGTGGCGATTTGCGGCGCGTCTGCGGCGATGGCGATTTCGGCGACCTTGTCGGAACGCCGGGTGCGCCAGGCCGAACTGACGCTGGTGCTGGTCGGCACGTCGGCGATGAGCAGCGCGGCGCTGGTGCTGTATCCGGCGATCTGTGAGCTGTTCGGGCTGTCTGATGTGCAGGCCGGATTTGTGCTTGGCGCCTCGATTCATGATGTCGCGCAGACACTTGGCGCCGGCTATGCCTTTTCGCCGGCGGCTGGCGAGACCGCGACAATCGTGAAACTGGCGCGCGTGGCCCTGCTGGCGCCGGTGCTGGCATTGGTGGCGCTGGCGTTTCCGGCGCCGCTGAAGATCAGCGGTGGCAAGCGGGTGGCGCCGTTGCTGCCGTGGTTTGTGGTGGGGTTCTTCGTGGTGGCGGGCATCAATTCCACCGGCATCATTCCGGCGCAAGTGACGGATTTCACCGCCGAACTTTCAAGTTGGATGCTGGCGATTTCGGTGGCGGCCACGGCCATCCGTTCACCGCTTGGCGAGATATTGCGCACCGGGCCGAAGCCGCTGATTGTCGGCGGCATCGCCAGCATGACCAGCCTGGTCGCAGCGCTTGGTTTTGCGATACTGGCGCTATAGCGCGACAGTCTGCCCATCATAGGCGGGGGCGACGCCGGCCGACAGTTCGGCGCTGAGCGTTTCATAGTCCATCGTCTGGTCCATGTGGGTGAGCAGCGCCCTGCCCGGCTGCCAGCGGTTGATCCATTGCAGCGTCTGTTCAAGATGACTGTGTGTCGGGTGCGGTTCGCGGCGCAGGGCGTCGACGACCCACAGATCAAGGCCGGTAAGCGCCGCCTCGGCACGATCATCGAAGCCTTTGACATCAGTGGAATAGGCCGCGCTCTTGCCAGCGCAATCGAAGCGTACCCCAGTGGATTCGATGTCGCCATGCAGTTGCGGAAAAGGCGTTATGGTCAGGTCGCCGAGCTGAACCGGCGCGTCGAACACATGCGCCTGACACGTCGCCGGATAGCCAACGGCCCCTGCGAACACATAATCGAAGCGCCGGGTCAGCACGGCCAGAGTCGCGGCGCTGGCGTGCACGGGCACCGGGCGGCGCATCGCATGGAACACCTGGCGCAGATCATCGATGCCGTGCGCGTGGTCGGCATGATCATGGGTGATGACCACCGCGTCCAGGTGCGCGACGCGGGCGCTCAGCAATTGTTCGCGGCAATCCGGGCCGCAATCGATCAGCACGCGTTGCCCGGCCGCCTCCACCAGCACCGACACGCGGCGGCGGCGGTTTTTCGGGTTGGCGGGATCGCACAGGCCCCAATTGCCGGCGCCATCGAGCCCGCCGAGGCGCGGCACGCCGGACGAGGTGCCGCAGCCGAGGATCGTGATCTTCATGCGGCTTTCGTGAACAACGCGTGGAAATTGGCCGTGGTGGTGGCAGCCAGTTCAGCTTCGCTCACACCCCGGAGGGTGGCGAGGAAGCGCGCGGTGTGGGCCACGAAGGCCGGCTCGCAGGTTTTGCCGCGCATCGGCACCGGCGCCAGATAGGGCGAGTCCGTTTCCACCAGCAGGCGGTCGGTGGGGATGGTCTTGGCAGTTTCGGCGAGATCGCGGGCATTCTTGAAGGTGACGATGCCGGACAGCGAAATGTAGAACCCCTGCGCAAGAGCTTCATCGGCAAAGGCCTGGCTGGCGGTGAAGCAGTGGATGACGCCGTTCAGGACCCCCTCACCCGGCTCCTTCAGCAACGCCAGCGTATCGGCTTCGGCATCGCGGGTGTGGACGATCAGCGGCAGGCCCGTGGCGCGCGCGGCGATGATGTGGCTGCGGAAGCTGGCCTTTTGCCGGTCACGGTCGGACTTGTCATAATAGTAATCGAGGCCGGTCTCGCCAATGCCGATAACGCGCGGATGCTGGGCTGCGGCGATCAGGGTAGCGGCGTCGGTGTCCGGATGTTCGTCGGCTTCGTGCGGGTGGATGCCGACGGTGGCCCAGACGCCGTCGTGGGTGTCGGCCAGTGCGATGACGCCGTTCCACTCATTCTGCCGGCAGGAAATCGCCAGAAAACCGCCAACCCCCGCCGCGCGCGCGCGGGCCAGCACGCCGGGCACATCGTCACCCAGGCTGGCGTAGTTGAGGTGGCAGTGGCTGTCGACGAGGGTAAAGGGGAGCATGGCTCAGCCGTCCAGCGTGATGCGCGGGAAGACCCCAGCGGGGGCTGGCAGTTCCGTACCAGTTGCAACAGGCGTGTTGAACGCCTTGAAATCGCGAGCGTCTTCTGCCACGCCAAGTTGATCGAGCAGCCGGGCGCAGCTTTCCGGCATGAACGGCTGCGCCAGCATGACGATGCGGCGCGTGGCATCCAGCGTGGCGGCAAGCACTTCGGCCATGCGCGCGGTATCGGTCTTGGCCAGTGCCCAGGGCGCATTTTCGGCAAAATAGCCGTTGGCGGCGGCGACCATGGCCATCAGGCTATCCAGCGCCTTGTGCAGGGCCAGCGCGTTCATGTGGGCAAAATAGGCTTCGGCGCCGGCCAGGAACGCGTCTTTCAGGCGGATTTCGCTTTCGCCGGCGTCACCGCGCACCGGCATGACACCGCCCAGATTCTTGGCCACCATCGACAGGCTGCGCTGCGCCAGATTGCCGATGCCATTGGCCAGATCGGCATTGGTCCGCTCGACAATGGCTTCATCGCTGTAGCTGCCGTCTTCGCCAAAGGCGACTTCGCGGCACAGGAACCAGCGCAGGCGATCGACACCGAAGCGGATGGCCATTTCGGCGGGATCGACGACATTGCCCAGCGATTTGGACATTTTCTCGCCGCGGTTGAGCAGGAAGCCGTGGCCGAATACCGTCTTGGGCAATGATATGCCGGCAGACATCAGAAATGCCGGCCAATAGACGGTGTGGAAGCGCACGACGTCCTTGCCGACGATGTGCAGGTCGGCCGGCCACCATTCACCATCGAGGCCGCCGGCGCCGGTCAGGTAATTGGCGAGCGCATCGAGCCAGACATACATGACATGGCGCTCATCGCCGGGCACCGGGATACCCCACGAAAAGCTGGTTCGGCTGACCGACAGATCTGAAAGTCCGCCGGCAACAAAGCTGCGCATCTCGTTGAAACGGCTGCTGGGCTGGATGAACTCGGGCTGGGTATCGTAGAGCGTCAGCAGGCGATCCTGATAGGCCGAAAGCTTGAAGAACCAGCTTTCTTCGACGGTCCATTCGACGGGCGTGCCTTGCGGGGACAGGTGGAGCTTGGCGCCGGATGCATCGGTGGCTTCGACCAGCTCGCTCTGGTCGTAATAGGCTTCGTCGCGCACCGAGTACCAGCCTTCGTAGCGACCAAGATAAAGATCGTCATTGGCAGCCATGCGCTGCCACAGCGCCTGCACCAGCGCCTTGTGATCGGCATCTGTGGTGCGGATGAAGCGATCGAAGCTGATACCAAGCGCGTGATCCAGTTCCAGAAACGGTGCCACCATATCATCGACATAGGCCTTGGGCGCCATGTTGGCTGCGCGGGCGGCCTGATCGATCTTCAGGCCGTGTTCGTCGGTGCCGGTGAGGAAGCGCACGTCATGGTCGTCGAGCCGCTTGAAGCGGGCAATCACATCGGTGGCGATCGCTTCATAGGCATGGCCCATGTGTGGCCGGCCATTGGGATAGGCGATGGCGGTGGTGATGTAGAAACGGGGGCGGCTCATGCTGCGGTGCAATGGGGCAAGAAGGCCGGGCTTTCAAGCCGCCAGCGATGCCACATGCATGCCGAGCGCATAAGCGACCTGTCCGGGATCGAGCTGCAGCGGCACGGCTTCGCGCGCCAGGCGTGCGGCCTGTTCCCACGTGGTGATGGCATCGGCGCGGGCGTGGCCGGCAAGTTGCTGCGCGCGCGCCGCAATCACCGCCGGTGCGCGGTCGAGCAATGCGGTATAGCGCCCCTCCCCGCCCTTGAGGCTGACACTGCGCGCCAGTGCCAGCGCGGCCGGGCTGGCGCGTTCGACGGGTTGGCCGACCAGGTTGGCGAGATCGCGCTCCAGCGCAGTGATGCCGGCTGCGGCCAGGCCGAGCGCACGGCCGGGGCAGCCTTGGGCGAGGTGGACCAGCAGGGCGGGATCTTCGCCGTCGATGTTTGCGCTGGCCAGCACCCGGGCGACATCGGCATCGGGGAGGCGCGAAAAGCGCAGCGTGCGACAGCGCGAACGGATGGTGGGCAGCAGACGGCCAGGCGTGTGGCTTACCATCAGGAACACCGTGTCTTCCGATGGTTCCTCAAGGCTTTTCAGCAAGGCATTGGCTGTGTTCCGGTTCATGTCGTCCGCGGCATCGACGATCACTACCCGGCGCGGGCCAAGCATCGGTGTGCCGGACAGAAATTCGCGCAGCGGTTGCGGATCGCTGGCGTCGCGGCGGACGATCTGGCTGATGACGATTTCGGCGCGCAACTTGCCGGTCTTGGCGGGCAGGCGTTCGAGCCGGCGGAAATCGAGGTGGGAACCCGCAGCCATCAGGCGGGCGGCTTCGCAGTCTGGCGGAACGGTGAAATTCGGCCCCGCGGGCGCGCCGGCGAGCAGCCAGGTGGCGGCAGCGTGGGCGAATTGCGCTTTGCCCAGGCCCTGCTGGCCGGCGAGCAGCCAGGCGTGGTGCGGGCGGCCGCCGGTAAATGCGGCCATGAAATCAGAAATTTGTGACTGATGACCGATCAGGTTGGTCATAGCGCCGCCCGGATGCGCACGGCGACGGATTCGATGCTGCCGCTGGCCTGAATGGCGCGGCAGCGATCTGGGTCGCTGGCGGGCAGATTGGTGAAGAAGCGTTGCACACGGGCGTGGAAATCGCCGCCGATGGCTTCGAAGCGGGCCTCGCCATCGCTGCGGGCGGCTGCACGCCCCAGGCCTTCGGTTTCATCCAGCAGCAGCACCAATGTCAGGTCAGGCCACAGGCCAACGGCTGAATCGTGTAGGGAAAGCAATGCCTTGTCTGCCAGTCCGCGCCCGGCGCCCTGGTAGGCGCGGGTGGAATCGATGAACCGATCGCAGATCACGGTGGCGCCGCGGGCCAGGGCCGGGCGAATGACGCGCGTCACATGATCGACCCGCGCCGCGGCGACCAGCAGCGCCTCGCTCCATGCAGTCCAGCGGTCAGGATCGCCGGTTACCAGCAGGTTGCGGATGGCTTCGGCGCCCGGTGTGCCGCCCGGTTCGCGGGTCAGCACAACCTCATGCCCTTGGGATTGCAGCGCTTCTGCCAGCAGGCGTGCTTGCGTGGACTTGCCGCTCCCCTCCCCGCCCTCCAGCGTGATGAAGCGGCCAGCAGGCATCAGCCGAAGAAACTCATCAGCCAGTTCCAGGCCCGCTGGAACATGCCGGCTTCCTCGATGGCCACCGGCGTGACCAGCGGCAGCTTGACGGGCTGCTGGCCGGGCATGGTCACCACCAGATCAGCGACCTTGGCGCCGGCCTTCAGCGGCGCGGTCAGGCCGGGCACAGCGACAACCAAATTCTTGCGTTCCATGGCAAATCCGCGCGGCAGGGTGGCGAACAAATCGCGCGGGGCGGTGGCGGCAACGGTCGGTTCGGCGGCGCCGGCGATGGCGGCCTGGCCCATCACCTGCCCCTTTTTCCCGAGCGACACATTCTGCCAGGCGGCGAAGCCCCAGTTCATGAAATCGACGCTGGTCGACACCCGGCCGCTGAAGCTATCGAGGCCAGCCACCACCATGACCAGCCGGCGGCCGTTCTGTACCGCCGAGCCGGTGAAGCCATAGCCGGCTTCCTGGGTGTGACCGGTTTTCAGGCCATCGGCGCCGGATACCTTGCCGAGCAGCGGATTGCGGTTGGGTTGGGTAATGGCTTCACCAGCGCCCAGCGTTTTGCCCCAAGTGAAATTATCCTTGCCATAGAACATCTTGTACAGATCGGGAAAGTCGCGGATCGTCGCTTCGGCGATGATGGCGAGGTCGCGGGCGGTCACATATTCAGCCGGGTCGGGCCAGCCATTGGTGTTCGCGAAATTGCTGTTTTTCAGGCCAAGGCGCTTGGCTTCGCGGTTCATCAGCGCGACGTAATTCGCTTCGGTGCCACCAAGGCCTTCGGCAAGAACCACGCAGGCATCATTGCCCGACAAGGTGACGATGCCGTGCAGCAAATTCTCGACGCTGACCTGTTCATTGACCGACAGGAACATCGTGCTGCCCTGGTTGTTCCATTTCTTCCAGGTTTCGGGGCGGACCAGCACCGTCTGGTTGAGATTGGCTTCGCCGGCCTTCAGCAGTTTGAAGGCGACATAGACGCTCATCATCTTGCCCATCGAAGCGGGCGGGATTTTCTGATCGGCATTCTTGGCAAACAGCACGCGGCCGGTCTGCAGATCCTTCAGATAGGCAATCGGGGCGGCCGTATCATAGGCGGGTGCTTGGGCAAGGGCCGGGGCGGCCAGCGAAGCAGCGACGACAAATGGGGAAACAACTTGAGTGATCAAACGCATCGTAACACTGTTCCTAAACTATATTCACCGACTGCCCGGCGGCGGAATCAATCTGGCATCGCCATAGCCCGCGGCGCGCACCTGCGCCAGCGCTGCGCTGGCCTGCGCCATGTTCCTGAACGGCCCCAGCCGGACCCGGGTCAGGCCGCCGGGGGCTGCTTCGGTCAGCACCGGGCCGAAGCTGGACAGGAAACCCTTCAGCCAGGACACCCGGCCGCCGTCGCTCAGCGCCGCGACCTGTACCAGCCAGTTTGGCCCCGATTTCGTGGCTGCAGCGGGGGAATTGTTGCCCGCAGGCAGGGCGATGGTGGCCACAGCAGGCGTCTCGACGGCCGCCAACACGACTCTTTTGTCCGATACCGGTTCAGGCAGCTTCCCGGCCGGATAAACCCGCCGCAAGCGCACCCGCGCGGTGCCAGCGCGGTCCACGCCGAGCAGTTGGGCCGACTTGCGCGACAGGTCGATGATCCGGTTCCGTGCGAAGGGTCCGCGATCATTGATGCGCACCGTCAGCCGGCGACCGTTGTCGAGATTTTGCACCTCGACCCAACTCGGCATCGGCAGGGTGCGGTGCGCAGCGGTGATGTCATCCTGGTCGTAACGTTCGCCGTTCGCCGTGCTGCTGGCGTGGAAGCCCGGGCCGTACCAGCTCGCAATGCCTTCCTCGCGATAATCACGATCATCGGCTGGATAATAAGTGATGCCGGCGACCTGATAGGGCTTGCCGATCTTCACCGGCCAGTTGCCCAGCTTTGCCGCGTCGCGGGCGACGGCCCGTTCGGCTTCGGACATATCCACAGCGCGCGGTGGCGGCCTGGTGGCGCTGCGCGGGGCCGGTTTGTTGCCGCCAGAACAGGCGGTCACCAGCAGTCCGGCCAGCAGAACGCCCCACAGCCGCGTCACGGGGCGCTGTTCCCGGCCACGACGGCGCCATTGGCGGTGGGCAGGCGGATCGCATCGGACAGCAGCGCCACCGACAGCGCGTAGAGGTTGGAGCAATTATAGCCGAGGATCGCGCGATAGCTGCTGGTGACCAGATAGGCGCCCTGCCCTTCGCCGTCGGGTTCGACAAGGCTCATCACCACATCATCGGCCGGCCAGGCATTGTTGACCGGCGTGAAGCCGAGTGCGCGCCATTCAGCGGCGGGTTTCAGTGCGCTGTGGCGTTTCAGCGGCGCGACGCAGCGGGTTGGCGGTTCGGGCGCGGCGACGCTGGCACGATCGAACCCATCGGGCACCAGGGTGCGAAATCCCCAATCCTCACCGGCCTGCCAGCCCGCCTTGTTCAGATAATGGCCAATCGAGGCAAACACATCGGCGTGGCTGCCCCACAGATCAACCTTGCCGTCGCCATCACCGTCACGGCCATAGGCCAGATAGGAGGATGGCAGGAATTGCGCCTGGCCGAAGGCGCCGGCCCAACTGCCCTTCATCGCGTCGCGCGCCACCCGGCCTTCGCCGACGATCTGCACGATGGCATCGAGTTCGCGGGTGAACAGCTCTGCCCGGCGGCCGTCGAAGGCCAGGGTTGCCAGCGCCGACGGCAGATCATGGCGGCCGAGCACCCGGCCATAGCTGGTTTCGATGCCCCAGATCGCCGCTATCATCGCTGCCGGCACGCCGCTTTGCGCCTGTGCGCGGTCGAGCGCAGCGCGGTTCTCGGCATATTGGCGCTGGCCATGGGGGATACGATCGCCGCGAAATTTCGCGGCGAGATATTCGGGAAAGCGGATCGGTTTGGCAGTGCCGCCGGGCTGGCTGCGATCGGCGCCAATCACGCGCGGCACCAGCGCGACATCGACCAGTGCGGCATCCAGCCATTCGGGCTTCAGGCCGCGGGCGGCGGCTTCGGCGCGGTAGGTGTTCAGCCAATCGGCGAACGCCGCCAATTGCGCCGGCGTGGCCTTGGCATCGTCAGCGCGGGCGGGGCCCGTGAGGCCGAGCGCCAGCAGTGGCGCCAGGAGCAGAGCAGAAAATTTGATACGCATGCTCACCTTTGTGCCACCGGCAACCTGCGGCGAAAAGGCCCCAATAGCCGGACCGCGAAGCAAACAGGATCGGCGGCGCGCACTGAGCCAAAGCTGAACGGATCAGGCCAGTTCCATTGCCACGAAGCGGGCGCGGTCCTTGTCCGACAGGCGGACCTCCACGGTGACGCCTTCATCGTCAAAGGCTTCGCTGACCACCTCGCCGTGGCTGTGCAGCCATGCCAAGCGTTTGCCGTCACCGGCAGGCAGCGTGAAACGGTGGACGCGGGCGCCAGCCCGCAGCGCGATATCCATGGCGGCGCGCAGTTGATCTAGGCCTTCACCGGTCAGCGCCGAGACCGGGATGGCATCGCTGCCGGCGCGCGCCTGCACCAGGGCGCGCTGTTCGGCGTCCATCGCGTCGATCTTGTTGAAAACGGTCAGCATCGGCGTTTCGCGATTTTCAGGCGCCAGGCCGAGTTCGGACAGCACCTTCATCACGTCCTGGGCCTGGGCGTCGCTGTCCGGGTGGCTGATGTCGCGGACGTGGACGATCAGATCGGCCTCCAGCACTTCTTCGAGGGTGGCACGGAACGCCGCGACGAGCTGCGTCGGCAGATCGGAGACGAAGCCAACCGTGTCGGACAGCACCAATTTGTCGTGCCCCGGCAGGCGGATGGCGCGCATGGTCGGATCGAGCGTGGCGAACAGCAGATCCTCGGCGCGCACTTCGGCACCGGTCAGCCGGTTGAACAGGGTGGATTTGCCGGCGTTGGTATAGCCGACCAGTGCCACCACCGGCCACGGCGCCTTCTGCCGGTTGGTGCGGTGCAGTCCGCGGGTGCGGCGCACCTCCTCCAGCTCCTTGCGCAGGCGGGCGATGCGATCGCGGATCAGGCGGCGATCGGTTTCGATCTGCGATTCGCCCGGGCCGCCCAGAAAGCCGAAACCGCCGCGCTGGCGTTCGAGGTGGGTCCAACTGCGCACCAGGCGGCTGGCCTGATATTGCAAGTGGGCAAGCTCGACCTGCAGCGTGCCTTCAGAGGTGCTGGCGCGCTCGCCAAAGATTTCCAGGATCAGCCCGGTGCGGTCGATGACCTTGGCCTTCAGTTCCTTTTCCAGGTTGCGCTGCTGCACCGGCGTGACCGGGCCGTCGATGATCACGACCTCGACGCACAGCGCCGCAACGGTAGCGGCCAGCCGCGCGATTTGCCCGGTGCCGAGCAGGCGTGACACGTTGGGCGCGCGCAATTTGACAACTTCGGCATGGACGACATCGAGCGCGATGGCGCCCGACAGGCTGACGGCTTCGGCGAGCTTGGCATCAGGGGAGCGCAGCGCGCTGCTGTTGCCGCTCGACAACACGGGCAACACAACCAATGCGCGCGATCCGGTGCGGATGCCGCGGGCTTCGTCGAAGGCACCGATGGTGATGTCGGGAACGCCGGCCTCGGTGGGTCCGGTTGTGTTTGAATTCAAACGCTTACTCTCAATCTTCTTCGGTTTCGGCCTCGAACAATTGCAGCGGAGTGGCTGGCATCACCGTCGAGATGGCGTGCTTGTACACCAATTGGCTGTGGCCGTCACGGCGCAGCAGCACCGAGAAATTGTCGAACCAGGTGATGACGCCCTGCAATTTGACGCCGTTGACCAGAAACATCGTCACCGGCGTGCGCGTCTTGCGCACCGTGTTGAGGAACATGTCCTGCAGGCTGTTGGGCTTGTCCGCCATTTGGGCATCCTGTTGTTCTTGGGCAGCCGTGGCCGCCAGTCCCCTCGTGAACTAGGCTTTCGCCGGCTGGTTCACAATGTTCCTTTCGCCACAGTCAGCGCGCGGCGAAAGGGGTCATTCATCCCCCTCCGCTTCACCGCCGGGCTCATCGGCCAGGCCAAGCGCCTTCAATTTGCGGTGCAGTGCGCTGCGCTCCATGCCGATGAAGGCGGCGGTGCGGCTGATGTTGCCGGAAAAGCGGCGGATCTGGGCGCGCAGATACTCGCGTTCGAAGGCTTCACGGGCTTCGCGCAACGGCGTGCCCATGATCGAGCGGACGGCTTGGCCGGGCACCAGCTTGGATGGTTCGGCCGTCACTTCGGATGGCAGCATGTCGATATCGATTTGCGCCATGCGGGTGACCGGCGCCAGGATCAGCGTGCGTTCGATCACGTTGCGCAATTGGCGGACATTGCCGGGCCATTCATAGGTTTGCAGCGCGGCCAGCGCATCGTCGGTCATGACCGGCGTTGGCAGGCCGCGTTCGGCGGCAAAGCGGGCCAGGAAATAACGGGCAAGTTCAGCCACATCCTCCCGCCGTTCCGAAAGCGGCGGCAGCCGGACGGGCACGACGTTGAGGCGGTAATAAAGATCCTCACGGAAGCGACCGGCGGCGATTTCGGCGGCGAGATCGCGGCTGGTGGCGGAAATCACCCGCACATCCACCCGCACCATGCGCGTGCCGCCCAAGCGCTGAAACACTTGTTCCGTCAACACGCGCAAGATCTTGGCCTGGGTGGTGGCCGGCATGTCGGCGACATCGTCCAGAAACAAGGTGCCGCCATGCGCCTGTTCGAGCAGGCCGGCGCGGATATTCTCGCCCCCCTGATCACCATGTTCACTACCGAACAGCGCTTCCTCGACGGTTTCCGGCGTCATGCGGGCGGCGGAAACGACAACGAACGGCGCCGCGACGCGCGGGCTCCATTGGTGCAGCAGGCGGGCAGCGACTTCCTTGCCGCTGCCGGCGGGGCCGGTGATCAGCACCCGGCTGCCGGTGGCGGCGACGCGGCGCAGTGTCGCGCGCACCTGGTTGATGTGCGGCGAGGTGCCGGTGAGTTCGGCATCATAGCCGACCCGTTCCTTCAGCGCTTCGTACTCGCGGCGCAGGCGCTCGGTTTCGGTGGCGCGGCGCACCACCAGCAGCAGTTGATCGGCCTGAAACGGCTTTTCAATATAATCATAGGCACCGCGCTTGATGGCGGCGACCGCGGTATCGAGCGTGCCGTGGCCGGAGATGACCACCACCGGCAGGGTTGGATCGCGGGTCTTGATCACGTCCAGCAGCTCGATGCCGTCCATCGCCGAGCCTTGCAGCCAGACATCGAGAATGACGAGGCTGGGCCGGCGTTCGGCAATGGCCGCGAGCGCGCCGTCGCTGTGGGCGGCGACGCGGGTCTGAAAGCCTTCATCGCCGAGCACGCCGGCCACGAGATCGCGGATATCGGCTTCATCATCAACGATCAGGATATCAAGGGCCATGGTGTGGGGGCATCCTGTTCAGGCGGAAATTGTGCCGGGGGCGGCTTCGCGTGTTGTGGGCTGGGCATGGGCCAACAGGTGCCGGCTGATGCGTGCGACGACCATCGCGCCCGGGCTGGCGGGTGCTGGAACCGGGTTGTCGGACAGTTCAAGCTGTCCGCCATGTTCCTCGATGATCTTGGCAGCGATGGCAAGGCCGAGGCCGGTGCCGCGTGCGCGGGTGGTGACATAGGGCTCAAGCAGGCGGGCGCGGTCTTCGGTGGGGAAACCCAGGCCATTGTCGGCGATTCGGATGCACAGATGGTCATCCTCGTCGTCGGTGACTCGAATCGCGATTTCGCCGGGGCGGTCGGGGGCGGCATTTTCGGCATCGCGTTCGGTTCGCGCCGCCACGCTTTCGGCGGCATTCTTGATCAGATTGGTCAGTGCGCGCGAGAGTTGCTGGCGATCGCAGACCAGGGCCGCATCGGCATCGACATCCAGGCTGAAGCGGATGGCCGGAAAGGCGACTTCCTGCAGCACCAGCGCCTGGCGCAGGATGCGATCGAGCTGTTCGGGCGCGAACACCGGCTTGGGCAGACGGGCGAATTCGCTGAATTCATCGACCATGCGCCGCAGATCGCCAACCTGACGGACGATGGTGCCGGTGAGCGTGGTGAAAATCTCGGCATCCTCGCTGATCTGGCGGCCGAATTTGCGTTGCAGCCGTTCGGCGGCGAGGCTGATCGGGGTGAGCGGGTTCTTGATTTCGTGGGCGATGCGGCGGGCGACATCGGCCCAGGCGGCGCGGCGCTGATCCGCCAGCTGCTCGGTGATATCGTCGAAGGTGAGGACATAGCCGTCTTCGGCGCCGCGCGGCACACCATCTGCGGCGGCGCCGATGCGCACGGCCAGCGTCTGGGTTTCGGTGCCGCGCTGAATGAGGACCTGCCCGGCGGCGTCCCCGGTCTGGCGGGCCTGATCGAGCAGTTCGGCAAGTTCCGGCGAAACATCGTGCAGATATTGCCCGCGCAAGGCCCGGTGCGGCACGGCGAGCAGCGCTGCGGCGGAGGCGTTGGCGACTCGGATGATGCCTTCCGGTGCGATCGACATCACGCCGGCCGACACGCCGGCGAGCACGGTTTCCGTGAACCGCCGGCGGGTGTCGAGCTCATCATTGGCGGACAGCAGCGCGGTCTGCTGGGTTTTCAACTGCCCGGTCATGCGGTTGAAGGCGCGTTCGAGCGCGCCGATCTCATCCGCCGCGCCGCCGACCGGCACGCGGGCATCGAGATCGCCGGCACCGACACGTTCGGCGGCGAACACCAGGCGGGCGATGGGCTCGACCAGGCGATTGGCCAACCACAGCGCGAACCAGATGGCGACGATCAGGGTCAGCAGCGAGACGGCCATCAGGATCAGGTTGAAGCGCAACTGCATGACGCGGCCGCGCTCGATCAGTTCGTTATAGTCGCCCAAGGCGCTGGCGGCCTGGCGGGCACGGGCGAGCACGGCGGGATCGACCTTGCGGCTGACGTACAGGAACGTGCCGGGGCTGCCGGGCACCGCGACGGCGGACTCGACGCGGTCCGCGCCGGTGCCGATCAGCGTGACCGGCGCATCGACAGCGCGATCGAGGCGCATGTTGGCCACATGCAGCAGAGCATCCTCGGGCGTCACCTTGCTGACCGCGACCAAGCTGGTCTGCCCGTCTTCGCGGCGCACCACGGCGGCTTCGGTGAGGGTGCGCCCTGCCACCTGGAAATCGAGGCCGCGGCGGTAGAGCACACTGGCTTCGCCGAAATCGCGGGCATAGGACGCGACGTCGGCGGCCATTACCACTATGTCATCGGCGATGCGGCGGCGGTTTTCCTCCACATAGGCTTGCGCGACCTGGTTTGAGCCATCGAGGATGGTCTTCACCCGATCGGAAAACCAGAATTGCACCCCGAACTGGAACAGCAGCGAGGCGAAGGCGACCACCAGCAAGGTCGGCACCGCGGCGATGGCGGAAAACAGCGCCACCAGCCGCAAGTGCAGGCGCGCGCCGGCAAGGCCGCGGCGGCGGTTGGTGATGAGGATGGCGACGCGGCGACCGATCAGCACGATCAGCAGCATCGCCGGTACCAGGCTGGCGACCAGCAGCAGGCCAACAAGGGATTGCGAGACGCCATTGGCCGGCAGGCCGCTGCCGGTCAGATACGCATAGCTCGACCAGCCGAGCACGATGGTGGAAATGGCGGCGACCAGCTCGAGCCGCGGATAGATGTTGCGCGATCGCAAGATGCGCCGCCATTGCCGGCGCAAGCGCACAGCCATTGGCCGTCGCCGGCGGCGGGGCCGGTCGGTATGCGCTATCGGGATCGAATCGGCTGTCACGAATGGGCAGCATAAGGCCAAACTGTTGCGCCGGGAACACAGTCAGTCGCCGCAGCGTTGCACAGCTGCGACAGGGCGCCGTTACGCGGCGGCGCGCAGCTCCGGCAGGCGGGTTTGCGCTTCGTAAAAGCGGTCGATCATGCCGAGAACGATATCCGCGTCCATGATCTGGTTGACCGCGTGACGGAACTGGGCGCTGTCGTGCAGGCCCTTGGTGTACCATCCCAGATGCTTGCGGGCGACGTTGACGCCGATCACCGGCCCGTACAAATCGAGCATCATCTGATAATGTTCGCGCACCGTCGCGTGCTGCTGTTCCAGGCTGGGATCAGCAGGCACGTCCTGCCCGGTAAGCGCTGCCATGACCTGGCCGATCAGCCAGGGCCGGCCATAGGCGCCGCGGCCGATCATCACGCCATCGGCGCCGGATTGGGCCAGCGCGAGTTTGGCATCGTCGATCGAGCAGATATCGCCGTTGACGATCACCGGCACGCGCACGGCGCGCTTGACGTTGGCCACGAACGCCCAATCGGCGGTGCCGCTGTAGAGCTGGTTGCGGGTGCGACCGTGGACGGTGATGAGCTGCACGCCCTCGCCTTCGGCAATGCGCGCCAGTTCCGGCGCGTTGAGGCTCTGGTGATCCCAGCCCATGCGCATCTTGAGCGTCACCGGCAGCTCGACGGCGCGGACGGTGGCGCGGATCAACTGCGTGGCAAGCGGCAGGTCGCGCATCAGCGACGATCCGGCGTGGCCGTTGACGACCTTCTTCACCGGGCAACCCATGTTGATGTCGATGATCGCGGCGCCCTTTTGCTCGTTCAGCTTGGCGGCATCGGCCATACGCTCGGGTTCGCAGCCGGCGAGTTGCATGGAGACGGGCTCTTCGCTGGCGTGCCAGGCAGCTTTCTGGATGCTCTGGCGGGTTTCGCGGATCATCGCTTCGGATGCGATCATCTCGGTCACGGTCAGGCCGGCGCCGAAGCGCTTGACCAGCGTACGGAACGGCATGTCGGTGACGCCGGTCATCGGCGCCAGGATAACGGGCGCGTCGATGCGGTTGGGGCCGATGTGGATGGGGGCGATCAGGCTCATTTGTGGGCGGCCATAGCGCAGTTTGGGCCTTTTCGACAAGGCGGGCGCAGCCTATGCGGGCGGCCATGCGCATCCATGCCATCATCGTCGCGGCCGGTTCCGGGATCAGGGCGGGCGGCGATGTGCCCAAACAATATCAACACGTCGCCGGCCAGCCCTTGCTGCGCCACGCGGTGCTGGGGTTGCTGAACCATGCGGCGATCGACGGCGTGACGGTGGTGATGAACCCTGCTTGCCGGGCGCTCTATGATGATGCGGTGGCGGGGCTGGCCTTGCCCGAACCCGTTGCAGGCGGCGCGACACGGCAAGCCAGCGTGCTGGCCGGTCTGGAGGCATTGGCCGGCGATCCGCCCGATGTGGTGCTGGTGCATGATGCGGCGCGGGCGTTCGTGCCAGCCGCGGTGATTGATGCATTGGTGGCGGCGTTTGATGATGGGGGCGTGGATGGCGCGTGTCCGGCCCTGCCCCAGGTCGACAGCTTGCGGCGCGGCACAGACGGGCGGTTTTCGGGGAGTGTCGATCGCGACGGGTTGTGGCGGGTGCAGACGCCGCAGGCATTTCGGTTTGCGGCGTTGCTGGCGGCGCATCGGGCGGCAGGGCCGGGCGCGACCGATGAGGTGGCGATTGCGCTGGCCGCCGGGCTGCGGGTGGCGATCACGCCCGGCGATGAACGCGCTTTCAAGGTGACGGAGCCGGCCGATTTTGCCAAAGCCGACGCGATGACGACCTACTCCTCCCGCGCCGCGTCCGGCTATGATGTGCATCGCTTCGGGCCCAGCGATGGCAGTTGCGATCATGTCTGGCTTTGCGGGGTGCAGGTTCCGCATGATGCCGGCCTGATCGGCCACAGCGATGCCGATGCCGGGCTGCATGCGCTGACCGATGCGCTGCTTGGCACCATCGCGGCCGGCGATATCGGTGATCATTTCCCGCCCAGCGATGAGCGTTGGCGCGGTGCGGCGTCGGATCAGTTCCTCGCCCACGCCGCGCATCTGGTGCGGGAACGCGGCGGCATCATCGATCATGTCGACGTGACCTTGATCTGCGAGCGGCCAAAAATCGGCCCACACCGGGAGGCAATGCGGGCGCGGATGGCGATGATTTTGGGGATATCGGTGGAACGGGTGAGTGTGAAGGCGACGACCACCGAGAAATTGGGCTTTACGGGCCGGCAGGAAGGCCTGGCGGCGCATGCGATGGCCAGCGTAAGGTTGCCGGAATGAACGCCGATCTGATCGCGCTGGCGCAACGCGTGCTGGCCGAAAATCGCGCGGCCGGGCGGATGGTGGCGACTGCCGAGAGCTGCACGGGCGGCATGGTGGCAGCGGCGCTGACCGAAATTCCGGGATCATCCGACGTGTTTGACCGCGGCTTCGTCACTTATTCCAACGAGGCCAAGATGGAGATGCTCGACGTTTCGGAGGATGTGCTGGGGACCTTTGGCGCGGTGTCTGTGGCGACGGCCTGGGCGATGGCGCGCGGCGCCCTGGCAAACAGCAGGGCCGACGTGGCGGTATCGATCACCGGCATCGCCGGGCCGGGCGGCGCAACGCCGAGCAAGCCGGTGGGCATGGTGGTGTTCGCCCGCGCGGTGCGCGGTGAAGACCCAGAAGCCGTGGTGGCTGACACGCGCTTGTTCGGCGATCTGGGCCGGGCAGAAATCCGGCGACAGGCGGCGCTGGTGGCGCTGGCGTTGTTGCGGCCTTAGTCTCAGGCCGCGGGCCGTGGCCCGTACAACGCCCCTGCCCGCGTCACGAACGCCGCCACCATGCGTTCAAAGGCCTGAGTGAAGAACAGCCCGGCCAGTTTCTCGAAGGCCTTGTTGCGGAATTCGAAATCCACCTTGAAATCAATCTCGCAGCCGCCGCCTGGCGTCTCGCTGAACCGCCAATCGTTGAACAGATGCTTCATCGGCCCATCGAGATACTCGACATGGATATGATCCGGCCGGTTCAATGTTACCCGGCTGGTGAAACGTTCGCGGATGAAGCGGAAGCCGACGATCATGTCGGCCTGCACGATATTCCCCTGACGAGCGCCAACACGCATGCCCTGCACCCAGGGCAGGAATTCCGGATAGCGACCGATGTCGGCCACCAGATCGAACATCTCGGTGGCCGACCACGGCAGTCGGCGAATCTCGTGATGTTTGGGCATCAGCGCGTGTTGGCAGCCTGGAGGCGCCGGCGGGCCTGCATTTCGGCGAAATCCCGGCCAGCGTGATAGCTGGAGCGGGTCAGCGGCGAGGCGGCGACCAGCAGAAAGCCCTTGGACCGCGCGACGGCCGACAACGCCTGAAACGCGGCCGGCGGCACATATTCGATCACCTTGGCGTGGCGCGGCGTCGGCTGCAGATACTGGCCGACGGTGAGGAAATCGACGCCGGCCGAGCGCATGTCGTCAAATACCTGGTGCAGTTCCTGCGCGGTTTCGCCAAGGCCCACCATCAACCCGGATTTGGTGAAAACGGTGGACGACAGCCCTTTCACCTTGTCCAGCAACCGCAGCGAATGATAATAACGCGCACCGGGCCGGATGGTGGGATAGAGCCGCGGCACGGTTTCCAGATTATGGTTGTACACGTCCGGGCCGGCCTCGACGATCATCTCGACGGCGCGGTCCATCTTGTTGCGGAAATCCGGGGTGAGGATTTCGATCGTGGTGTTCGGCGTCGTGCGGCGCAGTTCCTGGATCACCTTGACGAACTGGCTGGCGCCGCCATCGGGCAGATCATCGCGGTCCACCGAGGTGATGACGATATGTTCGAGGCCCAGCACGGCAGCGGCTTCGGCAACATGCGCCGGCTCGGCGGCATCGACGATGTTCGGCATGCCGGTCTTGACGTTGCAGAAGGCGCAGGCCCGTGTGCAGGTGTCGCCCAGGATCATCACGGTCGCGTGTTTCTGGCTCCAGCACTCACCGATATTGGGGCACGCGGCCTCTTCGCAGACGGTGTTGAGCTTCAGCCGGCGCATCAGCGCGCGGGTTTCGGCATGGGCCTGACCGGTGGGCGCGCGCACGCGAATCCAATCGGGTTTGCGCATGGCATTGGAGGGCAAGGTCAGCACCGGATCGTTCATGGAAGACGCCTAGCGCGCAGTGCGGCCGATGCCAAGTTTCCCGCGTGACGCAGCCGTGTTACGAGAAACGGGCGTATCCGGGGCAAACAGGGTGGAGCACCGGATACGCCCGCAGCGGACAGGCGGGCAGCAAGGGCAGTTGCCGCTTCGCCCGTCCGTTGCGTTTGATATAGGATTGTTTTGGTCCGGTATTCAAGCGCGCGTTTGGTGCGACAGGCTGCCGCACCCAGTCAGGGCGTCACTCCGGCGTACGGTCATACACCCGCCCGCGCGTATCGCGGCTGCCGGCGGCCTGGTTCACGTTGTTCTTGAACTCTTTGTATTTGCACCCGAACGGGCCGGAGGGGCCAATGCCGGAACAGGTGCCGACAAAGCCGGCATCCGGCCCAAGCAGCCGGTTGCGCTCGGCGGAGACGCTGGCGGTGCCGCGATCCCCGAATTCGCGCGGGATGGCGATCGGCGCGCGATAGGGGGACGGCGGCGGGTCGCGATTGGTGCACACCACGATTTCATCGGATCGGGTCTTGGGCGGGCATAACGCGCTCCACCCCCGCGGCAGCAAGGCTGCGGTGCCATCTGCCGCCAATAACAAGGCGGCGGCGACGAGCATCAGAAATGAATGGCCCGGCCGTAGGCGTCGAGCACGCTTTCATGCATCATCTCAGACAGGGTCGGGTGCGGGAAGATGGTGTGCATCAGTTCCGCCTCGGTGGTTTCCAGGCCCATGGCGATGGCATAGCCCTGAATGAGTTCAGTGACTTCGGCGCCAACCATGTGGGCGCCCAACAACTGCCCGGTCTTGGCATCGAAGATCGTCTTCACGAAGCCGTCCGCTTCGCCCAGTGCGATGGCCTTGCCGTTGCCGATGAACGGGAATTTGCCGACACGGATGTCGTGGCCAGCGTCCCTGGCCCTGGCTTCGGTCAGGCCGATGCTGGCGACTTGCGGCCGCGAATAGGTGCAGCCGGGGATCAGTGCGTTGTCCATGGCGTGCGGGTGATTGCCGGCGATATGCTCCACCGCGATGATGCCTTCATGGCTGGCCTTGTGCGCCAGCCAGGGCGGGCCCGTGACGTCGCCGATGGCGTAGAGGCCGGGGACATTGGTCTGGCACATCGGATCGGTGGTGATATGGCCGCGATTGGTGGCGATGTTCAGCGCTTCCAGGCCGATATTCTCGGTGTTGGGCACGATGCCGATGGCGACGATGACGTGGCTGTAGTCGGCGGTGGTGGCCTTGCCGTCGGCGGTGGTGATGGTGGCAGTGACGGCGTTCGGGCCGGGGGTGACATCCGAGACCTTGGCGGCGGTGATAATGGTCATGCCCTGCTTGGTGAGGGCCTTCTGCACGTGGGCGGAAATGTCGGCGTCCTCCACAGGCAGGATGCGGTCCTGCATTTCGACGACCGTGACCTTCGCGCCCATGTCGCTGTAGAAGCTGGCGAATTCCACGCCGATGGCGCCTGATCCGATCACCAGCAATTTCGTTGGCATGGCTGGCGGCACCATGGCGTGGCGGTAGGTCCAGATGCGATTGCCGTCGGCTTCAACGCCCGGCAGATCGCGGGCGCGGGCGCCGGTGGCGATGATGATGTTTTTGCCGCTGAGGGCGCGTTCGCCGGAGGCGGTGGTGACGGTAATTTCGGTGGCGCTGGTCAGACGGCCCTGCCCTTCGACCACCTCGATCTTGTTCTTCTTCATCAGCGATTTGACGCCGCTGTTGAGCTGCGCGGCGACCTTCCGGCTGCGGTCAGTGACTTTTTTCAGGTCGAAACTCGGCTTCTCGACGCTCAGGCCATAGGCATCGGCGTGGGTGATATAATGGTAGATCTCGCTGGTGCGCAGCAGTGCCTTGGTCGGGATGCAGCCCCAATTCAGGCAGATGCCACCGAGGCGTTCCCGCTCGATGATGGCGACCTTGAGGCCCAACTGTGCCGCGCGGATGGCGGCTACATAGCCGCCGGGGCCGGAGCCGAGGATGAGGAGATCGTGGGTGGTTGTCACGCCACCAACCCCAGCGGCGACTCGATCAGCGCCTTCACCGCGCCCATCAGCGCGGCGCCATCCGCGCCGTCAATGGCGCGGTGATCGAAGCTGCCGGTGATGGTCATCACGGTGGCGATGGCGAGGGCATCGCCCTTGACCACGGCGCGTTTTTCCCCCGCACCGACGGCCAGGATCATGGCTTGCGGCGGGTTGATCACCGCGTCGAAGTTCCGGATGCCGAACATGCCGAGGTTGGACAGGCTGGCGGTGCCGCCCTGATATTCGTGGGGCTGGAGTTTGCCGGCGCGGGCCTTTTCGGCGAGTGCCTTCATCTCCGTGGCGATGACGCTGACAGATTTGCTGTCGGCGCCGACGATGATCGGGGTGATCAGGCCGGACGGGGCGGCGACGGCCACGCTGATGTCGGCACGTTCATAAACCACCAGATTGTCACCCGCGAAGCTCACATTGCATTTCGGCACCTGGCGTAGCGCCACGGCCAGTGCCTTGATGACGAGATCGTTGACGCTGAGCTTGATGCCGCGCGGTTCGAGTGCCTTGTTGAGATCGGCGCGCAGTTTGAGGAGCGCATCGAGTTCGACATCCAGCGTGAGGTAGATGTGCGGGACGGTTTGCTTGGCCTCGGTAAGGCGGCGGGCGATGACCTTGCGGACATTGCCGAGTTTTTCGAGGTTGTGCGGGATGTCTGTGGTGGGTTTGGGGGTTTCGGGTTTCGGTGCCGCGGTGGGTGCTTCGACAGGTTCTGCCTCGGCGGTTCTGGGTTGTTCCGGCACAGCGGCGGCAGGCTTGCTGGCGGCCGATTCGACATCGGCTTTCACGATACGCCCGCCCGGTCCGCTGCCTTTGATGGTGGCGAGATCAACGCCCTGTTGCTCGGCGATGCGGCGGGCGAGCGGGCTGGCGATTGTGCGCGGGCCCGAAGACCCACCCCCGGCCCCTCCCGCAGGCGGGAGGGGAGCAGGTTGGGCTGGCGGGGTAGGCGATGCTGCTGGCGGGGCTTCGACAGGCTCAGTCTGAGCGGGGCTTTTGGCCGCCTTGGGTGCTGCCTCCCCTTCCCCATCCAGGCGCATGATCACGGCGCCCACGGCGACATTCTCCGTGCCTTCCGCCACCAGCAATTCCGTCACCACGCCTTCATCGACCGCTTCCACTTCCATGGTCGCCTTGTCGGTCTCGATCTCGGCGATGATGTCGCCGGATTTCAGCGTGTCGCCCGGTTTCACATGCCATTTGGCCAGCGTGCCGACCTCCATGGTCGGCGACAGGGCGGGCATGGTGACATCGATGCTCATGATCAATTGTCCACAAACAGTTGGTCCACCAGCTCGATCTGTTCGTCGCCGCGCGGGTTGTCGATCAGATCGGCCATGTCGAGGAAATAGGCGGCGGTGCTGGCGAGACTGGCGGAATAGCGCACTTCGGTGCCGGTTTCGGATTTCATGCCCCAGGCCACCACCATGGCGCGCTTGCCGATGGCGTTGATTTTCTTGACGAGCGGCACGAAATCACCGTCACCCGCCACCAGCGCCACCACGTCACAGCGGTCGCTCACGGCCAGATCGAACGCCTCCAGCGCCAGCCAGACATCGATGCCCTGTTCCTTGGGCGGTTCCGACATGGTGTCGATGCGGGTGTAATGGGAGGTGATGTTGCTGGCGGCCAGGATCTGATCGAAGACACGGTCGTTGCGCAGCGATTCCTCGACGAAATTGGGGCTGCGCGCCCGGTCTTCCAGGTCGCGCAACGTGTAGCGGCCGCGGAAATAATGGGCGGCCACGACGCGGGCGCGGGCAACCGGCACATCCTCCATGTCGGCGGTGGCAGCGCGGATCAGCTCCAGCAGGCCGGTCATCGAGACGCGACGGCCGGTGTGGTGTTCGAATTTATAGTAATTCGACACGCGGTTGAAATAACTGCCGTCGATCATCACGGCGATGCGGGTTTGCTCAGCCATCAGCGGTAACACACGGTGCGGGCCGCAGCGACGACATCGTCGGCCTTCAGCAGCGCGGCCTTTTCCAGATTGGCGGCATAGGGCAGCGGCACATCGACGTTCGTCACGCGCAGCACCGGGGCGTCGAGATCATCAAAGCCGTCCTCCATGCAGATCGCCATGATTTCGGAACTGATCGAACAGGTCGGCCAGCCTTCCTCCACCACCACCAGGCGGTTGGTCTTCTTGAGGGAGGTGAGCACGGCGGCCTTGTCGAGCGGACGCAGGGTACGAAGGTCGATCACTTCGGCTTCGATGCCGTCGGCAGCCAGCGTTTCGGCGGCCTGCAGTGCGACGCCGACGCCGATGCTGTAGCTGACCAGCGTGACATCCTTGCCGGCGCGCACCGTGCGCGCCTTGCCGATGGGGACGACATGATCGCCTTCGGGAACATCGAAACTCTGGCCGTAGAGCAGCTCGTTTTCCAGGAACACCACCGGATCGGGGCTGCGGATGGCGGATTTCAGCAGGCCCTTGGCATCGTCGGCGCTGTAGGGCGCAATCACGATCAGGCCGGGCACGCTGGCATACCAGGGGCCAAAATTCTGACTGTGCTGCGCGCCAACACGGGCCGCAGCACCGTTGGGGCCGCGGAACACGATGGGGCAGCGCATCTGGCCGCCGGACATATAGAGGGTTTTGGCGGCTGAATTGATGATGTGATCGATGGCCTGCATGGCGAAATTGAAGGTCATGAACTCGACGATGGGTTTCAGCCCGCCCATCGCGGCGCCGGTGCCCAGGCCGGCAAAGCCATATTCGGTGATCGGCGTGTCGATCACGCGGGTGCCACCGAATTCGGCGAGCAACCCTTGCGTCACCTTGTAGGCGCCCTGATATTCGGCGACCTCCTCACCCATCACGAACACCCTATCGTCCGTGCGCATTTCCTCGGCCATGGCATCGCGCAGGGCTTCGCGGACGGTCTGGCGTTTGGTGGGGCCGCCCAAACCTTCTGAGCTGGTTTCGGGCGGGGTTGGCGTGGGAATGGCGGTGTTGTCGTTGTCTTCGTTGCGCTCTTCCGGCGGCACGGCGGCGGTGGCGGCGGTGGCGCGGTCCTCGAGGGGCGCTTTTTTATCCCCACCCCCGGCCCCTTCCGCAGGCGGGAGGGGAGAAGCAGCAGGAGCGGCCTCCTCATCCTCCCCGGCGATATCGATGATCGGTGTGCCGACCTTCACGCCTTCGCTGCCGGCGTCGACCAGCAGTGCCGTCACCGTGCCGCCATCGTCGGCTTCCAGTTCCATCGTCGCCTTGTCGGTCTCGATTTCGGCGATCACGTCACCCGGCTTCACCACATCGCCTACGGCCACCAACCATTTGGCCAGCGTGCCATCCTCCATGGTCGGCGACATGGCGGGGAGCAATATCTGCGGCATCAGTAGCTTCCCAGCAGTACGTCGGTGTGGAGTTCGCTCAATGCCGGCTCCGGCGCTTCCAGCGCGAAATCGGCGGCATCGGCAACTTCGTCACGCACTTCGCGGTCGATGGCTTTCAACGCGGCTTCGTCGGCGTGGCCGGCCTCGATGATTTCCTTCTTCAGCCGCTCGATGGGATCGCTGTTTTCGCGCATCGCCTGCACTTCCTCGCGGCTGCGATACTTGGCCGGGTCGCTCATCGAATGGCCGCGATAGCGGTAGGTTTTCATTTCCAGCAGCAGCGGCCCCTTGCCGGCGCGCACCCATTCCGCCGCGGCCTTGGCCGCGCCGCGCACCGCCAGCACATCCATCCCGTCGATCTGCAGCCCCGGCACCCGGAAGCTTTCGCCGCGGCGATAGAGCTGATCTTCGGAACTGGCGCGGTTTACCGAGGTGCCCATCGCATATTGGTTGTTTTCGATGACGAATATCACCGGCAGCGACCACAGCTCGGCCATGTTGAAGCTTTCATAGACCTGGCCCTGGTTGGATGCGCCATCACCGAAATAGGTGACCGCGATATGACCGTCGCCCTTGTATTTGTGGGCAAACGCCAGACCGGCGCCCAGCGGCACCTGTGCCGCGACAATGCCGTGGCCGCCGTAAAACCCATGTTCCGGGCTGAACATATGCATGGAACCGCCCTTGCCGCCGCTGATGCCTTCGGCGCGGCCGGTCAATTCCGCCATCACCGCGCGGGCCGGGATACCGCACACCAGCATATGGCCGTGGTCGCGATAACCGGTGATGATCGAGTCGCCCTTTTGCAGTTCGGCCTGCATGCCGACCACCACCGCTTCCTGGCCGATATAGAGGTGACAGAAACCGCCGATCTGGCCCATGCCATACAACTGTCCGGCGCGCTCTTCGAAGCGACGGATCAGCACCATCTCCCGATACATGGCAAGATATTGCTCGGCAGTGGCGACGAACCGTTCCGGTTCCTGGGGGCGCGGCCAATTCGGAGTCGGCGGGGTGGAGTCAGCCTTGCGGCCGGCGCTGCGTGCCAAGATCATCACCTTCTGTTCGCTACTGCGGCGGGGAAACCGCGACAATCTGCTGAGAGCATGGGTCGTGGGCCGGTTCCCGACAAGCAGCGATTTTTCCCATTTAACCTGTTTGGTTATTGGGTATCTGGCGCGGGGTCCGGATCAACGGGCAGCGGCACCACCACTTCATCGGGGCGAATCATGTCCAGATTGCCGCGTACCAGTTCGTCGGCCATGTCGGGATTGACCGCGCGCGGATTGAGCAGCGCCAATTGCCTTTGCAGCGCAACTTTCTGCTCATCGCTGGCCTGCACGGCGTTACTCAGCCTGACATGCTGCTGGCGGTAAGCCTGCCAGGCGGTGTAGCCGGTCGGGCCTTCGACGGCGTAGAAGGCGAAATAGCCACCAACCAGCAGACAGCCGACAGGCAATGCGGCTCGCATCATCATTTGCCGGAGGGTAAGCGTGACTGTCATTGCGGTAACATTACGAAGATACGGGCCTATCCACAACCATAGAGTGCAATGGGCTGCATTGCGCGTGCGTGCGTGCTAACAATCACCATCAACAAACAAATTGGGGAGAATATCATGGCCGCCATCAACAGCGTTGTGTATCTGGAAAGCCAAGGCGACATCGCCGTCATCACCGTCAATTCGCCGCCTGTCAACGCGCTCTCGGCCGATGTGCGCGATGGCCTAGCGGGTGCGTTCGCGGCGCTGGCCGGGCATGATGCAAAGGCAGTCGTTCTGGTCTGCGCCGGGCGCACCTTCATTGCCGGCGCCGATATCAGCGAATTCGGAAAAGCCCCGCGTGGGGCGTCGCTGCCGGTCGTGCAGGATGCGATGGAAAGCTCGCCGGTGCCGGTGATTGCTGCCATCCACGGCACGGCACTGGGCGGCGGCCTGGAAGTGGCGCTGTGCGCCCATTACCGGGTGAGCGATGCCAAGGCGAAATTCGGCCTGCCCGAAGTGAAATTGGGCCTGCTGCCCGGTGCCGGTGGCACGCAGCGGCTGCCGCGCATTGTTGGAGCAAAGAAGGCCACGGAAATGGTGACCAGCGGCGCGCAGATGGGCGCCAGGGACGCGCTGGCGGTCGGGTTGGTCGATGAAGTGGTTGATGGTGATCTGACGGCGGGCGCGGTGGCGTTCGCGCAGCGGGTTGTTGCCGAAGGCCGCCCGCTGAAGAAGGTGCGGGATGATGCCAGCAAGCTGGGCGGCAGCGCGGATGAACTGGCACCGTTTTTTGCCGAGTTCCGTGCGAAGAATGCCAAGGCCTTCAACGGCTTTGACGCGCCGGAAGCCAATATCAAGTGCATCGAGGCGGCGGTGGCGCTGCCGTTCGATGAAGGGCTGAAGGTTGAGCGCAGCGAATTCATGAAGCTGATGACCGGGCTGCAATCCGCAGCCCAACGCCACGTGTTTTTCGCCGAGCGGGCTGCCGCCAAGATCGACGGCCTGCCTGCCGACATGCAGCCGTTGCCGGTGAAGAAGGTCGGCGTGATCGGTGCCGGCACCATGGGCGGCGGCATTTCGATGAACTTCCTGAGCGTCGGCATCCCGGTGACGATTGTGGAGCAAAAGCAGGAAGCGCTCGATCGCGGCGTCGGCGTGATTCGCCGCAACTATGAAAACAGCGCCAAGAAAGGCCGGTTCAGCATGGACGAGGTCGAGGCGCGCATGGGCCGGCTTACGCCATCGCTGGATATGAATGATCTGGCGGATTGCGATCTGATCATCGAGGCCGTTTTCGAGAATATGGCCATCAAGAAGGATATTTTCGGCAAGCTCGACCAGATCGCCAAGCCCGGCGCGATCCTCGCCAGCAACACCTCCTATCTGGATGTCGATGAAATCGCCGCCGCCACATCGCGCCCCGAATCGGTGGTGGGCATGCATTATTTCAGCCCGGCCAATGTGATGCGGCTGCTGGAGGTGGTGCGCGGCGAGAAGACCGATCCCCAGGTGCTGGCCACCGCGATGGCGATGGGCAAGGCGACCGGCAAGATCGCGGTGGTCGCCGGCGTGTGCCATGGCTTCATCGGCAATCGCATGCTCAGCCGGCGCCAGCAACAGGCCAATCTGTTGATGCTGGAAGGCGCCGCGCCTGCCGATATCGATCGCGTGCTGACCGATTTCGGTTTCCCGATGGGGCCGTTCCAGATGAGCGACCTGGCCGGGCTGGATATTGGCTGGAACGCCGAAACGTCGAAGGGTGAAACCGTTCGCGATCGGCTGTGCGAAGCGGGTCTGCGTGGCCAGAAGAATGGCAAGGGTTTCTACACCTACGACGAAAATCGCAACCGCACGCCGAACCCGGATGCGCTGGCGATCATCGATGCCTATGCGGCCGAGAAGGGCATCAACCGCCGCACCATCGACGATCAGGAAATCCTGGAGCGCTGCCTGTTCCCGATGGTGAACGAAGGCGCCCGCATCCTGGCCGAAGGCAAGGCGCAGCGCGCCAGCGACATCGATATCGTGTGGATCAACGGTTATGGCTGGCCGGTGTACCGCGGCGGCCCGATGTTCTGGGCCGAAAACGACGTCGGCCGGGCGCGGATTGTCGAGGTGCTGGAGAAGATGGGCGAAGAGGTGTCGCCGTTGCTGAAGGATGGGTGGAAGTAATCATCTCCCGTCACCCCGGCGCATGCCGGGGTGACGATTTGGTTCAGGATGCTGGTTATGAACAGGTTTTTCCTTCCCCTTCTCGCTTTGCTCGCTGCGCCGGCCGCGGCGCTGAGCACGCCAGCCCCTGATTATCGTGACCCAGCCAATTGGCTGTGTCGCCCCGGCGCCACCGATCCATGCAGTGGTGACGCCAGCACCACCGTTGTCGCGGCCGACGCCGGGGTGAAGCTGGACATGCTGCCGGCCGACAGTAACGCGCCGATCGATTGCTTCTATGTCTATCCCACCGTTTCCACCGATCCGACGCCGAACAGCGACATGATCGCCGATCCGGCCGAGAAGAATGTCGCGCTGTTCCAGGCGGCGCCGTTCCGCCAGGCCTGCCGGGTTTATGCGCCGCTGTATCGCCAGGTGACACTGGCGGCCTTGCGCGATCGCATGCTGGGCAAGCCGGTGACCGCCGATATCACCATGGGCTATCGCGACGTGGCGGCGGCCTTTGCTGATTACATGAAGCACGACAACAAGGGTCGCGGCGTCATCCTGATCGGGCACAGCCAGGGCAGCGGCGTGCTGAAGGCGCTGCTGCAGAATGATATCGAGGGCAAGCCGGTGGCGAGCCAGGTGATCGCAGCCTATCTGGCCGGGCATAATGTGCTGGTGCCGGCCGGCAAGGATGTGGGCGGCGATCTGAAATCGATGCCGCTGTGCCGTTCGGCAACACAGACCGGTTGCGCGCTGGCCTGGGTGAGTTTCCGCGACACGATGGCAGTGCCGGCGTCCAGCCTGTTTGGCCGGCCGCCGGCAAACGCCCCTGCCGGCATGGCAGTGGCGTGCACCAATCCCGCCGCATTGGCTGGCGGCCGGGTGACGGTGAACGCCATGATGGTCAACCGCACGGGCATCGTCGACAATGGCGCGCCGGCGCCGAAGTGGGCGAAGGGCCGCAATATCTATACGCCGTTCGTGGCGGTGCCCGGCCTGCTGACCGCCGAGTGCATGAACCGCGATAATGCCAATATCCTGTCGGTGGGCATCAACGCCGATCCTGCCGATCCGCGCACCGATACGATCAACGGTGACGTGGTGGTCGGCGGCCAGGTGCAGGACGCCTGGGGCCTGCATCTGATCGACATGAATGTGGTGATGGGCGATCTGGTGGCACTTGCGAAATCGCAAGGCGCGGCCTGGTTGCAGCAGCGAGCGGCTGCGGCATCGCGATAAGTAACCATTCAGGCTTCGGCTGCGTATATGCATGGCATGACTGATCGCAGAAGCTTCATCGGGGCATTGGCCGCCCTGCCGTTCCTTACTGCTGCTGCGCCGGCAGGCCGGTTTGCCGTGTCCTTCACGCCCGCCGAATGGCAGCGGCGGCTGGGCAAGGATGCCTATGCCGTGTTGCGCGAAGAAGCGACCGAACGGCCGTTCACCTCGCCACTGAACAAGGAAAAGCGCGCGGGCGTGTTTGCCTGTCGTGGTTGCGCGTTGCCGCTGTTCAGTTCGGCGCACAAGTTTGAAAGCGGCACCGGTTGGCCGAGCTTCTGGCAGCCGATCAACAAGACGGCGATCGGCAGCACGGAGGATCGCAGCCTGTTCATGGTGCGCACCGAAGTGCACTGCAGTCGCTGCGGCGGCCACCAGGGCCATGTGTTTGACGATGGGCCGAAGCCGACCGGATTGCGCTATTGCATCAACGGCCTGGTCTTGCAGTTCATTCTGGGGAAGACCGCATGAAGCACGCATGGATCGCCTTGGGTTTGGCGCTGGCCACCCCGGCTTGCGCCGCCGAGCGCATGGTGCTGGCGCCCGCCCCGGCCGTGGATGCGCAGTTGAAGGCCGGCGCGTTGCAGACGGCGGTGTTTGCCGGCGGCTGTTTCTGGGGCGTGGAAGGCGTGTTCGAACGGATCAAGGGCGTGAAATCAGCGGTGTCGGGCTATGCCGGCGGCGCGAAATCGACCGCGGTGTATGAGATGATCGGGACGGGACAGACCGGCCATGCCGAGGCAGTGCAGGTGACGTGGGATCCGGCGGTGGTTTCCTATGGCACGCTGCTCCGGGTGTTTTTCTCGGTGGCCCATGATCCGACGCAATTGAACCGCCAGGGGCCGGACCAGGGGCCGCAGTATCGCACGGCGATCTTCGCGCGGACGGTGGAGCAGGATCGGATTGCCAAGGCCTATGTCGCCCAGCTTGAGAAGGCCGGCACCTGGAAGCCGAAGATCGTGACCACGTTCGAGGGCAACAAGCCGTTTTATGCGGCCGAGGATTATCACCAGAATTACCTGCGCGCGCACCCGCAGCAGCCCTATATCGCAATCAACGATATCCCGAAGGTGGAGGCGTTGAAGCGGATGTTCCCGGCCTTGTGGAGTGACAAGCCGGCGGTGTGAAGTGATGACAACCAGAACCAAAAAGGGCGGCTCGTGGGAGCCGCCCTTTCTGCTTTTCGTGAAGGCACTCGGAATTAATGGCCGAGGGCTTTGACGATATTCTCCACCATCTTCTTGGCATCGGCGAGCAACATCATCGTGTTGTCCGCATAGAAGACCGGATTGTCCACGCCGGCATAGCCGACACCGCCCATCGAGCGCTTGATGAACAGCACGGTCTTGGCCTTTTCGACGTCCAGGATCGGCATGCCGTAGATTGGCGAGGTCTTGTCGGTCTTGGCGAGCGGGTTGGTAACGTCGTTGGCGCCGATGACGAAGGCGACGTCGCACTGGCCGAACTCGCTGTTGATGTCTTCCAGTTCAAACACCTCGTCATAAGGCACGTTCGATTCCGCCAGCAGCACGTTCATGTGGCCAGGCATGCGCCCCGCAACCGGGTGGATGGCGTATTTCACCGACACGCCTTCCTTCTTCAGCAGATCGCCCATTTCGCGCAGCGCGTGCTGGGCCTGGGAAACCGCCATGCCATAACCCGGCACGATGATGACGGTTTCGGCATTCTGCATGATGAAGGCCGCATCGTCGGCCGAGCCGGCCTTGTAGGCCTTCTGGATCGCCGTGCCCGTGGCCCCACCACCGCCGCTTTCGGCACCAAAGCCGCCGGCGATGACGCTGATGAAGCTGCGGTTCATCGCCTTGCACATGATGTAGGACAGGATCGCGCCCGACGAGCCGACCAGCGCCCCGGTGATGATCATCGCGGTATTCTGCAACGTGAAACCCATCGCCGCCGCCGCCCAGCCCGAATAACTGTTCAACATCGAGATGACGACCGGCATGTCCGCGCCGCCGATCGGGATGATCAGGGTGACGCCGATCACGAAGCTCAAGGCCAGTATGATCCACAGCAGCGTGCCATCGCCGGCGGCAGCGCCGGCATCGGTGGCGAAGATACCGGTGAGCACGATGATGCCGACCAGCACGCCCAGGTTGATGATGTGGCGGGCAGGCAGCAGGATCGGCGCACCGGACATGCGGCCCGACAATTTCAGGAAGGCGATGATCGAACCGGAGAAGGTGATCGCGCCGATGGCGATGCCCAGGCCCATCTCAATGCGGCTGACGGTGAGGATGCCGTTAGCGTCAACGATGTTGAAGGCTTCCGGATTGAGGAAAGCCGCGCAGCCGACCAGCACCGCGGCCATACCGACGAGGCTGTGGAAACCGGCGACAAGTTCCGGCATCGCGGTCATCTGGATGCGCTGGGCAATCACCCAGCCGATGCCGCCACCTATGGCGATGGCGCCGACAATCAGCAGCAGGCCGGAATTGTGCAGCGCCAATGTGGTGCCCACGGCGATGGCCATGCCGATCATGCCATTGCGGTTGCCGGCTTGAGACGTCTCCGGCGACGACAGGCCGCGCAGGGACAGGATGAAGAGAACGCCGGCGACGAGATAGGCCAGAACGGCCCAGGCCGGGGTGGCGACTGCATGTTCCATAATGTTGCCCCAACCTTACTTCGAAGCCGCCGGCTTCTTGTCTTTTTTCTTGTACATCGCGAGCATGCGACGCGTGACCGCGAAGCCGCCGAAGATGTTGATGCTGGCCAGCACGACCCCGATCAGGCCCAGCCACATCGACACGCCGCCGGCTTCGGTCAGCGACCGGGCGCCTTCGGCCGACGCGATCAGCGCGCCGACCACGATCACCGATGAAATTGCATTGGTGACGGCCATCAGCGGCGTGTGCAGCGCCGGCGTCACCGACCACACGACATAATAGCCGACGAACACCGCCAGCACGAAAATCGACAGGATCGACAGGAAATCCATGGTTTTGCCCCTTAACCAGCCAAGCGTTCGTGGACGATCTTGCCGCCCTCGGTCAGCTTGATGCCCTTCACGATGTCATCATCGGCCGGCCACACGGCGGCTTTCGCCTCCTTGTCCCAGAAGGCGTTGATCATGTTGAACAGGTTGCGGCTGTAGAGTGCGCTGGCGTCGGGCGCCATGCGGCTGGCCGGGTTGCTGTGGCCGATGATCTTGACGCCATGGCGCTCGGCGATCTGGCCGGCAACGGCGCCCTCGACATTACCGCCGCTATCGACCGCGAGATCAACGACGACACTGCCGGGGCGCATGGAGGCCAATTGCGCATCGGTGATCAGGCGCGGTGCCGGGCGACCTGGGATCAGCGCGGTGGTGATGACCAGATCCTGCTTGGCGATGTGGCTGGAGACCAACTCGGCCTGCGCTGCCTTGTATTCGTCGCTCATTTCCGTGGCGTAACCACCAGCGCCTTCGCCTTCGATGCCGGCGACTTTCTCCACGAAGATGGCCTTGGCACCCAGCGATTCAATCTGTTCGCGCGTTGCCGAGCGCACGTCGGTGGCGGAGACCAGCGCGCCCAGGCGGCGGGCAGTGGCAATTGCCTGCAACCCGGCAACGCCGACGCCCATCACGAACAGGCGCGCGGCGCTGATCGTGCCGGCGGCCGTCATCATCATCGGGAAGGCGCGACCATAGGCTTCGGCGCCATCGATCACCGCCTTGTAACCAGCGAGGTTGGACTGGCTGGACAGCACGTCCATCGACTGCGCGCGGGTGGTGCGCGGCATGAACTCCATCGCGTAGCCAATCAGGCCGGCGGCGGCATAGGCGTCGATCTTGGCGCGATCGTTGAAGGGCGACAGGATGGCAGAAACAATGGTGCCGGCAGCGATGCCAGGCAGGTCGTCCGGCGCCGGGCCCTGCACGCCCAGCACCATATGCGCGCCGCCAATCACATCGGCGCGGGCGCCGATGGTGGCACCGGCGGCAACATAATCCTCATCGCGGATGCGGGCGCCAGCACCAGCGCCGCTTTCGATGGCGACCGCAGCGCCCAGGCCAAGCAGTTTCTTCACCGTTTCCGGTGTCGCGGCCACACGCTGTTCGTTGGCCGCGGTTTCCTTCAATACCGCAATCTTCATGGTTCAGCCCCCAAAAACCCCTAACGCGACGGTCAGACCAGGAAAATGTACAACGCGAGCAGCACGGTGATGACGAAGATCGAGACCCATTTCGTCACGGTCATGAAGCTGGCGTAGGTCGAAAAATTGTTGGTTCCGGGGGTGTTGTCCGGTTGTTCGTTGCTGGCCATGACAGGCAAAACCCTTGATTGTTGCATGTGCACACGGCGTTCCCCGCAACCGTGCAGCCTGCCTGTTAGCAGTTTGGGCGCTGCTGTGAAGGGGCAAATGGTTGCGGTTGCATCAGCGCGGGGTTGCACGCCGCCCACAGGCTGAGCGCCTGTCTGGTCTCTGCGACATCATGCACACGCAGGATTTGCACACCCGCCGAGGCTCCGGCCAGCGCGATGGCCAGGCTACCGGGCAGGCGATCGGCCACGCCGACACCGCCTGACACCGTGGAAATCAGCGATTTGCGGCTGGCGCCGAGCAGGATCGGCACGCCAAGGCCATGAAACAGCGTAAGCCCGCGCAGCAGCGCCAGATTATGATCGAGGGCCTTGCCAAAGCCGATACCGGGATCGGCGATGATCCTGTCGCGGTTGATGCCGGCAGCGACCGCTGCGGCAATCCGCCCCTCCAGCCAATCAAACACATCCAGCAGCGCGTCATCATAATGCGGCGCCGCCTGCATCGTTTCGGGCGTGCCCTGGTGGTGCATCAAGACGACCGGGCAGCCGCGCGCCGCCACCAGGGCGGCGGCAGCCGGATCATGGGTGAGCGCGCTGACATCGTTGATCAGACTCGCGCCGGCATCGAGCGCGGTCGCCATGACTGCGGCCTTGCGGGTGTCGATGGACAGCGGCAGCCCGGCCAATCCGGCCCACAGCGGCGCCAGGCGGGCGAGTTCGTCGGCCAGGGGCAGTTCGGCGGCACCCGGCCGGGTTGATTCCGCGCCGATATCGATGAACGCGGCCCCTGCCCTGTGCATGGCATGGGCAGCCGCAATCGCCGTGGCGGCATCGTTGTTGCGGCCACCATCGGAAAAACTGTCTGGCGTGATGTTGAGCACGCCCATGATCAGCGGCTGCGGTTGGCTGAATGGCCGCGGCCCGGTGAGCCGCTCCAGCCATTGTGCCGGCACGTCAGACGCCGCAATGATCCCCTCGCACCCTGCGCGCGTCAGCACTTGCGCGCGAGCAAAGGAAAAGGGGCCGCCGGCCAGCGGCAGCCCCTCTCCTTCGGTCAAGATCGGGCGGTAATAGCGCCTCACCACGGCCGGGCGCGCTGTGCAGGCGGCAGATACAGCTTGTCACCCGGTTTCACGCCAAACGCGGCATACCAGCCATCATGGTTGCGCACGGCCTGCGCCCGATATTCGGCGGGTGAATGCGGATCGGCGGTGACAACCTGCATCAACAACTGCGGCCGCATCTTGGCGCGCCATGCCTGGCCATAGCCCAAGAAGAACCGCTGTTCCGGGCTGAAGCCGTCGATCACCGCATTGGCCGCCGGATTGTTCTGGCGCGCCAACTGCCAGGCATCCCAGGCCACCAGCAGACCGGCGATGTCGGCGATATTCTCGCCCAGGGTCAGTTCGCCGTTCAACTTGGTGCCCGGCACCGGTTCATAGGCGCCATATTGCTGCACAACCACATTCGCACGCTCTTCGAAGCGTTTGATATCCTGTGCGGTCCACCAGTCGGCCAGGCGGCCGGTCTTGTCATATTTGCGGCCCTGATCGTCGAAATGGTGGGTGATTTCGTGGCCGATCACCGCACCGATGGCGCCATAGTTCACCGCATCGTCGGCACCGGGATCGAAAAACGGCGCCTGCAGGATGGCGGCGGGGAACACGATTTCGTTCCAGGTCGGGTTGGCATAGGCATTCACCACCATCGGCGCCATATACCATTCATTGCGGTCGGCCGGTTTACCAAGCTTGGCGATTTCGCGGCGATGTTCGAATTCGGCGGCGCGCATCCGGTTGCCCAGCACATCATTCTTGTCCACCACCAGCGCGCCATAATCGCGCCATTCGTCGGGAAAGCCGATCTTGGGCCGGAACGCCGCCAGCTTCTCGCGGGCGACGGCGCGGGTGGCCGGCTCCATCCAGTCCAGATTGGCGAGGCGGCGATCCATGGCAGCGATGATGTTCTTCACCATCGTGTCGATCTTTGCCTTGGCGTCGGCCGGAAAATGTTTCTCGACATAGATCTGGCCGACAGCATCACCCAGCGCGCCGCTGGTGGCGGCAACGCCGCGTTGCCAACGCGGACGCAATTGCTGGGCACCGCTCAGCGCCTTGCTCAGTTCGAACTGGGTATCGAGCACCGCCTTGGGCATGACAGCCGCGGCCCAGGCCATCGTGTGCAGCGCCAGATAATCCTTCCACACCGACAGTGGTTCCTGCGCGATCAGCGTCGCCGTGCCGGCGATGGCGCTGGGTTGGCCAACAACCACGCCCGGCTGCCCGGCAACGCCGATCGGCCCCAGGAATGCCGGCCAGTCGATGCCGGGGAATATCTTGCCGAGGTCGGCAATCGCTACCGGGTTGTAATTCTTCTCGGCCTGGCGCCGCTCCACCTGGGTCCAGTGCACGCCGGCCAGCTGTGTTTCCAGCGCCAGAATGGCATCGGCGCGCTGTTCCGGATTGTCGAATCCGGCGTGGCGCAACATCGCGGTGGCATAGCTGCGATAGGCGGCGCGCGCCTTGGCGAATTCCGGGTTTTTCGTATCGAGATAATAGTCGCGATCGGGCAGCCCCAGCCCGCTCTGGTTCATGAAGGTGACGATGGCATCGGGATCCTTGTCATCGGGCCCCACCCCGACGCCCAGCGGCAGTGTGATGCCGATGCGGTTGGCCTTGCCAAAGGCAGCGAGCAGATCGGCCTGCGTGCGCACGGCGGCAATGTCGGCGAGCATCGGCTGGATCGGCGCCATGCCGCGGGCTTCGATGCCGGCTTCGTCCATGAAGGCGGCATAATAATCGCCCACCTTGCGGGTGACGCTGCCCGGTGCGGCGCTGCTGTCGGCGGCGGCGGCTTCGATGATGCTGCGCACCTGGGCGCGGGCCTTTTCATCGACATCGATGGCGGCGCCGATATAGGCCTTGTCGGCCGGGAATTCCGCGCGGGCCAGCCAAGCGCCGTTGACATAGGCGTTGAAATCATCGCCGGGCTTGACGCTGCGATCCATGGCGCTGGTATCGACGCCGAAACGCCCGATTGCGTCAGCTTCGGCTGCCAGGGCCGGATGCAGGCCGATGTTGGCCACCATTGCGATCAGGCTGGAGGCGATCAGAAAATTGCGCATGGATAATCCCCGTCATGTGCGCCCCGTGCGGGCAATAACGAGGGGTGTATTATCCAGTCGATACGGCAAGGGCAAGTGCAGCCCTCAGCGCGGCAACGGGATGCCAGGGATCAGGTGCACGCAGGCGCGGTGGAGCGGAAGAGCTGTCGCTTGGCATCCAGCGGGACCAGTTGGCCATTGTCGTCCTCGACATGCCAGAAGGTCCAGCCATTGCAACTGGGCAGGCCTTGCGCCGCGGCCCCCATCTGATGGATGGAGCCCGTGCGCCCGGCCATGTCCAGGCTGCCGTCGGCGCGTACGCTGGCACCAACACGGCGGCCGGGATCCCAAAGCCGTGTGCCGGGACGGACGAGGCCGCCCGCGACGAGACTGCCGAACGGGATGCGCGGTTCGGCGCGTTTGCCCTCGCTGATTGTGGTGGTACCGCCTTTCAACGGCAGCAGGCTGTCGATGCGCTGCTGCGCGAGCGCGGCGTAGCGTTCATCGCGTTCGATGCCGATCCATTGCCGGCCGAGCAATTTGGCGACGGCGCCAGTGGTGCCGGTGCCGAAAAATGGATCGAGCACGATGTCGCCGGGCCGGGTGCAGGCGACGATGATGCGATACAGCAGGGCTTCGGGTTTCTGGGTCGGGTGCGCCTTGGTGCCGGCGTCCTTCAGCCGTTCGTTGCCGTTGCAGATCGGGATCAGCCAATCGGACCGCATCTGCAGATCGTCGTTCATCGCCTTCATGGCGTGATAGTTGAAGCAATAGCGGCTGTTTTCGGATTTCGATGCCCAGATCAGAGTTTCGTGGGCGTTGGTGAAACGCGTGCCCTTGAAATTGGGCATCGGATTGGCCTTGCGCCAGACGATGTCGTTGAGGATCCAATAGCCTTCATCCTGCAACGCGGCGCCGACACGGAAGATGTTGTGATAGGAACCGATGGTCCAGATCGCGCCATCGGGCTTGAGCAGGCGGCGGGCGGCCTTCAGCCAGGCGCGGGTGAAATCATCATAGGTCTTGAAGCTGGCAAACTTGTCCCAATCATTGTCGCAGGCATCCACCTGGCTGCCATCCGGGCGGTGCAGATCGCCGCCCAATTGCAGATTATAGGGCGGATCGGCAAAGATAAGATCGACACTGCCGGCGGGCAAGGCGTTCATCGCGGCGATGCAATCGCCGATGATGATGCGGTTGGTGTCGATCTTGGGCGCGGCCTTGCGTCCCGAGGCGCCGGTATCGGCGGGCAGGCGTTCGGCATCGCGAAGATCCGTGTCTCTGAAAGCCTTCATTGCCTGCTCCACCTTGCCTTGTGGACAAGGGATGAATCATGGCGGATTCGCGGTCAAGAATCATTTTGAATCAGAGAGATTCCCTGATTCGCTGCAATGCTGAATCAAATCGGGAACGGCACCATATGTTGAGTCCAGAGCGGGTGTGCGGACTCAATCCCTAGTGGTGTGACGCAAAGGACTCACCGCACCGATATTCACAGCAAGGCGCGAATGGGGGCGAAGCTGCGGCGGTGATGCAGGCAGGGTCCGTGGATTTTCAGCGCGGCTGCGTGCGCTGCGGTGCCATAGCCCTGGTTCCGCAGCCAGCCGTAGTGCGGATGCTGGCCATGCAGATCGGCCATGATCGCGTCGCGGGTCACCTTGGCGATGATCGACGCGGCGGCGATGGCCGGCACGCTGGCATCACCACCAACGATGGCGCGCGCCGGCCAGCGCCATTGCGGCAGGCGGTTGCCATCGACAAGGATTTCACCAGGTTCGGTGCCCAGCGCCGCCACGGCACGCGTCATGGCGAGATAGGTGGCCTGAAGGATGTTGAGCGCATCGATCTCGGCGACGCTGGCCTGGCCAACGCCGATGACGGCATCGCTGGCATGCAAAGCGGCAAACAGGGTTTCGCGGCGGAGGGCAGAGAGTTTCTTGCTGTCGTTCAGACCTGCCGGGATGTTGTGGCGCAGGATCACCGCGGCGGCGACCACTGGCCCCGCCCACGGCCCGCGGCCGGCTTCGTCCACACCGGCGATCATGGGGATGGCAGCGGAAAAAACCCCAGTGGTCCATGGCCCTTGCCAAGGCCGGGCGCACGCTCCAGTCCCTGCCGCACAAAAGCCCGTGCCCGGGCCACCGCTTCGGGCAGCGCAAGCCCCTGCCCCAGCCCACACGCCAGCGCGCTGGCCAACGTACAGCCGGTGCCGTGGCTGTGCCGGGTTTCGATGCGCGTGTCGCTGAAGGCCTGGTGGCCATGGCGGGTGACCAGCCAGTCGGTGACCATATCGCCCTCCAGATGCCCGCCCTTGGCCAGCACGGCGCGCGGACCGGCGTTGAGCAATTCCTGTGCAGCCAACAGCATATCGGCGCTGTCCTCGATCTCGGTTTCGGTCAGCGCGATCAGTTCGGGCACGTTCGGTGTAATAACGCGCGCCAGCGGCAACAGGCGCTGCATCAACGCCCACACGGCTTCTTCATCGATCAGCGCGGCGCCGCCCTTCGCCACCATCACCGGATCGAGCACGATCGGCACATTCACGCCCGACAATGCGTCAGCCACTACGTTGATGGTCGCCTCATTGCCGAGCATGCCGATCTTGATCGCATCCACACCGATATCATCGATGCAGGCACGGATTTGCGCCGCGATGATTTCGGGCGGCACGGCATGGATGGCGGATACCCCCAGCGTGTTCTGCACGGTGATCGCCGTCACCGCCGTCATCGCATAGCCGCCAAGGACAGTGATCGCCTTGATATCTGCCTGGATACCAGCGCCGCCGCCACTGTCCGACCCGGCGATGGCCAAAATGCGTGCGATCATGCGGCGCCGCGCATCGGATTGGTTTGATCACCCAGCCCGGCGAGCAGGCCCGCCACGGAGATATCCTCATCCAGCGCCGGCCAATGAATGCCGCGGCGGCTCAGTTCAAACTGCTCGCGCTGTGCCGGGCTGGCGGCCAGCAGGCGGGGAAACCAGGCCAGCGGCACGCCGATGGTGCGGCCATCGGAAATGCCCACCCACATGGCATCGGCATCGAAGCGGACGCTTTCAGGCGAAAAACTCATGCCATACCCTTTCGATCCGATCGCGCTCCGCCACCACTACCATCATGGTGTCGCGCAGTTCGCGCTGGCTCAGACCATCGTTATAGGCCAGTCGCACGAATGGGTGCAGCCAATATTTGGCTTCGTCTCGCCCGCGTCGCACGTGCACGTGCGGCGGTTCACGTGGAGTGCCTTCGTTGGCGTAGAAGAAATATTTCCACCCATCGCGGCGGAACACTTCCGGCATTACACCACCGCCGCCACGGCTGCGCAGATATCGTCCACCACCGCCGTTACCAGCGCCTTGTCCTCGCCTTCGGCCATCACGCGGATCAGCGGTTCGGTGCCGCTCTTGCGGATCAGCAGGCGTCCGGTGCCGGCCAGGCGCGTTTCACCGGCGGCGATGGCGGCCTGCACGCTGTCGACTTCCAGCGGTGCGCCGCCCTTGAAGCGGACATTCTTGAGCAGTTGCGGCAGCGGATCGAACAGGTGGAGCAATTCGCTTGCCGCGCGCCCGGTGGCGACGAGCGCCGCCAGCACCTGCAGCGCGGCGACCAGACCATCGCCGGTGGTGGCGTGATCGGCCATGATGATATGGCCGGACTGTTCGCCGCCGACGTTGCAGCCATGGCTGCGCATCAGTTCCAGCACATGGCGATCACCGACCGCCGCGCGCAGCATGCCGATGCCCTGCCCGGCCAGGAAACGCTCAAGCCCCAGATTGGACATCACGGTCGCCACCAGCGCACCGCCGCGCAACGTGCCAGCCGCCGCCGCGCGCGTGGTGATCAGCGCCATCAACTGATCGCCATCGACGATCTGGCCCTTTTCATCGACAACGATCAGCCGGTCGGCATCGCCATCCAGCGCGATTCCGATATGGGCGCCGGTTTCCAGCACCTTCATCTGCAGCGCCTTGGGGTGGGTGGAGCCGACATCGGCGTTCACATTGAAACCGTCGGGCGCCACGCCGATGGCGATCACTTCCGCGCCCAATTCCCACAAGGCGGCCGGCGCCACGCGGTAGGCGGCGCCGTGTGCGCAATCGATGACGATCTTCAGGCCATCCAGACGCAGATGTTCGGGGAACGTGTCCTTGGCGAAATGGATATAGCGGCCTTGCGCGTCATCGATGCGCCGAGCTCGGCCGATAGCGCGCGGCTCGGCGAGCGGGATTTCGTCACCCAGCAACGCCTCGATCGCGGCCTCGTCGGCGTCCGACAATTTATAGCCATCAGGGCCGAACAATTTGATCCCATTATCGTCATACGGGTTGTGGCTGGCCGAGATCATCACGCCCAGATCGGCGCGCATCGACCGGGTGAGCATCGCCACGGCCGGCGTCGGCATCGGGCCCAGCAACGTCACATCCATGCCGACACTGGTGAAACCGGCGGTCAGCGCCGATTCCATCATGTAGCCGGACAGGCGCGTATCCTTGCCGATCACCACCCGGTGCAGATGGTGCCCGCGCAGAAAATGCCGGCCGGCCGCCTGGCCCACCTTCATGGCGATGGCGGCGGTCATCGGCGGGGTGTTGGTGCGGCCGCGGATGCCATCCGTCCCGAAATATCGGCGTTGCTGCTTTGCTGTCATGGCAGCGGGTTGTAGCGTCTCGAATGTCGCTTGCCAAAGGAGGAGTTGCCATGGAAACCCGCCACATCGGGCCGTTGAATGTTTCGGCCATCGGGCTGGGCTGCATGGGCATGGCCGGCACCGCCGGCCAGGCCGCCATGTACGGCCCGGTTGACCGCGCCGAAGCCATCGCCACCGTCCATCACGCGCTCGATATCGGCATCAATTTCTTCGATACGGCCGAAGTCTATGGTCCGTTCATCAACGAGGAACTGCTGGCCGAGGCGTTGGCAGGGCGGCGTCATGAAGCCGTGATTGCGACAAAATTCGGCTTCAACATCGCCGATGGCCGCGTGGTCGGCGTGAACAGCCAGCCCACCCATATCCGCGCCGTGTGCGAGGCGGCGCTGAAGCGACTTAACAGCGATGTGATCGACCTGTTCTATCAGCACCGGGTCGATCCCGCCGTGCCGATCGAGGATGTGATGGAGACGTTGGCCGATCTGGTTCGCGAAGGGAAAATCCGCGCCATCGGCCTGTCGGAATGTTCGGCCGCCACGCTGCGCCGCGCCTGCGCCGTGCACCCTGTGGCAGCGCTGCAAAGCGAATGGAGCCTGTGGGAACGCGAAGTGGAGGCCGACATCGCGCCCACCGCCCGCGAACTGGGCGTGACCTTCGTGCCCTTCTCGCCGCTGGGCCGCGGCTTCCTGACCGGCAGTGTGCCGCGCGCCGAAGATCTGCCGGACGGTGATTACCGCAAGAACGATCCGCGTTATCAGAGCGCAAATTATGACGCGAACCTGGCGGCGGTGGCGGTGGTGCAGGCCATTGCGGCCGCCCATGGCGCATCGCCGGCACAGATCGCCATCGCATGGTTGCTGGCCAAGGGTCCCGATGTGGTGCCGATCCCCGGCTGCAAGCGGCGCGCAACGCTGATCGACACGGCCGGCGCGGCTGCGATCAAGCTGGGGCGCGGCGACATCGCGGCCCTGGATGGCGCCCTGCCGCGCACGGCCGGCGACCGTTATGGCAGCAAGGTGGCGATGGCGATGACGCGGCTATAATCGCGGAAATCGGCCCTCGCGTTTGCGCGCGCTCTGGCCCAGCTTGCGGTGGGCGAATAACCTCTCCTCATGCACGCCCCGCAGTCTCGGCTCGACCACCCCCTCGATTTCGAGACGATGGACCAGGCGCGGCTGCGGCGAGACCCGGCCTTTGATGGCGTGTTCTTCATCGCGGTGCGCACCACCGGCATCTATTGCCGGCCAGTGTGCCGGGTGCGCCAGCCGCTCACCCGCAACATCAGCTTCTTCCCCAGCGCGGCGGCTTGCGAGAAGGCAGGTTACCGCCCCTGCCTGAAATGTCGGCCGGAATCGGCGCCGTTCTGCCCGGCGTGGAACGGCACCCGCACCACCGTCGAACGGGCGTGCAAACTGATCGATGGCGGTGCGCTGGATGGAGACGGCACGGTAGCCGCCCTGGCCGAACGTTGCGGCGTCGGCGCCCGCCACCTGACGCGGCTGTTTCACCAGCATCTCGGCGCCTCACCAGTAGAGGTCGCCCAAACCCGCCGCGTGCAGCGGGCGATGCAGATGATCGCCCACACCGATTTGCCGATGACGCAAATCGCCCTGGCTGCCGGGTTCGGCTCGCTCAGGCGCTTCAACGAAGTCATCGCCGCCCGTTATGGCCGCACCCCCACCGCCCTGCGCCGCGTGCGCCCGCACAATGTCACCGCTTGACCTGCCCGGCCCCAACGCATTAGGCCCGCCACTGGACAGATGGCCGAGTGGTTTAAGGCAGCGGTCTTGAAAACCGCCGTGGGTGAAAGCTCACCGTGGGTTCGAATCCCACTCTGTCCGCCACCACCCCCTTCCTGAGTGGCCCCAGACAACCCCTAAAGCCCTGAATTACCAAGGAACGGCGCGGATATTTGTTCCGCGCTGGCCCTTGCCGTGCCCCCGCAGCCCCATTATCTTGGTGGGGGAAGGAAGATGGGTTCGGTTCCCACTTTCCGGTTTTGATGGGGAACGGCCATGCCAAAGCGCCTGCAAAATGCCCTCACCGTGAACGGCGTGAAGGCCGCACTCAAAAAACCTGGCCGCTATGCAGATGGCCAAGGGCTGTTTCTGGAAGTGAAATCCGCCACCGCTGCCAGCTGGATTCTGCGATACAAGGCCGGCAACAAGATGCGGGAAAAGGGGCTGGGCAGCGCCTTCAATCTGGAATTGGCCAAGGCCCGCGAAGCCGCCGCCAAAATCCGCACCATGGTTGCCGAAGGCCATGATCCGCTGGCCGAGAAGGAAGCGGCCAAGGTGGCGCCTACCTTCAAGGTGCTTGCCGCCGAAGTGCTGGAAACCCTGAAACCCGGCTGGCGCAACGCCAAGCATGCCCACCAATGGCTGCGCACGCTGGAAACCTTCGCTTTCCCCACCATTGGCGACAAGCCGGTTGACACAATTGATGCCCAAGACCTGCTGGCGATCCTGCAACCCATCTGGCTGGACCGGCACGAAACCGCCCGCCGTGTGCGCCAGCGGCTGGCCGCCGTGCTGGATTACGGCTTTTCCCAAGGCTGGCGCCCGGCCGAAACCCCGATGCGGGCCATATCGCGCGGCCTGCCGAAACGGTCCAAGCCCATCCAGCATTTTGAAGCCATGCCCTATGGTGACGTGGCCGCCTTCATGGTTGAATTGCGCGGCGAACGGCACGGCATGGGCGCGCTGGCGCTGGAAGCCCTGATCCTCACCGCCTGCCGGTCTGGCGACATTCGCGGCGCCACGTGGGAGGAAGTCGATCTGGATGCCAAGCTATGGTCCATCCCGGCCACCCGCATGAAGCGCCCCCGCCCGCATGTGATCCCGCTTTCCGATGCGGCGGTGGACGCCTTCCGCCGGGCGCTGGCGCTGCGCACCGGGGATGAAACCCTGTGCTTCCCCGGCATCGCTCGCACCCGCGCCACCGCTGCCCAGCCGGCTGGTGCCAAGCCCTTGTCCGATGCCAGCTTGAAAGCCGTTCTCACCCGCATGGGCCGCACCGCCCTGCCCCATGGCTTCCGGTCCACCTTCAAGGATTGGGCTAGCGAAGTGGCGCGCTACCCCAACGAACTTTCCGAAGCCGCGCTGGCGCATGCCATCAAGGACAAGACAGAAGCCGCCTATCGGCGCGGTGATCTGCTGGAACGGCGCCGGGAGATGATGGAGGCTTGGGCAAGCTGGTGCGGCGACAAATCTGGCCAAAATGTTGTGCCCATCGCCGCCGCGCGCAAGAAATAGGCGCTTGCGTAAAATAGGCTGAAATAGGGTTGTTGCCCTTGGCCTTGCCCAGCTGCGCCGTTAAGGTTCCCGAACAGGAGGGAACAAGCGCGAATGACCTACAGGCGTGGCCGGCTGCTGAGTGATTATTTCCTGTCGGAAGGCATTCGCTCCCATCCCGAATATCTGGCAATTACCGATGCCGAAGTGGCTGCTTCCCGCGCGATGCTGCTGGCCCACATGAACGCCATTGCCGCGATGGCAGCGCCCAGCGAAGCCCAAACCGAAGCCGATCTGATCCAGCCCACCATCGCCGCGCTCGGCTGGGCCGATACGGTTGTGCAGGCAGCCACTGACAAGCGCCGCACCGGAATTCCCGATTATGCCCTGTTTGCCGATGCCACCGCCAAGGCGACGGCTGCCGCACTGGCCAATCCGGGCGAACGCTTCCGCCATGCCGAATCCATCCTGGAAGCCAAGGGCTGGGGTGTGGCGCTGGACAAGGGCAGCGGCGCCTTGGGCGAAGGCGTGCCATCCAGCCAAATACTTCGCTACCTAAGCGCGGTGGAAGTGTTGTCAGACCGCCGCATTCGGTTCGGCATCCTCACCAATGGCAGCCTGTGGCGCCTGTATGACCAGCGCGCTACGTCCCGCGCCGAAGACTTTCTGGAAATCGATCTGGCCGCCTTGCTGGCCAAGGATTTGCCATGGCGCGCGCCTGATCTGCTGAACCCCGACGCCACCGAACAGGCGCACGGCATCCGGCTGTTCCTGGTGGTGTTTGGGCGCAACACCATTGCCGCCGATGCCGCTGGCAATGTCACCCTGGCCGGGCTGCTAGATGAAAACCGCCGCTTTGAAGCGCGCCTAACCGATGATCTGGCGTCCCGCGTTTTCAACGATGTTTATGCCCAGCTGGCTGGTGCCCTTGCCGCCGCCGATCCCCAGCGCCCAGCCGCCATGGGCGAAGCCTATCTGGCCGAATTGCGCGATGCTTCCCAAACTTATCTCTATCGGCTGCTGTTTGTGCTTTATGCCGAAGACCGTGATCTGTTGCCCACGCGGCACCCCGGTTACGATGATTACAGTCTGGACAAGCGGTTGCGCGGCGAAATTGCCGCCCGGCTGGACCGGGCCGATGCTTTCAGCGCCACCCGCAAAGACCTTGATCGGCACTTGCGCGGCCTGTGGGAACAAATCGACAAGGGGGATAGGTCCATTGGCCTGCCCCCCTACAATGGCGGCCTGTTTGCCGAAGCCCGCTCGCCCCTGCTGAACCGCGCCATCCTGCCCGATGCGGCCTTTGCCCCCATTTTTGACGCCCTGTCCCGCACCGAAGCCGATGGCCAGCGCCGCCGCCTGAATTACCGTGATCTGTCGGTGCAGCATTTGGGTTCGATCTATGAACGGCTGCTGGATTTCGATCTGGTGGCCGATGGCACGGCGATTGCCGCCCGCCTGCAACCCTTCGCCCGGAAAAATACCGGCAGTTATTACACGCCTGAATCGCTGGTGATGCTGGTGATCCGCCGCACGGTTGGGCCATTGTTGGCCGAACGCCGCGCCGCCTTTTCCGACGCCGCGAAGGCTATGGCAGGGGGGCACCCCCGCAAATCCGAACGGCTGGCCAAGCTGGCCGCGCTTGATCCGGCCACAAATTTTCTGGACCTAAAAATCTGCGACCCCGCCATGGGTTCGGGGCACTTCCTTGTCAGCCTGGTGGACTATTTGGCCGATGCCACGCTGGCCGCCATGGCCGAAGCGCCTGATCTTGTGGCCTGGGGTGAATACGCATCCCCGCTAGGCGCCCGGTTGGAAGCGGTGCGGCTGCGCATCCGGGAACTGGCCGAAGCCAACGGCTGGGCGGTGCGCGATGAACAGCTGGACCAGCGCCAGCTGGTGCGCCGTATGATCCTGAAACGGGTGATCTACGGCGTGGACAAGAACCCGATGGCGGTGGAACTGGCCAAGCTGTCGTTGTGGCTGCACAGCTTCACGGTGGGCGCCCCTCTCAGCTTCCTGGACCATCACTTGCGGTGCGGGGATAGCTTGTTCGGTGAATGGGTGCGCCCGGCGATGGACCGGCTTTCCGCTGGCGGCCTGTTTGCCAACAATGCCGTTGCCGCTGCCCAAGGCGCCGTTGCCGGCATGGCTCGCGTGGAAGAACTGACCGATAGCGACGTGGCCGAAGTGCATGAATCGGCCGCCCAATATCGCGCTATTCAAGATGATACCGCACCGCTGCGATCAATGCTGGATGCCTTGCATGGCCTGGCATGGAAGGGCGAAGAAATTGACGCTGCCCGCAAACGCATTCGTAAGGCCAAAGCCACTTTGAGGGCTGCGCAAGTGCAGGGAGCAACCGGCGCGCACGTTGCCGCCACTGCCCTTTCAGAACTGAAAGCCTTGGAGCGAAAGGCCAATGTTGGCCAAGTCTGGTTAGAAGGCGGATTTGGCGATCCGGTTTTCGCAGCCGCAACATTCTACGGAAAACAAAATGACCCTGATCCTGAACTAGCCTTCCTTGGCCAAGCGGCAGCCATCGCGGCTGAAGAACGCTTTTTCCATTGGGAAGTTGGTTTCCCTGGCGTGTGGCAGAATTGGGCCAGCGCCCAGCCGGAAGGCGGCTTTGATGCCATTATCGGGAACCCGCCCTGGGACCGACTGAAATTGCAGGAAATTGAATGGTTTGAAGCCCGCGCACCGGGCATCGCTAAAGCCCAACGCGCTTCGGACCGAAAGCGAATGATTGCCGATCTGGCCAAAGCTGGTGATCCATTGGCCGATGCTTTTGCAAGGGTAGCCGCTCGCACCAACCAAGCCATGCGGATGACGGGGCTTTGTGAGAAGGACGGCGGCCAATTCCCCTTGATGGGTGGGGGAGACGTGAACCTTTATTCCTTGTTCGTGGAGCGTGCCAATCGGCTGGTGAAACGCGATGGCATGGTGGGCTTACTGGTGCCCAGCGGCATTGCCGCCGATCTTGGCGCCGCGCCGTTCTTCCGCGCCATCTCGACAAGTGGGCGGCTGGCCACTCTGCTGGACTTCGAAAATCGCGCCCACAAACCAAACGGCTTTTTCCCGGACGTGGACAACCGCTTCAAGTTTTGCGCCTTCATCGCGGGCGGCGAACAGCGCACCTTCCCGGCGGCTGAATGCGGGTTCTATCTGCAAGGCACTGATGATGCCGTGCTGGCCGCCCAGACTTACCCAATGACGGCAGCCGACTTTGACCGGGTGAACCCCAACACCGGGAACGCCCCAATCTTTCGGACCCGCCGCGATGCTGAGTTAACCCGGACCATCTACGAACGCGTGCCGGTGCTAGTAGACCGGCGCCACAGTCCGCCCCGTGCAAGCTGGCCGACCCGATACGCCACTATGTTTCACATGGCCGGTGACAGCGGCCGATTCCGCACCGCCGAAGAACTCGCAGCAAAGGAAGGCGCGTGGCCGATTGATGGCAACCGGTGGAAATCCGCCAGCGGCGAATGGTATCCGCTTTTCGAAGGCAAGATGGTGCAGGCGTTTGACCACCGCGCCGCCGATATCACCATAAACGAAGAAAATGTTTTCCGGCCTGGCCAGCAAGCAAGCCTCTCGGCCGCTGATCATGCCGACCCCCACCGCTCTGCCAAGCCGCGCTATTGGATTCAGGTGGGCGAAAAGGATTGGCCAGCCCCGACCGATTGGGCGCTGGCCTTCAAGGACGTGACCGCTTCAAGCAATGTCCGCACGGTCATTGCCGCCATTGTTCCAAAGGCAGGTGCTGGCCATACATTACCGCTTGTCGTTCCCGACCCAGCCGCCAATCTGATCAAGGCTGATGCCGTCTTCCAGCAAGTGGCCCTGGCCGCCAATTTCAATGCAATGGCATTTGACTATTCTGCCCGCCAGAAGGTGAACACCAATCATCTTGTCTGGTATTTGCTGGAACAGCTGCCCATCCTGCCCCCCGCCGCCTACACCCAGCCGCTTGGAGCCATGACGGCCGGCGACATGGTGAAGCGGGAAGTCTTGCGCCTCACCTATACCGCCCATGATCTGGCCGCCTTCTGCCGTGATCTTGGCCACGATGGCCTGCCCTTCCCTTGGGATGAAACCGACCGCCGCCACCGCCGCGCCCGGCTGGATGCCCTGTTTTTCATCCTCTATGGCATTGGCCGGGAAGATGCAGATTATATCCTGTCCACCTTCCCCATCGTGGAACGCGAAGACCGCGCCGCCCATGGCCGCTATTTCACCCGCGATCTGATCCTGGCCTACATGAACGCCTTGGCCGCCGGGGATACGGAAAGCGTGGTGGCGATATGAGGCGCGGGATGATCGGTGGCGGACCGCCGAGGCCAGAATCATATTTTGAAACCGCGCTGGGCAGCGGGCTACTTTCTGCCGCAAGTCTGGATGACGAAATCAAGCGCCTTATTCGCAGGCATGGCAAGGAAGCGGTGGCAAAGGCGGCGAAAAAGCTAACCAAACCCAATCTGCGCGCCGAACCCGAAATTCAGGACTATCGGGCGCTGGAACCCATTCTGAGAGAGGAAGCCCGCCGTCTGTTGAACGGTGAACCGGCACGGAGCCGCACGCAACTGGCCGAACTGGCCGCCCCTGCCGTGAAGCATAAACAAAGCCATAGCTCTGTAATCACACGGTTATTGCGCCGGCTTTCAACGCCAAGATGTGCAACCTATCGGGCGATATACGCCCTGGAGGTTGCTAAGGCTGAGTTTTCCGTTCGGACCTTGATCCCGTTATGCAGAAAATCAGAAGGCATTGCAGGCGCCGATAGCTTAGCAAAACACTACCTGGAAAAGATGAATGATGCAGTCATCGCAATAGAGGAAGCGGGAGATCCGATTCCAACCAATCCGACTTATGATGAACTGCTTGCAGCGGGGACCCGCGCCAGCGTGAAGCGCAACTTTGGACCTTTGATGCATGCCCTATCAATCGGCAAGCCCGACCACTGACGCGAACTGAACGGTTCGCGTCAGTCACGAAGTGATCTGTTCCAATCTGATCCGAACAGAGCGAATTCTATTCGTGGCGTGCGGCTGAAAACCACCATAACTGAAACACCCAGAAGGCCGCCGGCAATCCCGCCTGCCCTTCCGGGATACCCGATCAATGCCTCAGCCGCCCCCCTCTGGCTTCATGACGGTGCGCCAGTTTCTGGATACTTATCCAATTGGCCGCACCACGCTTTATCGACTTGCCGCCGCTGGCCAGATTTCGATTGTGAAGATCGGCCGCGCCAGCCGCATCCAGCGCGCCGATGCGGAACGCTGGGCGGCATCATTGCCCAAGTTGGGGGAGTGAGCCGCGATGCCACCCCCCACCCCTGCACCGGAAACCGCCAGCGCCTTGAAAGCTATTCGGGCCAAATGCCTGGATTGCGCGGGCGGCATGCCATCCGAAGTGCGCGAATGCCAAATCAGCCGGTGCGCCCTGCATCCGTTTCGCATGGGCAAACGCCCCAAGAAAGCTGGGCAAGACTTGCCGGCCGAAGCCAAGGCGGCGCTACTGGCCCGGCTGGGCAGCGCCCGTGCCGTTCCGTTAGAAAAACAGGAAGAAACCGGCCGCTATGAAGGGCTGGCGCCATGATAGGGAACGCGGCGGACCTGGTGGGCAGTTTCATGGCCACCATGGCAGCATCGGGCATCACACCTGCTAATGCAGGCGCGGTGTCGGCCGATTTGTTGCAGGGCGGCCTGGTGCGCTTTGCCTGCCATGGCGAACGCAAGCCCAACGGCTGGGCTGTGTTGTTCCTTGATCGATCCCCAGCCGGTGCATTCGGCAACTGGCGCTTGGGCAAATCGGGCAGTTGGCGCGCGGGTGGCCATGCCCCTGCCCCGTTTTGCGGCCAATCGCACGCGCGCATGCGGGCGATGCATGCGGAAACCCGGCTGGCACTGCAACAGGACGTGGCGGCCGAAGCGGAACGCCTGTGGCACGCTGCCCAGCCGGCCAGCGCCGATCATCCCTATTTGGCAGCCAAGCGCATGGCCGGCGATGGCTTGCGCCAATCCGGCCGGGTGCTGCTGGTCCCCATGCACGATGCCGATGGCCAGTTGTGGAACCTGCAACGGATTTACGCGGATGGCAGCAAACGCTTCCTGAAAGGCGGCCGGGTAGCTGGCCTGTTGTGGCGGCGCGGAACAGTGGCCGATGCACCGCTGGTGATTGGCGAAGGCGTGGCCACCATGGCTTCCGTGCATGCCGCCACCGGGTTGCCCGTGGCAGCGGCAATTTCGGCCAACAATCTTGGGCCAATCGCGCGGGCGATGGCAGCGCGGCACCCCGCATGCCGCCTGATCCTGGCCGCCGACATTGACCCCAACGAAACTGGGCAGCGCGCCGCCCGTGAAGCCGCCGCATTGGTGGGCGCCGGCATCGCCTGGCCGCCCAAGCCGCCGGGCTGGCCCGATGGCAAGGGATGGGACTTCGCCGATGCATGGTCATTGCCGGGCGGCGCCGAAGCGATCCGGGCGGCATTCTCAGTATTTCTCTCTATTTCGGAAGAACGGCAGCCATGACCAAGCCGAACCCCAAGCCGCCCGAAGGCTGGGCCATCTTTGAACCCGAACCGCCGCCGCCGCGATTGCAGCCAATGGCGCTGGGCGACTTCCTGAAACTGGACCTGCCACCACGCGAGATGCTGTTGGGACCGATTATTGCCGAACGGTCCCTGGGCATGATCTTTGCCACGCGCGGCATTGGCAAAACCCACCTGGTGATCGGCATGGCGATTGCCGCCGGCACCGGGACCAGCTTTCTGCAATGGACAGCGCCCAAGCCTTGCCGCGTGCTGCTGATCGATGGCGAGATGCCGGCGGTGGCATTGCAGGAACGGCTGGCGACGGCCATCAAGTCTTGCGCGGCGCCAGAACTGGCCCAAGCCAACATATCGATTCTGGCCGCCGATATGTTCCTTGAAGGGCTGCCCGATCTTTCCAACCCGGAAGGTCAAGAGCAGCTGGCGCCCGCACTGGATGGGCAAGACCTGCTGATCCTCGACAATCTTTCCACGCTTTGCCGCACCGGCAAGGAAAACGAAAAGGAAAGCTGGGCCAGCATTCAGGCTTGGGGGCTTGGCCAGCGCCGTGCCGGGCGCGCGGTGCTGTTTGTCCACCATGCCGGCAAGAACGGCGAACAGCGCGGCACCAGCGGCCGGGAAGACGTGCTGGAAACTGTGATCAAGCTGACCCGGCCAACCGATTACAAGGAAAGCGAGGGCGCCCGGTTCATCGTGTCCTACACCAAATGCCGTGGCCTGTTCGGGAACGATGCCGATCCTTTCGAAGCCTGGCTGAAAGACGGAAGCTGGCACCTTGCCGGCGGGACTTCCGCGCGGGATGCTCAGATATTGGCTCTGGCCGATGAAGACGTTTCCCAGCGGGATATTGCCAAGGCTGTGAAGTGCGGTGTGGCGACGGTGAACCGCGTGATCAAGGGGCGAAAAGACAAGCCGGGATGACGATTGTGGCCTGTTCCACTGTTTCACCCCCTATAGACTGGAACGATGGAACACCCGGCCAGCCAATCGCGGAACAGCGGATGGAACGCGGAACGGAACAGCGGAACCGCGCCGCCCGCCGAATATTCCGTATCGATAAAATAGGGGGGTGAATAGGGTTCCGTCCGGATAGAGGGGGGAGTTTTGCCAGCCTCACACGCGCGCGCGCACGATGCGTCCAGTTTCCCTTGCCCTCACCTGCGTGTGCGCGCGAGATTGTCGCCCGCCCCAGCCGCAACCGAATTTTCCGGAACGATATGCGCGCACGCGCACGCGCGAGATCGCCAGCCGCAAATCATGCATGCCAATTTTTTTGGGAGAAATTCGCGCGTGCGCGCATGCGCGTTGGGGTGTATCAAATCCCTCCATCGATGTCCCAAATACCGCCTAGCAGGCGCGATTATGTGGGGTTTTTTGTGGGAACCTGCCTTTCGGCAAATTATTTATTGTTCAAAATCAAATGTCTAGCGGATTTATTCGATTGACACTCTGTCCGCCACGGCCTGTCGATCACATGCCGGCGGTGTCGAGGATCGTGGCGAGGCCGATACGCTTCAGCTTGACGTTGTCCGCCTTTTCGATGCCGATCCATTCGTCCACCGAATGGTTACGGCCCCCGCTTGCGACACGTGAAATGGTGACGGCCGGGATGCCGAGGCTGATCGGAATGTTCGAATCAGTCGAGCTTGACCGATATTGGACCGTTATGCCTTGTGCGGCATGGGCCGCCGTGGAAAACTGCACAATATCGGCGCTGAGCGGTGTGGCGCCGGCTGGGCGGTCACCGACGAGCACCGGTTCAACCGTGATGCGCCCGTCACGGGTCGAGCGCGCGGCATTTTCGGTGGCGGCGGCTTCGTCCAGAATGGCGAGGAAACGCTTTTCGACTTTGGCGAGTTCGTCGGCGGTCACCGAACGCATGTCGAATTCCATCCACACTTCGCCCGGAATCGCATTCACCGAAGTGCCGCCGCCGACAACGCTGGCGCTATAGGTTGTCTTGGGATCGGCGGGGGCCGCGATCTTGTAGAGATCGACGACGGCTTGCGACATGGCGGTCATTGGATTGACCAGGCCAAAGGCGCCAAAACTATGCCCGCCCGGTCCCTTGAAGGTGACACGATAGCGTTTTGATCCGGCACCCCCGATGGTCAGGCTGTCCATGCCGCCGCCATCGATCGAAAAGAACGCCTTGGCCCGGCCCTGATATTTGCCTTTGGTGAACAGATGGCGCACCCCGCGCAGGTCGCCGCGGCCTTCCTCGCCGACGGTTCCGACGAACAGGATATCGGCTTTGGTGCGGATACCGGCCTGGTTCATGGCATCGATGAACGCCAGTTGGGTGGCGAGGCCGGTGCTGTCATCGCCCACGCCCGGTGCGTAGAGCCGCTCCCCTTCACGGCGCACCTTCACCGGCGTTCCCTCTGGAAAGACGGTATCGAGATGGGCTGAAACGACGATCAGGCCGTCACCGCCGCCCTTGCGCAAACCTGTGACATTGCCAGCTGCATCGATTTCGACATCGGAAAGCCCGCGGGCCATGAACATGTCGCGATAGGCTTGGGCGCGGGCAGATTCCTTGAACGGTGGCGCCGGGATTTCGGTCAAGGTGATGATGTCGGCAACCCAGTTGTCATGGCCGGCATCGATCGCCGCCACGGCCTTGGCGAAGGCTGGGCTGGCTTCGATACGCTTGATCGTTGCCACTGCGGCCGGCGTTGGTGCTGCAAATGCCGGGATGGCGCCAATCAACAACGCTGCCGACACTGCTGTACGGTGAACCCGCCTCGTCCAAGCCATCATGACCACGCTCCCCCATTCATCCCCGGACAAATCGCCCGGCAGTTATCTGCGTGACCACGGCAGGACGGTCAAGGCGCAACAATCCTGCGTGTTGCGGCAGGGGTTGCCGCGCCGCAGGCGTCGGCCGCCGCCGCTCTATCATTGCCCTGGCCCGTCATGGCGCCAGCTATTGTGTGGAAAATTCCTTCAGCAAGCGCAGCAGCCGCTCAGCCGCGACGCGGCGGCCGGCCAGGCTGAGATAGAGCGTGCGTTTGACGAACAACGATGGCCCGGCATAGGCCATGGACCAGCCGGAAAACTGCCGTTCGTTGATGTCCGACCGCTGGACAATCGACACGTCGCCGTGGCGCGGATCGGCCGTGATGCGCGCCAGTAGTTCCTCGACCACCGTGGCGGGGCCTTCGATACATTGGGCGAACTGGCCACCTGTGTACGCAATCGCGCCGGTGATGCCCAGTTTGGCGTTATTCTCTCGTGAGACCGCGAGTATCCTGTCGATTTCGTTGCCGGGATTGCCGCCGAGGTTGCACGTGCTGACATAAAGGATCGAAAGCAGACCCATGGTCGTCCTACGCGGTTGGCTGGAGGGATGGTGGATCGCGCCCGGCCAAGGCGCGGCGGAGCAAACGCAGGATGCTGCGCGCCGGTTTGGGGCGCCCCAGCAGATATCCCTGCCCGATCCGGCAACCTTCGGATCGCAGGATGTCCTGTTGACGCCAGGTTTCAATCCCTTCGGCCACGACTTCGATGGACAAGGTGCTGGCCAGCGCCAACATCGACGCAACAATGGCGCGGTCGTCTGGTTCCGTTTCCAGGCCGGCAACGAATTGGCGGTCGATCTTCAGTTCATCGACCGGGAGGGTGCGCAGGTGGACCAGCGATGCGTTGCCGGTCCCGAAATCATCGAGCGCGATGCGGATGCCGGCCTCGCTCAGTTCATGCAGCACCCGCGTGATCTGCGCGGGATTGCGCGCCAGCGGCACGGTCTCGCTGATTTCCACGGCAATCAACCGGGTCGGGATGCCGACGCGGCTGATGCGGCCCAGAAACCATTCGGCAAAGCCGGCGCGCCGCAGATCGCTGTCGGTCAGGTTGATCGACACCGGACGAGCGACGCCTTCTTCCTGCCATTTCTTCAGATCGGCGAGCACCCGGCTCAACATCACATCGATGGCGATGCGGGCGATGTGGGGATCTTCCAGCACGCGCGGACAGCCGCCAGGGCTTTCGACTGTACCATCGGGCGCCTTCCAGCGCATCAACGCTTCGAAACCGACGATATCCCCGGTCTGCAGATCGACCTTGGGTTGGTAGAACGGCACGATGCGGTGGTTCTTGATCGCCTCACGGGCGCGGGCTTCGGCTTCGGTCTTTTGGGCCAGTTCGGCCCGCATGTCCGCATCGAACACCGACAATTGCCCGCCGCCGGCGCTCTTGGCGTCATACAAGGCGGCATCGGCATTCTTCATCAGCGCAATGAGGCCGGTCGATCCGTCTTCGGCGATGGCGAGGCCAGCACTGACAGAACAAGGCAGCCGATGGCCATCCAGCTTCATCGGCTGGCACAAGCGGTTCACCAGCGCCTGGGCGCGCGCAACGAAGGCCGGCACATCGGCGAGCCCTTCCAGGATCACGGCAAACTCATCGCCGCCCAGCCGCGCCGCCAGATCGCCGCGGCGGATGCCGGCGCGCATGCGGTCGGCCAGGCGGCGCAGGATCTGGTCGCCGGTCGGGTGACCATGGCCATCGTTGATCTGCTTGAAATAATCGACATCGATCAGCAGCAGCGCCAACCGCGCATGGCCGTCATGCAGCCTCGCCTGCAACCGCTCTTCAAAGCGGGCGCGCGCGGCCAGCCCGGTCAGGCTGTCAATCGCCAACGCCCAATTGCCGTCGATCTTGCTGCGGGCCGGGCCCGTCGGCTCGGCCATCGGCCAGATCATCGGCATAACGGCGGCGAAATCATGGGGATCGTGTTTCAACGGTCGCTCCACCCATGGAGCACGCGCTTCAGCCGGCCGAGTGCAGTGCGCTTGATCTGGCAGACCCGCGAGGCACCCATGCCGAGCTTCGCGCCGATTTCGGGCAGCGACAGCTCATCGATGAAAAACCAGCGGATGATCTGGGCCTCGCGCGGCGGCAGTGCAGCGATGGCGGCGGCGATGTCGCCGGTGATCCGGCCCTGCTCCAGGCACTCAAAACCGTCACCGGACGGATCGGCGGCGCCGGCCACGCGATCGAGCTGGGCGCTGTCCATCGGTTCAAAGATCGGCGCAACGGCGAGCCGGGTCTTTTGCTGGAAGCTGGCGAGATCGAGGCCAAGTTGCGCAGCCACTTCAGCATCATCAGGGTCACGTGCCAGGCTGAGCTTCAGTGCGGCGCGGGCGGCCGCGGCATCACGGCGGAATTTCAGGCTGGCGCGCGGCAGCGGCGACAATTGGCGCAGCGCATCGAGCATGGCGCCGCGAATGCGGGTGTGCAGATAGGCCTGCAACGGCTGATCCCCGCGGTTTTCGACACGCGCCGGGGTGGCGATCACCGCCAGCAAGCCGATCTGCACCAGATCTTCCAGCTCGATCACCGTGGCAATGCGCGAATAGACCGACCAGGCAATGCGCTGCACCATCACCCGATACAGCGCGATCTGCGTTTGGGAAGGCGCGCGTGTATCGGCGAGGGGGTTTTCCCACGCTGTCAGCGCCGGCGTGCGGGCAACCGTTTCATTCTGGTAACAATCATCTACCCGAGATGAAGAAGGCAGGCTTTGCCCGATGAACATATACTTGCTCCCCAAGCAACTACGAAACACCGAAGAGATCAGTCCGAACGAATGTGCAGACTTGAAAACATCCGAACTGGCTGAATGCTTCAGTGCGGTACATGTAACAACACCCAGGCGCAAACCAATCACGGACAATTACCGTAGGTGTTCTTGCGGGGATTTCAGCATATTTTCCGACCGTACCGAAAAATTACGGTAAGGCCGTTACCGTCGGTTTACGGTGGTTACCGCGCGCGGCAGCCACAGGCGGATGCTGGTGCCGAAGGCCGGGGTTGAATCAATGGCCATGAACCCCTGGGATTGCTTGATGAAGCTGTGAACGAGGCTGAGGCCGAGACCTTCGCCCTCACCTTCCACGCTGGCGCTCCGCGGCGCGGCTTCAAGCCCGCAGAAGAACATGTCTGTGGCACGAATGCGGGTTTCGCGGTCCATCCCGCGCCCGGTGTCGACAAACATGATCTGCACATGGCCGCCCGGTTCAACGCCGGGCGCCGACACAGCGGCATCAACAGAATTGCGCGTGCCGATCGTGATGCTGCCCGGTCGGCGCACATGACGTCCGGCAAAGGCTGCCCGAGCATTGGCACATAGTGCCAGCAGCACGCTTTCCAGCGGCGCCGGATCGACCAGCACGGGCCAGGCATCGGGATCAAGATCGGTGTGGACATCGATATCTTCGCCCACCTGGGCCTGCAGCACCGGCAATAGCGCCAGCAGCCAATCGTTGATGGCTACCACCTTTGGCCGCGGTTGCTGGCGGCGCGCAAAATTCAGCAGATTGGCGGAGAGCGTAGCGGCACGTTCGGCAGCCAGCACGATGAGTTCGGCCAGCGGCTGCAACGCGGGATCATCGGCGAGCGCATCGGCCAGCAATTCGCCATTGCCCAGAACAACGGTAATCATGTTGTTCAGTTCGTGCGCGATTTCGCTGCTGATCTGCGCCGCCGCCGACAGGCGCGCAGCCTCGCGGGCTTTGGCCTGTTCCAGGCGGTCGGCAGATCCCGAACCGCTCATGATTCCGTGTCGATTTCCGCAGCAATGGCCAATTTCAACGCTTCGGACAGGGATTTGACCTGCAGACGCCGCATCATGTTGGCGCGGTGCATTTCCACCGTCCGCACGCTCAAGCCCAGTTGGTGCGCGACCTGCTTGTTGTGGCCGCCGGCCAGCAGCCCGCGCAGCACATCGCGTTCCCGCGCGGTCAACTGCCCGATGGCATCCACGGCGGCGCGGCGATCCTGGACATGGCCCTGGGATCGTTCCAACAGGCCAAACGCCTGTTCCAGCATGGATTTCAAGAGCACCATGTTGAACGGTTTTTCGATGAAATCGATGGCGCCAATCTTCATGGCGCGCACGGCCGTGGCGATGTCGCCATAGGCGGTCATCACGATCACCGCGAAATCCGCCAGATTCGTCCGGTGCGTCGACAGAAAGGTGATGCCATCCAGTTCCGGCATGCGCACATCCAGCAGGACAATGCCGGGCCGCAATTCGTCGATCGTATCCAGAAATTCCCGCGCGCCGGCGAAGGCACGCGCTTCAATGCCCAAGCTGGTCATCTGCGCGGCAACCGAAGCGCGGACCAGGGCATCATCATCGATGATGTAAACAGCCCGTTGCTGTTCGCTATCGGTCATCCGGTCTTCCCTTCGCGCCAGACTGGCAATGGCATGTCCCTGCCATACGCGCCGTCTGGCGAACTCTTCTGTCAGTCATGTCGAACCGATCGTTCGAACGCCTACTGTCCGAGGTATTTCCTTCGGCGACTCTAGTCTCTTCCGGTATTGATACCTACGTGTTTCGTGTCGCGGCGGCGAAAATAACCTGCCAACGCCATCCTGCAGCCTTCTGGCCATCGTCACCGATCAAGGACCTTGCGCAATTTGCTGGCCAGTTGATCGCGGCGGTAAGGTTTGCTGAGCAGTTCAATCGGCGGGTCGAGCCGCCCGCTGTGGGCAAAGGCATTTTCGGTATAGCCCGAGGTAAACAGCAGCTTCAGATCCGGCTGCCGGCTGCGCGCGATCTGCGCCAGTTCCTGCCCGTTCATGCCGCCGGGCATCATCACATCGGTAAACAGCAGATCAATGCCAGGGACAGTATCGAGCAGTTCCAGCGCCCTGATGCCCGAGGACGCCATTTCCACCCGATAGCCCAGGGCCTTTAGTTGCCCGACCAGATATTCGCGCACCAGCGCATTATCTTCGACGACCAGGATCAGTTCATTTCCGCCAACCATCTGCCGGGCCAGCATCTGGCCACGCCCGCTGCGATCCACCAACCGGCTGCGCGGGAAATATATTTTCACCACCGTGCCTTCGCCCAGTTCGGAATAGACGCGGACATGGCCACCGGATTGCTTGACGAAGCCATAGACCATGCTGAGGCCGAGACCGGAGCCCTTGCCGACATCCTTGGTGGTAAAAAACGGTTCGAAGATGTGCGGCAGCGCGTCGGCGGCGATGCCTTCGCCGGTGTCGGTCACGCTGACGCGCACATAATCGCCGGGCGGCAAATCCTCTTCCGGCAGAGCATGTTCTTCGTCCACGGCCACATTGGCCGTCTCAATCGTCAGATAGCCGCCGCCGGGCATCGCATCGCGGGCATTCAGCGCCAGATTAAGCAGCGCAGCCTCAAGCTGGGACGGATCAAGCGCGGTCTGCCAGACATTGCGGGGGTGGGAGATCCGGATATCGATATGTTCGGCCAGTGCGCGGCGCAGCAGCTCCTCCATCCCGTCGACCTGCTTGCTGATATCCAGCAGGCGCGGCTGCAGCGGCTGCTTGCGCGAAAAGGCCAGCAGTCGCTTGGTCAGTGCCGCGCCGCGCTCGGCGGCACTGGCGGTCATTTCGGCAAGCCGGCGCGCTTCTTTATCTTCCAGCCGTTCACTCAACGCCTCGGCATTGCCCAGGATGACGGTCAGCAGATTGTTGAAATCATGCGCGACCCCGCCGGTCAGTTGGCCGACGGCTTCGAGTTTCTGCGCCTGGTTGAGCCGGGCTTCGGTTTCGCGCTGCTTGGTGACATCGATCATGCTGCCGATCATCCGCACCGCCTTGCCGGCGATATCGCGAATGATGAAGGCCCGATCGATCACGGTCATGATGTGACCGTCTGCATGGCAATAACGATATTCGCCAACCCATGTCGTGTCGGAACCGGCCAACGCCGCATAAACGCGCCTGACAATTTCTTCCTTATCTTCGATATGGATATGGTCGCTCCAGGAATCCGCGCCGGGCGAAAGCTGCGCCGGATCATAGCCGAACAGCGATTCAAAATTCTCGTTCCACCAGTGCGTGTCAGACTCGAGATCCCAGTCCCACACGACATCGTTGGTGGCGCGCGCCACCAGGCGGAACCGTTCATCACTGCGGCGCAGGGCTTCTTCGGCATGCTTGCGGTCGGTGATGTCGCGCTCGATGCCGACCCAGTGAGTCAATTGCCCGGCCTCATCGACCACGGGCACCATGTCCACTTCCTGCCAGAACTCTTTCCCGGCCTTGGTATAATGGATCATTTCGGCGTTGACCGCTTCGCCACGCTGCATGGCAGCGCGCAGATCTTCGATCACGTCCGGCTGGGTATTGGGGCCGTACATCATGTCCGGCGTACGGCCGATCACCTCTTCACGGCTGTAGCCGGTGCGGCGGACAAAGGCGTTGTTTACGTAAACAATCGGACGACCGTAGGTGCCGGACACCGGATGGCCCTCCAGGATGATCAGCATATTGTCCTGCTGCGATACGGCGGCTTCCAGCAGGCGCAGATGTTCGGCGCGGGCATGTTCGGCGGTGATGTCGCGGAAATAAATGGCCAAACCTTCCGACGTCGGGTGTACATCGACTTCGAGTTGCAGATCGAGCGGTGCAAAATGCGCCTGAAAGCGCACCGAACGGCCGGTTTCGACCGCCAGCTCGTAATTCTGTTGGAACACGCTTCCGGCTGCGGTCGGGAAGGCTTCCCAGACGTTGCGCCCGATCAGATCGGCACTGCTGCTCTGCAACAATGCTTCGGCTCGCCGGTTGAGAAAAGCAAAGCACCAATCATGATCGATAATCAGGAAACTGTCGTTGATCGATTCCAGCGTGTGCTGCAGGCGCCGGGCCAGCTTGTCCGACTCGTCGCGCATCGCCACAAGTTCGGTGATATCCTGAAACGCACCTTGACCACCGATCACCGCGCCATCGGCGTCGCTTTCGGCTTCGCCGATGACCCGTACCCACAGATGGCGGCCTTTGGCCGTGACGATCTGCGCCACTTCATCGAAGGACATGCCTTCCATCGAACAGCGTTCGACCGCTGCCCGGATGCGCCCGCGATCAGCCGGCGCATAATATTCGAGCGCCGCATCAAGCTCGAGCTGTTTCCCTTCGGGTTCATCGTGCATGGCGCAGGTTTCCGGGCTCCATTCGATCTGCAGCGGGCGAAAGCCCAGCCGCCACCAGCCCAACCGTGCCACTTTCTTGGCGATACGCTGCATGCGGTCGGCCCGGTCAACCTCGGCGCGAACGCGCACGTCGCGGGTGATGTCCTGCACGATGCCCGACAGCCAGCCATCATCGCCGGCAACCTTGCGTTCGGCGATACCGCGCATGTGGCGGATGTTGCCGTCCGGCAGGATGATGCGATGGGTGAAATCGAACCGCGTTTCGTCGGAGGCCATGAAATTTTCGAACAGGCGCGAGGTCTCGGCCCGGTCGGCTGGATGAGTCAATTTCAGCAATGTGCTGAGATCGGCGTCGAACGTGCCGGGCGAGCTGCCGATGATACGGTAGATATTGTCGCTCCAGCGCAAACGGCCGGTGGCCACCTCCATCCGCCAGAAACCGATGGCCATGAGTTGCTGAACCAGATCCAGATTGGCCGCTTGTTCGCGCAGCCGCTGCTGATCCATCGCATCGGTTTCGGTCAGCGCGCCATTATTACCGAGAATGCCCAGCACAGCGGGGCGATCATCATGCTGTGTCAAGTGCCACTGCATCGCCACCGGCCGCGACCATAATTCACCCATGCGCAAACGCAGCAAGCCGGTGTGGTGGGTGTCGACAGCCAGGACAGACAGCGTATCGCGGAGACATGGCACGTGATCAGGCGCAACCAGGTCGTGCAGCGTTAGGCACCGCAGATCGTCTGCCGGGCGGACAAGCGCCGTGGCCATCGCCGGGCTGGCGTGGAGGATGGCCAAGCTGGTCGGATCGATGATCCACAACGGAACCACGTCGCCGGCTGCAAGAAACATGTGCAATCCCGGACCGGCAGCAAGGTCCATGACGACTTCCGATCGCAACAATAATCAGACCTGAAGCCTTTAACGCCGTGCGACACTTTATACAAGAATTGCGATTTGGCCGTTCAGGACGCCGCGACCGCTCCAGCCTTGCATTGGCCGGGTCGATCAGAACAGCAAGACAGGCACCAGTAGATGAGCCTCAACGCAGCATCAGGCCGCCGTCAATGGCCAGGCTCTGCCCGGTGATATAGCTCGCTGCCGGGCTGGCGAGGAACAGGATGGCTGCTGCGACTTCGGCCGGATCGCCCCAGCGTTGCATGGGGATTGCCCGTAACAACTTCTTCTCGCGCTCCGGATTCGTCCGTGCGCCTTCGGTCATCCGTGTCTCGATGAAGCCCGGTGCCACCAGATTGACCCGAACGCCATCGGGCGCCCATTTGTCGCCCAGCGCCCGCGTCAGGCCGAGCAGACCAGCCTTTGACGCAGTATAGGCCGGCGTTTCCTTCAGCGCCAGGAAGCTGGCGAGGCTGCCGACATTGACGATGCTGCCGCGCACCGCCTTCAGATAGGGGTGCAACCGCACCGAAAGGTCCATCGCCGCATTCAGATTGGTATCGATCACATGCTCGAACTCTTCCTGCTCATATTCGCGTGGGGACCCGCGGCCGGCATTGTTGATCAGCACATCGAGATGATCGAAATGCGCCGCCACATCGGCGCGCGCTTCGGGCCAGGTCAGGTCGGCCTGAATATAATCAACGCCGGTGGGCGGTTCTTCATAGCAGCCAAGGTGAATACGCGTGCCGGTGATCGTCACATGGGCACCTTGCGCCAGAAACTGCTCGGCCACGGCCTTGCCGATGCCTTGCGTGCCGCCGGTGACCAGCACCGTCTTGCCGGTCGCCCAATCGTTGTTGCGCTCATTCATGCGCTCAAGCCTCCATCGATCACCAGTGACGTGCCGGTGACGTAACGCGCCGCATCCGACGCCAGAAACAGGATCGGCCTGGCGATATCGTCAGGCTCACCGATCCGGCCCAATGGCACCTGGCGTTCGGTCGCCGCCAGCCGGTCGGGATGTTGCCATGTGATGGCGGTCATCTTGGACCGTACCAGCCCCGGCGCCACCAGATTGACGCGGATCCCTTCCCCGCCCAACGCCTGCGCCAGGCTGCGGGTGAGCGTGAGCAGACCACCCTTGCTGGCGGAATAAGCCGGCTGCCCGATGGTACCCCTGAAACTGGCGACCGAGCCGATGAAGATGATATTGCCTTTGGCCGCCGCCAGGTGCGGACGGAATTTCATCGCAAGCTGCATCGGCCCGGTCAGGTTGGTGGCCAGTACATCAGCGAAGATGTCGGGCTGGAATTCGGCCCGGCGATAGGCAACCTTGGCGCCGGCGATTACCAGCACATCCAGGCTGTCGATGTCGGGATCGAACGCCGCCACCGCCGCCATGTCGCCCTGATCGAGGCAGTGATATTCGATGCCATCCAGATCACCGTCGCTGCCAGCATAATCCGCTGCCGTGGCCCGCGTGCCGGTCACGATCACGCGTGCGCCGGCGGCCAGAAACAGGCGCGCGGCGGCATTGCCGATCCCGGTCGATCCCCCTGTCACAAGCACGGTCTTGCCGGCAAACTCGCTCACGCGCACGTTTCCCTCGTCATTACAGCAAGGATTTCAACCATGGCGCTTCTTTCAGGCAAGGTCGCGATTGTGACAGGCGGCGGGCGCGGGCTGGGGCGATGCCATGCCTTGGCGCTGGCTGCCCATGGTGCTTCGGTGGTGGTGAATGATCTGGGCGGCGCAGTGACCGGTGACGGCCCTGATCAAAACGCGGGGGACGCTGCTGGCGCGGTCGTTGCGGAAATCGTCGCCATGGGCGGCAATGCGGTGGCCAATCGCGCCAGTGTCGCCGATTGGGCTGGCGCCGAATCGATCATAAACGATGCTGTGGCAGCGTTCGGCGGCCTCGACATCGTGGTGAACAATGCCGGCATCAATCGCCCGGCCAGCCTGATCGACCTGACCGAAGCGGATTTTGATCTGGAAACCGGCGTGCATCTGAAGGGCACCACGGCGGTGTGCCATCATGCGGCACGGCTATGGGCTGCCCAGGGCCGTGCAGAAGGCCGCGCCATCATCAACACGACATCGCCGGTGGGCGTGCACCCGATGCCCAACGGTGGCCCCTATTGCGCGGCCAAGGCCGGCATCGCGGCGCTGACCGTGGTGGCTGCGCAGGAACTTGCCGCTTTGGGCGTGCGCGCCAACGCCATCGCTCCGGCCGCACGCACCCGGATGGTGATGGCCAGCCCGGCAGTGGACCAGTTGATGCCGCGTGCAGCAGGATTTGATCGCCACCTGCCCGATCACGTCTCACCGCTGGTCGTCTATCTCGCCTCGCCGCTCAACCGTTTCACGGGCCGCATCTTCGCCGCCGAAGGCCCGGATGTGGCGCTGTATCAGCCGTGGAGCGCCGACTGGCTGGTCAGCGGCGACGGCCAGTGGCGGGTCGAGGCGCTGGCCGAAGCCCTGGCCGCCCTGCCCGCCCAGGCCCCGATCCGCGCATTCTATCCGGGCGGCCGCATCGATACGCGCATCCCGCCGGGTCGCACGTTGAAGGCGCTGACCACGTGAAACCGATCATGTCGCCGCCTTTGCCGCACGGCGGATGTTGTTCACCGGCTAAGCGGCGGCAACAGCAGCGCGGCGGGTCTGCCGCTTGCGTGCGGCAAGCACCGGACTTTCGATGGCATGCCACGAGGCGGCCGCCAGCAAGGTGACCGGCAGGAAACCGACCAGCAACAACTGCCACCATTCCCCCAACAGCAGGAAATGCTGGAGCGTCTGCAGCACGGGGAAGTGCCAGAGATAGACGCCATAGCTGTAATCACCGCCCCTATAGACACGCGGCACCGGCAGTCGCTGCAGGCCGGCCCACGCCACCAGATAGGCCGACGGCGCAATCAACATCAGGCTTTTCAACGGATCGCTGCTCGATACCCGGCCATCAAGCAGCAGGGCGGCGGCCAGCAACATGCCGCCGCACAGCGCTGCGACGCCGCCGTGCCACGGGATGCGGCGGCGATAGAGCCAGATGGTGGCGCCGCCGAGGAAATAGGGAAACAACATGCCGCCGGTGCCAAAAATCTGGCGCAAAACGGCGGCAATGGGCGCCGGCAACCCGCTCGACCAAAGCGTGACAGGGCCCAGGATGCATGGCACCGCCGCCCAGACCAGCGCCAGCGCCGGCACCGCCCACGGCCGCCGCGCGATGCCGAACCCCACCATGATCGCCATCATCATGTAGCAGCCGATTTCCCAGCGCACCGTCCATAATGATCCATTGACGGCGCCGGGATAGGGATTGGCGTCGAACACGCCGGGCAGCACATAATTGGGCCAGCCGGCGAGGTTGGTGAGGTGCCGCCAGAACCGGCCGTCGCTGAAATAATCGCCGATCGGCAGCGTCGTGGTCAGCGGGCCGGCGACCAACGTTGCGAACCCGACGACGGCAAACAACGCCGGCAGGATGCGCGCGGCCCTGTTGAGCAGATAGGGTGTTGCGGGCAGCCGCAGTGCCGAGGCGGTGACCAGAAAGCCCGACAAGGTGAAGAACATCGGCACCATCAGGTCGAACGGCAACCACAAGGGGCTGGCCTGCCAGGCCAGGAGATCGCCGCCGGCAAGCGAGATCGTGTGCCAGACCATCACTTCATAGCAGAGCAGCAGCCGCACCAGATCGAACCCGGGGCCAAAGCCGCCGACATCATCAAGCCTGTCCTGGAATGTCTGCACCGGCCCGCCTGTCCGCTCTGCGCGGGGGTATAGCCGGGCACTTCGCCCTGTCAACAAAACGCACTGGCAGGCGGCGGGCGGCGTGTTAGTCTTGGCCCATGTTCCTGACCTTTCTCGAAGAGCTGCGCGCAGCAAAGATCAAGGCTTCCATGAAGGAGCACCTGGTGCTGCTGGAGGCGTTGAAAAGCGACGCCATCGATCTGTCGATCACCGATTTCTATTATCTGGCGCGCGCGACCTATGTGAAGGACGAAGGCCTGCTCGACCGGTTCGACATGGTGTTTGCCAAGGTGTTCAAGGGCATCGAACCGAGCATCGAGACCGGCGAGACCGAGATTCCGGCCGAATGGCTGAAGGCAGTCGCCGAATTGAACCTGTCAGCCGAGGAACTCGCCGAGCTCGAGAAAATGGGCTGGGACAAGTTGATGGAAACGCTGCAAAAGCGGCTGGAGGAACAGAAAAAGCGCCACGAAGGCGGGAACAAGTGGATCGGCACCGCCGGCAAATCGCCGTTTGGGGCGCAAGGGTCCAACCCGGAAGGCGTGCGCATCGGCCAGAATGAAGGCCGCAAGAACAGCGCCGTCAAGGTGTGGGACAAGCGCGAGTTCAAGAATCTCGATTCCACCGTCGAGCTTGGCACCCGCAACATCAAGGTGGCGCTGCGCCGCCTGCGCCGCTTCGCCCGCGAAGGCGCCGCCGACGAGCTCGATCTGGATGCCACCATCAACGGCACTGCCAAGCAGGGCTGGCTCGATATCGTGATGCGGCCGGAACGCCACAATGCGGTGAAGTTGCTGCTGATGCTCGACATCGGCGGATCGATGGACCCCCATATCAAGCTGTGCGAGGAACTGTTCTCAGCCGCCAAATCCGAATTCAAGCATCTGGAATTCTTCTATTTCCACAATTGCCCCTATGAGGCGGTGTGGAAGGACAACAAGCGGCGCTGGTCCGAACGCACGCCGATGATGGAGATCCTCCACAAATTCCCGCATGATTACAAACTGGTGTTCGTGGGCGATGCCTCGATGAGCCCCTATGAGATCACCTATGCCGGCGGCAGCACCGAACATTGGAACGAGGAACCCGGCGAGGCCTGGCTGCGGCGGATGACCGATGTCTATCAATCATCGGTATGGCTGAACCCGATTCCGGAACGGCATTGGGAGAATGGCCAGTCGATCCGCATGATCAAGGAAATCATGCACGATCGGATGTTCCCGCTGACACTCGATGGCCTGGATCGCGGCATGCGGGAGTTGAGCCGGAAGAAATAGCATTTGGCTAAACATCCGCCCTTCCCGGCCGCTTCATGCCTTTGATGGGCAAGGCCGGGAACGTGCAACCATGGATTTATCGCAGCGCTTCGATCTGGCAACGTCGACGGAAATCGACTGGTTCGGGCTGGCGGCCGGGCGGCTGGAGTCACCGGAAACCATGCGGCGGATCGCACGATCCTTTCAATTGGCGCAAGAGGTTGGCCGCATCGGTTGCTATGAAATCGACACGCGTACCGGCATCACTTACGCCACGCCGACCTTCTTCGATCAATATGGCCTGCCCCGCGACAAGCTGCGGCTGAGCAGTGAGGAATGGCGCCGCCATGTCCACCCCGCTGATTGGCACATGGTGCGCAACCATCTGCACGATGTGCTGACGTCCATCGATCTGGGCGCCATCGAATATCGCATCATCACCACCGGCGGCGAAACGCGCTGGGTTTCATCCCGCACCCGCGTGGAACGCGATGCCAATGGCCAGCCGACCATGGCCTATGGCATGCAGCAGGATGTGACCGATCGGCGCTGTGTCGAGGATGAAGTTCGCTGGATCGCCAACCACGATCCGCTCACCGGCCTCGCCAATCGCACACTGTTTCAGCAGCATCTCGAAGCTGCCTGCCAGAGTGCTGGCGCCGTGCTGCTGCTGGTCGATCTCGATCGCTTCAAGACGGTGAATGACACGCTGGGCCATCCCACGGGTGATGCGCTGCTGCGTGCTGTCGCCGGACGCCTGCGCAAGGCAGCGCCGCCCGGCGCCACCGTGGCGCGGCTGGGCGGCGATGAATTCGCCCTGCTGATCCCCTGTCTCACTGGCGATGTCGAGCCACTGGCCGGCCAGTTGGTCGATCTGCTCAGCCGGCCGTTTCTGCTGCTTGGCCATGTCGTGGAGGTGGGCGCCAGCATCGGGATGGCGGTGGCGCCGGCCGATGCGCAGGATGCCGACATGCTGGTGCGCGCTGCCGATCTGGCGCTTTATGGGGCGAAGGCCGGTGGGCGCGGTGGCTGGCGCCGCTTCGAGCCCGGCATGGACAGTGCCGCGCGCAGCCGGCAGGAGTTGCTGGTCGATCTGCGCCGCGCGCTCGCGCTGGGTGCGCTGCGCCTGCATTATCAGCCGCAACTGGCGGCCAGCGGCAACGATGTGGTCGGCTTTGAAGCGTTGGTGCGCTGGGAACGCCCCGGCCATGGCCTGGTGCCACCCAATGATTTCATCCCGCTGGCCGAGGAAACCGGCCTGATCAACGCCATCGGTGATTGGGTGCTGCACTGCGCAACCCGCGAAGCCATGCGCTGGCCGGGTGACATGCGGGTGGCGGTGAATCTGTCGCCGCGCCAGCTCGAGGACGGTGATCGCATCGTCACCAGCGTCATGCGGGCCCTGGCCGAAAGCGGCTTGCCGGCCTGGCGGCTGGAGCTGGAAGTCACCGAGACCGGCCTGGCCGCCGCTGGCGAAGGTGGTTTGCAGCAGCTCCACCGGTTGCGCGAACTGGGCGTGCGGGTGTCGATCGATGATTTCGGCACCGGGCACAGCAGCCTGTCGCGCCTGCTGGAATTCCCGTTCGACAGCATCAAGGTCGATCGCAGCTTTGTCGCCGGACTGGGCCATGATGAAAAGGCCGGTGCGCTGGTGCGATCGATTGCGGCGCTGGCCCGGTCGCTGAACGTGACATCGGTGGCCGAAGGCGTCGAGACCCGGGAACAGGCGATGCTGGCCCGGCACGACGGCTTCAGCCAGATCCAGGGCTATCTGATCAGCCGGCCAATGCCGCCGGGCGACATTGCCGGCTTTCTGGCTGGCGCGGCCATTGCAGGAGGCGTGGATCAATGACCGACAATTATCGCCTGGTCTACACCAGCCGCCGCACCGCGCGCGAACCGGCGATTGCCGCAGCCGAAGTGACCGACATTGTGGCTGTCGCGAGCCGCAACAACGAGCTGCAGGGACTCAGAGGCGCGCTGATGGCGTCCGGCAACCGCTTCGCCCAGGTGCTGGAAGGTCCGCGCGCTGCGATCGAGCGCACGTTCGAACGCATCTGCGTTGATCCGCGCCACCGCGATGTGCTGGTGATGAACTATGGCCCGTCAGACACCCCGGCCTTTTCCAGCTTTCGCCTGGTCAGCATCGATGTGGACGATATCGCCCTGCCCACCGACGACAGCATCGGCGAAGCGATCATCGAAATGGCCAGCGCAGCCATCGGAAGGCTGCACCATGTCGACCAGGCCGGTGCCCGCTGACGCGGTTCCCGGGTCTATTTTCCCGCAGTTGCCGCGTCCTGTTCGGCCAACTTGCGCGATTGAGCGCCGACATAGGCACGCACTGATTCCAGTTGCTCCGGCTTGTACCAGCGTGAGAAGGCGATCATGCCGTTGGCGTGCAGCGCGCCTTCATGCACGATCGTCCGCCACGCTTCGCCATCGGTGAGCACCGCTGAGCGCCGCAGATCGGGCAGGATACCCGAAGACCGCGCGCCAGCGCCGTGGCACAGGCCACAGGTCGATTCATAGATGCGCTCACCCTCGCTCACCTGCGCCGCCGTGAACAGGCCGGCCGGCGGCGGATTGGCAGCCGCAAACACCGGTTGCGTGGCGGCGGGCAGCTTCGCCTTGCCGCCCAGCTTGAACACCAGCACGCGGCCATTGTTGGCTGTGCGCGGATCGTCGAAGGCGCTGGTGAGCGGATAGGCGCCGCCATAGCCGGCCATCACCGCCACATATTGCTCACCCTTCACCGTGTAGCTGACCGGGCCGGCGATGACGCCGGTCTGCGCATCGAAGCTCCAGAGTTTCTCGCCATCGGTGGCCTTGAACGCCTGGAAGCTGCCGCCGCCATTGCCCTGGAACACCAGATTGCCGGCCGTGGCCAATGTGCCGCCATTCCACGGGCCATCATAGGTCACTTCCCATGCCGGCTTATGCGCCACCGGGTCCCAGGCGATCAGCTTGCCCTTCAGCATGGCCTTCACGGCCTTGAAGGCCTTGGGATCATCCGGCACCGGATTGGCCAGCAGATCGATGCCGACATTCCAGGCGCCCTCGCGGCGCTCGAAGCCCTTGTCGGACTGGTAGAACAACGGCACTTCCTGCGCCGGCAGATAGACCAGCCCGGTGCGCGGCGAGAAGCTCATCGGGTGCCAATTGTGGGCGCCCAGCGCCGAGGGCATCACCAGAAAGCCCTTGTCCTTGTACCGCGCGTCGGCGACCTCGATCGGGCGACCGGTATTCATGTCAACGCCGGTGGCCCAGGTCTGGGTGGCGAAACCCTTGGCTGAAATCAGCTTCCCGCCCTCGCGGTCGATCACATAGAAGAAGCCGTTTTTCGGTGCCTGCATCAGCACCTTGCGTGGCTTGCCTTCGATCATCAGCGTGGAAAGGATGATCGGCTGGGTTTGCGTGAAATCCCAGGTTTCGCCCGGTGTGCCTTGATAATGCCAGAGATATTCGCCGGTATCCGGCTTCAGCGCGACCACCGAGGACAGGAAGAGATTGTCGCCCTTCCCATCGGACCGGATCTGGTGGTTCCAGGGCGAACCATTGCCGACGCCGATATAAAGCTGATCCAGTTCCTGATCATAGACAATGGCATCCCAGGCGGTGCCGCCGCCGCCGCCCTTCCAATATTCGCCGGCCCATGTCGGCGCCGCCTTGCCGGCCAGCACGCTGTCGGACACTTCGCCATCAGGGCCTTTGCCGGGATCGCCGGGCACGGTGAAGAAGCGCCATTTCTTCTTGCCGGTGGCCGCATCATAGGCGGTCACATAGCCGCGCACGCCCAGTTCGGCGCCGCCATTGCCGATGATCACCAGCCCCTTCACCACGCGCGGCGCGCCGGTGATGGTGTAGGGCTTGGTGGTGTCGGTGAAGGTCTGGCTGGACCATTTCACCTTGCCGGTATTTGCATCCAGCGCGATCAGCCGGCCATCAAGCGCGGCGACATAGACCATGCCGTTCCACACCGCGACCCCGCGGTTGACGACATCGCAGCACGCCGCCTGGCCGCGCGATTTGTGCACTTCCGGGTCAAAGCGCCACTTCACCTTGCCGGTGGCAGCATCCAGCGCCATCACCTTGGACCAGGCGGTGGTGGTGTACATCGTGCCATCCACGACGATCGGAGTCGCTTCCTGCCCGCGCGACGTGTCGAGATCGACATACCAGGCCAGCCCGAGTTGATCGACGTTGCCGGCGTTGACCTCGCCAAGATCGGCGAAGCGCTGCTCGGCATAGCTGCCGCCGTGGGTCAGCCAATTGCCCGGTTCACTGCGCGCATTCATGATGCGCTGCGCATCGACCCCGCGGGCGCCGGTCCCCGGCCCACCGGCCCCCGCCAGCCCGCCAACCAGCATCGATCCCGCCAGCAGCAGTGCTGCGGCCTTGCTTGCCCGTGTCATGATCATCTCCCCAGATTTTTCATCAGACTATGGCAGGTGGGGCGACATGCAAGCCATAGATTGTCACAGGCAAGTCTAGCCCGGCAGTGGCAGACTGTTGATCCAGGCGTTGAAGGCGACAACGACGCCGGCGACCATCATCAAAATGGCCTTGGTCCGGTTGCCGCTGGGCTGAGTGAGCAGCCAGAAGCCGCCGGCGACCAACGCGAGTGCCGCGACCAGAGTCAGGCCGGTGAGCGGCGTGATCGCGCCCATCAGGCCAGCACCCGCGCGATGGCCGTCTGCCACTGCGTACGCCGTTGCGTGCGGGTGGCGGCATCGGTGGCAGGGTGGAAGCGGCGGTCGGCATTGGCCATCGCGGCCGCGGCAGCAGGCAGATCGGCGAACAGGCCCACACCAACGCCGGCCAGCATCGCCGCGCCCATCGCGGTGGTTTCGATCACCCGCGGCCGTTCGACGACCACGCCCAGGCTGTCGGCCAGATCCTGGCACAGCCAATTGTTGGCAACCATGCCGCCATCGACCCGCAGCACGGCCGCCGCCACGCCATCGGCCGCGAGCGCATCGACCAGATCGGCCGTCTGCTGGCCCTGGGCCTCCAGCGCGGCCCGCACGACATGGGCGCGCGTGGTGCCGCCCGAAAGCCCGCAGATCAGCCCGCGTGCGTCCGGCGCCCAGTGCGGCGCCCCAAGCCCGGCCAGCGCCGGCACGAAGCTGACTCCGCCATTGTCGGGCACGGATTGGGCCAGTTCTTCGGATTCCGCGCTGCTGGCGATGATGCCCAGCCCGTCACGCAGCCACTGGATCGCCGATCCGGCCACGAAGATCGCGCCTTCCAGCGCATAGGCACAGCGACCGTTCAGCCGCCACGCCACGGTGGACAGCAGGCGGTTGTGCGACACCGGCGCGACGGCACCAGCATGGGCGAGCAGGAAGCAGCCGGTACCATAGGTTGCCTTCAACATGCCCGGCGTCAGGCAGCCCTGGCCAATGGCGGCGGCCTGCTGATCGCCGGCAGCACCAGTGATCGGGATGGCGCGACCGGCGATGCTGGTGGTGGCCAATGCGCCGGCGCAATCGACAATGCTGGGCAGCGCGGCTGCCGGCACGCCGAACAACGCCAGCAGACCAGCGTCCCATTCGCTGGTGGCCAGGTTCATCAACATGGTTCGGCTGGCGTTGGTGGCATCGGTCACATGCGTGGTGCCGCCGGACAGATGCCAGATCAGCCAGGATTCGACCGTGCCGACCGCCAGCCGGCCGTCACGCGCCGCTGCGCCGACCATTGGCCAATTGGCAATCGCCCAGCGTATCTTGGTCGCCGTGAAATAGGGATCGAGCAGCAGGCCGGTCTTGGCCTGCACCATCGGCTCGTGCGCCTTCAGCGTGGCGCAGATTGCGGCCGTGCGCCGATCCTGCCAGACAATCGCACGGGCCAGCGGCTCACCCGTCGTTCGGTCCCAGAACACCACGGTCTCGCGCTGGTTGGTCATGCCGATGGCGGCGATATGATCGACCCCAACCTGCGCTGCAACCTCATCCAGGCATGCCCGCGAACAGGCCAATATCTCGCCGGCGTCATGTTCGACCCAGCCGCTGGCTGGATAATGCTGCGTGATCGGCCGTGCGGCACTGGCGACAATATCGCCGGTCAGACTGAACGCGATGGCGCGGGTGGAGGTGGTGCCGGCGTCAAGCACCAGCAGCAGGGGAGCGGTCATGTCGCCTTTTCTATGGCGTCAAAGCCCGATAGGGAAGCGGTGATGACCATGCACGACACGCTCTTCGACCTTGCCATCATCGGCGCCGGCATCAATGGCGCCGGTATTGCGCGTGATGCGGCTGGGCGTGGCCTCAGCGTCGCCATCATCGATGCCAACGATATCGGCGGCGCCACATCATCGGCCTCCACCAAGCTGATCCACGGCGGGCTGCGTTATCTGGAATATTATGCCTTCGGTCTGGTGCGCAAAGCCTTGGCCGAACGCGAGGTGCTGCTCGACATCGCGCCGCACATTACCTGGCCGCAGGCGTTCGTGCTGCCGCATGCGGCCGGGATGCGGCCGGAATGGCTGCTGCGCCTCGGAACCCTGCTCTACGACAATCTCGCCCGCCGCGAGGTGGTGCCAGGATCGCAGCGTATCGATCTGCGCAGCGAACGCGCCGGCCGCGCACTCAGCCCGGACTATCGCAGCGCCTTCCGCTATTGGGATGGCTGGGTCGATGATGCCCGGCTGGTGGTCGACAATCTGAAGGATGCCGCTGCCCGCGGTGCCAGCGTGCTGCCGCGCACGCCGGTGCAGCGCGCCGAGCGCATCGACGGCTTGTGGCGGCTCAGCCTGAGTGACGGCCGCGCCATCACCGCGCGCCGGCTGATCAACGCCGCCGGGCCATGGGCCGAAGATGTGGCGCGCCGGGTGATGGGCGTGAACGACGCGCCGCCGTTGCGGCTGGTGCAGGGCAGCCATATCGTGACGCGGCGCGTGCATATGGGCCGTGATGCGTTCATGCTGCAACAGCCTGACGGCCGCATCATCTTCGTCATCCCCTATGAACGCGACTATTCGCTGATCGGCACCACCGAAGCCGATATCGCGCGCACTGAAGACGCCGCAGTGTCGGATGCCGAGGTCAATTATCTGCTCGGTGCGGCCAACCGTTATCTGGCGCGCCCGCTTACGCCGGACGACGTCATGCACAAGTTCGTCGGCGTGCGCCCGCTGGTGCTGGAAAGCGGCAAGGCGCAAAAGGAAACCACCCGCGATTATCGGCTGGTCGAACATCCCGGCCTTGATGCGATGACCATCGTCGGCGGGAAGATCACCACCTATCGCGTGCTCGCCGAAGATGTGCTGGCCCGCATTGCGCCGCGATCAAAGCGCTGGACCGCCGATGCCCCCCTGCCCGGCGGCGCCATCGAGCGGCGGCGCGGCGAGCATGGCCAGGCGGCGTTCAAGCGCTGGCTGGAGCAGTTGCAGGTCAGCCAGTCCGATTATGATCCCAATTTGATCAAGCGCCTGGCGATGACCATCGGCGCCCCGGCGGCCGATCTGCTGGCCCAGGGCCTGGGCCGCAATCTGGGCGGGGTGTTCGAGGCCGAGTTGGACTATTTCCGCCGCGCCGAATGGGCGAGCAGCAGCGCCGACGTGCTGTGGCGGCGCACCAAATTGGGCCTGCACCTTGATGCCGCCGCCCGCGCCGAAGTGGCGCGCTGGTTCGGCGAAGAGCGTGTTGATGAAGCTGACATTCCGGCCGGGCATCGTTTTGCCCGGCCGGGCGTGCTTTAGGCCGCCAGCCTGATGTCGCCGGCATGTTCCGGATACGGTGCAACCGGGCGATCCAGCTGCGGTTGGCCTGCCAACTGACTGGCAAAATTATGGTTCACATCGCGGTGATGGGCTTCATCGGCGCGGACGACCAGCACGACATCGCGCAGCGTCGCATCATCCGGCAGTTTCCAGTAATGGCGCGCGATGGCCGGCGCCGGCACGTTCGGCGTGCGACCTTCGTCGATTTCCTGCAGGTAGAAGCTGTAGCTCAGCACAGCCTCCTCCTCGAAATAGCCGACGACACGGTGTGCCGTACGCGCTGACACCAGATAGAGCAGGAAAAAGCCGATGTAGAACACGGCCTGCGCCAACTGGACCACCAACCGTTCGAACCAGGTCGGCTGCGCGACGGCGATGAAGGTCATCAGGTGCATGCGCTCGTTCTCGGCCTCCTCCATCAACGTGCGGATCCAGCCATGATCATCCTGCATGCGGCGCAGCGACGTTAGATGCTGGATGGTGGCGCCGACCATGCCGGGCACGGCTGCAACGGTTTCGAGCACGATGGCCCGGTGGCCATAACGTTTGGCAAAGAACGTATCGGCGAGAAACCGCAGGACCTTGGTGAAGCCCAGCGCGAAATGATCGGCAAAGCCCTGAGGTTCGCGATGCACGCGCGGCTGCGCGTCGCGTTCATTGGCAAGCGACTGATCGGAAGGTGACAGGATCTGGTTGACCATCATGAATCCACTTTGTTGGACACGCGGGAAGCGGTTCAACCGGCAGAGGCCGGAACAGCTCAGCAAGGTTACAGTTTGGTAGCACAATTGATGCCGGCACGCGTCAGGACGAAAGCGCGCATCCCGGAAGGAACATATTCGGGTTGAGGCGCTTGATCCACCAAAGCTGCACCCTGCAGCCGAAAGGCGCCGCGATGACCAATGACCCCCCCAGAGACAAGCCAAGAGGCCCTCCAACTGATACCGGTACGGCCCATCAAATGACCGAGGCCATCGACATGTCCCCGGCCCCGCAACAGGTGCAAGTGGACGCCATGACACGCTGGGGCGATGATGGCGGCGCCGTGCCGCCTGCCAAGAATGCGGCCATTCCCGCAACCGGCACTGAATCCGGGGCGCCCGACTTGACCAATGCCGAACTGGTCAAACTGCGGGTGCGGGTGATTGCTTTGGAAAATCTGCTGATCGCGCTGCTCGCTGATGTCAGCCAGGGGCAATTGGCCAAGGTGCGTGCGATGGCCGATCATATCACGCCGCGTGACGGGCAGACGCCGCATGCGCTGACCATCAGCGCCGCATCGCACATGCTGTCCCTCCTCCACCGCGCCGAACAATGGTCAAGCGATGACAGCCAGGCAGCCGGGAACTGAGCGGCGCCCGAGCGGTTTCCCGACTGTGGCACTATCGCTGCGCATTCCAGCAGGAGAATTTACATGTCAGCCCCCCAGGATCTGAACGAACTCTACACCGGCGAACTGCAGGATCTGTGGTCCGCCAACGATCAGATGGCCAAGGTCATCAAGAAAATGACCAGCAAGGCGAGCGATCCCAAGTTGAAGGAAATGCTCACCAAATCCCAGGACGGCATCGCCCAGCACACCGAAATGCTGAAGGGCCTGCTCGAAACCTCAGGCGAAAAGGTCAAGAAGGAGCATTGCAAGGGCATGGAAGGCCTGGTTGCCGAAGCCACCAAACACACCGGTGACGAAGCGCCGGACAACGGCCCGGTGCTCGATGCCGTGATCATCGCGCAATATCAGCGGATGAGCCATTATGGCATCGCCGGCTTCGGCACGGCCGCTTCGTTCGCTGGCACGCTGGGCCTGAAGGACGCTGTCAAGGCGCTCGATAAGGCGACCAAGGACATCTACAGCGGCGACGAATATCTGACGAAGCTGGCTGAAATGTCGGTCAACATCAACGCGCAATAAGCTGCCCGGCTGCCGCGCCCGCCATGATTGGCGGGCGCGGCCGTTCAGCGTCTCAGACCGGCGGCGCGCAAGGCGTCCTCGATGATGGCAGAGACTCCGCCCGGCTTGTGCTCCGGCAATTGTCCGGCACCGATTGGCATCTTGAACGCCGGTCCGGCCGAAGCCGCCGCCGGCTTTGCGCCGCGAGTCAATGGCACCGCTGCCGGCACCGGGCCAAGGCCCCAGCTTGCCGCGATATGGCGGGTAGAGGAAATCCCCACATCCAGCATGAACGGTCCGCTGACGCCGATACCCTCGGCGCCGCGGGTGCTCAGTGGCGTGCCATGGCCCATGGCGTCGATATGCCAGGCCTGAACTACAGGCTCTCCGGCGGCGTTGCGCCAGGTGCGGCGACGGCTGCCGTCGACATGATCATGGGCCGGTGCGGCGCCATCGATGCCGTGCACTGCCCGCCATTGCGCAATGATGCGTTCGGCGTTGGACGGGTCCACCACCGTATCGGCGCCGCCCTGCCACACCGATATCGCTGGCCACGGGCCATCATGATCCGACGCACGGCGCACCAGAGCCGCCAGTTCGACATCAGACGGATGACCTTCACCGCGCATGCGGGCAAAGGCATCGCCCACCGACGCTGCGCTGCCATGAGGGAGCCCAGCGATGATTGCGCCGCCCTTGAACAATTCCGGATAGGTGGCAAGCATGGTCGATGCCATGGCACCGCCGGCCGACAGCCCGGTGATGTAAATATGGTCAGGATCGCAATCATGGCTGGCGATCATCGCGTCGATCATCTGCCGGATCGAAAGGGCTTCACCCGCGTCGCGCCTTGTGTCGGTGCTGGAAAACCAGTTGAAGCACAGGTTCATGTTGTTGGCGCGCTGCTGTTCCGGCAGCAGCACCGCAAAGCCTTGCTCGTCCGCCAGATCGGCCCAACCGGAGCCATGGGCATAATCCTGCGCCGTCTGCGTGCAACCATGCAACACCACAACCAGCGCGGCACCGCGCGCCAGGCCAGCAGGCACATGGGTGCGTGCCAGCAGCGCGCCGGGGTTTGAGCCGAACGCCGTCAGTTGCCCCAGCCGATCCGGCTTCTCGGCCATGGGCTTGGCCGGGCCGTTGAATTCGGCTCTGCGCTTCTGCTGCATCAGCTTGGCGATCGTGCTTCCAAGGCGTGCCATCAATCTCTCTCCTTCGGCGACGAACGCCGGTACAGACCGACAACATGGCCGGGCGCCAATCGTTGCTGCACTGCAGCATTTATCAACGCCGGAGCTGAGCGCAAGGGACTTGCGTAGGTAATTTCGCCCAATTCATCCTGAAAGTTTGAAGTAGTTCCCGAACGCGATTTTTGGCCATCTCTGCAGTATGAATTCAGCCTCAGCAGGGGATGAACGATTGATGTTCAATATTGTTCCAAACCATGTAACATGTGTCAACAGAATTGACCGCAACGTACATGCACAGGCTTTGAACCTTATTGCATCGCACGTGACTTTTTATGCAAGATATGCAGATCATCGTCAGAAAATAGAAAATATCGAGGATATATGTAGCAGCTCCAGCGAACTGCCGGAACTGCAATCGGATTCGGATGATGTGGCGCGAATGCGGCTTCTGCAGCATTGCGATGCCATCGCCGGGCTCGATCCGGATTGGCAGGTACCTAACCGGCGGGCCAGGTTGGCTGCCCGCACCGACCGGGCTGCGGCTGGACTTGCGCCAGCCAAGCCCGAACCCGATTTTGTTGCCGATCACAGGGCGTTGCTCAACGCGCAGCCGCACCTTGTCTGGTCAAGCGACACGGTCGGTCATCTGACCTACTGCAATGATCGCTGGTACAATTTTGCCGGAGCCGGCCACGCCGACCGCTGGACCAGAATATTGCATGTCGACGAACAGGCGCAGGCCTGGGCCGTGTGGCAGCAGCATCTGATCAGCGGCGATACCTACGAGGCGGAACATCGCCTCCGCCGCCATGACGGGACCGTTCATTGGGCGCTGGCCCGCGCAGTCGCGTTGCGAGATTGCGATGGCGTCATCACCGGCTGGTGCGGCACCTTCACGGACATCCATGCGCTGAAGGCGCATGAAGCCCAGAGCGATTTCCTGGCTTGCGAGCTCAACCACCGCATTCACAATATTTTTGCGGTGGTGGAGGCCATGCTGATGATGTCGTCTCGCGATGAACCCTTGGCCAGGGATTTCGCCGAAGCCGCCTGTGCGCGCATCAAGGCGCTGGCGCGCGCCAATGACTATATGCGGCCCTCCCCCGGTCCGGGCATGAACGAAGCGCTTCCAGCCACGCTGCACGGCCTGCTGCAAACCGTGCTGGCGCCCTATCAACCCGATCCAATGCGGCAGGGCCGACAACCGGCCATTGACATGTCGGGCCCGGACCTTGCCATCGGCGCGGCGGCCGCAACGCTGTTGGCTTTGGTGATCCACGAACTGGCCACCAACGCGGCCAAATATGGCGCGCTGGCTTGTGCTGGCGGGCAATTGAGGGTGGTGACTGCGTTGGATGATCACCAATTGCACCTGGTATGGACGGAAACGGGCGGTCCGGCCGTGGCGGGACCGCCCAGCCGTCAAGGCTTTGGCACGCTGCTGGCCGATCGTGCGCTTGGCCTGCCCCTGGGGGCTGCGGTGAAACATGCGTGGGCACCATCGGGGCTGGTTGTCACAATTTCGGTACGGCGCGACCGTTTGGCAAACTGATCCCGGCTTGATCCTGCGTGCCAAATCCTGCCTGGTTCGTTCAGGTCCGTTGTGGCCGGGCTCTTCGGATCAACATGGCCAAACCACGAAAAAGACAGAAGGTTCCCGGCAGTCGCCCAGTCGGAATATCCTGCAGGGGGCATGTGACCGGCAGGTAAATATTACCAAGCGTATAATCCGGCGCTTTCATCACTGCATCCCTTCACGGAATGTCTGTCACGTCCCTACCCGGGGCGAGAACATGTCCGTTCAGGATAATGAAAAAAGTGGAGGTAGCGTAGCATGACCATCAACAAGCTTCTGGCAGGCGCCGCGGCGGCTTCCGCATTGCTGGCATCGCCGGCACTGGCCGTTGATTCATCGTCAGTGACATTTGCGCAGTTCACGCAGCAAAGCGCCGACAAGGTAGCACAATACGGCAACACCGGCAGTGGCAACACGCTGGATATCACGCTGGCGCCAGCCAATTTTGTCGTGTTCGCTTACGGCGCGCCGGGCGTTTACAGTACGGTCATGTCGATGACTGCGGCTTCATCTGCCATGGTCACCACGGTGGGTCAGCAATTCGAACAGCGCGGCTGGACCGGCAGCATCCAGTTCGGCAATGCCACCAACTTCCTGACCACCAACTTCGTCGATGCCACCTTCAGCTTCGACAGCACCGGTGGCTCGGCCAGCTTGATCTCCACTGATCCGTCAAGCACGATCAACTACAGCTCGACATTTCTGAACGTGCCGAATTTCGAATTCAAGAACTTCTCGCTGGCCTTCACCGGCCTGTCGCCGGCGTTCTCAGTCGCCGCAAACGGCTATGGCAATGATTTCAATGCCAATATCGCCGGATCGTTCGCAGGTTCCGAAGCGGATGGCACCATCGGTGCCGCAATTCCTGAACCAGCATCGTGGGCGATGATGATCATCGGTTTCGGCCTGACGGGTGTCACGCTGCGCCGTCGCAAGGCAACCCGCGTCGTTGCCTGCTGAACTGCCATACTGAGGCAGCGCGTCCCCGGCATTATGCGCCCCCATTGCCGGGGAGTTGTCAGAGCGGTTTTCGACCCTGCCCTGCCGATCAGCACCCTCCGCTGTCGTGCACGCAGAAGCTGATTCCGCAAAAAAGACCGCCGGTTCTGAACCTCCCGACACAGTCATGTTACGGGTTCGGGATCGGCGGTCGACGTTTTTACAGGTTCTTGCCAATCAGTCGACAGACGCCAGAAGCTGCTGCCGGCGCTGTTCCCACGCCAACGCATGCGCGACGATCCGGTTGATGTCATCATGCGCCGGCTGCCAGCCCAAGGCGCCGGCGGCGCGGGCATCGGCCACCAGATTGGCGGGATCGCCTGCCCTTCGCGACCCGATCTTGTACGGCACCGGCCGGCCATTGCTAGCCTGCGCGACGGCCGCCAGCACATCGAGCACGCTCTGCCCATGGCCATAGCCAAGGTTGAACAGATGCGATTGCCCGCTTGCTGCCAGGCAGGCGCGCAACATCTCGACATGCGCCGACGCCACATCGCTGACATGCACATAGTCGCGCACGCCGGTGCCATCGTCGGTTGGGTAATCATTGCCGAACACCGTGATTTGCGGGCGTTGCCCGGTCACCACCTGGGTGGCGATCTCGATCAGATGATGCGGATGCTTGCTGTTCTGCCCGGAACGGCCCTGGGGATCGGCGCCTGCCACGTTGAAATAGCGCAAGATACCCAGCGACATCGCCTGCGGCGATGCGGCGGCGATATCGCGCAACATGGTTTCGGCCATCGCCTTGGAGGCACCATAGGGATTGATCGGGCCGATTGGATCGCTCTCCTTCAGCGGCCGGCCATCATTTTCGGCATAGACTGCCGCAGTCGATGAAAACACCAGCGCCTTGACGCCGGCGTCCACGGCGGCTTCGGCCAGGGCCAGCGTCTCGACCAGATTGTTGCGATAATAGATGGCGGGCTGCGCAACGGATTCAGCAACACTGATGCTGGCGGCAAAATGCATCACCGCGCCGATGCCATGATCGGCAATCAGTTGCCGTACCAGCCTGCCATTGCCGGCGCGCCCCTGCACGAACAGCGCATCGGGCGGTAACAGCAGCGCCGATCCGGTGGACATGTCGTCGAGGATGATCACGCGTACGCCCAGATCAAGCAGCGCCAGCGCGGCGTGGCTGCCGATATAGCCGGCGCCGCCGGTGATCAGCACCGGCGGGCAATCGGCAATGGCGATCTTGGCCAGTATCTGGCCTGCGGGTGGTGCGATCACTGATTCACCGTCGTGAAACTGCGCGTCAACAGTGCCTGGCCGATCGTGGCCATAACCGTCTCGATCTTGAACGGCTTGGTGACCAGAAACGTCGGCTCCGGGCGTTCGCCGGTCAGCAGCCGTTCCGGAAAGGCCGTGATGAAGACCACCGGCACATCGAAACTGAGCAAGATCTCCTGCGCCGCTTCCAACCCCGACGAACCGTCCGCCAACTGGATATCGGCCAGCACCAGTTCGGGACGCACCTCATGGGCCCGCGCCAGCGCATCGGCATGGGTCATCGCCATCGCCGACACATCATGCCCCATGTCCTCGACAATCTGCTCAAGATGCATGGCGATCATTGGTTCATCTTCGATGATCAGTACACGCGAGCGGATGGTTTCGAAAATCGCCGCCTTGGCACGATTCACCCTGACCGCAACATCGTGCGGCGTCGTGCCGAGGATCAAGGCAATCTCACTGTCGCTGAAGCCTTCGATCTCCATCAACAGCAAAGCCTGCATGGCGCCGGCCGGCATATCGTCGGGCCCGACCACTTCGGCGCTCTGCGCAACGGTGCAGAACAGGCGGAACAGCGCCAGCTTGGGCGGCAGAACGGCAGACTTACTGCTCAGTTGATCGTCATTGACCGGAGCGGTCAACAGGCTTTCGAGGGCCTGGCGCACATAGGCATCGCCACTGCGCTGCGATCCGGTGAGTGCACGTGCATAGCGCCGCAAATGCGGCAGATGAGGGGCGAAATCTGCCCGTATCGAAATTCCGTCAGCCACGCCATGCTCCATATCTAATTTTATCCAGCACGACAACGCCATAGACTGACGTTGGTTCCATGTCGGGAACCATCGCGTTTCGCAACCGTTGCAACCCTATCATGCCAATGGACAACCGCCCAATGCCGCGCAAAGCGCCTCGAACCACCGCAGCTACCGCCGCACCTTCAGGCCCATCAGCGCGGCGGCGCACGGGCCGCGATGGCGATCATCAGATCAGCATGGGCCTGCGCAAATTGTGGGAACATGTCGAGAAGGAACCTGTGCCCGACGCATTTCTGGCCCTGCTGGATCAGATCGATGCTGCCCGCAGTGACGACGCGCCACCGCCGCTGCCTGACCCCAAATCGGGGGATGCAGAATGACAAAGTCATCCCAGATTCGACCGGCAATGCGCCCTGCGGATGAACGCCAGTTTCGCGCTGATCTGCTTGCGGTCATCCCGTCGCTGCGGGCTTATGCCCGCAGCCTGTGCTACAATCGCGATCTGGCCGACGACCTGACCCAGGAAGCCTTGACCAAAAGCTGGGCGGCGCGTGCTTCCTATCTGCCGGGCAGCAATTTTCGTGGCTGGATGTTCCGCATCCTGCGCAATCATTATTTTTCGACCACCAAGGTCTCGCGGCGCTTCGTGACGCTGGACACCGAAGTGATCGAGCGTCTGCTGGTCACGCCAGCCACGCAGGAAGCCGGGCTCAATCTGGAGGATCTCCAGCGCGGCCTCGCCACCCTGCCCGCCGAACAGCGCGAGGCCCTGCTGCTGATGGAATCGGGCCTGCGCTGTGAAGATATCGCCGGCATCATGTCGACACCTGTCGGCACAGTGAAGAGCCGCATCAGCCGCGGCCGCGCCGCGCTGCGCCTGTATATGGATGGCCAAGGCCGCGCACTGCCGGCAAGCGGCAAGACGGTGGCCAAGCTGAGCGGACCGTCACGTCGTCTGCCGCCGGCGGCAGACGACGCGCCGTCCGACCCGTCTCCCCATTCGGCTCCCCCGTTGGCTGCACCACGGCGCGCCACGGCAAACTGATGCTGCAAGCGCCAGCTGCCGCCCCGCCGCCCCGCAATCCAGGCCGGTCGCTGCAATTGCTGGATCGGTTGACCCGGCGCAGCTCGATCCGCGGTATCCTGTTGGCGATCCTGTTGGTGGCGTTGCTGCCGATGATGGCGCTGTCCATATGGCAGGGCCTGGCCCGTATTCAGCGTGACCGCGATACCGAACATCGCAAGCTGCTCGAAGCGGCCCAACTGACGGCTGCGTCACAACGCAATGTCATCACCAGCGCCCAGACCATCCTGGCGGTGCTGGCGGCGGCACCCAATGTGCGTGCACGTGACCAGGATATGTGCGGCCCCATCCTGCGCGCGGCCGTGCAGAGCCAGCCCGCCTATCGCCATTTTTCGGTGTCCACCGCCGATGGCCGACTGGCCTGCGCCAGCGATCCCGGCGCGATCGGTGTGGCCGCCACGAGCAGCAAGCAATTGTGGGATCAATTACAGCGCAGCGGCTTTCTGGTGACGGCACCGGTGTGGGGTACGATCTCGGAACGGCTGGTGCTGCGCGCCATGCTGCCGCTGAAAACCGCGACGGGGGCATTCGATGGCGTCATCACCGCCTCCATCGATCTCGATTGGCTGCGGCAACGCCTGCACGATCAACATCCGACCGGCGATATTGCGGTGGCGCTGGTGGACGGCCGCGGCAATGCGGTGGCCAGCAATCGCCCGCTGCCAGCGCGGCGACTGGCACTGACACAGCCAAACGAGACCGGCGTGTTCACGGTGCGCAGCGCCGACGGCAGCGACTGGGCCTATGCAGTCGCGCCACTGCATGTCGGCAACCAGGGCGGCGAGCGTTTTCATATCGTCTATGCCGCGGCCCAGCCGCCGCGCTTTGGTTCGCAGTGGTGGTCGGTGGCCTTCTATTTCCTGGTGCCGTTGCTGGCACTGCTGCTGGCGTCCATGGCGATCTGGGTGGGTGCCAATCGCGCCATCCTCAGTTGGGTGTCACAACTCGGCGCGCTGGCGCGGCAGATTGGCAACAGCCAGCGGCCACAGATGCAACAGCGACTGGGCTTTGCCGATGCCCCCGCCGAAGTGCGCGATCTGGCGGCCGACCTGCTGCGCATGCGCAGCACCATTGTCGATCGCGAACAAAGGCTGCGCGGCGCCGCCGCGGCCCAGACCGAAGTCGCGAGGGAACTGCACCACCGGGTGCGCAACAATCTGCAGGTGATCGCCAGTTTCCTGAGCCTGCAGGCCGAGGGCATTGCCGTGGGTGATGCGCGAGGCGCCCTGGAGCAGGCGCGGCTGCGGGTTGCCGGCATGGCGATGGTCAATGGCCTGCTTTATGCCGATGCCGAAGTCACCACGGTGGCAATGGCGCAATTGCTCGATCCCTTGGCCGACATGTTGGCCAGGCACACGGGTGTCGAGGCCATCGTCGAAGTGAACCACATATTATCGCCGCGCACTGTCGACGTGGACCGCGCCATCCCGCTGGTGCTCTGGATCATCGAGGCAACCCTGTGCCTGTGCGAACGCGCCGATCCGGCCGTGCGCCCCAATGAATTCCGCATAGCGATGAACAACGAAGATGATGTGATGTGCATCCATGTCAGCATGGCCGGCCTGCTGCCGGACAGTGCAAAGCAGACGCTGCACCGTCGGCTGGTTGTTGCCATCGCCAATCAGCAAGGCGCCCGCGCCAGGATCGACGATGTTGGCGCAAAAGCTGGCCGGATCGTGCTGTGCCTGCCCCATGAGGCCCTAGCCCATGAAGCGCAGCAATTGCCGGAAGACAGTGCCGCCGCTTGAGCGCAATTTCCCAAGCGGCACCATATCTTTGCTGCAGCGGAACTATCCCCCAGATCACTGCTTGTGTTCACATCAGGCCGCTGTCCGGACGAAATCCGGGACAGAAAGGGCCTGATCACCGCTTGGCCGCCCTTGGCCCACTGCCATCTGCCCGGCCGTTCGCCGCGCTGGACCAGTGAAGCCGAATTCAGGCCCCTCAGAAAGGTCGCTGCACATGAAGCTACTTCCCTTTGCCGGCGGGTCCCAGCTCCAGCAACCACGCGAAACCCGTCGTCCCTTGTTGCTGTGCTTTTCGCATCTGCGCTGGAATTTCGTGTTTCAGCGCCCCCAGCATCTTATGACCCGCGCAGCGGTCGATCACGAGGTGATCTATATTGAGGAACCGGAAGACGGAGACAGCGCCGGCTGGAAGATCGCCCGGGATCGCGGCATCACCATTGCCACGCCGATCCTGCCGGCCGGTGGCAGCCATGCGACACGTGTCGCAACGCAGGCCGCGTTGCTCAATGATCTGCTCGATACGCGCATGCCCGATATCGCCTGGTATTACACGCCCATGGCGCTGGAATTCAGCGACACGCTGGTGCCGACCGTCACCGTCTATGACAATATGGACGAACTGGCGCTGTTCCACGGTGCCGACAGCCGCATCCGTCAGCTTGAAGCCCGGCTGATGGCGCGGGCTGACGTGGTCTTCACCGGTGGCCACAGCCTCTATCAGGCCAAACGCCACCTGCACGACAATATCCACGGCGTGCCGTCCAGCATCGATCGCCAACATTTCGCACCCAACCCGGCGGCACCGCTGGCCGACCCCGCCGATCAGGTGGACATTGCGCATCCGCGGGTCGGCTTCTTCGGCGTGATCGATGAACGCATGGATCTGGAATTGGTTGGCGCACTTGCCGACCGCTGCCCCGACACGCAGTTCATCATGGTTGGCCCGGTGGTGAAGATCGATCCTGCCAGCCGACCACAGCGCCCCAATCTGCACTGGTTGGGGGGCAAGGCCTATGCCGACCTGCCCGCCTATCTGCAGCATTGGGATTGCGGGTTCATGCCGTTCGCCCTGAACGATTCCACCCGTTTCATCAGCCCGACCAAGACGCCGGAATTTCTCAGCGCCGGGCTGGGCGTGGTGTCCTCCGCCATCACCGATGTGCAGCACCCCTATGGCGATCTCGGCCTGGTTGGCATTGCCGCCGATGCTGACGGCTTTGCACTGGCCATCGATGCCGCCATCCTCGCCGCGGCCGATCCCGGCTGGCAGCGGCGCGTGCAGCGCCAACTCGACAGTGGTTCGTGGGACAGCACCTGGGCCTTCATGCGCGGCGAGATCGCCGCGATCACCACCCCTGCCCTGGAGATCGCACATGCATGATTGGATCGTCGTTGGCGCTGGCTTTGCCGGCGCCGTCATGGCCGAACGTATCGCTGCGGTGCGCGGCGAAACCGTGCTGGTGGTCGACAAGCGCGACCATATCGCCGGCAATGCGCATGATCGACGCAATGCCGATGGCATCTTGTTCCATCAATATGGCCCGCACATCTTCCACACCAACAGCAGCGCCATTTCCGATTATCTCTCGCGCTTTACCGAGTGGCGGCCGTACGAACATCGCGTGCTGGCCAGCGTCGATGGCCAACTGGTGCCGATCCCGATCAACCGCACCACCATCAACAGGCTGTACGGGCTCGATCTCGATGAAGCCGGTGTCGCGGCGTTTCTGGCTGCCCGTGCCGAGGATGTCGCCGATATCCGCACCTCCGAAGATGTCGTGGTCAGCAAGATCGGTCGGGAGCTTTATGAGAAATTCTTCCGCGGTTACACGCGCAAGCAATGGGGCCTCGATCCGTCCGAGCTCGACCGATCAGTGACCGCCCGCGTGCCGACGCGAACCAATGACGATGATCGCTATTTCACCGACAGCTTCCAGCAGATGCCGCGCGATGGCTATACTGCCATGTTTGAGCGGATGCTGGCCAACCCGCTGATCACGGTGCAACTTGGCGTCGATGCCCTGGCCATTCCGGCCGCCGAACGTCCGGCGCGCATGGTCTATACCGGCCCGATCGATGAATATTTCGATCAGCGCTTCGGCCCCCTGCCCTATCGATCCCTGCAATTCTGCCATGTCAGCCAGGATGTGGAGTTCGCGCAGACGGCGGCGACCATCAATTTCCCGCAGGATCAGGATTATACCCGCGTTACCGAGGTCAAGCATCTGACCGGCCAGGAACATCCGCGCACGATGCTGACCTATGAATATCCCAGCGCCACCGGCGATCCCTATTATCCGATACCGCGCCCGGAAAACGAAGCGCTGTTCAAGCAGTATGAAGCGCTGGCCCGCGCCGAAGCCGACACCTGGTTCGTCGGCCGGCTCGCCACCTACCGCTATTATAATATGGATCAGGTGGTGGGCCAGGCGCTGGCCAGCTTCCTGAAGCTGGACGCGGCGGTACCGCGCACCGAAGCCCAGGCTGCCTGAACCACATGCCGGAACAGGCCTTGTTTGGCTCCATGCTGATGGGCGGCTTTGAATGTGCCGCCCAGCAGTTGCGCTCGCGCCGGCGGCTGGATATCGCCGCCGCGACCGGCCACGACGTCCGCGCGGCCGAGGATTATCGCCTGTTGGCCGCCCACGGCATGACTGCTGCCCGTGATGGCTTGCGCTGGCATCTGATCGAGCCGCGGCCCGGCCAGTATGACTGGTCGAGCTTCCTGCCGATGCTGCGCGCCGCGCGCGACATGCCGATCACCATCATCTGGGATCTGCTGCATTACGGTCTGCCGGCCGGTGTCGACGTGTTTTCGCCGCGTTTCATCACCCGCTTCGCTGCGTTCGCACGCGAAGCCGCGCGGGTGATCGCGTCCGAAACCGACACGCCGCCGCTGTTCACGCCGATCAACGAGATCAGCTATTGGGCCTTTGCCGGCGGTGACTGCGGCGATCTCAACCCGTTTGCCACGGGCCGCGGCGGCGAACTCAAGCGCCAACTGGTGCGTGCCATGCTGGCCGCCAGCGCCGAACTGCGTGCCGTCGATCCCCGCGCCCGTATCGCCTGCGCCGAGCCGTTGATCCATGTGTTTCCAGCCGATGACACGCCAGACGCCATCGCCCAGGCTGCGCGCCACACCGAAAGCCAGTTCGAGGCGCTCGACATGCTGCTCGGCCGCAAGGAACCGGAACTAGGCGGGCATGAAGCCGCCGTCGATATCATCGGGCTGAATTATTATTACAACAATCAATGGGTCGATCATGGCCGCCCGATCTTTCTGGGGGACTGGCTGCACAAGCCGTTGCACCAATTGGTGGAAACAGCAGCGCCGCGATATTCACAGCCCCTCTACATCGCTGAGACCGGCACCGAAGGGGTGTTCCGCCCCTATTGGCTGCGTTACGTTTGCGATGAAGTGCGCACAGCCAAGGCGCGCGGGCTGAGCATCGGCGGCATCTGCCTCTATCCGATCATCAGCCACTTGGGCTGGGCGGATGACCGGCGCTGCCTGAATGGCCTGCTGGATGGCCATGGCGCCGATGTTGCCCGCACCGCCTATGCGCCATTGTCCGACGAAATTCGCGCCCAATCCGCCCGGTTTCGCGCGCCGTCCAGCCTGTCGGCCGCAGCCTGATCGTCATAGTTGCAGCACATCGATCCGGTAATCGGCGGTGCGCAGTTGCAGCAGGATCGGCGCCACCGGTCGCAAGGCCGCGATGAAACCTTGGGCTGCATTCGTCCCCGACAACGGATAGTCCGGCGTCGGGCCGAGGCCGTGCACCAGCATGACATGCGCGCCCCTGGCCGCCAGCGCCCGCGTCATCCGGGCAGCCCGCAGCAGCGCCAACTCATCAAGATAATAAAGCATGTCCGACAACAGGATCAGGTCGAATCCGTCGGGGGTAACCTCCTGCTGCATCTCGGGAAAGGCGCGGCCGGCAAAACGCACATGCCGCGCATCCTGCAGGCGTGCCTGCGCCTGCGCGATCGCCGCCTGCGCCACATCGATACCGAGCAGCCGGTCACAACGCGGCGCCAGTCGTTCGGTCAGCACCCCGATCGAGCAGCCGACCTCAAGGGCATGGCGGTAGCGCGGCCGGGGCAGCGCCGCCAGCGTGGCGGCGTATTTGCCCTGTTCGTACGCGCTGGTCTCGAACAGCCAGGGATCGGGATCGGCTTCGTACAGGGCATCGAAATAGGCGGCTGGCAGACTGCTCATCATCGTCTCCTCAACACGATGCCTGTCATGCCGAACACGCCCGGCCATGACGGCATGGCTGTTGAACCAGCCAACACGCCGACCGTTCCCCAGATGCCTAACAATCGTTGCAAGACGTCACGGCGGCGGCTTTCTTTTGCCGACAGCGGAACGCCGCTTGGCCCGGCCGGTTGCTTTTGAAACCCTGTGCAACCCGAGGATGTCTTCATGGCAACGATTCCCGCCGACACTGCAGCCGATACGCTGGCGACGACCATGGCACAGGGCAAAGCCGCCGCCAGAGCGCTGCCCACGCTCCACACCGGCCCCGGCGGCGAGTTGCACCAGGTTGCAGCGCCCGGCCAGGCCATGCTGACCACCAACCACGGCATGCCGATTTCCGACGATCACAACAGCCTGCGCGCCGGGCCGCGCGGCGCGCTGCTGCTCGAGGATATGGTGCTGCGCGAAAAGATCTTCCATTTCGATCACGAGCGCATCCCGGAGCGCGTCGTCCACGCCCGCGGCACCGCGGCGCACGGTTATTTCGAGCTGACCGACAGTCTGGCCGATCTCACCATGGCCACGGTGCTGGGCGAGGCTGGCGAACAGACGCCGGTGTTCGTGCGGTTTTCAACGGTGGCCGGCAATCGCGGATCGGCCGATCTGGCCCGCGATGTCCGCGGCTTTGCGGTGAAATTCTACACCAAACAGGGCAATTGGGATCTGGTCGGCAACAATATCCCGGTGTTCTTCATCCAGGATGCCATGAAATTCCCCGATCTGGCGCACGCCGTGAAGGAAGAGCCAGATCGCGGCTTCCCGCAGGCGGCATCGGCGCACGATACCTTCTGGGACTGGATCGCCATGACCCCCGAAGCCATGCACATGGTGATGTGGCAGATGTCGGATCGCACCATCCCGCGCTCCTTGCGGATGGTGCAGGGCTTTGGCGTGCACAGCTTCCGGCTGGTGAATGCCGAAGGCCAGTCGACCTTCGTCAAATTCCACTGGACGCCGGTGCTCGGCATTCAGTCGGTCGTGTGGGACGAAGCCGTGAAGATCAACGGCGCCGATCCCGATTTCCACCGCCGCGACCTGTGGAATGCCATCAACGAAGGCGATTTCCCGGAATGGGAGCTGGGCGTGCAATTGTTTACCCAGGAGGAAGCCGACGCGCTGGATTTCGACCATCTGGATTCGACCAAGCTGATCCCGGAGGAAATCATCCCGCTGCGCAACGTGGGCCGGCTGGTGCTGAACCGCAATCCGGCCAATGTCTTCGATGAGACCGAACAGGTCGCCTATTGCACGCAGAATATCGTGCCCGGCATCGATTTCTCCGACGATCCGCTGCTGCACGGCCGCAATTTTTCCTATCTGGATACGCAGCTCAAGCGGCTGGGGTCCCCCAATTTCCATCAGATCCCGATCAACACGCCGAAATGCCCGTTCGCCAACATGCAGCGCGACGGCCATATGCAGACGCGCGTGCACCCGCAGCGCGTCACCTACACGCCCAGCCTGCTCGACCCGACCGGGCCGCGCGAAAGCCACGACCAGGGTTTCCGCAGCTTCCCGACCCCGCTCGACGCCAGCAAGGTGCGCGAGCGCCCGGAAAGCTTTGCCGATCATTACAGCCAGGCCCGGCAATTCTTCCTGAGCCAGACCGTGCCCGAACAGGATCATATCGTCGCTGCGCTGGTGTTCGAATTGTCGAAGGTGGAGGCCGATATCGTGCGCACCACCATGCTGGGGCATCTCGTCACCGTCGACGAGGAACTGGGCGAACGGGTTGCCGCCGGACTCGGCCATCGCGGCGACATCATCGCTGCCGTGCCGGCTGTGCCAGTGCGCGACGATCTGGAGATCGCCCCAAGCCTGTCGATCCTGGCGCGCGATCCGCCGCCGCTGAAGGGCCGCAAGATCGGTGCGCTGGTCACCGATGGCGCCAGTGCCGAAGCCGTGACCGCCTTGTTCGACGTTGCGACGGATGTGGATGCACAGGTCAAGATCATATGCCCGACCATCGGCGGTGTGACGCTGGATGACGGCAGTTGGCTGATGGCTGATTTCCAGCTCGCCGGCGGGCCGTCCGTGCTGTTCGATGCCGTCGTGGTGCTGGCCAGCCAAGACGGCAGCGCCGCCTTGCTGGGCGAATCCGCAGCCATCGCCTGGGTGCACGATGCCTATGCCCATCTGAAGGTGATCGGTTACAACGAGGCGGGTGCTGCCCTGCTGGCGATGGCCAACGTCAAGGAAGATGAAGGCGTCGTCCGGCTTGATACCCAAGCCGATGCCTTCATCGATGCCGCCAGCGCCGGCCGCATCTGGGACCGCGAGGCGGCGGTGCGATCGGTATATTGAGACCAGACGGGCGGCGCCGTCCTGCGGATGCCGCCCTGATTACGCCAACAGCACAGTTCGGCGGTACAAATGCCAGGTGGCGTGGCCAAGCACGGGCAGCACCACCAGCAATCCCAGAAAGCCCGGCAGCAACGCCAGCGTCAGGCTGACGGCGATCACGACCGCCCAGGCCAGCAGCACGCGGCGATTGGCCAACACGGCTTGCACGCTGGTAATCATTGCCGTCATGAAATCCACATCGCTATGCAGCAGCATTGGCAGGCTGATCACCGTGATCGTGTAAAAACTTAAGGCAATCAGTGCGCCGACTGCGCCGCCCACACCCAGCATCATCAGGCCGGCGCTGGTCTGCAGCAACGCCCAGGATTCCGACCCGACGCCGGATTGCGCCAGGAACACCGCGAAAATGCCATGGGCGATCATCAACCAGAAGCCGAAGGCGACGAACAGGATGACGCCCATCGACAGGATCTGCTCATCACCGCGGCCGCGCAGCGCACCCAGCACGGCGCCCCAGCGCAATGGCAGACCGGCCTCGCGGCGCCGGCTGACTTCGTAGAGCCCGACCGCGCAGAACGGCGCCAGCAACGGAAAGCCAGCGGCCGCCGGCACCAGCCACGCCACCTCACCGCGCGCCAGCGTCACCCAGGTGAGCAGCCAGCCGGAAACCACATAAATGCCGCCGAAGAACAGGCCAAAGCCCGGATGCGCACGATAATCCTGCCAGCCCGCCAGCAGCGCGTGGCGCAGATCAGCGATGGCAAGATCGCGACGTACAGCGGCCCGTGCGCGCTTTGTCGTGCCGGCTTGCTTCGCTGCTGCCATCGTTCAGCCTCCCCTTCGACAATGCTGCGCCTTTGTGGACGCGGCGGCAAGTGTCAGAGCTTCGGGGTCAGAGTGTCGGGATCAGAGCGCGCCGGCCTCGGTCAGGCAATCCACCATCACCTGGGGATCGATGTTGCCGCCAGACAGGATCGCAATCACGGTCTTGCCCCGCACATCCACTCGCCCGGCGAGCAATGCAGCCAGCGTGACCGCCCCGCCGGGCTCGACGACCAGCTTGAGTTCGCGAAAGGCAAAGGCAACGGCGCGCGCCACTTCGGCCTCGCTCACCGCCACGCCGGTCGCGCCATGATGGGTCAGCGTCGCGAAGGTGATCTCGGCCATGCGCAGCGTCTGCAGCGCATCGCAGCGGGTCGGGCCGGGATTGGCCACCGGGATGATATGGCCGGCGGCCAGCGATTGGCAGACATCGTCATAGCCTTGCGGTTCGACCACCACCAACGGCAACTGGCTGCCGGCCGCAAAACCGCCCGACAGGCCGCCGCCGCCACAACAGGTTAGCGCCAGGTCGGCCGTCTCGCCCTTTGCTGCCAGATCCTGCACGGCTTCCAGGCCGGCCGTGCCCTGGCCCGCAATGATCAGCGGATCGGCAAACGGCGGCACGATCAGCGCGCCGCGCACTTCGGCATGGCGGGCGGCGATGGTTTCCCGCGATTCAGTCAGCCGGTCGTAGAACACGACCTCGGCGCCATCGGCGCGGGTCCGCTCCACCTTCAGCTTCGGTGCATCGGACGGCATGACGATCAGCGCCGGCATCCCGAGCAATTTCGCCGCCCGCGCCACGCCTTGGGCATGGTTGCCCGATGAATAGGCCACCACCCCGCCGCGCCGGCCTTCGGGCGGGATCGCCAGCAGGCGGTTCATGGCGCCGCGGAACTTGAAGCTGCCGGTGTGTTGCAGATTCTCCGGCTTCAACCACACCCGGCCGCCGCAAACCGCGTCCAGCGCCGGGAAATTGAGCAGCGGCGTGCGTACCGGCCAATCACCAAGCCGATTTGCCGCAGCCAGCACATCGGCATGCACGACGGGACTTGATTCAAGCGAAGTCATTGAAATATGGCCCTTTCACAAAAACGTCACAGATTGCGCAAGCCTTTGAAAGGCCACGGCAAAACATCAGTTTTCACTGTAACAAAAATCTTCTTTACACGAGGGGTCATGTCTCATAGCTAGCACCTCGCTGCCCCATGGGACTTCCACCGCAAGGCAGCTTTGGTGTCAATGCCGGCGACCGGCCGAGACTGTTCCAACTGGAACAATCCCGACAAGCGCGCAGCATCGTCATTCTTTGCCCACCCGGAGGTCCCTTGACTTGCTCAAGCATCATACTGCGCTCAACGTAGCGCGCACCCTGCGTCCCACGCAGCCGGTTACCCTCGTCCGCCCGCATGCGGCGCGTCGTGCTGCCCGATTCTTCCTCGAGAAGTTTCCGGGTACACCGATGTATGCGGTCAAGGCCAACCCGTCCCCAGACCTGATCCGCACCCTCTGGGATGCGGGGCTGACGCATTATGACGTCGCCTCCATTGCCGAAGTGCGTCTGGTCCGCGAAGTGGCGCCCAACGCCACGCTTGGGTTCATGCATCCGATCAAGGCGCCCGAAGCCATCGCCGAGGCCTATCATCGCCATGGCGTGCGGGTATTCAGCCTGGATTCGCTCGATGAGCTCGAAAAGATCGTGGCGGCCACCGCCACGGATGGCGTCGCTGCGACCGACCTGACGCTGTGCGTCCGGCTGCGGGTCTCGTCTTCGCACAGCAAGCTCAGCCTGGCGTCCAAGTTCGGCGTGCATGCCGATGAGGCAGCGCCCGTGCTGATGGCGGCCCGCCAGGTCGCCGATGCGCTCGGCATCTGCTTCCATGTCGGCAGCCAGGCGATGAGCCCGCAGGCCTATGGCGATGCCATGGCGCAGGTGCGCACGGCAATCGTGGCGGCCGGTGTCACCGTCGATATTGTCGATGTCGGCGGCGGCTTCCCGTCGATCTACCCCGGCATGGCGCCAGCCCCGCTGGAAGCCTATTTCGAGGTGATCCACCGCGCCTTTGAATCGCTGCCGATCTCCTATTCGGCTGAATTGTGGTGCGAGCCGGGCCGGGCCTTGAGCGCAGAATATGCCTCCGTGCTGGTGCGTGTCGAAGCCCGCAAGGAAGATGTGCTCTACATCAACGACGGTGCCTATGGCGCCCTGTTCGATGCTGCGCATGTCGATTGGCGTTTCCCGGTGCAGCTGGTGCGCGAAACCGCCAGCCGGGCCCGTGACATCGATTTCAGCTTCTGGGGCCCGACCTGCGACGACATGGATTACATGCGCGGGCCGTTCGCCCTGCCGGCCGATATCAAGGCCGGTGACTATATCGAGATCGGCATGCTGGGCGCCTATGGCCAGGCCATGCGCACCGGCTTCAATGGCTTCACCGCCGGCGAAACGGTGTTCATGACCGACGAGCCGATGGACACGCTCTATGGTGTCACGGAAGAGTCGCCGGACAAGGTTATCCAGCTGCGGTCGATCTGATTTCCCATGCCCCCACTGTTCGCAGTGGGGGCATGATTTCCCCCGCTCGGCGCCGGACTCCCCCGGCCGCGGGCGGCATTGCCGTTTGGGCATGCCGGGCCATAGTCTGACACCGGGAGCAATCCATGACCGATACATTGAACGCTGTTGTCACCGAGCTCACGCCGGCCGAGCGCCAGCGCAAGGCCGAACTTCTGTCCACGCTGGTCGAACATATCGACATCAAGAGCTTCGACGCCCGCCCGATCATCGACGGCATGGCCAAGATGAGCTTCACCTCGCGCGATCTCGCCCGCGCCACCGCCATCTACAACCAGATGCTGGCCGATCCCGATTGCACCATCTTCCTGGTCATCGCCGGTTCGACCAGCGCCGGCGGCTGCATGGATCTCTATGCCGAACTGGTGCGCAACAACATGGTGGACGGCATCGTCGCCACCGGCGCCAGCATCGTGGACATGGATTTCTTCGAAGGCCTGGGCCACAAACATTATCAGGCCCTGGAAGTGCCGGATGACGACACGCTGCGGTCGCTGCTGATCGATCGCATCTACGATACCTATATCGACGAAGAAGCGCTGCAGCAGACCGATCACACCATTTATGAAATCGCCAACACGCTGGAACCGCGTGGCTATTCCAGCCGCGCCTTCATCCGCGAGATGGGGAAATACTTGGCCGAGCATGGCAAGAAGGACAACAGCCTGGTCAAGCTGGCCTATGAACATGATGTGCCGATCTTCTGCCCGGCCTTCGTCGACAGCTCGGCCGGGTTCGGCCTGGTCAAGCATCAGGTCGATCGCGCCAAGACCGGCCAGCCCTACATGATGCTGGATGCCATCGCCGATTTCCGCGAACTGACCGAAATCAAGATCAAGGCCGGCACCACCGGCCTTTTGATGATCGGCGGCGGCGTGCCGAAGAACTTCATCCAGGATACGGTCGTTTGCGCCGAAATCCTGGGCCATCACGACGTGGAAGTGCACAAATATGCCGTGCAGATCACCGTGGCGGACGTGCGCGATGGCGCCTGTTCCTCCTCGACGCTGCAGGAAGCGGCGAGCTGGGGCAAGGTCAACACCGGCATCGAGCAGATGGTGTTCGCCGAAGCCGGTTCGGTCATGCCGCTGCTGGCCAGCGACGCCTACCATCGCGGCCACTGGCAGACCCGCGCCAAGCGCAAATGGGCTTCCTTGTTCGCCTGACAAGGTCCCCTCTCCCCTTGCGGGTGAGGACGACTCGCCGCAGGCGAGCGGGGTGAGGGGTTGCCTCTCCCCGTTTGACAAACCGCCCCAAACGAAAGAACCCTCCCCGTCACACACGGGGAGGGTTTTTCATGGCAAACGCCATATTGCTGCCGATGCTGGTGCTGGCCGGCTGGACGATGATCGTCTGGGTCTGGATGTACGCCACCCGCCTGCCCGCCATGAGCCGCGCCGGCATCGATGGCACTAAGCTGGTCGGTTCCACCGGCAAGGGCCTGCGCGATCAAATGGTTGCGGCCGGGGAGGAACGCGCAAGCTGGGTGGCCGACAATTACAATCATCTGATGGAACAGCCGACCATCTTCTATGCGACCGCGCTGGCGCTGGCGGTCATGGGGGACGCCGGCAGCCTCGCCGTCAATCTGGCCTGGGCCTACACCGGCTTGCGCATCGCCCACAGCATGGTGCAGATTCTGGTCAACCGCGTTGTGATCCGTTTTGCACTGTTCGCCGGTGCCAGCCTGTGCCTGATCGCCCTGGTGCTGCTGGCGCTGTCGATCGCCACCACTCAGGGCTGACGGTCAAAACGCGCCACCAGTTCGACATGGCTGGACCAGCGGAACTGTGCCACCGGCCATAGCGAGGTGAGCGTGTAGCCGCCCTCCACCAATATCTTCGCATCACGTCCGAAGCTGTTGGGATTGCACGAGACGGCGACCACCAGCGGCACCGCAGATGCCGCCAGTGCGCGGGCCTGTGCTTCGGCGCCGGCCCGTGGTGGATCGAACACAATGGCGTCAAATCCCGACAGTTCCTTGCCCGCCAGCGGCCGGCGGAAGAGATCGCGGTGCTGCACCTCCACCCGGCGGCCGGCGCGGCGCGCCGCGACGCCCAGCGCCATCACGGCCGGCCCGGCGGCATCGACCGCCAGCACCGCAGCGTGCTGCGACAGCGGCAACGCAAAGGTACCCAACCCGCAGAACAGATCGGCGACTCGCGCGGTATCGCCCACCGCCGCCAGCACCGCCGCCACCAGCGCCGCTTCGCCTTCGCGCGTCGCCTGCAGGAATGGCGCCACCGGCATCGGGACTGCCACCCCGCCCATGATCAATGTCGGCGCACGGCGTTCCACCAGCGTGTCGATGCCGCCCGGCCCTTCCACGCTCAGCCGCGCCAGATCATGCGTCGCCGCGAACTCGCTCAGCGCCTCGATAGCGGCCAGCCCTTCGGCCGAGACATTGGCGAGCAGCAGATCAACGCCATCATCGCACAACGTCATGGCGATGCCGGCCCCCTGCCCGTCCTTCAAACGCGCCTTAAGCAAGGCCCGCAGCGGCGGCAGCAGCGCCATCAATTCCGGCACCAGCAGTGGGCAATCGGCAATATCGACCAGCGCATGGGTGCCCTCGCTGTGAAAGCCCAGGCTCAGCCGACCATTGCGTTTAAGGGCTTTCAGGCTGGCGCGGCGCCGGCTGCGCGGCGGCGACAGGGCGACGGGATGCGTCTGCGCCGGCAACCCGGCCGGCAGCACGCGTAGCAGCCGATCCATGACAAAATCCGTGTAGGCGCCGTCGTTCAGATGCTGCAACTGGCAGCCGCCACACGCTGGATAATGCGCGCACGCGGCATCGGCATGATGTGGGCCAGGAATGATGCGCGGCGGATCGACCGCAAAATCCACGCTGTCGCCGATCGCGGCCAGCGGCACAAAGCGGCCATCGGCCGTGATGCCGTCGCCGCGTGCTGCCAGCCGCACGATAGGCTGCAAATCTGGCACCCGCAGGTCACTCACAAGCTGGACAGCACCGCCGGCAGGCTGGCGATCAGATCATCGGCAATGCCGCCCGGGCCAAGCCGACGCCCGGCCTCGCCATGCAACCAGGTGGCTGCACAAGCCGCTTCGAACAAGGGATGGCCCTGCGCCAACAGCGCGGCAATCATCCCGGCGAGCACATCACCCGAACCGGCCGTGGCCAGCCACGGCGCGGCATGGGCGTTGATCGCAGCACGGCCGTCAGGTGCCGCGATGATCGTCGCGCGGCCTTTCAGCAGCACCACTGCACCCGTCTTGGCGGACGCGCGGAGCACAGCGCCCAGCCGATCATCACCCACTGGGCCGAACAATTGCGCAAATTCGCCTTCATGCGGCGTCAGCACGGCCGGCATGCCCAAGATCGCGGGATCGAGCAGCCGCAGTGCGCCGGCATCGATCACCGTAGGCCGGCCCGCCCATTGCAGGCGGCGCAGCCAGCCCCGCGCCCGCGGCCCGGACTCCATGCCGGGGCCGATCACCACCGCGCCCATGCGCGGATCGGCAAGCAGTGCAGCAGCCTCATCATCGCTGCGCCGCATCAGTGCCATCGCCGGCGCTCGTCCGCCGGCTTCCCCTGCCAGTGTCACAAGCCCGGCGCCCGATCGCAGCGCCGCCAGCCCGGACAGGCCCGCGGCGCCGCCATGGCCGCTGGTGCCCTCCACCATCATCACCCAGCCACGCGAATATTTGTGCGCGTCCGGTGCCGGGCCAATCAGGCGCGGCGGCGCGGTCAGTCGCAAGCTGCTCGCCAGCGGCACGCCGATGTCGATCACTGCCAGCCGCCCACTCACCGACGCGCCTTCGCCCAGCACATGGCCAGGCTTGGCTGCGCCGAACGCCACCGTCAGTTCCGCAGCCAATGGCTGGCCGAGCAACTGGCCAGTGTCGGCATGCAGGCCCGATGCGATATCGATGGCCACCACCCGACCGACGCCGCGCAGCCGATCCAGCGCGGCCTGCACTGCTTCGGGCACGGGACGTGACAGGCCGATGCCGTACAGAGCGTCGATGATCAGCGGCGCCGGCGGCGCTTCGATCAACGGCACCACCGCGCCGCCGTGCGCCCGCCACCGCTGCGCCATCGTGGCGGCGGGCTCAGCGGCAGGCGGCGCGTCGGCGGCCACGGTCACGGTCACGCCGGCCTGCGCCAGCAGCAGCGCGATGCCATAGCCATCGCCGCCGTTGTTGCCCGGCCCGCACAGGATGGTCGCCCGCCGCGCCGGGGCATAGGCCAGAATCGCCCTTGCCGCCCCCGCCGCCGCGCGCTCCATCAGCGTCATCGCGGCTGTGCCCGCCGCGATGGCTGTGGATTCGGCCGTACGCATGGCCGCGGCGGTCAGCAGCGGCTGACCCGAATCGATTACGAACATCCCGACGTTGTCACAAAGCCGGACCGGCGGCACAAGTGCCTGCGATGGTGAATGCTTTGATCTCCGTGCGCCCGGTGGCGGCCAGTGATGCCACCGAACTGGCGGAACTGCTCAACGCCATCATTGCGGCAGGTTGCACCACCGCCTTGCAGCAATCATTCAGCCCGGAGAATTTGGCCGATACTTATCTGAATGGCCCCAATGTCTTTTGCTGCCTTGTCGCCGTCCACACAGCGTCAGGCCGGATCGAGGGCTTTCAAACGGTGGGTCGATTGCCGTCGCTGCCTGACAATATCGGCGACATCGGCACGTTCGCGCGGATGGGCGGCACCCAGCGCGGCGTCGGCAGCGCGTTGTTTGCGGCCACGGTGGCGCGTACGCGTGCGCTCGGCCTGTTCGCGCTGAATGCCGTGATCCGGGCGGACAATATAGGCGGCCTCGCCTTTTATTCGCGGCAGGGCTTCGTCGATCACGATATCCTGCCGGCAGTGCCGCTGCAGGACGGCACTCCGGTGGATCGCATCATCAAGCGCTATCGGCTCTAGATATCGGCAAACACATGGGTTTCGGCATTTGCACCGGGATGGGTCACCGCCCCGTGCCGCGCCGGGCCGACCGTCTGTGCGAATTTCCAGATCGCGCCGGATTGATAATTGGTGGCGCGCGGTTGCCACACGGCGCGGCGGGCGGCCAGGGTTTCGGCGTCCACTTCCAGATCAATGGTGCCGGCTTCGGCATCGATGCTGATTATGTCGCCATCCTGCACCAATGCGATCGGGCCGCCTTCGGCCGCTTCGGGGCCGACATGGCCGATGCAGAAGCCGCGCGTGGCGCCTGAAAAGCGGCCATCGGTGATCAGCGCGACATGTTCACCCAGGCCGAGGCCATAAAGCGCCGCCGTGGTGGACAGCATTTCGCGCATGCCCGGCCCGCCCTTTGGCCCTTCATAGCGGATGACGATCACGCAGCCCGGCACAATGCCGCGCTGTTCCACCACCTTAAAGGCATCTTCCTCACAATCGAACACCCGCGCCGGGCCGCTGAACTGCAGCGTCTTCATGCCCGCCACCTTCACGATGGCGCCGTCCGGGGCGAGGCTGCCTTTCAGGCCGACCACACCGCCCGTGGGCGACAGCGGACTCGACACCGGATAGATCACCTTCTGGTCCGGGTTCCACGTCACCTCGTCGATGTTTTCGGCAAGCGTCTTGCCGGTCACCGTCAGACAATCGCCATGCAGGAACCCGGCATCGAACAGCGCCTTCAAGGCCATATAGACACCGCCAGCATCATACATGTCCTTGGCAACATATCGGCCACCCGGTTTCAGGTCGGCAATGTAGGGCGTTGTCTTGAAGATCTCGGCCATGTCGAACAGATCGAACGCCACGCCGCATTCATTGGCCATGGCCGGCAGGTGCAGCGCAGCATTGGTGGAACCGCCGGTCGCTGCGACAATGCGCGCTGCATTTTCAAAAGCTTCGCGCGTGCAGATGTCACGCGGCCGCAAGTTGCGTTCGATCAGGGTCATGATCTGCTTGCCCGCCGCAATCGCGATGTCGGCGCGGCTGGTATAGGGCGCCGGTGTCATGTTGCTGTTGGGCAGGCTCAGCCCGATGGCTTCGCCCACACAGGCCATGGTGTTGGCCGTGAACTGCCCCCCACAGGCGCCATGGCCGGGGCACGCGACCTTTTCCAGCGCTGTCAGCCGCGCAAGCGGACAACTGCCGGCCGCAAACCCGCCCACCGCTTCGAACACGTCCACCACAGTAACGTCGTTGTTTTCGAACCGACCGGGCAGGATCGAACCACCATACACAAAGATGCTCGGCACGTTCAGCCGCAGCATCGCCATCATCATGCCGGGCAGGCTCTTGTCGCAACCGGCAAAGCCGATCAGCGCATCATAACAATGGCCACGCATGGACAATTCGACACTGTCGGCAATGCAATCCCGGCTGACCAGGCTGGCCTTCATGCCCTGGTGGCCCATGGCGATGCCGTCGGTCACGGTGATGGTGTTGAACCGACGCGGCATGCCGCCCGCATCATTCACCCCGATCCGCGCCGCATCGGCCTGCGCATCCAGCGTCGTGTTGCACGGTGCGCTGTCATTGCCGGCCGACGCAATGCCGACGAACGGCCGGGCGATCTCCTCTTCACTCAACCCCATCGCGTAATAATAGCTGCGATGCGGCGCGCGCTCCGGACCGACCGAAACGTGGCGTGACGGCAGGCGTGACTTTTCGAATCTTATCATGAATAGCCTCAAGAGATAATAAAATTGCCGTGCCTCAGTGTTTGGCTCCCGTCAAGCCAGACTGCGCCGCACGCTGACGATGCAATCGGCCAAGATATGGGTCCAGCGCGCGATGCCTTCCTTGCCCGCTAGGCCGTCGTTGCGCACTTCGATCCCGACATAGGCAATCCCGGCTGCCTCAGCGTGATGGTCTAGGGTGTAATTGAGCGTGCGGCCCGAATAGGGTTGATTGTCGCCCACATGGAGGCCGCGCGTGGCCAGCGCCACGATGGCGGCGCTGGCGGCGCGATCATCCTGATTATACAGGATCCCCACCGGCCACGGCCGGTCTTCACTCGGCCGGGTCGCCAGCTTCGGGGTGAAGCTGTGCACTGCAATGATCAGCGCCGGACGCTGGCTGGCAATCTGGGCCGCGACGCACTCGTGATAGGGCCGATGAATGGCCGCAATGCGCAGCTCGCGTTCGGCGGCGGGCAAATCCCAATTGCCGGGAATGATATGCCCATCGCTGCTGGCCGGCACGGCGCCCGCATCGTCGGGCTCCCGGTTCAGATCGACCACCAGGCGCGACACGGTGGCAATGATCGCCGGTGCCGCCAGCGTGCGCGCCAGGCGCCGCGTCAATGCATCGGTGCCGATATCCACGGCCACATGATCGCCCATCAGCGCCGCTGGCACGCCAAGGTCGATGCCGGGCGGCACATGCGCCGCCGCATGATCGGCGACCAGCAGAATATCGGCAGTGCCGGGCAGGATTTCGGGCCGATGCATCCACCAGACATAGCCGGGGTGCCCAACGAGTTAAAGAAGGCAAAAATCACCCGGCGGGCGGCAACCACCCGCGTCGTGAGCAAAAAAACGCCCGGTGGGGGCCACCGGGCGTTCAGGTTCATCCTGGGTCAGGATGGAGAGGGAAAGTCGGGGCAGACGCCCCCGGCAAGATCAGTAGCCGGTGGTGCCGGTCGACAGTGCCGCGAGTTCGGTGCCGAGCAGCTTGGCGGCCGACGCGAACTTCTTGCCAGCTTCGAACTTGGCATCAGCGGCGCACAGCTTCTCGCCAACGGCGACCAGCTTCAGCGCCTTGACGGCTTCTTCGCCACCCTTGGCATCAGCCAGGGTGCGGATCTGAGCGGGGGTTTCGGTGCAGCTCACCTGGGCGCCGGCCGTGGCGGGCACAGCGGCAAAAGCGAGAATGGCGAACGGAAGGGCGATCAGGCGCTTGAACATCGTGTGTCTCCTCAGTCGGCGAGCATCGCCGGTGGCGGTTCGTAAAACGGGCTGACTTGAGCGCCGCCCGCCGGCCCGAGGGGGGAGGGTTGAGCGCTGACTGAGCAGTGCTCAAATCAACTGTCACCGGATTAAGCGGCGCTCAGTTCGTCGTCAACAGCAATTTTGAGTGCAAATCAGCTTGGTGCGTTGCAGCATCGTATTTTCAATGCTTTGTGCAAATGACGTACCTATGATTTCGGCACTGCACCCAAGTTGCACACCCCGATTTTCGAGTCGTACTTCAATCTTGTGAGCGCGACTCAGCGCAACCCCGAGTCGGGTCCGATGATCCGCGTCGGACATAGCCACCAGCCGCGACCCGCCAAGCCCGCAGCGGCCCGATCCCGCGCCGCATCATCTGCATAAAGCGCGAGGCAGGTGGCACCCGAACCGCTCATCCGCACCAATTCGGCCTCGCCAGCCGCCGTCAGCGCGGCCAGCACGTCTGCGATCACGGGCTGGATCGCCACTGCCGCTGCCGTCATGTCGTTGCGCAGCCGGTCCAAACCGATCCCTGCGGATATGCCGCCACGATCCTGCTGGTCCCACCCGGCAAACACCGGCCCCGTCGGCACCGCCACCCGCGGATTGACCAGCAGCACCGGCGTACCGGCCTGGTTGTACGGCCATTCCGACAGCGCCTCCCCCTTGCCGGCGCCAAACATGGTCCGGCTGTGCACGCACACCGGCACATCCGCACCAAGCGGTTCGGCAAGGGTCGCCAGGCGTTCCAGCGGCCAGTTCAGCCCCCACAATCGATTGAGCAGGCGCAGCGCCGCCGCCGCATCGGCCGAGCCGCCGCCAAGGCCGGCGGCAACCGGGATCTGCTTGTCGAGATGCAATCGCGCGCCAGCAGTGACGCCAGCCGCCGCCGCCAAGGCCCGCGCCGCACGCAGCACCAAATTATCGTCCCCCACATCGGCCGACGCTGCAGTTGGCCCGGCCAGCGTCAGGTTCAGCCCGTCAGCGGCATCGGCCGAAAGCGTGTCGCCGAACGCCGTGAAGGCAAAGATGCTCTCCAGATCATGATAACCATCCGGCCGCCGCCGCCGCAGGTGCAGCGCCAGGTTGATCTTGGCCGGGGCATGTTCGCTGATCATAACGGCTGCGATTGGCGCGGCCTGAGCTGCGGCGCAAGGCCCTAACGGAGCGCCAGCATCGCGCTGGCCGCATCCAGGCCATAATCCAGCCGCGCCTGCAACTGGCGCCGTTCGTCGGCAGCCGCTGTACCCAAAGCTGTCAGCGTCAGCGCCTGCCGCCAGCGGAAGCGCGCTTCGATGCGGCGACCCTGCTGCCACAGCGCGTCTCCCAAATGGCCCATGATCGCCGGGTCCTGCGGCTCCAGGCTGACCGCGCGCTCCAGCGAGATTACCGCCTTGTCGACATCACCCAGCCGCAACTGCATCCAGCCCAGTGAATCGATGATGCCGCCGTCGCCGGGGCGCAGCGATGCCGCTTTTTCGATAAACGCCCGCGCTTCACGGGCCCGCGGCCCGGCCTGCTGATGACGCTCCAGCAATGTATAGCCCAGATAATTCAGCACGCTCGGCTCATCCGGAACCAGCACCAGCGCCGCCCGGAAATCCGCCTCGGCGCCCGGCCAGTCGCCGGCACGGTCGCGCATCATGCCGCGCAGATAATGCAGGTTCCAGGCCGTCGCCCCCAGGCCTGCCCCGAACCGATCAATGGCGACGCCATAAGCCGCCGCAGCGTCTGCATAGCGTTCCGCGCGCTGGTGCCAGGCCGCCAGGCTCGACCAATCTTCCGCCGATGCACCCGGCGCGTCTGCCGCCGCCTTCAACAACTGCCCAGCGGCCGCTGCGTCGCCGGCTGCCTCCAGCACGTTGGCCCGGCGGGCCCGCACCGCTTCACCCAACCCCAGCCCCGTTGGCACGCGCGCCAAGGCGGCCAGTGCGGCCTCGCTCCGGCCTGACCGGCCCAGCACATCACCCAACGTCAGCCAGCTCGCCGGCAGATCGGGCGCCATGAAGCTGGACAGGCGGGCAAACAGCAGCGCCAGCGGCTCGGCGCGTTCGCGCGTCAGATCGCCGGCGAGACGCACCGACAGCCACGCTAGGGCGTGGCGCGGCTCCGCCGCCATCAACCCCAATCGCTTGCCGGCCAGCAGCCGTTCCCGCGCCGCAGCAGTGGGTTGATCGCTGGGGAACAGCACCGACAGCGCTTCATCGCGGCGGCCAGCCATCACCAGCGCATCGGCCTGGCCCTGCTTCAGGAACATCGCCGCCACACCGCCCACCATGCGTGCCTGGCGATAGGCTGCCGCGGCTTCATCCCAACGGCCCAGCCAAGCCAGCATATGCGCGCGCTGTTCGATAACATAAGAGCGCATGAAACCCTGGCTGCGCTGCGGATCGAGCATGGCCAGTGCCGCCGCGTGATCGCCGCGTGCCGCCGCCGTCCATGCATCGATGATCGGCCCAGCCACCAGCGGCCACCCCTGCCCGCCCAGCTTGGCCCGCAGCGCCGCCACCTCGGTCCAATCCTTGCGCGCAGCGGCTTCGGCCAGCCGGGTCATGGTGATTTCCGCATCGGTACTGCCGGCAGCCGCCAGGCTCTTCGCCAGCTTGAAGGCGCGTTGCTGATCGCCGGCCGCCACGGCCAGATCCCAGGCGCGCCGCGTCACCGTGGCTGCGGTCGGGTCAGCCACCCGGGCTTCCTCCATAAGGCGCGACGCCAGGCCGAGTTCATTGTCGAGCGCGGCATAGCGGCCGATGACGTAGGCGTGCAGCGCCGGCTCGGGTGCTTTCGTGGGACGCGCGGCGTGCGCGGGGGCCGTCAGGGCGAGGGCAATGAGGAGGGGCGTGATGCGCATGTGTGCCGAGTGTGGCGTGGTGGGTGGGGGTTGTCGAGGGGGGATGCGGGCGTGTGCGACGGGGTGGTCGCTGCCGGGGCACGGCCGGCGGCAGAGCCGCCGAGTCCGTTTTGGTGGAGGTAAAGGAAGAAAGGGAAGTACGCGGCGGAGCCGCGCCGTCGAAGCTGTTCGGTTGGCCTGAGGGCCAACCGCCAGCCCGGCCGAGCTGGCGCGAGTCCGCGCCCATCGCTGCGCGATGGTCGCTGGCCGCGCTGCGCATTACATATTCGGATAATTCGGCCCGCCGCCGCCCTCCGGCACCACCCAATTGATATTCTGCGTCATGTCCTTGATATCGCAGGTCTTGCAGTGCACGCAGTTCTGCGCGTTGATCTGCAGGCGCGGCGTGCCTTCTTCAACACCAACAATCTCATAGACGCCGGCCGGGCAGTAACGCTGCGCCGGCTCGTCATAGAGCGCGTAATTGACCTCGACCGGCACTGACGGGTCCTTCAGTGTCAGGTGGCAGGGCTGGTCTTCTTCATGGTTGGTGTTGGAAAGAAACACGCTGGTCAGCCGGTCGAAGCTGATGACGCCATCGGGCTTGGGATAGGCGATCTTGGGCGCCTGGTCCTTCTTGCGCATGTGCGTGTTGTCGGGCGTCAGCTTGAACGTGAAGGGCAGCGTGTAGCCCAGATATTCCATCCACATCATCACGCCGCCCAGCACCGTGCCCACCGTGTTGCCGAATTTCTCGACCGCCGGCAGCACGTTGCGCACCATTTTCAGCTCTTCATACACCCAGCTCTTCTTGTAGGCCGCTTCATAGGCCGTCAGTTCATCACCGCCGCGCTGCGCCGCGATCGCCGCCACGGCGGCTTCGGCAGCCATCATGCCGGACTTCATGGCGGTGTGGCTGCCCTTGATGCGCGGCACGTTCAGGAAACCGGCCGCACAGCCGATCAGCACGCCGCCCGGGAACGTCAGCTTCGGCACCGCCTGCCAGCCGCCATCATTGATCGCCCGCGCGCCATAGGACACGCGGCGGCCGCCTTCCAATATCGCGCGGATCGATGGATGCGTCTTCCAACGCTGAAACTCCTCGAACGGCGACAGATGCGGATTGTCGTAGTTCAGCCACACGGAGAAGCCGAGCGCCACCTGACCGTTGGCCTGATGATACAGGAACCCGCCGCCATTGGCATCGCTCAATGGCCAGCCCTGGCTGTGAATGACCCGGCCCGGCACATGCTTTTCGGCCGGTATGTCCCACAATTCCTTCATGCCGATGCCATAGATCTGCGGCTGACTGTCCTTGCGCAGGTCATAGCGCGCGATGACCTGCTTCGACAGGTGCCCGCGCACCCCTTCGGCAAAGAAGGTGTATTTGGCATGGATTTCCAGGCCCGGTGTCCAGCTCGGCTTGCGGCTGCCATCCTTGGCAATCCCCATGTCACCGGTGGCCACGCCCTTCACGCTGCCATCATCATTGTACAGCACTTCGGCGGCGGCAAAGCCGGGGAAAATCTCCACCCCCAATCCTTCGGCCTGCGTCGCCAGCCAGCGCGTGAGATTGCCCAGGCTGACCGTGTAGCAACCGACATTGTGCATGAACGGCGGCAGCAACGCGTGCGGAAATTCGGTCTTGCCGGTTTCGCTGAGGATCCAATGGTGATTTTCCGTCACCGGCACCGTCATCGGCGAATCCATGTTCCGCCAATCCGGCAGCAGTTCATCAAGCGCACGCGGGTCGACCACAGCGCCCGACAGGATATGCGCGCCGATCTCGCTGCCCTTTTCCAGGATGCAGACCGAAAGCTCGAGTCCCAGCCGCTGCGCCTCCTGTTTGGCGCGGATCGCTGCCGACAGGCCGGCCGGCCCGCCACCCACGATCACCAGATCATAGGGCATGGATTCCCGTTCGCTCACGTGTCAGTTCCCATCTTATGGCCCCATCCCGCGCTGCCGGCGCTCCGGCTGGCGCAATTACGACATGAATAGACAGATAGCGATGCCGACAGAGCTTGACCAGACTCAGTACCCTGAGGCTTGTACTTGGCTTGTGCCACCAAATGTCGCTCCCCCCGATCTGCTCGCTGCCCGCGATGCGCTGGCCTTCCTGATTGCGGCCGGTTGCGATGTGCCGGTGGACCCGGCGCCGCGGCGCTGGCTGGAACCGGCGCCGGCACCGCCAGCACCAATGTCCGAACCACGTGCCGAACCGGCAGGTGCGCAGGCCAAAGCACCGGCCCGTGATCCTGCAGCGCCCCACCCTGCCCTCGCCTGTGATGACATTCCGGCGCTGCTCGCCTTGCTCGGCCGTTTCCCGGCCGCGCGCCAGCATCCGCCGCTGCTGTTCCATGGCAATCTCGACAGCCGGCTGTGGGTGCTCATCGATCGGCCCGATCTTGATCCGACCCACCGCGACACCATCGATCGCATGATGGCGGCCATCGATCTCGACTGGTCCCGGGCTGCCCTGGTCAGTCGTCTCGCCTTCCCGACCCCTGGGGACAGCGACCCGACGCCCGATCTGCTGGCGCGCTTTGCGCCGGTTCTGGAGCGGCTGGCCATGCTGGCACCGCCAACCCATGTGCTGGCGCTGGGCCAGGTTGCCGCGGAATTGGCTGGCAGCAAGGCCCGTCTGGCGAGCAGTCGCGGCCACTGGTTCGATTGGGCTGGCGCGCAATTGCTGCCATCCATCCACCCACGTACCATGCGGGGCAGCAAGGAGTTGCGCGAGCAAGCCTTTGTCCATCTTAAGCTTTTTCGATCGGTTGTTGGTTGATGCGTACCCTGTTTCCCGTTCTGGCCTGCCTGCTGGCCGCGCCGGCCACTGCCATCAGCGTCCCGCCTGAACTGCAACCGCCGGCGTTGCTGCAGCCGCTGCCGCCCCCTGCCACGCCCATGATGGTCGTGAACGGGCAGCGTGCCGGCATCACCCCGCGCCAGCGTCTGGTGCCGCCACAATTGACCGAAGCCGAACGCATGGCCTTCCGCACCATGTTCCGCGATCTCGACGCCGGCCGGTATAGCAAGGCCGAAGCCGCGCTGGCGGCCCACCCGGCCGGGCTGCTGAGCGAAAGCCTGCGCGCGGCATTGATCGCGGCGCGCGGCCCGGGGCGCCTGACCCGAGCCGATCTTGCGGCCTGGCTGGCGGCCAATGCCGATCAGCCGCTGGCCAACAAGGTCGCGGCGCGGGCCGCCGCCCTGCCCGCTGCTGATTCTGCGCCGATGCCATTGCTGCCGGAAGCACGGCCCTTCCGTACCGCCAGCGCGCCTGGATATACCATTGAGCGTGGACCGGGGGATGCCGATCTGGCAACCCGACTGAAGCCGCTGCTCGCCGCCGATCGCAACGACGAAGCCGAGCGACTGTGGCTGGCCGGTTCCGGCCAATTGTCCCCCTGGGCACGCAGCGAATGGGCTGCGCGCATCGCCTGGAATCATTATCGCATGGGCGATGATCTGGCGGCGTGGCGCATCGGGCTCGATGCGGCGGCGGGCTTGGGCCAGGGCGCCGCCGATGGCGCCTGGGCTGCCGGGCTGGCGGCATTCCGGCTGGGCCGCTGGCGCGATGCCGCCGCTGCCTTCGATCTGGTCAAGGAAGGCCCCGAGGATAGCCGGGCTGCCGCCAATTTCTGGGCTGCGCGCAGTTGGGAACGCACCGGCGATATCATGGCGCAGCGCGACCGGCTGGAACGCGCCGCCACCTCACCCAACACATTTTATGGCATTCTGGCGCGCCGGACCCTGGGCGTGGACCAGGGGCTTGATTGGGCCGAACCGGATTTCATCACCGCCGACTGGAATTATCTGAAGGACGTGCCCGGCGCCCGCCGCGCTGCCGCGCTGGTGGAAATCGGCCAATTGGGCCTGGCTGATCGCGAATTGCGCCACCTGGCCGCCACGGCGCCGGCCGATGCCTATCCGGCGATCCTGCGGCTGGCGGCGCGGCTCGATCTGCCGGCCACGCAATACAGCCTTGCGGTGCGGTCGCCGGTCGGGCTGGAGGCGCCCTTGTCGGCGCGCTATCCCGCGCCGGACTGGGTGCCATTTCGTGGCTGGCGGCTGCCGCGCGCGCTGATCTTTGCGCATGCCCTGCAGGAATCGGCGTTCATCACCACCGCCGGCAGCCGGGTCGGCGCCCGCGGCCTGATGCAATTGATGCCCGATACGCGCGACCTGGTGCACAACCGCATCCGCCGCGAAACACCCGACGCGGCCAGCGTGGTGGGTGACATCACCGATCCCGCCTATAATTTCGAACTCGGGCAAACCTATCTGGAAATGCTGGGCCGGATGGGCATCACCGATGGCCTGCTGCCCAAGGTGATGGCGGCCTATAATGCCGGGCCGGGTGCCGTGCTGAAATGGAACACGACGCTGGACGATCAAGGCGATCCGCTGCTGTTCATCGAATCCATCCCCTACCGCGAAACCCGCCATTATGTGCGCGTGGTGATGCGCAACCTGTGGATGTACGAATTGCGCGAGCATGGCGCGCCGGCTTCGCTGGAAGCGGTAGCGCAAGGGCTGTGGCCACGCCTGCCTGGCATCGGCGGGCCGGCGGCCATCAAGCGCGAAGCACTCGCCATCCGTCCGCGGCCATTGCCCGGCAGCTTTGCCCCGGAAGCCTGGCCGGATGACGACCGCGCTGTTGCCGGCGGGAAATAGCCTGGCTAGTCCGGAAACCGCTCGAATGCCGGCAGTTCGTGCGCGCTTGCCATCCAGCCGACGCGCTCCGCGGTCTGGATATGCGCGCCGACCGGAAAGGCTTCCGGATCATCCAACGTGACGGCCTGGACATCGACAATGCCCGGCAGCATTTCGGCATTGCGATAAGTGAGACCGGTCCCGCAATCGCCGCAAAAGCTGCGTAGCGCTGCGCCCGACGAATTGCGGGTCTTGGCCTCACCGCGGGTCACCCGAAAGGCATCGTCAGCAAACATCGCCCACGCCACCATCGGCGCGCCCGCGCATTTTCGGCAATCGGCGCAATGGCACAGCACGACATGCATCGGCGCGCCCTCGACTTCATACCGCACCGCCCCGCAATGGCATCCGCCTGCTTGAGTCACGCCCGCCTCCTCGACTGCCGCAGAGAACGTATAAGGAACATTCTCGCCTGGCAAGTGCTTTGGGTCAACAAATTTGTGTGAAGCTGAGCAGATTGCCCTCGCTATCATTTAACCAACCGATGCGGGCTTGCCCACCGGGCGAAGCCCACAAACCATCCTCGCCCTGCCCCATGCCGGGATAGATGATCAGCGATACACCGTGCGCCGCCAGCCCAGTCGCACAGGCGGCAGCATCATCGACTTGCCAGCCCAGCACCGGATGCGGCCCCGGTGCAATGTCGGGAAGCGCAGTCAGCCGGATGAAACCATCGCCACACGCAAATTGATCGCCGAAATGATCGATTTGCGCCGGCCCCAGACCAAACACCGGCCCCAGCACATCGCCATAAAACGCCCGGGCGCGCAGCTGATCGACCACGTTGATCATCGCCATCAACCTTGCTGCCACCACAGCCTCCGCTGCGGCGGAGCGCATGGCTGTTCTTCCACCATGACTTTGTGCCGCGACACAGTTTAGCCTGCCTGCATGCCCATTGACGAGTCGCTTGCCATTGTTCCGCTCAACATCGCCGTGCTGACGGTGAGCGACACGCGCGAGGCCGCCACCGATCGCAGTGGCGACACCCTGGTCGATCGCCTGACCAGTGCCGGCCACACGCTGGCCGCCCGCACCATCTGCAAGGACGAAGCACCGATCCTGGTCGCGCAACTGACTCAATGGATCGACGATCCGGCCATTGATGTGATCATCACCACCGGCGGCACCGGCGTCACCGGGCGCGACGTCACCCCCGAAGCGCTCGATCAGGTCATCGAAAAATCCATTCCAGGTTTCGGCGAACTGTTCCGCTGGCTCAGCTTCCAGACCATCGGCACCAGCACCATCCAGTCACGCGCCTGTGCCGGCGTGGCGCGCGGCACCTATATCTTCTGCCTGCCCGGCTCCACCGGCGCCGTGAAGGACGGGTGGGACGGCATATTGGCAAGCCAGCTCGACAGCCGCCACCGCCCCTGCAACTTTGCTGATCTGATCCCGCGCCTGCAGGAACGATAAGGGCGTGCGCTATTTCCTCGATTGCGAATTCAATGGCTTCGATGGCCCGCTGATCTCGATTGCGCTGGTGCCGGAGGCCGAGATCCGCCCCGATTTCTACGCCGTGCTGCCCTGCCATCGGCCGCGGCGCTGGGTGGCCGATCATGTCATGCCGGTGCTGGGCGCAGCGCCGCATCCCCGCGCCGATGTGGTGGCAGCGCTCAGCGCCTATCTGTTGCTCGATCCCGATCCGCTGATTGTCGCCGACTGGCCAGAAGATATCGCTCACGCCGCCAGCCTGCTCGCCTTTCAGGGCCGCTGCCTGGTTCCGCATGTGCGCTTCAATCTGCTCAATCTCCCCGGTTTTGATGCCGCCACGGCAAGCAGCCTGCCCCACAATGCCCTGGCTGATGCGCGCGCTTTGCGCACTGAGGTACTGGCAAGGGAGGCGCACTCAGGTGGTGCACCGGCCTGAAACGGATAGTTTGTTCTTTTTATGTTCTCGCGAACACGCTATGGTCCGTGCATGGCCAGTCCTCCTGCCCCGTCCGGCCGCGGCGCCACGCACAACAACGTAACGGCACGCTTCGGCCTTGCCGCGCGCGCGGCAGATGGCGATTGGCTGGACGACAAAACCATGGTGGACGGCGCGCCGCCGCCGTTGCGCACCACTGTCACCATTGAGCGCCCGCGCAGCATCATCACCCGCAACCAGTCCCCCGATGTGCCATTCGACCGGTCCATCAACGCCTATCGCGGCTGCGAACATGGCTGCGTCTATTGCTTCGCGCGGCCGACACATGCCTTCCACGATCTGTCGCCGGGCCTGGATTTCGAAAGCCGGCTGTTCGCCAAACCCGATGCACCGGCGCTGCTGCAGGCCGAACTCGCCAAAAATGGTTATGTCTGCCAGCCGATCGCGCTGGGGACCAACACCGATCCCTATCAGCCCATCGAACGCGACTGGAAGATCACCAGGCAAGTGCTTGAGATACTTCACGACTGCCATCACCCCGTCACCATCACCACCAAATCGGACCGGGTATGCCGCGATCTCGACATTCTCGGCCCCATGGCGGAACGCGGCCTGGCGGCGGTGATGATCAGCGTAACGACTCTTGATCCCCACCTTGCCCGCATCATGGAGCCGCGCGCCGCCACCCCGCCACGCCGCATCGCCACCATTGCCAAGCTAAGCGCCGCCGGCGTCCCGGTGTGGATTTCCCTGTCACCGATGATCCCGGCGATCAACGATCACGAAATCGAAGCCATCGTCGCCGCCGGCGCCGCAGCCGGTGCCGTTGGTGCCACCAGCATCCCGATCCGCCTGCCCCACGAAGTGGCGCCCTTGTTCCGCGACTGGCTGGCCACCCACTTCCCCGACCGCGCCGCCCGCGTGATGCACCACATCACCACCATGCGCGGCGGCAAGGACAATGACCCGCGCTTCTTCGCGCGCTTTCAGGCGCAAGGCCCTTATGCGGCCCTTATGCGCCAGCGCTTTCACAAGGCATGCGCCACCCACGGCCTGCGCCGCGAACGTATCGTGCTCGACTGCACGCAGTTTCGCAGCCCCAGCCATCAGTTCAGCCTGTTCTAGCTGACAGTTGGGCGACTAGACCCGCTCCATCACCGCCCATGGCTTCGGCGGCAGCAAAACGGCAACAGCGTCACCCACCGCCACATCGCCGCCCGAAATCACAATGGCCATGACGCCGGCCCGGCGCGCGATTTCACCGCCAGCGCCCTTTTTTACAACCTTGCTCAGCAGGCCCGGACGGAAATTTTCGATCTGGACACAGGGATTGCGCAGCCCGGTGAGTTCGATCGTTGCGGTGCGCCCGAACTGCAATTTGGTGCCGCGCGGCAGTGCGTGCAGATCAATGCCGGCGGTGGTGACATTCTCACCAAGCTGGCCTGGCGCAATTTCGAATCCGGCAGCCGCATAGTCGGCGATCAGTTCAAGCGACAGAAGCGATACCTGGCGCAGATTGGGCTGGGCAGGATCAACCGCCACCCGGGACCGATGCTTCACCGTCACACCGGCGTGGGCATCGCCGGCAATGCCAATGCCAGCGATCAGCTTGATCGCCTGCACCGGCTGCTTCGAAAAGCCATGCACGGGGCTGCGCGACAGGGCGGCGACGCAGGGCTGAGCGCCAATCATGCGGTCGGCAGCTTGTAGTCCTTGTACTGCTCGCGCAGCGCCACCTTCAGCAATTTGCCCGTCGCCGTGTGCGGCAGGCTGGGCACCACTATGACATCGTCCGGCGTCCACCATTTGGCGATTTTGCCGTCCAGATAGGCCAGCACGCTGTCCTTGGTCACGGCAGCACCTTCTTTTGGCACCACCAGCAACAGCGGACGTTCATCCCATTTCGGATGGTAAACGCCGATCACGCAGGCTTCCGCGACGCCTGGCGCGCCGACGGCAACATTTTCCAGGTCTATCGACGATACCCATTCGCCGCCGGACTTGATCACATCCTTGGCGCGGTCGACGATCTGCATATACCCCAGCGGATCAAGCGTCGCGACATCGCCGGTGTCGAACCAGCCATCGGGCGTGAAGGCATTCTGCCCGTCGCCCTTGAAATAGCTGCCCACCGTCCACGGCCCGCGCACCAGCAGGCGACCAAAGGCGACACCGTCGCGCGGCAGTTCCTGGCCAGCATCATCGACGATCTTCATCTCGACGCCAAACACGCCGCGTCCCTGCTTGATACGGATATCAAGCTCTGCCTCATAACTCATTGAATCAGTTTCTGGAACCCCAGCGCCAACCGTGCCCAGTGGCGACATTTCGGTCATGCCCCACAATTGCAACACGCGCACACCCATCTTGTCATAATGCTCGATCATCGCGCGCGGCACCGCCGAACCGCCGATGGCCGTTCGGTTCAGTTTTCCAAGCGTTTCGCCGCTCTTCTCAAGATACTGCATCATGCCCAGCCAAATCGTCGGTACCGCCAGCGCCAGATCGACCTCTTCCTCCACGATCAGCTTGTGCAGGGTCGGCGGATCGAAATTCGGCCCACCCATCACCAGCTTCGCGCCGCAACAGGCGGCCGTGTAGGGGATGGACCAGGCGTTTGCGTGATACATGGGCGCAATCGGCAGCACCGTGGTCTTGGCGCTCATCCCGAACGTGTCGGTGGCACTGGCGGCCATGGCGTGCAGCACGTTGGAACGATGGCTGTATTGCACGCCCTTCGGGTTGCCGGTGGTGCCGCTGGTGTAACACAGGCCGGCTGGGGCCGTTTCCGGCAGCTCGGTCCAGGGTTCATCCACGCTTTCGCCCGCCAGCAGATCTTCATAGCACAGCAGGTTCAGGCTGCTGTCCGCGGGCATGTGCGCACGATCGGTGAGCAGCACGAAATGTTCGATCGTGGAGAGGCTTGGCGCCAGTTTTTCCACCAGCTTGATAAACGTCAGATCGAAGAACAGCACCCGGTCTTCGGCATGGTTGGCGATGTAGATGATCTGCTCTTCGAACAGGCGCGGGTTGATGGTGTGCGCCACCCCGCCCATGCCGCTGATGCCGTACCAGCTTTCGACATGGCGCCACGTGTTCCACGCCAGGGTCGCCACCCGATCCCCCGGCTGCATGCCAAGCCGGCGGAGCGCGCCAGCCACCTGCCGCGCCCGACCGCGCACTTCGGCCCAATTGGTACGATGCTTGGGGCCTTCACAACTCAGCGAAACAATCTCGCGGGTCGGATGATAGATCGCCGCATGGTCGATCAGCTTCCACACCAACAGCGGCCAATCCTGCATCGTTCCCAACATCATGCGTCTCCCCAGACATGGCGGCGCACCACACTCCGACGGCGGCGCATCCTTCTCCCCCTTCTTACCGCCCAAGTTTCAGGTGCGAAAGAGGCGCTTGACGAAAGGAACAAGTATGGAACATAAGTATGCGAACATATGTGGAACATGATTGGCCGAATCGGCCGGAAGGGTACACGATATGACGATGATGCTGATGTTGCTGGCCTGCCTGGCCGCCTGGGCGCTGGTCGGGCTGATGCTGGGTGATGCGCGCCAGGCGTTGCGCTCGGCGATTGACGGCGAGGTTCAGACTGGTGGCTGGGTGCCGTCGCCACTGCCGATGGCCCCGGTACGTGCGGCCCCTCCCCCATCGCGCGTAACCCGCCGGCGATAACTCCGCACGGCGAACGGTAACCCGCCAGCATAAAGCGCGGTTACCACGGCAAGTGTTGCCCAGGGGTTGGTGAACAACGCGCCGGCAAACAGGCCAACGCCGGCCAGCGCCGGGAACCGCCAGGCTGGCCGCAGCCGGATTGCACCCCAGCTATAGCTCGGCAGGCTGGACACCATCGTAAAGGCCACGAGGAGTGTGGTGACCGCGACCAATGTCGCGCGCACGGCAAGATCGTCCATGAAAGCCGGCGCCAGCCAGAACTGCACGAACATCGGGCTGAGTGTCAGCGCGGCGGCCATCGGGGCTGGTACGCCGGTAAGGAAGCCCATTTTTTTGTGTGGCCCTTCGGCAGCATCGATCTGCGCATTGAACCGCGCCAGCCGCAGCGCACAGGCAATGGCGTGCGACAGCGCAATCACCCAACCCATATTGCCTGGCAGATGCTGCAGCGACCACAAATAAAGCACCAGCGCCGGCGCCACACCGAACGCCGTCACATCAGCAAGCGAATCCAGCTCCGCGCCAAAGCGGCTGGCGCCTTTCAGCAGGCGGGCAATGCGGCCATCGATGCCATCGAGCACGCCGGCCATCAGGATCGCGCCCACCGCCTTCTCCCATTCGCCGCCGATGGCAAAGCGCACGCCGGTCAGGCCAAAGCACAGCGCCAGCACGGTGACGGCATTGGGCACCAGCGCCCGCAGGGGAATGCCGCGGCGGCGCGGCAGACGGGAGGGGGGTATCCCCGGTTCGATCATCGGCAGTCCATGGCCATGCCGACCCCGGTGACCATGCCGCTCACTGCGCCTGCGCACCCTGCATGAATGGCGTGCCCTTCACGGCAAGGATGGTCTCACCGGCCACCGCCCGCTGCCCCACGGCAACGGCCGGCACATAACCGGCAGGCAGGAACACATCGACGCGGCTGCCGAAGCGGATCAGGCCGAAACGCTCCCCCACCTTCAGCATCTGGCCGACTTCGACCCACTTCATGATGCGCCGCGCCACCAGGCCGGCGATCTGGGTGAAGCCGACGCGAACACCGGCCGCATCCTCCATCACGAAATATTGCCGCTCATTCTCGTCGCTCGCCTTGTCGAGATCGGCATTCAGAAACTTGCCGGGCACATAGACGATGCGGGTCAAACGGCCGGGGATCGGCGCGCGGTTGATGTGCACATCGAACACATTCATGAATACCGAGATGCGCGTCATCTGCCCCGGCGCCAATCCGCCTTCCCCCAGCAACTGCCGCGGCACCTCGACATTGGTGATCAGGCTGATCAGACCGTCGGCCGGTGACACCAGCAGCGCCTCGCCGACCGGCGTCACCCGCACCGGATCGCGGAAAAATGCCGCCACCCAGATGGCGATGCCCAAAAGCACGAAACTGAGCGCCGTCCATTCCAGCCACAAGCCGCTCAGCAGCACGGCCAGCAGCGCAATCCCCAAGAACTTGCGGCCTTCGGGATGCATGTCGGGCAAGCGATACTTGGCCGATTCGCCTGGCACCAGCGGCAATGGGCCAGTTGGTGCGGGCGGCAGCTCCGGTGGCACAACGGACGCCAAGGGTTGCTCGGCCGGCGCCGGCGCCGGCTGCGCTGGTCGCTTGTCGAGCATTACCGGCGGCGTGACGGGATCGGCTGGCGGGGTCTTGTCGTCGGGATCATTCATGTTCGCCGCTTTACGCCCGTGATACGCCGCTTGGCAATTCGCACGGAGCGCCCATGCGATTGCGCGCCGCCGGGCTTTGCGCCAAAGCCACGCGATGATCACATCGTTGCTGCTGTTCTGCGGGTCGCGCCCAGGCCATGATCCGGCCCATGCCGAACTGGCCGCCGGGCTGGGCCGATTGTGCGCAACGCTTGGCGTCACCCTGGTCTATGGCGGTGGCCGGGTTGGCCTGATGGGCATGGCGGCGCGCGCCGCCAAGGCATCCGGCGGGCGTGTGGTGGGCATCATCCCTCGCCTGCTGATGACCACCGAAATCGCCCAGGACGGCCTGGATGAACTGCATGTCGTCGAGACCCTGCATGAGCGCAAGGCACTGATGCACCGCAGGGCAGACGCCATCATCGCCCTGCCTGGCAGTATCGGCACGCTGGACGAACTGTTCGAAAGCCTCACCTGGCGCGAGCTCGGCATTCACGACAAGCCGATCTGGCTGCTGGGCAGCAAAGACTATTGGCAACCGCTCACCGCCTTGCTGGGCCATATCGCTCAGTCCGGCTTTGGGCCGCCGCACCTCGATACGCTGGCCGAACCCTTGGCCGATCTGGCTGCCCTGACGGAAAAGCTGGTGGGCGATGAGGCATGCAGCCATTGACCAGCGCGGGCGCGCACCCCTAAGACTGCTGCATACGGTCGCAGCACTGCAGGAAGTTCAAAAATGCCGAAAATCAAGGTCGAAAACCCCGTCGTGGAACTCGATGGCGACGAGATGACCCGGATCATCTGGCAGTGGATTCGCGAACAGCTTATCCTGCCCTATCTCGACATCGATCTGCGCTATTTTGATCTCGGCATCGAGAACCGCGACGACACCAACGACAAGGTGACGGTGGAATCGGCCAACGCCATCCGCGAATTCGGTGTGGGCGTGAAATGCGCCACCATCACCCCGGACGAAGACCGGGTGAAGGAATTCGGCCTGAAGCGGATGTGGAAATCGCCGAACGGCACCATCCGCAACATATTGGGCGGCGTGGTGTTCCGCGAACCCATCGTGATCAAATCGGTGCCGCGCCTGGTGCCGGGCTGGACCGATCCGATCGTGATCGGCCGCCATGCCTTTGGCGACCAATATCGCGCCACCGATTTCAAGGTGCCCGGCCCCGGCAAGCTGACCATGCGCTGGGAAGCGCAGGACGGCAGCCAGGTGATCGAACATGAAGTGTTCGAATATCCGTCCGCCGGCGTTGCGATGGGCATGTATAATCTGGACGACAGCATCCGCGATTTCGCCCGCGCCAGCCTCAATTATGGCCTCGATCGCGGTTGGCCGGTGTATCTCTCCACCAAGAACACCATCCTGAAGGCCTATGACGGCCGCTTCAAGGATCTGTTCCAGGAGGTGTATGACGAGGAATTCAAGGCACGCTTCCGCAAGGCCGGCATCGTCTACGAACATCGCCTGATCGACGATCTGGTGGCCTCTGCACTGAAATGGTCGGGCAAGTTCATCTGGGCTTGCAAGAATTATGATGGCGACGTGCAATCCGACATGGTCGCGCAGGGCTATGGCAGCCTGGGCCTGATGACCAGTATCCTGATGACGCCCGACGGCAAGACCGTGGAAGCCGAAGCCGCCCACGGCACGGTTACGCGCCATTATCGCATGCACCAGGAAGGCAAGCCGACCAGCACCAACCCGATCGCCAGCATCTTTGCCTGGACCGGCGGGCTGAAGCATCGCGGCAAGCTCGATGGCACGCCCGAAGTGACCAAGTTCGCCGCCGCCCTGGAGCGGATCTGCGTGGAAACCGTGGAATCGGGCGCCATGACCAAGGATCTGGCGCTGCTGATCGGCCCGGAGCAGGCCTGGATGACCACGGAGCAATTTTTCGAGGCCGTGCGCGCCAATCTGGATGCCGAGATCGCCAAGGGGCTTTGATCGTCAACCCCTTGCGCTCCCTCGTCGCCCTCGCCAGAAGGGCGCGCAAGGGAGAATGTAATGACCGAAATGACCTTGAGCCGCCGCCATCTGCTGGCCGGCTCAGCCGCAATTGCGGCGACCACCGCCCTGCCCGCCTTCGCGCAAATGGCCAATCCGACCGCCAGCGGCGAAGACGGCAAGCTGCTGGCGCTGTTCGATGCGTTTTTCAACGAAGGCGTTGATGAAAGCCCGGAGCAGGCGACGTCGCTTGGCCTGGACAAGGGCGCGCGCGCGGCGCTGAAGGGCCAACTTTCCGACCAATCCCAGGCCGGCCAGGCCCGGCGTCTGGCGCGCACCGCCGATCAGCTCAAGCGGCTGAACGGTGTGGATCGCGCGGCGCTGTCGGCCAGCCGCCAGCTTGATTATGATGTTGTCGAATTTGATCTGAAGCGCGCCGTCGCCAGCAGCGAACGCTTCCGCTTCGGTTCGGCGCGCGGCAATTTCCAGCCCTATGTGATCAGCCAGCAGAACGGCCCTTATACGCGCGTGCCGGATTTCCTCGACGCGCAGCACCGCATCACCAATACCGACGACGCCGAAGCCTATCTGTCCCGCCTGTCGGCCTATGCCACGGCGCTGGACGATAATCTGGCCTGGGCCAATGCCGATGCCGCAAAGGGCGTGATCGCGCCGGATTTCGCGCTCGATCTGGCGCTGTCGCAGCTTGAAGCCATCCGTGGCACCGCGGCGGCCGACACGGTGCTGGTGACCAGCATGGTGCGCAAGGCAAAAGCCGCCGGTCTGGGCGACGAATGGGGCCAGCGCGCCAACACACTTGTCGAAAAGACCGTGTTTCCGGCCTATGATCGCTATATTGCCGGCGTGCGGGCACTGCGCGCCAAGGCCAGCAGCGATGCTGGCGTGTGGAAATTGCCCGACAGCGCCGCCTATTATGACGCCGCGGTCAAATCCGCCACGACCACCAATCTGACCCCCGAAGAAGTGCATCAGCTTGGGCTTGCGCAGGTTGCGGACATCACGGCGCAGCTCGACACGATGTTGAAGGCGCAGGGCCTGACCCAGGGCAGCGTCGGCGCCCGTCTGGTGGCATTGAGCGAGCGGCCGGATCAGGTCTTCCCCAACACCGACGCCGGCCGCGCCGATGTGATCAAGCTGCTGAACGAACAAGTGAAAGACGCGATGCCGCGCCTGCAAAATCTGTTCATCACCCTGCCCAAGGCCGATATCGAAGTACGCCGCGTGCCGGCCTTCATCCAGGATGGCGCCGCCAATGGCTATTATCAGGGCCCAGCGCCGGATGGCAGCCGTCCGGGTGCCTTCTACATCAACCTCAAAGACACCGCCGAATGGCCACGCTTCACCCTGGCTACGCTGACCTATCACGAAGCCGTGCCAGGCCATCATATGCAGGTGGCGATCGCCCAGGAAAGCCCGGACATCCCGATGCTGCGCCGTCGCGGCGGCTATAGCGCCTATTCCGAAGGCTGGGCGCTCTATGCCGAACAGGTTGCCGACGAACTCGGCGTATATGCGCAGGATCCGCTGGGCCGCATCGGTTATCTGCAAAGCTTCCTGTTCCGCGCCGCGCGACTGGTGGCCGACACCGGCTTGCACCACAAACGCTGGAGCCGGGACAAGGCGACACAATATTTCGTCGATACGTTGGGCTATGCCAAGGGCCGCAGCCAGCGCGAGATCGAGCGTTATTGCGTCAACCCCGGTCAGGCCTTGAGCTACAAGATCGGTCACATGCAGTGGGCCAAGCTGCGCGACGCGGTGCGCGCCAAGCAGGGGGCGGACTTCGATCCCCGCAAGTTCCACGAAATTCTGCGCGCCGGCGCGATGCCGCTGGTGCTGCTGGAGCGCGAGGTGATGCGGCGCGCATGACGTTGAGGGGCGCTGATCGCCCCTCAATACCGCCAGCCTGCGATATTGCTTGAATTGCCAAGGATTTGCCATGCGCACCGAAACGATGAACCGCCGCCAGCTCCTCGCCGGCACCGCGGCCCTCGCCGCCACTACGCCTGCAATCGCCCAGATAGCCGCCCCCGCCGCAGGCAGCGCAGATGATCGCCTGCTGAAGCTGTTCGAAGCGATGTACGCCGAGGGCATCGCCGCCTCCCCGGAACGCGCCACGACGCTGGGGCAGGACACAGGTGCCAACGCTGGCCTGAAATCGCAGCTTTCCGATTACAGCCGCGCCGGGCGTGATGCCGATCTGGCGCGCGCCGCCAGCCAGTTGCAGCGACTGCAGGCCATCGATCGCGACGCACTGACGGCCCCGCGCCAGCTCGATCGCGATGTGGTCGAATATGATCTTGCCCGCCGCGTTGCCAACGAACGCCGCTTTGGTTTTGGCAGCGCGGGCGGCAATTTCAGCCCCTATGTGCTGACCCACAGCGACGGCGCCTATCGTTCGGTGCCGAGCGTCCTCGAAAATCAGCATCGCATCACCAATACCACCGATGCGCAAGCCTGGTTGGCGCGCGTGGCCGCCTTCGCGACCGCGCTCGATCAGGAAACCGGCCGCATGCAGGAGGAAGCCGCCATGGGCGTCGTGCTGCCGGCCTTCCTGTTCGATCTGGCCTTGCCGCAGATCACCCGTCTGCGCACCACGCCAGCCGCAGAGAATGTTCTCGTCACCACGCTGGTCCGCAAGGCCCGGGCCGCCCATGTAGAAGGCGACTGGGCGGCCCAGGCGACTTCATTGGTTGAACAGCGCGTGTTCCCGGCGCTCGACCGGCAGATCGCCGCCCTCACCGCCCTGCGCCAGACCGCCACGATGGATGCCGGTGTGTGGAAACTGCCGGAAGGCGCCGCTTATTATGACGCCGCGGTCAAATCCTCCACCACCACCAACTACAGCGCCGAGGAAGTGCATCAGCTTGGCCTCGCTCAGGTTGCGGACCTTTCCGCGCAACTCGATGTGCTGCTGAAGGGCCAGGGCCTCACCCAAGGCACGGTCGGCCAACGGCTGGTGGCGCTGAATGAACGGCCGGATCAAACCTACCCCAATACCGATGCCGGCAAAGAGGATTTGCTCATCGAACTGCGTGGGCATGTCGCCGCCATGTACCCGCGGCTGGATAAATTGTTCATCACGCAGCCGCGCGCCAAGCTGGATGTCAGCCGCGTGCCGGTCGCCATCCAGGAAGGCGGCGCCGGCGCCTATTACAGCGCCGGCACCCCCGATGGCGCCCGCAACGGCACCTATTTCATCAACCTGACCGACAGTTTCGATCGGCCCAGGTTCGGCCTGCCCACCGTCACCTTCCACGAAGGCGTGCCCGGCCATCATTTCCAGGTGATGCTGGCGCTGGAAAGCCCGGACGTGCCGCCGATCCGCCGCCGCGCCGGCTACAGCGCCTATACCGAAGGCTGGGCGCTCTATGCCGAAACGCTGGCCGACGAGATCGGCTATTACGACGGCAACCCGTTGGGCCGCATCGGCTATCTGCAAAGCCTGCTGTTCCGCGCCACGCGGCTGGTCGTCGATACCGGCATCCACCACAAGCGCTGGGGCAAGGATCAGGCCATTCAGTACATGGTCGACACCATCGGCTTCGCCAAAGGCCGCGCCACCCGCGAGATCGTGCGCTATTGCGCATCGCCGGGCCAGGCCCTCAGCTACAAGATCGGCCACACCAAATGGGTGGAGCTGCGCGATCGCGTAAAGGCCAAGCAGGGCGCCGCGTTTGACGTGCGCCAGTTCCACGAGATACTGCGGCTGGGCGCCATGCCGCTGGTGCTGCTGGAGCGCGAGGTGCTGCGCCGCGCCTGAGGGGGGCGTAGGGGCTTATCGCGGCGTGACTCCCCGGCCATGACCCGCCATGGTGTGGGCATGGCGCTCCCGTTGGAATCTTCAGCCTTCAAGGACATGGCGCTGGTGCTGGGTGCCACCGGGCTGGTGATTCCGGCCTTTGCCGCGCTCCGCATCTCGCCGGTCATCGGCTTCATTCTGATCGGCATCGCGGCCGGGCCCTTCGGCCTTGGGCAATTGCCCTGGCTGGATTGGCTGGCGCTTTCCAATCCGGATTCACTGGCGGCACCGGCCGAATTGGGTGTCTCGTTGCTGCTGTTTGCGCTGGGCCTGGAACTCAGCCCCGATCGCATCCGCACCATGCGTGAGTATATCCTGGGCCTTGGCAGCTTGCAGATGCTGTTGTGCACCGCGTTGATTGCGCTGGTGCTGCTCGGGTTTGGCCTGGCGCTGGTGCCGGTGCTGGCGATGGCCGGTGCGCTGGCCTTGTCATCCACTGCGGTTGGCCTGCAATTGCTGTCGGCATCGGGCAAGGTCAACAGCCAGGCCGGGCGCATGGCAATCGGCGTCCTGTTGTTTCAGGACATCGCCATCGCGCCGATGCTGCTGCTGATCGGCGCCGCGGCCGGCGGCAGCTTCTGGGGTGGCCTGGCCAAAGGCATTTTGGCGTTGGCTGCAGTCGCTGTGGCAGCCAGATATGTGGTGCCGCCGCTGTTTTTGCAGGCAGCGCGCACCCGGCGATCGGAATTGTTTCTGGCAGCCGCCCTTGTGGTGCTGATCGGGTCGGCCGCCACAGCGGCGCTGGCTGGCATGTCGCCCGCCGTCGGCGCGCTGATTGCCGGGCTGATGCTGGCGACCAGCGACTATCGCCGCCAGATTGAGGCCGCCGTGCAGCCCTTTGAAGGCCTGCTGCTTGGCGTGTTCCTGATCTGGGTGGGCAGTGGCCTCGATCTCGGCGCGCTGGCGGCCAATCCGCTGCCGGTGCTCGGCGGCGCCGCAATCATCATCACGGTCAAGGCCGCTGCCATTTATGGCCTGCTGCGGCTGCGCAAGGCCCGCGAAGGGGTTGCCCGCCATGTTGCGCTACTGTTGGCTGCACCGTCGGAAACCGGGCTTATCGTGCTCGGTGCTGCCGTGTCGGCACGGCTGATCGGTGGGTCGGATGCGCAGATGGTGCTGGCGATCGCGTCCCTCACCCTGGCGCTGGCGCCACTGCTCGGGCTGCTCGGTGCTCGGCTGGAACACAAGACGGATCCCGGCCGCGGCGACGCTATCCCGGACAATAGTGATGGTGGCACGCGCACCATCATCATCGGCTATGGCCGGGTCGGCCGGCTGGTGGCGCAGATGCTCGACATGCACGATCAACCCTGGCTGGCGGTGGACAGCGATCCCGATGAAGTGCAGCGCCTGAAACGCGCCGGCAAACCGGTGGTCTATGGCGATGCCCGCCGACCCGAACTCGTCGACAAATTGAAACTGGACAGTGCCAAGGCTGTGGTGCTGACGATCGACGACATGCACATGCTTGATATGCTGATCCGCCGCATCCGCATCGCCAACCCCGATCTGTGCATCGTTGTGCGCGCCCGCGATGCCGATCATGCCGGGCAGCTCTATGCGTTGGGTGTAACCGATGCCGTGCCCGAAACGGTCGAAAGCAGCCTGCAGTTGGCCGAAGCCGTGCTTGTCGATCTGGGCGTGCCGATGGGGCCGGTGATCGCCTCCATCCACGAAAAGCGCGACGAACTGCGCGGGCGCATCCGCGGTGCCGGTGCTGCACCAAAGCGGCAGCCCTTGCGCACCCTGCGCCGCGGCGTGCCCAAGCCGGACTAATTCATCCCCAGGCCCACACAATCAGCGGCGTGCCCATCAGCAGCACCAACACGCTGATCGGTGCGCCAATGCGGGCATAATCGCTGAATTGATAACCGCCCGGCCCCCACACCAGCACGTTGGATTGATGGCCAATCGGGGTCAGGAAATCGCAACTGGCGCCCACGCCCACTGCCATCAACATGGCATCCACCGGCACGCCACTGGCAATGCCGGCCTGTGCCGCAATCGGCCCCATGATCAGCACCGTGGCAGCATTGTTGAGGAACGGCGTGACGGCCATCGTCGCCGCCAGCGCCACCCCGACCAGCAGCCAGGTTGCCTGACCCTGCCCCACGCTGGAAATCATGCCGGACAGCGCCGCGGCCGCGCTGCTGTTGCCGAACGCCTGCGCCACCGGAATGAGCGCCGCCAGCAACATGATCACCGGCCAATCGATATCGCGATAGACATCACCCTTCAGCCGGCCGGTAAGCACCAGGGCAATCACCGCCAGCACCAGCGCCAGCCCGAGATCGGCGATGCCCAACGCCGCTGCCATGATCGCCGCGCCCAGTGCCAGCAACGGCAGGACATCGCGCGACGCCTCCCGCAGGTTCAACGGCCGCTCGGCCAGCGGCAGCAGCGCCATATTGGCCGCAATCGCCGGAATGCGATCGGCCGCCATTTGCAGCAAAACGACATCGCCGGCCTCCAGCGTGAGCGCCGACAGCGCCTCGGCAATGGACTTGCCGCGCCGGCTGACGGCAACCAGCGCCGCGCCTTGCTTGCCCAGCATTGCGGTCGCATCGAAGGCGCCGATCAACGGCGAGGCATCGGTGATCACATATTCGCTGAAGGCTGCCTCCAGCAGATCATCTTCGGTTTCGCTGGCCAGTTGCAGGCCCCAGCGCAGCAGCGCCTGTTCCACGATCGGTGTGCGGCCTTCCACCTGCACGATATCGCCCGGCAGCAACCGGCGCGACGCGCGCGGCACGGTGACGAGCAACCCGCCGCGATCAATGGCATGTACGGCCAGCCGATCCGTGCCGGCGCCGGTCGCCGCCAGCCGATCAACCGTCAGATCCGCCGACACACCGGCCGGCACGCGCAGTTCGAACAGATAATCGGCAACCCGGAACTTCAGCGGCTCCTCGGTATGCTCATTGCGCACTGGCAACAGCCGCACCAGCAGGAGCGTCAGCGCGATGCCGACCACGGCAAGCGGCAGACCCACCCAGGCAAAATCGAACATTTCAAACGGTTTGCCGCCATAATCCGCCCGCAGCCGAGCGAGCAGGATGTTGGGCGGTGTGCCGATCAGCGTGACAAGACCGCCCAGTAGCGAGGCAAAGGCCATCGGCATCAACACCCGGCTGGGCGACACGCGCGCCGCCCGGCAACTGGTCAGCGCCGCCGGCAAGAACAGCGCCACCGCGCCGACATTGTTCATCACCGCCGATGCCGCGCCAGCCAGACCGGCATAGACAATGCCGATGCCGGTCACCGTGCCCAACACCGGTTGCAGCGGCCGCAGCAACCATTCCAGCATGCCGGATCGTGATACCGCCGCGCTGAGCAGCATCACCGCCGCGACCGTGATCACGGCGGTATCCCCAAATCCGGCAAAGGCATCACGCGCCGGCACCAGGCCCAGCAGCACGCTGGCCACCAGCATCAACAGAGCGACCAGATCATGACGCACGCGTTCTGTGGCAAAGCCGACCAGCCCCGCCGCAAAGATCATCAGCACGAGGACGCCATCGGAGACCATCGCCGCTACCTTAGCGTAGCCGGCAGAGCGCACAATGACTGCAATATTGCCTCACCGCGAAGCGATTATGTCAGCCTGCCAATGCTGCCTTCACCGCCGCGATCGCTTCGGCGGCCTTGTCACCATCGGGCCCACCTGCCTGTGCCATGTCGGGCCGGCCGCCGCCGCCCTGCCCGCCCAGCGCTGCCGCCGCCACGCGCACCAGGTCAACCGCACTGTGCTGGCCCGTCAAACCGGCGGTGACGCCCACCGCGACACTGGCACGGCCATCGTTCACCGCGATCATCACCGCGATGCCGCTGCCCATTGCGGCCTTGGCTTCGTCGATCAAGCCGCGCAGCGCCTTGGGATCGAGCCCGTTCAGCACTTGGCCCTGGAACGCAATGCCGTTCACTTGGCTCAGCCCGGCCTTGCTGCCAGTGGCGGGGCCGGCCAGCGCCAGCGCCTTCTTGGCGTCGGCCAGCTCGCGCTCCAGGCGCTTGCGTTCCTCCACCAGCGTGGCGACCCGGGCGGGCAGTTCGTCGGGGCGTACCTTGATGGTGGCAGCGGCCTCCAGCAGCAGCGCCTCGCGCTCGTTCAGCCATGCGCGGGCCGCGATGCCGGTCCTGGCTTCGACACGGCGCACGCCGGATGCCACCGCGCTTTCGCTGGTGATCTTCAAAAGGCCGATATCGCCGAGCGCATTGACATGCGTGCCGCCACACAGCTCAACGCTATAGGTGCTGCCATCATTGGCGCCCATCGCCAGCACACGCACCTCGTCGCCATATTTCTCGCCAAACAGCGCCATGGCGCCGGCGGCAATGGCGTCTTCGGGCGTCATCAACGTGGTGGTCACGTCGCGATTGCCGAGCACCTGCGCGTTCACATCAGCTTCAACAGCCGCCAGTTCAGCAGCCGTGACGGCCTTCTGGTGCGAGAAATCGAAGCGCAGATAATCCGGGCCAACATGGCTGCCCTTTTGCGTCACGTGCGTGCCCAGGCGGCGGCGCAGCGCTTCGTGCAGCAAGTGGGTGGCGCTGTGCGCACGGCGATGCGCGGCACGTTCCGGGGCATCGACACTCAAGCGCACGACATCGCCCACCGCCAGCGAACCGGCTTCCAGCGTGACATCGTGCAGATGCAATTTGCCCAGGGCCTTGCGCGTGTCGGTAACGCGCGCTGCATGGCCAGTGCCCCAATGCATCATGCCGCTGTCGCCGGCCTGCCCACCGCTTTCGGCATAAAAAGGCGTCTGGTTGGTGATCACCACCAGGCTGTCGCCCGCCGTGGCTTCGGTCACCTGGCTGCCATCCTTGACCATCGCGACCACCTGGGCTTCGCCGGTCAGGCTGGTGTAGCCAACGAATTCGGTGGCGCCATGGGCATCGGCAATGTCGAACCACACTGCCGCGTCCTTGGCTTCGCCCGAACCCGTCCATGCGGCGCGGGCCTGGCGGCGCTGCTCGGCCATGGCAACATCGAAACCGGCGCGATCCACCGCAATGCCGCGCGCCCGCAGCGCGTCCTCGGTCAGATCATAGGGGAAGCCGAATGTGTCATAGAGCTTGAAGGCCACATCGCCGGGCAAGGTGCCACCGCTCGGCAATTGCGCCGTGGCATCATCGAGCAAGCCGAGCCCGCGCTCCAGCGTCTGCCGGAAGCGGGTTTCTTCCAGCTTCAGCGTCTCCTCGATCAACGCGCTGGCACGGCCGAGTTCGGGATAGGCCTGGCCCATGGTGCCAAGCAGCGCCGGCACCAACTGGTGCATCAGCGGCTCTTTGGCGCCCAGAAGATGCGCGTGGCGCATGGCGCGGCGCATGATGCGGCGCAGCACATAGCCGCGGCCTTCGTTGGCCGGCAGCACACCATCGGCGACCAGAAAACCCGACGATCGCAAGTGATCGGCAATCACCCGATGCGACGCGCGCGCTTCGGCGGTCAGCGCCTGGCCAACCTTGTCTTCGCTGGCTGCAATCAGCGTCTTGAACGTGTCGGTATCATAATTGTCGTGTACGCCCTGCAGCACGGCAGCAATGCGCTCCAGGCCCATGCCGGTATCGATGCTGGGCCGCGGCAGATCGAGGCGCGTTTCGGAATCGACCTGTTCATACTGCATGAACACCAGGTTCCAGATCTCGACGAAGCGGTCGCCATCCTCGTCCGGGCTGCCGGGCGGGCCACCGGGAATATGATCGCCATGATCCCAGAAAATCTCGCTGCACGGCCCACAAGGCCCGGTGTCGCCCATCGACCAGAAATTGTCGTTGGTGGCGATGCGGATGATGCGATGCTCGGGCAGGCCGGCGATCTTCTTCCACAGACCGGCGGCTTCATCATCGGTGTGATAGACGGTGACAGTCAGCCGGTCCTTGTCCAGCCCCCACTGCCGGGTCAGCAGATCCCAGGCCAGCGTGATCGCCTGTTCCTTGAAATAATCGCCAAACGAGAAATTGCCCAGCATTTCGAAGAAGGTATGATGGCGCGCGGTATAGCCGACATTGTCCAGATCATTATGCTTGCCGCCGGCCCGCACGCATTTCTGGCTGCTGGCAGCCGTCGTGTAAGGGCGGGTTTCAAGGCCGGTGAAGACATTCTTGAACGGCACCATGCCGGCGTTGACGAACATCAACGTCGGATCGTTCTGCGGCACCAGCGGCGCCGAAGCCACGGGGCTGTGGCCGGCCTTCGCGAAATGATCGAGGAAGCTTTTCCGAATATCGTTGGAAGACGTCATGGTCACGCGCTTACGTCAGCCGGCACGCAGCGTAAAGTGGGCCGGTTCAGGGCGGTGGCGCAAAGCTGAACATGATGACGCTATCGCCATGCCGGGCAGCGGGTGTGGCGGTGCCGCCACACGCCGCATAAAGCCCGCGCGCGGCGCGGTTGCTGCTGTTGGTCAGCACCCAGGCGGCTGTGCAGCCCAGGCGCCAACTATGATCGAGCGCCGCCATCATCAGGCGCCGCCCAACACCGCAGCGATGCCAGGCCTCATTGACCCCCACTTCGTTGAGCCAATATTCCAGCGGCTTGTCGGGGTGCAGATAGGACATGGCACTGACAAAGCCGATCATCTTGCCGGCATGGACCGCCGCGAAAAGATGATGATCAGGATGGGCGAGAAATCGCGCTGCCATGTCGGGCCGCAGTGGATCATCAAACAGCGTTCCGGCGCCGAGCAACAGCGCAAGATCGTCCGGCCCAAGCCGGCGAACGCTCAGGCCCGCGCTGTCACCAGCCATACCGCACCGGGAAGTTGCACTTCGCCGTCAGCGAGATAGGGTTGCAGAGCCGCTGCCAACATCGGACGCGCTTCTGTGCCGATGCCGGCGTCGCGCACCGCCCGCGCCGCCGGGCCGATTTTCAGGTTGAAGCTGACCGCATCGGCGATCGGATCATCGCCGCTGCCGATCATCATGGCGAACGGCAGGCTGTGGAACCCCACATCGCGCCACCCGGCCGCTTCCAGCAGTGTGGCAACGCGGGCGGCGTCGGCGAACGCGAACGGGCCGGGAGCGTGTGGTTCGGCAGCGGACTGCTCCGGCAGCAAATCGGCAAGAACGGTCAGCGGCAGAGTCGCCCACAAGTTGCGCGCCGCAGGCTGCCAGCAGGCGAACGCCAAACGGCCGCCCGGCGCCGCAAGATGGTGGAAATGCGCAAAGGCAGCGCCCGGATCAGCAAAAAACATCACGCCAAAACGTGACATGATCAGATCAAATTGGCTTCCTTCGTCCCATACCGACGCATCGGCTGCAATGAAGTCAGCCTCTGACACCAAAGCCTCGGCGCGTTCGCGGGCGCGGGTCAGCAATTGTTCCGAGATATCCAACCCAACGGCATCGCCTTCATCGCCCACCGCCAGCGCCGCAGCCAGCGTTGTTTCACCCGCACCGCAGCCGATATCGAGCACGGCCTCACCCGCTTGCGGCGCCGCTGCCGCCAACAGCGCGGCGGTTACCGGGGTAAGCGCGCGATCCATGCGCTCCTGCATCTGCACCCAGATGTCGCCGACCTTGCTGTTCCAGTAATCGATCTGATCGGCGTTGTTCATGGCGGCGCTCCAATTTGCGGACAGGTTCTGCGCGGTGGCATCGGCAAGGTCAATCGTCACCGTTCTGAGTGCCGCACGAAAAAGGGGCGGCCAGTGGTGGACCGCCCCTTCGTCGTGGGAACTGGTAACAGAATGAACTCAGGCGTCGTCGGCGTCATCCTCGGCCGACGGGCCAACTAGCAGTGCATCGGAAATCCCTGCCGCATTGGCGCGGATGATCTTTTCGATCTTCGCCGCCATCTCGGGATTCTCCTTCAGATATTTCTTTGCGTTCTCACGGCCCTGGCCGATGCGGATGCTGTCGTGGCTGAACCACGAACCGGATTTCTCCACCACGCCGGCCTTCACCCCCAGATCAAGAATCTCGCCGAGCTTGGAAATGCCCTCGCCATACATGATGTCGAATTCAACCTGCTTGAACGGCGGCGCCACCTTGTTCTTCACCACCTTCACGCGCGTGGTGTTGCCGACAATATCGTCACGGTCCTTGATCTGGCCGGTGCGGCGGATGTCGAGGCGTACCGAAGCATAGAATTTCAACGCATTGCCGCCAGTGGTGGTTTCCGGATTGCCGTACATGACACCGATCTTCATCCGCAGCTGGTTGATGAAGATCACCAGGCAGCGCGAACGGCTGATCGAACCAGTCAGCTTGCGCAAGCTCTGGCTCATCAGGCGCGCCTGCAGGCCGACATGGCTGTCGCCCATCTCGCCTTCGATTTCGGCGCGTGGCACCAATGCCGCCACCGAATCGACCACCAGAACATCGATCGCATTGGAACGCACCAGCGTGTCGACAATCTCCAGCGCCTGCTCACCGGTGTCCGGCTGCGACACGATCAGTTCGTCAATATTGACACCCAGTTTCTTGGCATAGACCGGATCGAGCGCATGTTCGGCGTCGACGAACGCTGCGGTGCCGCCATTGCGCTGCGCTTCGGCGATGGCATGCAGCGCCAGCGTCGTCTTGCCCGAGCTTTCCGGACCATAGATTTCAACGACACGCCCGCGCGGCAAACCGCCGATGCCCAGCGCAATATCAAGGCCGAGCGAGCCGGTGGACACCGATTCCACTTCCATCGCATCGCGCTGGCCGAGCTTCATCACCGAGCCCTTGCCGAACGCACGATCAATCTGTGCTAGGGCCGCTTCGAGAGCTTTTTGCCGATCCATCGCCGTATCCACTACCTTGAGCGCTGCTGCCACGACCCGGTTCCTTCCATAAGCGGCGGCCAATGGCCGTCAATGGAATTTCATGTACACGACTTGTTCCGTGTGAACAAGAGGGGAACGGTCGCAAAAAATCAATCGGACACCGTCTGCGTCGCCGCAATTGCCGTGATCAGTTCCACCAGCGCGAAGGGCTTGGCCAGAAAGCGAAATCCCAGCGCGTCCGCCGCCCGATGACGCGGCAACTCGGCATAACCCGACATCAGCACGATACCAAGGCCCGGCCGCATCCGTGCTGCCTCGATCGCCAATTCGACACCATCGATACCGGGCATCATCACATCCGATACCAGCACGTCGAAAACCCGGCCCTGCCGCAAAATGGCCAGCGCCGTCATCGCATCTTCGGCGGTTGTCACTGCGCAGCCCTGCCGTTCCAGCCCGCGGGCAAACACCGTGCGTACAGCCGGTTCATCCTCCACCAGCAAGACACGGCGCCCGGCCGGCAAAGATGGTTTGGGCTGTTCAGCCGGCGGCGTTTCGGCGGCACTGTCCCGCGGCATCGCCCGGCCGGGCAGATAAACCGAAAAGGTCGTGCCTCGCCCGCCCGGGCCGGGTTTGGCAAAGATGAAGCCATCCGATTGCTTGACGATGCCATAGACCGTCGACAGGCCCAGCCCGGTGCCCTGCCCTTGCGGCTTGGTGGTGAAAAACGGCTCAAAAATCTTGCCGATGATCATGGGCGGAATGCCCGATCCCGTATCGGTCACATCGATGGCGACATGATCGATGCCGGGAATGATGGCATGGCCCAGCGCCGGAATATCGCGGCCGCGCACATCGGCGATGGTGATCACCAGCCGGCCGTTGCCGTTCATCGCGTCGCGGGCATTGACCGCCAGATTGAGGATCACCTGTTCAAGTTGGCCAGGGTCGGCCTCCACCGCGAGGCGCCCGTCGCCCGGAGAGATCACCAGTTCCACGGCCGGACCGAGCAGTTGCACGATCAACGGCTTCAGCCCGTGCACCAGATCGCGCACGCACAGCAGGTTGCGCCGTTGCGGTTGCTGGCGGGCAAAGGCCAGCAATTGCCCGACCAATTTGGCGCCACGCTCCCCGTTGCGGCGGATTTCCTGCAACGCCTCGCGATTGTCCTCCGGCTGCACGCTTTCCAGCAGTTGATCGGTCAGCGCCAGCACGGCGGTCAGCAAATTATTGAAATCATGCGCCACGCCGCCGGCCAACTGCCCAACCGCCTGCATGCGGGTGGCGGCGGCGACCTGCGCCTCCAGACGCAATTGCTCGCGAATATCACGCAGCGCGATCATCGCGGCCGCCCCCAGCCCGGGCGGGAACGGCAGCAGGCGCATGTCCTGGGCTTCGTCCGGCCGATTGACCAGCGCCACCCGCAAGGTGCGCGCCGGCCCGCCAGCCACCACGTCGGCCACCGCCCGGGCGAGCAGCCGCGAATCGTCCGCCACGGCCATTTCCTGCGGTTTCAGGCCCGGCCGCCAGGCCTCCCCAGCGGTTGCAGCCATCGCCTCGTTGCCGGCAAACATCCGCCCCGACGAATCGAGCAGCGCCAGTGCCATCGGAATATTCATCAGCAACGGCGCAAAGCCGGGGCTGGCCATGCCTTCGGCATAGGGCGCGGGCCAAGCAGTGTCGACGGGCTGGAACATGTCCCAACCGGTTACGGCCACCGGGGTTGGAGATTCAGTTATAGCGCTGCTCCGTCCAGGGATCGCCTTCGTTGTGATAGCCGCGTACTTCCCAGAAGCCGGGCTTGTCCACCGCGACCACCTCAATGCGGGTCAGCCATTTCGCCGATTTCCAGAAATACCAGCGCGGGATGATCGCCCGCACCGGCCCGCCATGATCGCGGGTCAGCGGCGTGCCATCATGGGCATGGGCGATCAGGCAATCATCGCCGGCAAAGCGTTCGAGGGTGATGTTGGTGGTATAGCCATCGGCGCCGTGCAGCACGACGGCATTGGCGTGCGGCAACGGCTGCACCACGCTCAGCAGATGGCTGGTAGCCACGCCGGACCAGCGATTGTCGAACCGCGACCATTGGGTGACGCAATGGATATCGGACACATCCTCGATCTGCGGCTGCGCAGCATAAGTTTCCCAATCCCAGGTGACCGGGTTTGCCACCAGGCCATCGACAGCCAATCGCCATTCCGCCTTCGAAATCGCCGGCTTCAGCCCCAGATCGAGCACCGGCCAGTTGGTGAGCAGCCGCTGACCGGGCGGCAAGCGGGCCGCGCGTTCCGGATCTGGCGCGCCGGTGATCAGCCGGCGGCTTTCCGCCCAGGCCTGCTTGATGGCAACCAATTTTTCGCGAATACCGCCACCCTCGGCCATCACCCGCCCTCCCGCATCAGGCGTGCCTTGTCGCGCTGCCAGTCGCGTTCCTTGCTCGTCTCGCGCTTGTCATGCAGTTTCTTGCCGCGCCCGATGGCCAGTTCGATCTTGGCGCGGCCACGGTCGTTGAAGAACACGTTCAACGGCACCAGCGTCAGCCCCTGGCGCGTTACCGCACTGTGCATCCGGTCGATCTCGCGGCTGTGCAGCAGCAATTTGCGCGGGCGCTTGGGTTCGTGGTTGAAGATGTTGCCATGGCTGAACACCGGGATATTGGCGTTGACCAGCCACACCTGCCCGTCCTTCACCTCGGCAAAGCTTTCGACAATGCTGCCCTGGCCGGTGCGCAAGCTCTTCACTTCGGTGCCGGTCAGCGCGATGCCGGCTTCGAAGACATCCTCGATGAAATAATCAAAGCGCGCCCGCCGGTTTTCGGCGACCGTCTTCACCTTGGTGCCGGCAGGTCTTGGCCGTGCCATCAGATCAGGCCAGCATGGGCCAGCGCCGCATCCACGCCCGCACGCGCTGCGGCCGACGGCGGCGCGATCGGCAGACGCACATCCGGCGTCATCCGGCCCAGGCGCTGCAGGGCATATTTGGTCGGCCCCGGCGAGGCATCGGCAAACAGCGCAGCATGCAGCGGCTGCAGCCGGTCATTGATGGCCAGCGCAGCCGCATAATCGCCCTGCAGCGAAGCTTCCTGCATCTGCGCGCATAGCGCCGGCGCGACATTTGCCGTCACTGAAATGGCACCCACCCCGCCCTGCGCATTGAAACCCAGCGCCATGTCATCATTGCCCGACAACTGGATGAAATCCGCCCCGCACGCCAGCCGCTGCTGGGCCACGCGGGCGATGTTGCCGGTGGCATCCTTCACGCCGATGATGCGCGGCAGTTGGGCCAGTTGGGCCATCGTCTCCACGCTCATGTCGGCCACGCTGCGGCCAGGAATATTGTAGATGATGATCGGCAGCGACGTTGCCTCATGCAGCGCAGTGAAATGCGCAATCAGCCCGGCTTGCGAAGGCTTGTTGTAATAAGGCACCACGATCAGCGCGGCATCGGCGCCAATTTTTTCGGCATGCGCCAGGTGCGACAGCGCGGTGCGGGTATCGTTGCTGCCGCAGCCGGCGATCACCGGCACGCGCTTGGCGGCCACCTCGACACATTTGCTGATCACCGCATAATGCTCGTCATGGCTCAGCGTCGGTGATTCCCCGGTGGTGCCCACTGGCACCAGACCATGGCTGCCTTCGCTGATCTGCCATTCGACATGGGCGGCAAACCCATCAAGATCGACCGCGTCGCCCTTGAACGGTGTCACCAACGCCGGCATCGATCCCCGGAACATTGTCGTCAAAGCCGTTGCGGTCATCGTCTCATTCATTGCCTGTTCCTTGGCGCCTCCCTATCACAGGCGCATGTATATGGCGCGTGATAGTAAGGGCCGACGGGGCCTGTCCAGCATTGCCGGTGTTTCGATGTTGCTGGTGATGATCGGCTGCGGGGCGCCGGCGACCGCGCCAGCGCTGGCGCAGACCGCCGGCAGCAGCCTGGATGGCGCCACCATCGCCCGTTATCGCGCCCTTCTCGCCGACAATGAACGCGGCCGTGCTGGCCAGCTACCGGCCTCACCACTTACCGGTGTAGCGGCGGTGCAGGTGCTGGAAGATGTCGTGCAATGGGACCGGTTGCGCCGCGATAGCTACCAGGGCGATTTCGCCGAATATGCAGCCTTCCTGGTGGATCACGCCGATTGGCCGCAAGCCGCCACCATCCGCCGGCTGGCCGAACGCCGCATCACCGACACCACGCCTGCTGATGCCATCATCCGGCATTTCCGCGTGATTGCACCGTTCACGACCGACGGGAAATGGCGCTATGCCGAGGCGCTGGCCAGTTCTGGGGCCAACAGCGGCCAGATGGCCGCCGCGGTGAATTGGGCGCGCGATGCCTGGGATTCGGCCGGCCTCGATGATGCCGCCGAAGCCCGGCTGCTGGCGCGCTTCGGCGATCAATTGCGGCCGCAGGATCATGTCGGCCGCATGGATCGGCTGTTGTGGGCCGATCGCACCACCCAAGCCGGGCGCATGCTGGCCCGCGTCGATACCGACACACGGCTGTGGGCGCTGGCCCGCATCGCGCTGCGCCGCGGTGCGCCCGATCTGCAGGCGCGGCTTGGCGTGGTGCCGGACCGTCTGCGCCGCGAGGCCGGGCTGCTGCACGATGAAGCCCGCTGGTTGCTGCGCGCCAACCGCGCCAACGAGGCTCACGCACTGCTCGCTGGCGGCGGCGCGACGCGGCTGGTCCCGGGCGCCCGCATCACCACCGGCATCGACACCTGGCTGAAAACCCGGCTGGAAGTCGGCCGTAGCCTGTGGCGCGCCGGCAATCATGCCCAGGCCCGTGCCGTTCTGGCTGGCCATGGCCTTGATGCCGCCATCGTGGCCGATCAGCCGGTCGCCGAACGTGCCGCCTATGTGGATGCCGAATGGCTGGCCGGTTGGCTGGCGTTGCGCAAGTTGAACCAGCCGACCCTGGCGTTGGTGCATTTTCGCAATGCGCGGGCGGTATCGCAATCGCCGATCAGCCAGGCGCGCGGCGATTACTGGTCCGGCCGCGCCGCCGAAGCCGCCGGACAACGGGAGGCTGCCCGGCAGTTTTATGCCGCTGCCGCCAGCCACCCCGATTATTTCTATGGCCAGTTGGCGACCGAACGGCTCGGGCGCCCGCTGCAATTGGTGGCGGCACAACTGCCGCCGCCCGATGCCACCGCAGCCGGCAATTTCCGCGCCGATCCGCGCGTGCGGGCGGTGTTTGCGCTGTCCGATATCGACCGCAACCGCCAGACGATTTTCCTGCGGCAACTCGCCAACACGGCCGACACACCGGCGCAAGCCGCCTTGGTCGCCGGGCTGGCGGGGCCGCTGGGCCGCCCCGATATCGGCGTGCACGCCGCCAAGGCCACGCGCGACCGTGCGGGCCTGTCGTTGCTTTCGGCATCCTTCCCGGTGTTGCCGTTGCCGGCCAATCTGGCACCGAACTTTGCCATCATCCACGCCATCACCCGCCAGGAAAGCCAGTTCGACCGCACCGCGCGCTCCAGCGCCAACGCGCTCGGCATGATGCAGTTGTTGCCGGCGACCGCGGCCGAACAGGCGAACAAGCTTGGCCTGCCCGGCAGCCCGGTAACGCGGCTGACCGAGGATCCGGTGTATAATGTCACGCTGGGCAACGCCTATATCAGCCGCATGCGCGATGCCTTCGGCGGATCGATGCCGCTGGCGGTGGCGTCATACAATGCCGGTCCGGGCAATGCCCGCCGTTTCATCACGTTGCTCGGCCGGCCAGAGGATGGTGATGTGATCGACTGGATCGAAGGCATCCCGTTTTCCGAAACGCGCAACTATGTGCAGCGCGTGCTGGAAAATGCCGTGGTGTATGAAACGCTCCATCCGCAGCAGGCGACAACGCGCGGGCCGAACCGGCTGAGTGAATGGCTGGGGAAATCAACGCCGGGCTAAACCAGCGTCTTGCCCAACGCCGCCTCGGCAATCGTCACCAATTCCGCATCCGGTTCCGGCCAGGTCAGATCGACCCCTTCGCTCAACACATCGCAGATCAACTCCAGACTGCGCACGCGGGCGTGCTTCTTGTCGTTGGCGGCAACCACGTGCCATGGCGCCATCGGCGGAGAGCACAGGCGGAACATGTCGGCATAGGCCTCCAGATAGGCATCCCGCTGCGACCGGTTGTGATAATCATCCTTGCCGGTCTTCCAGCGTTTCCACGGTGTCACGATGCGCTCGGCCAGCCGCTTGTCCTGTTCATCCTGCGTCGTGTGCAGGAAAATCTTCACCAGCCGTGTGCCATCGGCGATCAATTGCGCTTCGAATGCATTGATTTCGTCATAGGCCGCCCGCCACCGCGGCTCGGGCGTGAAGCCATCCACCCGCTCCACCAGCACCCGGCCATACCAGGTGCGGTCGAATACCGCGATTTCACGATTACCAGGCAGCCGCTGCCAGAATCGCCACAGATAATGCCGCGCCGCCTCTTCGCGGCTGGGGGCCGAAATCGGCCAGACCTTGCAATAGCGCGGATCGAGCGTTGCGGTCATGCGCTTGATCAGCCCGCCCTTGCCGGCCGCGTCCCAACCCTCCAGCGCGACAATCGCCTTCAGGCCCTGGCCGATATAGGCCGCCTGGATCAACTCCAGCCGATGCTGCAGCGCTTCAAGCTCCACACCATAGGCCCTGCGGCACAGATCATGATCGACTTCGAAATCGGCGAGGTTGTGGGGAGTCATTCAGGCTGCACTGGCATCAAGCGGCCAACGAACGAGCGGGTAATATGCATTGATTGGTACGATCCGGCTGACCACGGCCAAGCTTGCTCCTTGATCGAACAAAATGGCGGCGCAGCATGGAATCGAGTGACGTCCGAAAACTGTCCTCCATCCACAGCACGTCGCGCCGCCGCAGGTCGAGCCACTGCACTAGAGCGGCCAGAGCGTCCAATTCCTGCGGCCGAACAATGACAACAGTGCCAGCAACTGGAGCACGCAGATAGTGTTGCAGCACCACATCACCAGCCGAGAAGCGCAGAATCGCCACTTCAAAGTAATCGAGATCATCAAAACTGCGAGCAAATTCTGTTTTGCGACGCCGTGCAATGTCGGCAGGCAACAGGCTGAGAAAGGCCGCCTGATGGGTGAGGCCTCGCGGCCATTCTTGAAGTGGCAATTGAAAAGGCTTCTCAGCTTTGATCATTACGCGTTACTCTAACAGATATCGAAGCAAAGTCACGACCCGCACGCTCCCGCGCCATCACACCAGGCGCGCCAAGCAGCCATTTGGCGTGGCCGGGCGGCGAACCACTAGCGGGTTCAACAGGCGTCAGAAACTCGATGCCGCGACGACCGGTCGGCAGTGGACCGACATAAGCTTGGACTTGCGGAAGGTCGCTGCCAAATGGCGCAGCGCCCCACAGTTCACCTGAGCCGGCAATGATACTGGCATCCACGACGGTTTGTGTCGGGCTTTCGAGGCGGTGAAACGGACCAAACACCGCTGGTTCAGGCCTCAATCAACCACCCGGATATGCAATTCCCGCAACTGCCGCAGCGTCGCCGGCGCCGGCGCGTTCATCATCAGATCCTCGGCCTTCTGAGTCATCGGGAACAGGATCACCTCGCGGATGTTCGGCTGGTCCGCGATCAGCATCACCATGCGATCCACGCCCGGCGCCGAGCCGCCGTGCGGCGGCGCGCCGAACTTGAAGGCATTGATCATGCCGGAGAAATTGGCATCAACCTGTTCCTGCGTGTAGCCCGCGATTTCGAACGCCTTGTACATGATATCCGGCCGATGGTTGCGGATCGCGCCCGACGACAATTCCACGCCGTTGCAGACGATATCGTACTGAAACGCCTTGATGGTCAGCGGGTCCTGCGTTTCCAGCGCGTGCAGTTCGCCCTGCGGCATCGAAAACGGGTTGTGGCTGAAATCGATCTTCTTCGCGTCCTCGTCATATTCGTACATCGGGAAATCGACGATCCAGCAGAATTTATAGGCGTTCTGTTCGATCAGGTTCAGCTCCGTGCCGATGCGGGTACGGGCGAGGCCGGCCAGCTTGGCGGCCTGGGCCTCCTTGCCGGCGGCGAAGAAACAGCCATCATCCGGGCCAAGGCCAAGCGCCTCATACAGTGCCAGCATGCCGGCTTCGCCATGGTTCTTGGCGATGGGTCCGCCGAACTCGCCACCCTTGCGAGTGACATAGCCCAGCCCGGCATAGCCTTCGCTGCGCGCCCATTCGTTCATGTCATCGAAGAATTTGCGGCTCTTGTCGGCGGTGCCCGGCGCCGGGATCGCGCGCACGACATTGCCGGCCTCAACCAGCTTGGCGAACAGACCAAAGCCCGAGCCGACAAAATAGCTGCCGACATCGCTGATCACCAGCGGGTTGCGCAGGTCCGGCTTGTCGTTGCCGTATTTCAGCATCGATTCCGCATAGGGGATGCGCGGGAACGCACCCTTGGTCACCGTCCAGGGATCACGCCCGCCAAAGCCGGAAAACTCTTCGAACACGCCGGCCAGCACAGGCTCGATGGCAGCAAAAACATCATCTTGCGTAACGAAGCTCATTTCGAAATCGAGCTGGTAGAATTCGCCCGGGCTGCGGTCGGCGCGGGCATCCTCGTCGCGAAAACAGGGCGCGATCTGGAAATAGCGATCAAAGCCCGCGACCATCAACAGCTGCTTGAACATCTGCGGCGCCTGGGGGAGCGCATAGAATTTGCCGGGGTGCACGCGGCTGGGCACCAGATAATCGCGCGCGCCTTCCGGGCTGCTGGCGGTCAGGATTGGCGTCTGGAACTCGGTGAAGCCTTGCGCGATCATCCGCTGGCGCAGCGAAGCAATCACCTGCGAACGCAGCATGATGTTGGCGTGCAGCCGATCGCGGCGCAGATCGAGGAAACGATATTTCAGGCGGATGTCTTCCGGATATTCGGCCTCACCCGCCACCGGCATCGGCAGTTCATCGGCCGCCGATTGCACGACGATTTCGGCCGCTCGCACCTCGATATCACCGGTCGGCAGCCGGGTGTTCACCGCGCCGCCTTCCCGCGACACGACGTCGCCCACGATGGTCACCACCGATTCCACCCGGATGCGATCGAGCACCGGGAACGCAGCGGATGACGGCCCGGCCACGATCTGGGTGATGCCATGGTGGTCGCGCAAATCGATGAACAGCACCCCGCCATGGTCGCGCTTGCGATGCACCCAGCCCGAAAGCTTCACGGTCTGGCCGGCATCGGCGGCGCGAAGTTGTGCGCAGGTGTGGGTGCGATAGGCGTGCATGAAACGGCTTCCAACGGTGATGTGGCAGGGGCTGTGAGGTTGGCGGGTAGCACACGTCAATCACCGCTTTGTCAAGCGACCAGATTGCGGTATCGGACAACATGCTGATTCATCCGCTGGTGACCGACACCGCGACTTTGGAAACACTTTGCGCCCGCTGGTCCGCCGCTGATTTCATCACGGTGGACACGGAATTCATGCGCGAATCCACCTATTACCCCGATCTTTGCCTCGTGCAGGTCGCCTGCTCCAACGAAGCTGCCGCCATCGATCCGAAAAGCCCGGACCTCGATCTGGCGCCGCTGCTCAAGCTGCTGGTCGATGAACCGGTGCTCAAGGTGTTTCACGCCGGCGGCCAGGATCTGGAGATCATCTACAACCTCACCGGCAAGACTCCGCAGCCATTGTTCGACACGCAGATCGCTGCGATGGCGCTGGGGCTTGGCGAACAGATCGGCTACACCAATCTGGTTGCCGCCTATGCCAATGTGCAGGTGGATAAAGGCGCACGCTTTACCGATTGGGGCCGGCGGCCGCTGAATGATCGCCAGATTGAATATGCCATCGGCGACGTCACCCACCTCGCCCGCCTGTTCCCCAAGATGGTGGACAAATTGCGCCGCACCGGGCGCGGCGAATGGCTGGATGATGAAATGGCGCGGGCATCGGATCCGGCCACTTACGCCAATGATCCGGAAAAGGCCTGGCTGCGCCTGCGCCTGCCCAGCCGGAAGGCCGATGTGCTGGGCCGGCTGAAGGCGCTGGCCCGCTGGCGCGAACTGGAAGCGCAAGACAAGGATGTGCCGCGCGGCCGCATCGTCAAGGATGAGACGCTGGCCGATCTCGCCTCCTCACCACCGCGCAGCCAGCCCGATCTCGCCAAGGTGCGCGGGCTGTCGGCGGCCTGGGCATCGAATGGCATCGGCGCCCGGCTGATGGCGGCCCTCGATGCTGCGGAGCCGTTGTCGGCCGACGAAATGCCGGCGCGCGAACCACAGCGGCCGGGTCTGTCCAGCGAAGGCGCGCTGATCGCCGACCTGCTGAAACTGCTGCTGAAAATCCGCGCCAAGGAAGCCGGCGTCGCTCCGCGTCTGATCGTGCGGGCCGATGATCTGGAATTGCTCGCGGCCGGTCAGCGCAATGGCCTGTGCATGCTGGATGGCTGGCGCCGCGACATCTTCGGCGCCGATGCGCTGGCGCTGGTCGAAGGCAGGCTGGGCTTCACGGTCGCCGATGGAAAACTGAGACTGACGCGGGTCGCCGATTAATCGACGACGAGCTTCGGCTCCAGGCCCAGCGCGGCGCCGAGATACTTCAACCGCCGCGCCACCGCTTCGCCGGCAAGATCACCATGGCCGGCGCCCAGCCGCAAGATCAGCGCATCGCCGTCCCGCTCCAGCCGGCTGGCCGCCAGACCCACCGCCGTGCCGCCGGTCAACCGCTGGCCCAGCCGCAGCGCCAGGCCCCAACTGCGCGCCCGCGCCAGCAACGACGCCGGCGCCAGCAGCAGCAGGGTTGCCATCACCGGCGCATCAGGGCTGCCGCCGAAACAGGCGTGCAAGGCGCAGGCCAGGGCGGCGCGCTCAGTGGCCGTCACCGCCACCCAATTGCCGTGAAGCGCCACATCGACGCCGCGTTCGGCCCGGAAATCCGGATGCGCGCGCCAGGCGATATCGCTGAGCAGGCACGCCGCCAGCCGCAGCCGACGATCACCGGCAGGCTCATCAGCGAACAGCGGGTCCATCCAGTCGAACAGCATGTCGCCATGTTCGGCAAACCGCCCCTGCCGCGTGCCTTCGCTGCGCGCTGCCTCGATCAGCGGATCAAGCGCCCGCACCTCCGGTTCCAGATCAGCATAAAGCAGCCCTTCGCGCAGACCGAAACCCGATGCAATGACGCTGGATGACCCCAGCCGCTTGACCACAGCCGCCAGCAGCATCGCTGCGCCCGGCAGGGATGGCAGCCGGGATGTGGACAGATGCGGCACCGCCTTCAGGGTCGCGGCATCGGTGTGGGACAGGCTGCGGAACAATTGGGCCGGCGCAGTTGCAGGCATTTCATATTGGTGGACAATGGGCAGCGGATGGCCGGTCATCCAGATGTGGATCTGCGCCAGCGCGCGCCACGACCCACCGACCATGTAAAATGGCTTGCCGCGGCCTTCTTCGGCCCAATCGATCTTGTCCAGTGCCTTGGCGATGAACGGCCCCAGTGCGCGCCGGTCGCGCTTGCGCACGGCATCCAGGCGCAGCGCACCGATCGGCAGCGAAATGCGGCGCCCCATTTCGCCGCCCGACACCCGGATCAGCTCCAGGCTGCCACCGCCCAGATCACCGACCACACCATCAGCACCCGGAATGCCCGACGCCAGGCCCATCGCTGCGCCATAGGCTTCGGCTTCGCCATCGATCACCGTGATGGTCAGGCCACATTCGCGCGCCACCCGATCGATGAACGCCGGTCCGTTGGCAGCCTCGCGCACGGCCGCCGTCGCCACGGTGCGGACCTCGGCGATGCCCATGGCCCGCGTCAGCGCGGCAAAACGCCGGAGCCCCGCCACCGCCACCGCCATGGCGCCCTTGCCCATCTGGCCATTGGCCGCCAACCCGCGCCCCAGCCCGGCCATCACTTTCTCGTTGAACATGGTGGTGGGGATGCGGGTGCGCCCCTGATAGACCACCAGGCGGATCGAGTTGCTGCCGATATCGATGATGGCGCAGCGATCATCTGCCACCGCCGCCAATGCCGGTGGCTGCACCAATCCCACGCGGCGGGCGAAGTTCAACACCGGCTCAGGCCATCCCGGCGGCATTGCCGGCAGCCGATAGATCGTCATCCTCATCCGGCAGCATCAACCGCGGCACCGCCGCCGCATTCTTCATCTGGCCACGCCCCGAAAGCGACGGGTTGGTCATGAAATAACGGTGCAGGTTGAAGGCCTCGTCCCGTGCCGCCTTCACCCGCGTATAGCGGCCCTGCGAATCCATGTCCCAACTCTGCTGATTGTCCTTCAGATTGGCCAGCATCACCTGATCCAGCACCTGGGCATGCACCGTGGGGTTCTCGATCGGCACCAATATCTCCACCCGGCGATCGAGATTGCGCGGCATCCAGTCCGCCGAGCTGATGAACACCTTGGCCTCCCCGCTCGGCAATTCATGCCCGCCGCCGAACACCATGATACGACTATGTTCCAGGAACCGCCCGATGACGGATTTTACCCGGATATTCTCCGAAAGCCCCGGCACGCCTGGCTTCAGACAGCAGATGCCGCGGATGATCAGATCAATCTCCACCCCGGCCGCGCTGGCTTCATACAATTTCTCGATCAGGCCGGCATCGACAAGACTGTTCAGCTTCACCCAGATCGCGCCCGGCCGCCCGGCCCGGCAATGCGCGATCTCGTCCTCGATCAGGCCATAGAGCCGATCCCGCATGTAGAGCGGCGCCATGCCGAGCTTTTCCAGCCGCGTCGGCTGCACATAGCCGGTGATATAATTCATCACCTGCGCCGCATCGCGGGCCAGCACCGGATCGGCGGTGAAGAACGACAGATCGGTGTAGATACGCGCCGTGATCGGATGATAATTGCCAGTGCCGAAATGCACATAGGTGCGGATGGCAGCGCCTTCGCGCCGCACCACCATGCTCAACTTGGCGTGCGTTTTCCATTCCACGAAACCATAAACCACCTGAACGCCGGCGCGTTCCAATTCGCTGGCCCAGCGGATATTCTGTTCCTCATCGAACCGCGCCTTCAGCTCGACCACCGCCGTCACCGATTTGCCGGCCTCGGCCGCATCGATCAGCGTGCGCACGATGGGTGAGTTCTTGCCGGCGCGATAGAGCGTCTGCTTGATGGCGATCACATCCGGGTCTGCAGCGGCCTGGCGCAGGAAGGCCAGCACCACCTCAAAACTTTCGTAGGGGTGATGAACCACCAGATCCTTGGCACGGATGGCAGCAAAACAATCGCCGCCATGTTCCCGAATCCGCTCCGGAAAGCGTGGGCTGTGCGGCTCGAACTTCAGGTCGGGCCGGTCTTCGTCCACCAGCAGCGCCAGATCATTGATGCCGAGTACGCCAGCGACCAGGATGGTGCTGCGATCATCGACACCAAGCTGGTTCTTCACCAGCGTGTGCAGGCTGGGCAGCGCCACCTCTTCCATGGCAAGGTGAATCACCTCGCCGCGGCGCCGACGCTTCAGCGCGGTCTGATAGAAGCGCACCAGATCCTCGGCCTCTTCCTCCACCTCGATATCGCTGTCGCGGATCACCCGGAACGCAGCATCGCCGATCAGATCATAGCCAGGGAACAACTGCCCGAAAAACGCCCGGATGGTGTTTTCAAGGCTGATCCAGCGCACCGAGCGACCGGGTTCGCCCGGCAGCCGGATGAAGCGCGGCAGCATGGCCGGCAGCATCAGCAGCGCGCGCAGCAATTCATCATCCGATTGCCGCCGCAGCTCCAGGATCAGCGAAAATCCCTTGTTGGGGATGAACGGAAACGGGTGCGCCGGATCAATGGCCTGCGGGGTGAGCACCGGGAAAATCTGATCAAGGAAATGCGTTTCCAGCCAGGCCAGTTCGGCCTTCGTCAGCTTGGCCGCATTGATGACATGAAAATCGGCGCGGGCCAGTTCCTTGGTCAGCAGGCCCCACACCCGCTGCTGTTCTTCCATCAATTCGTCGGCCTTGTCGGCGATGGCCAGCAACTGCTGGGCCGGTGTCATGCCTTCCGCGCTCAACGTATCGATATTGGCCCGCACCTGGCCGCGCAGACCGGCCACGCGCACCATGAAGAATTCATCGAGATTATTGCCCGAAATCGACAGGAACCGCAGCCGCTCCAGCAGCGGGTGCGAGCGGTTCATCGCTTCGGCCAGCACGCGATCGTTGAACGACAGCCACGACAGCTCCCGGTTGAAATAGCGTTCGGCCGGCGGCAGTTCGGGCAGGATCGTGATCGGCATGGCGTGTATGTAGCCCATCGGCGTGACACGCTTAAGCCCAAAGCCGGGGACGCTCGAAAAAATCCTCAGAACAGGCTGAATTGCCCGTCCACCACTTCGCGGGCGAGCGGGATGGTTACCGCCCGCCGGCGGGACAGCGCTTCGGCATCCAGACGGTCCACCACCGCCTGCGCCGCACCCAGGCTGCGCTCGATGCGCAGCACCAGCCAACGGATCAGATCATCGCCCACCTTGATGCCGCGATCGGCAAACAATTTCGCCAGCACTGCGGCCAACAATTCATCATCCGGCTCCCCCAACCTTATCAACGGCGTCGCTGCCAACCGGCTGGCCAGATCCGGCAAGCCATGGCCCCAATCGCGTGGATTGAGTCGGCTCGTCAGCAGCAAAGGCTGCGCTGGCGTTGCTGCATTCCAGGCGTGGAACAGCATTTCGGCATCTTCGCGATCCGCCGCCTCGATCACGCGGCACGCATGCTGCGCCGCAAACCAGCCGGCCAGATGCGATTTGCCGGATCCCTGCGGCCCGACCAGCAACGATACCGGCACCGGCCACAATGCCGGCGCCGCCAGCCAGGCCGCAACCGCACGATTGGCGTCGGTAACAGCCAGCCGCGCCGGGCTGTGATCGGCGGCCCACACCAGCGGCAGTGGCTGCTGGGGGGGTGGTTCCGGTGTCCGCAACAGGCTCAATCGATTGTGGGCGGCGTTGGCGCAGCCGGCGGAGTCGCCGGCCGCGGCGGTGGTGCCGGTCGGGGAGCGACGGCAGGCGCAGTGATCGGTGCCGGCACCGCAGACCCAGGCGGCAGCCGCCGCAGCGCCAGATCCTCATCCACCCGCTCCAGACCCCAACCGGCCTTGCTCAGCGCCTCGATCAGCGCCGCCTCGCCGCCGGGCATCGCCACTTCGATACGGCTGGTGCCGCCCAACGCGAGCTGCCGCACCACGATATCACCGGAAATACCGCCGAGCAGCCGCTCGGCCGCGGCCAGGCTGGCGGAATCGGGCGTGACCACCGCCACGATCACCAGGTCATCATCCGGCATCGCCAGGCCAATCAATGGCTCAGCATCGATGATTGGTGCGATATCGATGGCCAGATCAGGCTCGGCGCGCAACTGGCCGGCGCGCAGCGCATTCGCATACGCCGTATCGACGCGACGCACGCCATCCTCCAGCAGCGCCGGCAGCCCGGCCTCGTTAGGCGTCCTCAGCGTGATACGCGCCAATTCCACCCCATCCGGGCCATGGCGGGCGATGAACAACGCGCTGATCGGTCCGCCCGGAAAGCTGCGCGTCAACCGCGCTTCGGCGACCAGCACATCCACCGTATCGAACCGCGTGATGATCTGCCGCCAGCCGCTGCGTTCACGGCGATTGGTCTGCCACATCGTCAGCCACAGATTGTCGGCCGCGCCGCCAGTTGGCAGCACATAATCGATGGGGGTAACGTTCCCGCGAAAACGCGCCCAGGCATCGGCCCAGACATTGCGCGTCTGGAACAGATTGCCGGCACCGCCATCGATCAGCGGCGGCAACAGCAGCATCGGCGGCGATTGCAGCAGGCTGATGTCACCGCCCAGCCGCTCCGCCACCCGGCTGCGATCGAACACCACACCCAGTTTCGCGATATAGCGTGTCTCCGAAAATTGCTCGCCCTGGCTTTCGATGCCGGCCACCATCGCATCGATCTGCCCATCGGCCAGCCGCGGCGCCTCGGCCTCGTCGCGCCCCGTCAACCGCGCCCATAACAAAGGCCAGGCCTGGCGCTGCGCCGATGTCCATGCCGCCCGGCGCGCATCGTCCACAGTCTTGGCGGTCACGTCCACCGCGATGCCGCCCACCGCATAGGCGCTGCTGCTGCCACCGCCGGAGCGGTCGATTGCCGGCACCTGCGCCTTTGGCGTTGATTGCTGGGCAACGGCAATGGCCGTCAGCAACCCGGCCGCGGCCAGAAAGGGCAAAACAGGCTTCACAACGGCTGTTTAGGGCCGCCGGGCCGCGCTTGCCAAGCCCGGAGACTGCAACCTTACTGGTGCCGCCGCAAATCTGGCGCTATGGCGGCGCGCATGACCGAAAAACGCCCCCTCACTTACGCTGATGCCGGCGTGGATATCGCGGCCGGCAATGCGCTGGTGAAAGCGATCGCGCCCCTGGCCCGCGCCACCGCCCGGCCCGGCGCCACCGCAGAACTGGGCGGCTTCGGCGGCTTTTTCGATCCGAGGGCCGCTGGCTACAATGACCCGTTGCTGGTTGCTGCCAATGATGGCGTCGGCACCAAGCTGAAACTGGCCATCGATACCGGCCGGCACGACACGGTGGGCATCGATCTGGTCGCGATGTGCGTCAATGATCTGATCGTGCAGGGCGCAGAACCCCTGTTTTTCCTGGATTATTTCGCCACCGGCAAACTGGAGAACGGCGTGGCGGCGCGCGTCGTGGCCGGCATCGCCGACGGCTGCAAACAGGCCGGCTGCGCCCTGATAGGCGGGGAGACGGCAGAAATGCCCGGCATGTACGCGGCCGGCGATTATGATCTGGCCGGCTTCGCCGTCGGCGCTGTCGAACGCGGCGAGCAATTGACCGGCGACGGCGTCGCGCCGGGCCAGTTGCTGATCGGCGTGGCTTCGTCGGGTGCGCACAGCAACGGCTATTCGCTGATCCGCCGCATCCTGGCCGATGGCGGTGCCGATCTCGCGGCCCCTGCCCCGTTCGATCCCGCCCGCAGCCTGGGCGATGCGCTGCTGGAACCAACCCGCATCTATGTGAAGGCCCTGCTCCCGCTGATCCGCGCCGGCCAGATCACGGCGCTGGCCCACATCACCGGCGGCGGTTTCCTCGAAAATATCCCGCGTGTGCTGCCCGATGGCTGCCGCGCGCTGGTGGCCGCGCCGCAGTTGCCGCCGCTGTTCGACTGGTTGCGCGCATCCGGGGGCGTGGCGGCGGCTGAAATGGCCCGCACCTTCAATTGCGGCACCGGCATGGTGGTGGCGGTGAAGCGCAGCGAAGCCGACGCGGTGATTGCCGCACTGGTGGCTGCCGGCGAGCAAGCCAGCGTGATTGGTGAAATCATCGCCGGGCAACGTGGCTGCGACGTGCACGGCGCCCCCGGCCAATGGGGCGAAGTGGCGGCATGGACGGCCAGCCACGATGCCTGAAAAAGCCAGAGTCGGCGTCCTCATCTCCGGCCGCGGCAGCAACATGGCCGCCCTGCTCTACGCCAGCCGGCTGGGCGATTGTCCGTATGAGATCGTGCTGGTGGCCGCCAATGATCCGCAAGCGCCTGGCCTGAAATTGGCGGCGGGCGAAGGCATTGCCACCTTCGGCCTCAGCCACTTGGGGATGAAACGCGCCGCCTTCGATGCGATCATCACCGCCGAGCTTGAACGTGCCGGCGTCACCCATGTGGCGCTGGCTGGCTATATGCGGCTGCTGTCGCCGGAATTCGTCGCCCATTGGCAGGGCCGCTGCCTCAACATCCACCCCTCCCTACTGCCCAAACACAAGGGCCTGCACACCCACCAGGCCGTGCTCGACGCCGGTGAGACCGAGACCGGGTGCACCATCCACATCGTCACCCCGGAACTCGACGACGGCCCGATCCTGGGCCAGGCCCGCATCGCCGTGCTGCCCCGCGACACGCCCGAAACGCTGGCGACCCGCGTGCAATATGCCGAACACCAGCTCTACCCGCGTGTGCTGGCCGATTTCGTCACCGCGAACACCCGCCCCGAAGCACTGCTCGCCCGCGTCCGTGAACTGGCCCTCGCCCTGCCGGCCGCCGCCGAAAAACGCTCCCACGGCTCGCCCGGCTTCTACGTGGAGGGCGGCAAATTCTTCGCCTATTTCACCGACAACCACCACGGCGACGGCATCACCGCCCTGCTCCTCAAAGTCTCCGGCCTGGATGAGGCCGCCATGCTGATCGAACAGGACGATTCCCGCTATTTCCGCCCCAAATATTTCGGCCCCGCCGGCTGGGTCGGCATCAAGCTGACCGACGGGCCGGATTGGGCGGCAATCGAGGCGATGATGGCTGCGGCGTGGCGGCTGTGCGCGCCCAAGCGGTTGGCAATGCTGCCAATCTAAGTCAGTCAGGTTTGTCCTCACGGAACCGATCGAACTGATGCATGCGTTCGTGCAGGATCGTCACGATGCCAACCGCGCCGTAGGCCAGCACCCGCCAGTAGATATAGTGGTGATCATGACGGCAGTAGAAGCCGTCCACCCCGAACTCGGCCGGGATGGCGCGCCACGGGATCGATCGCGCAGCGATGGCATCAAACCGCGCGAACAGGCCCCTGATGTAACGCTCCGCCTGCGCCTCTCCCCACAAATCGCGCGTGTAGACATAGATCTCGTCAAGGCGATGCCCCGCCCGCTCCGAGATGCGAAACCCATCCACGCTTCAGCGGCGGGCATTGCGATTGATGATCGTGTCGGCATCCATCGCTGCATAGCTGAACTCCGGTGCCGCAAAGGCCGCTGCCAGTTCAGCTTTCAACCGTGCAAAGCCTTCGGCCTCCGCCCGCTCCTTGTCGCGCCTGATCAGGTCGCGGACATATTCGCTGACATTCTCATAGGCGCCGTCATCGCCCACGTTGGCGGCGACAAATTCGCCCAGTGCCCCGCCGACGCGGACGTTCAGGGTCATGGATTTGCTCATGGCTGGATATCCCTTGCGGAGATCGACGATAATGTCCTCATTTTCAGGAATATTGCGGACACAGCAAGCCGTTTCTACAGTGTTTTTTGTAATCGGCCGGAGAGAGGTCTGACATTTCAAAGAACCAAAATTCAATTCACAGCATCAGCCTTGGCCATAAGATGCAGGCTCCATCTGCAGCAGTTTTGACAGACTTGACGAATCCGGCGTGATTCAGCCCGTCGCTACCACTCGGGTGAGCGCCCCGGCAGACCATCGGATGGGACATGATGGCAGGCTTTACCTGTGTAGGACAGGCCGCGCATCAACCTCCCATCAACAACCGCGCGCAAGATGACGGCGTCTGGAAAGGGGTGGGTAGCTGCCCTTCTCAATAAAAAAGGGCCGCAGCAGCCGCTGCGGCCCTCCTGAAATTCAGGGCTGACCGGTTCAGCCAACAATCTCGGTCTGCGCAAAGAAATAGGCGATTTCGATCGCCGCATTCTCATCGCTGTCCGAGCCGTGCACGGTGTTGGCTTCGATCGATTCGGCCAGTTCCTTTCGGATGGTGCCGGGTTCGGCATTCGCCGGATTGGTGGCGCCCATGATGGCGCGATAGGCCGGCACGGCGTCTTCGCCTTCCAGCACCTGCACCACAACCGGGCCGGAGATCATGAACTGCACCAGTTCACCGAAGAAGCCGCGCTCGCGGTGGACGGCGTAAAAACCTTCGGCCTGGGCTTGCGTGAGGTGCAGGCGCTTTTGCGCCACGATGCGCAGGCCGGCGGCTTCGATCATCGCGTTCACCTTGCCGGTGATGTTCCGGCTCGTGGCGTCGGGCTTGATGATCGAGAAGGTGCGGGTAATCGCCATGGTCAAAAGTCCACTTGTCTGATGGGGAAACAGGATGCGCGGCCCCCTACAGGCCGCACACCCGATAGGCAAGCTTCACAATTCGAAATTGTCGGCCACGAACCGATCGAGCAGCCGCACGCCATAGCCGGTGGCGCCCTTGTCCCACAGTGGGCCGGGCTTGTTGGCCCATACCGTGCCGGCCACATCCAGGTGCGCCCATTTCACGCCGGGCTTGATGAACCGGCCGATGAACTGCGCCGCCGTGATCGATCCGCCTTCGCGCGGGCCGACATTCTTGATGTCGGCGATATCGCTGTCGATCAGTTTGTCATAGGCATCGCCGATCGGCATCCGCCACAATTTGTCGCCCACCGCAGCACCCGCAATGCGCAACTGTTCGGCCAGGCCATCGTCATTGCAGAACATGCCGGCATATTCATGGCCCAGGGACACGATGATCGCGCCGGTCAGCGTGGCGAGATCGACCATCACTTCGGGTTCGAACGTCTCCTGCGCCCACCACATCGCATCGCACAGCACCAGCCGGCCTTCAGCGTCGGTGTTGATCACTTCCACCGTCTGGCCGTTCATCGTTTTCACCACGTCGCCGGGGCGCTGCGCGTTGCCGTCGGGCATATTCTCCACCAGGCCGATCACGCCGACCACATGCGCCTTGGCCTTGCGTGCCGCGATGGCATGCATCGCGCCCGTCACGGCGCCGGCGCCGCCCATGTCCCACTTCATGTCTTCCATGCCGCCGGGCGGCTTCAGGCTGATGCCGCCGGTGTCGAAGGTCACGCCCTTGCCGACCAGGCACACCGGCTTCACATCATCGCGGCCCGTGCCGTTCCAGCGCATCGCCAATATCCGCGCCGGGCGCACCGAACCCTGCGCCACACCCAGCAGCGCACCCATGCCAAGCTCGCGCATCTGCGCATCATCGAGAATGGTCAGTTCAACGCCCAGGTCCGCCAGATCGCGGGCGCTGTCGACGAAGCTTTCCGGATACAGGACATTCGGCGGTTCGCTGACCAGGCTGCGCGTGCGCGCCACGCCGCCGGCGATCGCTGCCAGCCGGGCGTAATGCGCGGCGTCTCCGCCGCCGATCAGGTTGAGCGTGGCCAATGTCGGCTTCTGCTTGTCGGTCATCTTCGTGCGATATTGATCGAACCGCCACGCGCGCAGGCTCGCGCCATGCGCCAGATGCGCGGCCAGCACGCCATCCAATCCGGCCACATCGACATTCACGCTGGTTTCGCCGCTGGTCAGTAGCCGCGCGGTGATCGCCCCGCCGATGCGCTCGGCCGCCAGTGCATCCAGCTTCGCCGCCGGCCCGGTGCCGACCAACAGCAAGCGCCGGCACGACATCCCCGCCGGCGCGAGGATCTCGACAATCGCCCCTGCGTCGCCATCGAACCGCGCTGCTGCTGCCGCAGCCGCCAGCGCGCCGTTGCTCGCGGCATCGGCCGCCTTGGCCGCACCGGACAAGGCTGCATCAGGCCCGGCCAGCACCACCAGGGCATCGGCGGCATCGGCAGCAACGGCAGGCAGGAAATTGATCGCAAGCATGAACGGGTCCTTGGCAAGAATCTGGAGCACGATTCGTATGGCCTCCCGATTAAGCCGGCAACGCCCCAGCGCCAAGCAGATGGTTGCGGGTGGGGTCCTGCCCCGCTATCGACCGGCTGTGGCCTTCCCCGCTCCCCTGCCGCGCGTCCGCGCGTCCTTGCTGCTGGCGGCCACATCACTGGCACTACTGCCAACCGCGGCGCTGGCGCAGCGGTTGAGCCCGGCGCTGTGGGGCAATCGCGAACCAGCCAATCGCGATCCCGACACCCAGATGCGCAGCGCCGCGCTGCCGGGGCCCGGCGACGCCATCGATTTCAGTGCCGAACTCATGAGCTACGACGAGGATAAACGTCTTGTCGTCGCCAGCGGCCGCGTGGAGGTGTCGCGCGACGGCTATCGCCTGCAGGCCGACCGCGTCGAATATCAGCGCGGCGCCGCCGATGGTGAGCCCGGCGAAGTGGTGGCCATCGGCAATGTCTCCATCACCGATCCGGCCGGGAACCAAGCGCTGGGCGACCGCATCACCCTAACCGACAGCTTGCGCGATGGCGCGGTGGCAAACATGCTGCTGGTGCTGAACGATGGCGGCCGGCTGGGTGCGCGCAGCGCCACCCGCAGCGGCAATATCTACACGCTCGATCGGGCCGCCTATTCGCCCTGTGCGGTGATCGATGCCACGGGGTGCCCGCAAACGCCGGTGTGGAAAATCAAGGCGGTGAAAATCCGTTATGATCAACAGCGCCACCGCATTTCCTATCGCAACGCCAGCGTGGAAATGTTCGGCGTGCCGGTGCTGTATCTGCCCAGCCTGTCCCACCCGGATGGCGACGCGCCGCGTGCTTCGGGTGTGCTGGTGCCGGCAATCGAGTTGCAGCGTCAGCTCGGGCTGGGTGCGTCCATGCCCTATCATTTCGCGTTGGCGCCCGATTTCGATGTCACGCTCACGCCCTGGCTCTACAGTGCGGCCAACCCGGCCCTGGCCTTTCAGGCGCGCAAGCTGCTGCGCGATGGCCCCATCCAGATCGATGGCATGTTCACCGCATCGCGATTGTTCGATCTGGCGCCCGATGGCATCACCGAACGCGACCGTGGTGAGCGGTTTCGCGGCTATCTCGGTGTCAAGGGCCGGATGCAGCATTCGGCCTATTGGCGCAGCGTCTATTCGGTGCGGCTGACCACCGACGATACGTTCAACCGCCGCTATGGCCTGGGTTTCGACGACACGATGCGGTCGTCCTATGCGCTGGAACGCATTACCGATGAAAGCTGGCTGTCGATTTCAGCCTGGTATTTCCAGGGCTTGCGCGCCACCGATCTGCCCGGGGAAAGCCCGCTGGTGCTGCCGCTGATCGATTATGACTGGCGGCCGGACTGGGATGTCGTGGGCGGCAAATTGCGCTTTGCCGCCAACAGCACGACGATCAACCGCAGCAACGGCCAGGACATGTTTCGCGCGCTGAGCTGGGCGCGCTGGGATCGCAGCCTGTACACGCCGCTGGGCCAGCGCGTCACCTTCACCGGCCTGGCGCGCGGTGATCTCTATAATGTGCGGGACAGCGCGCTGGCCACCTTGCCTGAATATGCCGGGCGGGACGGCTGGCGCGGGCGCGGCTTCGGCCTTGCTGCCCTCGATGTCGCCTGGCCGTTCGCGGGCCCGGCGCTGGGCGGAGAACACACGATCAGCCCACGCGTGCAACTGGTCGTGGCACCGCGGGTGCCCAACCTTGGCTTTCCCAACGAAGATGCGCGCGCCTTCGAACTGGACGACAACAGCCTGTTCGATCTCAATCGCACCCCCGGCCTCGATCGCATCGAAAGCGGCAGCCGCATCACCTGGGGCGGCGAGTATATGCTCGATCGGCCCGGCTGGCAGATCCGCGCCGAAATCGGCCAATCGGTGCGGCTGGACGGCGATGGCAGCGAATTTGCCGCCGGCACCGGTTATCAGGGCCGCGTGTCGGATGTGGTGGGCCGCGCGACGCTGAAGATCGGCCGGCTGGTGGAGCTCACCCAGCGTTTCCGGCTCGACAAGGCCAATTTCGCGGTGCGCCGCAACGAGATTGACCTGACCATCGGCGGCCGTCGCACCTATGTCTCGGCGGCCTATATCCGCCTGAACCGCAATGTCACGCTGGAGGATCTGGAAGACCGGCAGGAATTGCGCGTCGCCGGCCGCCTGGCGTTTGCGCGCTACTGGACGATGTTCGGCAATGCCATCATCAACCTGACGACGCAGGCCGACAATCCGCTCAGCACCACCAACGGCTTCCAACCGATCCGCCACCGCATCGGGGTGGAATATGAAGATGAATGTTTCCGCGTCGGTTTCGGCTGGCGCCGCGATTATGTGGGTGACCGCGATTTTCGCGCCGGCAACAATTTCCAGATCAGCGTCGCGTTCAAGACTATTGGCCGATAAATCGGCCGGGCAAGACCATTAGCCGATAAATCGGCCGGGCAAGACTATTGGCCGATAAATCGGCCGGGCAAGACGATGGCCCGTTTACCCCCCGTTTCACCCGCGGTTCAGCCGGCGCACGCCATGGCAGCAACATGGTGCTTTCCCCTGCGGGTGGCGATGCGCTAAAGGCCCAAGGGGTCGGGGGGTGCGCACCGATGCGCAACGGAGTGATTGAATGAGATCTGCAAAGCTGAACCGGTCGCTCACCGCCTGTCTGCTGGCTGGCGTGGCGGTGCTGGCCGCATGGGCAGCGCCCGCCTTGGCCCAAGCCCAGCGCAGCTTTTCCGCCATCGATCTGCCCGAACTGCTGCTGATGGGTGAACCCGATCCGTCGCTGCACAAGGCGCAGGCCATCGTCAACGGCGACATCATCACCGATACCGACATCGATCAACGCCTGGGTCTGGTGATCGCCGCCAATGCTGGCCGGATCGACGAAACCGAACGCCAGCGCCTGCGCCTGCAGATCATCCGCAACCTGATCGACGAAAAATTGCAGCTTCAGGAAGCGACTGAAAACGACATCCGCATCCCCGAAGCCGAAGTCGCCCGCTCGTTCGAGCGTATCGCCCAGAATTTCAAGCGCACGCCGGACGGGTTCGAGGAATATCTGAAAACCAGCGGCTCCTCGGGCAGCAGCCTGAAAGCCCAGATCCGCGCCGAACTGGCCTGGAGCCGCGTGCTGCGCCGCAAGGTCGAACCGATGGTCAATGTCGGCGATGACGAAGTGCAGCAGGTGATCGACAAGTTGAACGCCGCCAAGGGCAAGGACGAATATCATGTCGGCGAGATTTTCCTGTCGGCGACCCCGGAAACCATTGACGCCGTGATGGAGGATGCCGCGCGCATCACGGGCCAGATCCGCGGCGGTGCCAGCTTCATCGCCTATGCGCGCCAGTTTTCCGAAGCCTCCACCGCCGGCCTTGGCGGTGATCTTGGCTGGGTACGCAGTGAACAATTGAACGAAGCCGTGGCGCCCGCCGTCGCTGCGCTGCAACCGGGCGAGATTACCGATCCGATCCCGGTCAGCGGCGGGGTCGCCATCATGTCGATGCTGGAACGCCGCCAGGTGCTGGCCGCCGATCCGACGCTGGCGTTGCTCAGCCTGAAGCAGTTGACCATCCCGCTGAAGCCCGACACCACCGAAGCCGAAGCCCGGCAGAAGGTGGCGGAAATCCAGACGCTCACCCGCACCATGGGCGGCTGCGGCGGCGTGGAAACGGTGGCCAGGCAGGTGGGCGGCGATGTCGCCACCAATGATGCCATCCGCATGAAGGATCTGCCGGCACCGCTGCAAACCATCATGGGCCAATTGTCGATCGGCGAAGCCACCCCGGCCTTCGGGTCGGCCGAGGAAGGCCTGCGGGTGCTGGTGCTGTGTGGCCGCGACGACAGCCAGGTCGAAGCCACGGCGCCGAATTTCGACCAGATCTACGCGCAGATGAACGATGAACGGGTGAACATGCGTGCCCGCCGGTACCTGCGCGATCTGCGCCGGGATGCCGTCGTCGATTATCGTTGACGCTGGTGACGACACTGGCCGCACCGCTGGCGGTTTCCATCGGCGATCCCGCCGGCATCGGCCCGGAAATCATCGCAGGCGCCTGGGAACGCCGCCACGAAGCCTGCAGCCCTTGGGGGTTTCCGCCGTTTCTGGCCATCGGCGATGCCCGGTCGATCCGTGCCGTGTGGGACGGACCGATCGCGGTGCTCTCCGATCCCGCCGAAGCCGCCGGCGCATTCGACACCGCCCTGCCGTTGATCCAGGTCGATGATCCCGGCGAGATCGTGCCAGGTGAACCCAATCTCGCCGGTGCGCGCTGTGCGCTCGACAGTCTGGAATTCGCGGTCGGCCTTACCCGCCAGGGCATGGCTTCGGCGCTGGTCACCGGGCCGGTGTCCAAGTCGCAGCTTTTCGCCATCGGATTTTCCTACCCGGGGCAGACCGAATTCGTCGCCGAACGCTGCGGCGTGTCGGCGTCGAACGCCGTGATGATGCTGGCCGGGCCAACGCTGCGCACCGTCCCGCTCACCGTGCATGTGCCGCTCATTGACGTGCCGCGGTTGATCAGCGTCGATCTGATCGTCACCCGTGCCCGCATCGCTGCCAAGGCGCTGATCCGCGATTTCGGCATCGCCACGCCGCGTTTGGCCATCGCCGGCCTCAATCCACACGCCGGTGAGAATGGCACGCTCGGCCGCGAGGAAGTGGAGATCATCCGCCCGGCGCTCGACATCTTGCGCGCCGACGGCTTCGACATTGTCGGACCGATGTCGGCCGATACGATGTTCCACCCGGCCGCCCGCGCGCGTTTCGATGTCGCGCTGTGTCTTTATCATGATCAGGCGCTGATTCCCCTCAAGGCGCTGCATTTCGATGATGGGGTCAATGTCACGCTCGGCCTGCCGATCGTGCGCACCTCACCCGATCATGGCACGGCGTTCGATATCGCCGGTAAGGGCCAGGCCACCCCCACCGCAATGATGGCCGCCATCTGCATGGCCGGCGCGTGTGCGGCACGGCGCAAGGCTGCCTGATGGGGCTGGCCGATCTGCCCCCCTTGCGTGAGGTGATTGCCGCACACGGCCTGAACGCCAAGAAGACGCTGGGCCAGAATTTCCTCACCGACACCAATCTGCTCGATCGCATCGCCCGCATTCCGGGCCTGACCGCCGACAGTTGCGTGTACGAAGTCGGCCCCGGCCCCGGCGGCCTGACGCGGGCGCTGCTGCGCACCGGGGCCAGCGTGGTCGCCGTCGAACGCGACGACCGCGCCCTGCCCGCGCTGGCTGACCTTGCTGCCGCCGCCGATGGCCGGTTGACGGTGGTGGGCGACGACGCGATGGCGGTGGACCCGCGCGCGCTGGTGGGCGACGGCGCCCACATTGTTGCCAACCTGCCCTATAATATCGGCACCGCGCTGTTCACCGGCTGGCTGGACAGCCCCGCCTGGCCGCCGTGGTGGGCCAGCCTGACCCTGATGTTCCAGCGCGAAGTCGCGCAGCGTATCATTGCCGCGCCGGGCAGCGACGCCTATGGCCGACTGTCGGTGCTCGCCCAGTGGCGCAGCACACCCGGCATCGCCATGACCGTGCCGGCCCGCGCCTTCGTGCCGGCGCCAAAGGTTGAATCCGCCGTGGTGCATCTGGTGCCCTGCGAACCGGTGTCGCCCGCCACCCCGGCCCGGCTCGCGGCGCTCACCGCCGCCGCCTTCGGCCAACGCCGCAAGATGCTGCGCGCCAGCGTCCGGGGCCTGCCGGGCGCGCTGGAAGCGCTCGAAGCCGAAGGCATCAGGCCCGAAGCCCGCGCCGAAACCGTGCCGGTGGAAGCGTTTGCGAAGGCGGCGGCACGGCTGGGGTAAACGTGGCCGCCTGCCCGAAAAGCACAAATCATCCTGAACTTGTTTCTCGCCACAAAGCGAAGCTCAAAACCTCAATTCTGCGTTGTGGTCGGCTTTACCGGCGTCGCGCTCGCCGTCTGGGTGCCCTTGGCGATATTGCCTTCCAGCCGCGCCGCCGCAGAGCAGTCCGTTTTGCACAGCGCCTTGATGCGCGCGAGGTTGATCTGCGCGCGCGCCGTGGCACCGCGCGCCACCAGCGCCCGGCCCTGGCCTTCCAGCGCGGCAATGTCGGATGGGTTCAGCGCCAGCGCCTCGCGATAATATTTCACCGCCTTGCCGGGCAGGCCAAGCGCTTCATAAGCCCGCGCGATACCGCTGTACGCCGCGACATTGCGCGGATCCACCGCCAGTGCCGCCTCGAAACTGTCGATGGCCTCCTGCGGCTTGCCGGCGGTCAGCGCGGCCTGGCCAGCGCTGGCCATCTGCACCGACACCGGTTTCAACTGGTCGTCACGCGCCGTCGCGGCAGTGGCAGACTGCATTGCCAATGGGGCAAGCAACACGGCAGACAGCAGGAACAACAGACGCATCAAAACTCTCCCTGCTGCAAATCTATCAAAGCCTGGATGACTGCGCGATGAAAAAGCCGTCGCACCCGTCATCGGCTGGAGTCAGCACCCGGCTCGTCCATGGGCCCAGCGCCGGCGTGTTTTCCAGCTGCGCTTCACCCTCGGCCGGCAGCAGCGAACAGACGACATAGACGATGCGGCCACCAGGCCGCAGCAGCCGCGTGCCAAGCTGGACAAGCTGCGCCTGGGTGTGCACCAGCCGCGCCAATCGCTCCCGGTTCAGCCGCCAGCGGCTTTCCGGGTTGCGCCGCCAGGTGCCGCTGCCCGAACAGGGCGCATCGATCAGCACGGCATCACACTGGCCCATCAGATCGGCCAGCGCCGCCGCCTCCTGCCCAGGATCGAGCAGCCGCATGTCGATACCATCTGCCCCGGCCCGCGCAGCACGCGGCGGCATCTGGCTCAGGCGGCCACGGTCGGTATCGCACGCCACCAAGCGGCCCTCGCCCGCCATGTCGGCGGCCAAGGCCAGTGTCTTGCCGCCCGCGCCCGCACACAGATCGACCACGGTCTCGCCCGGCTTCGCGGCCAATGTGGCCGCCGCCATCTGGCTGCCGGCGTCCTGCACCTCGATATGCCCGGCCTGCCAATCCTCAAGCTGCTCCAGCACCGTGCCGGCCGGCAGCCGCAAACCATGTGCGGTGCGCGGCAGTATCTCCCAATCCGCATGCGCTGCGGCCACTTCGGCGCGGGTCGTTTTCAAACTGTTGACCCGCACATCCAGCGGCGCGCGATCGAGCAGCGCCACCAATTGCCGGCCGGTATCGCCGCCAAAGCGCAAGCCCAGCATGTCGCGCAGCCAGGCCGGCGCCAGGCCCATGGTGGCCGCCGGTTCGCCCTGCACCAGTGGCGGCGGCGCATGACCAGCGGCGCCGAAATGCGCCAGCAGCGTGGGATCATTGGCACGGGCGAAACCGATCACCGCCGCCCGCCCCGAATGCGGGCGTTCGCCCAGGGACCGCACCACACCGAACACCAGATCGCGCACCGCGCGCCTGTCCTTCGATCCGGCATAGCGCCGAGTCGAAAAATAACGCTGAATCAATGTGTCCGCCGCCGCGCCGCCGTCGCGGGCCGCAATGATCACTTCGTCGAGAATTTCGATGGCAGCGGCCAGTCGCGCAGCAGGTGTCATCCGCCAATCACCCACTGGTCGGATAATTGGGGGCTTCGCGGGTGATCATCACATCATGGACATGGCTTTCCCGCAAACCGGCGTTGGTGATGCGGATGAACTCGGCCCGCTCGCGGAATTCGGCCAGATTCGCGGCGCCAGTATAGCCCATCGCCGCCTTCACCCCGCCCACCAACTGGTGCAGCACATTGGCGACCGGGCCCTTGAACGCCACCTGGCCCTCGATGCCTTCCGGCACCAGTTTCAGTTGATCCTTGATATCCTGCTGGAAATAACGATCGGCGCTGCCACGCGCCATCGCCCCGACACTGCCCATGCCGCGATAGGATTTATAGGTGCGCCCCTGCCACAGGAAGGTATCGCCCGGCGATTCCTCGGTACCGGCCAGCAGACTGCCCACCATCACCGCGCTGGCCCCGGCGGCCAGTGCCTTCGCGACATCACCGCTGGTGCGCAGGCCGCCATCGGCAATCACCGGAATGCCGGCAGCCCAACCGGCTTCAGCGGCATCGATCACCGCCGTCAATTGCGGCACGCCCACACCGGCGACCACCCGCGTCGTGCAGATGCTGCCCGGCCCGATGCCAACCTTGATGCCATCGGCGCCGGCATCAATCAGCGACATGGCCGCGGCCGCCGTTGCGACATTGCCGGCGATCACCTGCGCATTGTTGCTCAACCGCTTGATGCGCGCCACGGCAGCCGCCACCTGTTCGCTGTGGCCGTGCGCAGTATCCACCACGATCAGATCGCATTCGGCATCGAGCAACGCTTCGGTGCGTTCAAAGCCGGCATCGCCCACCGTGGTCGCCGCCGCCACGCGCAGCCGACCAGCGCCATCCTTGGTGGCATGGGGATGGTTCACCGCACGCACGATATCCTTCATGGTGATCAGGCCGATGCAATGATTGTCGTCATCGACCACGATCAATTTTTCGATGCGGTGATTGTGCAGCAGCCGGCGGGCATCATCCTCGGTCACGCCCTGGCGCACCGTCACCAGATTGTCCCGCGTCATCAGCTCGGCAATCGGCTGCGCGTCATTCTCGGCAAAGCGCAGATCGCGGTTGGTGACAATGCCCACCAGCCGCCCCGGCGCACCATCCGGGCCAACCCGTTCCACCACCGGAAAGCCGGAAATGCCATGGCTGGCCATCAATGCGCGCGCATCGCCCAGTGTCTGGTCGGGCGTCAGCGTGACCGGATTGACCACCATGCCGCTCTCGAACCGCTTGACCTGCTTCACCGCCAGCGCCTGTTCGGCCACGGTCAGATTGCGGTGCAGCACACCGATGCCGCCCATCTGGGCCATGGCAATCGCCATGTTCGCCTCTGTCACAGTGTCCATCGCGCTGCTCATCACCGGGATGTTCAGGCTGATGCCGCTGGTGATCCGCGTGGCGGTGTCGGCCATGCTCGGCATGATCGCCGATGCCGCCGGCACCAGCAGCACATCGTCAAAGGTCAGCCCTAGCCGTGGTTCCTTGATACGGGCGGGCATGAACACGACTCCTGTGGCTGGCAGCGGGGTTGGCCTCCATAGGGGCTATGGCCCCATAAGAAAAGCGCGCGCCGCGATGCCGCGGCGCGCGCCTGTCAGTCGATGTTGCCGTTCGGCTCAGGCAACGGCGAGCAGCACGTCGTAAAACTTCGCGATGTTGTGGCGTGGGCCGGCCTTCACCGCATCAAATGCCGCCTTGGCGCCGGCCTTGTCCCCGGTTTTCATCAACGCTACGCCCAGGCGCAGATTGACCGTGTCCTGATCGATGCCATCAGCGCCAATCAGGCCCTTGTAATAAGGCACAGCCTTGTCGTGCTGGCCCAGATTGGCGAACGTATCTGCAACAACCAGCGCGATGCGCGGGCTCGTCTTGGCGTCCTTTTCCAGCGACGCCAGGCCGGCCTTGCTCTCGGCATTCTTGGTCGATGCCTGGCGCACGACTTCGCCGATGCCGGTCTTGGTCGGATCGATCAGTTTCTTGGCAATACCGTCCTTCAGCACGGTTTCGGCTTCGTTGGGCATGCCGCGATCCAGCGCCGCTTCGGCATATTCCAGATAATTGTTGGCCGTTGTCATCGCATTGGCAGCCCACAGCAAGCGGCCAAAATCGATGAGCGTGGCGTTGTCGAGGTTGCCGGCGCGCTGCTTGGTCAGTTCGATGGCCGTGTTGTAGCTGCGCGGTTCCGGGAACGCTTTCACCCAGCTCAGCAATACCGGCTGCACCTTGTCGTCCAGCTTGCCGTCGATCACCGCCTGGGCGCGGAATTCATACCAGCTGCGATCGCCCTTCTGGCCGGCCGCTTCGCGCAATTCGATGGCCTTGGTCAGCAATTCCACCACGCGCGGCTTGTTGTTGAGCGCGGCGTTGACGCTGGCGGCCTGCACCAGCATGTCGACATCGTCCGGCACGACCTGCAGATAATCTTCATAGGCCTGCCAGGCCTTCTGGTAATCCTTGCGGTTGCTGGCCAGGCCGGCAATGAACTTGGTGAAGGTCAGCTTTTCTTCGGCCTCGATGGTCGGTGCCGCAACCGCTTCGGTCAGGCCCTCTTCCAGCTTGATATTGTCCTTGATGGTCTGCGCCGAAAACAGCTTCAGCTTGGCCATGATCAGCGCGTCGTCGCGGTCCGTGCGCGGAATATCCTTGGCTTCTTCCAGCTTGGCCAGCGCGCCGGCATGATCGCCAGCCTGCTGCATTTTCTGCACTTCCATAACCGTCGCCATGATCGGCTTGGACAATTTCGGCGGCGCCACCTTTTCCGCCTTCGGCTTGGCCTGGGCCAGCACCGGGCTGGCGACACCAAGGCTGGTTCCTGCCATCAGCACCAGCGCCATCGCAGTTGCAAAACTCTTCATATACTGCCTCCCTCAAGCAAGATTGCGCCCGGCTAAATCCTCTGCCGCACCGCGTCAACTCATCCCATACATGGTCGCATGTGCAAATGCCGCCGCCAAGATGAACATATCGTGAGCCTGGCGCACAAAGCTTGCTGACGGGCGCACAAACAGTGAATATGTAGGCGTGGCCTCGCTCGTCGCCCGATTGCCGCTCGCCGGCCTGCCGCTGCGGTTCCTGCTGCTTGCCGGGGCCGCGCTGGCAGCGGGGCTGGGCTTTCTGCTGCTGTCGCCGCTGCTCGATGGCCTTCCCCATCTGCTGCTGAAGGGCAGCGGCGTCTCGCTGCTGGCCCTGGCGGCGCTGCAGATTCCGGCCCGCGGTGCCGGTTGGCTGGCGCTGGTGATGGCGCTGGGCGCCGCCGGCGACATGCTGCTGGAAATGCAGGGCCTGTTTCTGGCCGGCGGCGCCAGTTTTGCGGCCGGCCATCTGGTGGCGATGATCTTTTACGCCCGCCACCGCCGGCAGACCGTGGCGGCCGATCGCATCATTGCGGCGGCCTTCATCCTCTATGGCCTCACGATGCCGCCGCTGGTCACGCCCGCCGGGCTGCCGGTCGGCCTTGCCATGATCTATGCCGTGCTGCTGTGCGGCATGGCGGCCAGCCTGTGGCTCAGCCGCTTTCCGCGTTTGGCCGCGCTGGGCGCCATTCTCTTTGTCGTGTCCGATACGGTGCTGGTGATGCGCATGGGCGGCGGCGGACCGTTCGGGCAGCCGCTGGACGGCATGATCGTCTGGATCACCTATTTCGGCGGCCAATGGCTGATCACGCTCGGCGTGGCGCGCGGCCTGGTCGGCCGCGCAGCGCACCCGGATTAATCGGCCACCACCGCTTCCACGGCATCCTCACCATCCGGCGGGATCAGCGCGGCCGACACGACATGCTCGTTGTCCGCCACCTTGAACAGCGTCACGCCCTGCGCAGCGCGGCCCATGATGCGAATGTCCGCCGCGCGGATGCGGATCAGTTTGGCCTGATCCGTCACCAGCAGCACATCATCATCATCATGCGCGGTAAAGCTGGCCACCACATCGCCATTGCGGTCGCTTTCGGCGATATTGCGAATGCCCTGCCCGCCGCGCCCGGATTGGCGATATTCATAGGCGCTGCTGCGCTTGCCATAACCATTGGCGGTCACGGTCAGGATGAACTGCTCGGCCGCCGCAAACTGGCCCATACGATTTTCCGACAGCACGCGTTCGCTGGGCTCATTCTTCCATGCCGCGGCCTTCAGATAATCCTCGCGCTCCTCCGTGCTGGCTTCAAAGCCTTTCAGCACCGCCATCGACACGACTTCATCGCCGACGCCAAGCGTCATCCCGCGCACACCCGTTGAGGTGCGGGACACGAATTCGCGCACATCCTCCACCGGGAACCGGATCGCCTTGCCGCTCTTGGCAGCCAGGAACACATCATCGGCCGCATCGCACAGTGCCACACCGATCAGCCGGTCATCATCACCATCCTCGAAGCGGATCGCCAGTTTCCCGGCCGTCGGCACATTGGTGAAGGCATCCATGGCGTTGCGGCGCACGCTGCCCTGCGCGGTGGCAAACATCACATGCAGCTTGCCCCACTCCGTCTCATCTTCCGGCAGCGGCAGCACGGTGGTGATCTTCTCGCCATCGGCCAGCGGCAGCAGATTGTTCAGCGGCCGGCCCTTGGCCTGCGGGCTGCCCTGCGGCAGGCGCCACACCTTCATCCGATAGACCTTGCCGGCCGAACTGAAGAACAGCACCGGATTGTGGGTGGAGGTGACGAACAGGTTCGTCACGGCGTCCTCATCCTTCGTGCTCATCGCGTTGCGGCCCTTGCCGCCGCGCGCCTGGGCGCGATATTCGGCCAGCGCCACCCGCTTGATCCAGCCCGACATGGTGACGGTGACCACCATCTCTTCGCGCTCGATCAGATCCTCGTCGTCAATATCATCGCCGGCCAGCATGATTTCGGTGCGGCGCTTGGATTGGAAATCGTTGGTAACCTCCTCCAGCTCGGCCCGCAGCACGGCGCGCAGGCGCGCGCGATCGGTGAGGATATCGAGCAGATCGGCAATCACCGCCGCCAATTCCTGCAATTCGCTGCCGATCTCGTCGCGGCCCAGTGCGGTGAGCTTCTGCAAACGCAGATCGAGAATGGCGCGCACCTGCAGCTCGGTGAGCCTGATGGTTGGCGCATCGACATCGACGGTGCCGGCCTCGACCAGCGCCAGATAGGGCCGGATATCGGCGGCATCCCAATCCCGCGCCATCAGCGACTCGCGTGCCTCGGCCGGGCTGGCGCTGCCGCGGATGATGCGCACCACCTCGTCCAGATTGGCAACCGCAATCACCAGACCGATCAACAGATGCGCCCGGTCGCGCGCCTTGGCCAGATCATGCTTGGACCGCCTTGTGATCACCACTTCGCGGAAATCCACAAACGCCGCGATGATGTCCTTCAGGCCCAGCAATTCCGGCCGCCCGCCGCGGATCGCCAGCATGTTGATCGCGAAACTCTGCTGCGCCGGCGTGAAACGCCACAACTGGTTGAGCACGACCTCGACGGTCGCATCGCGCTTCAATTCCATCACGATGCGCACGCCTTCGCGATTGCTCTCATCGCGCAGGTCCGAAACGCCTTCGATGCGCTTGTCCTTCACCGCTTCGGCGATCTTTTCCACCAGCGCATTCTTGCCCTGCTGGAACGGAATTTCGGTCAGGATGATGGCGCGCTTGTCGCCGCGGCTTTCCTCCACGACATGCCGCGACCGCACCCGGATGCTGCCGCGCCCGGTTTCATAGGCCTGGCGCAATTGCGACGTGCCCAGGATCAGGCCCCCGGTGGGGAAATCCGGCGCCGGCACATGCGCCATCAGCCCTTCCACGCTGATCAGCGGATCATCGAGATAGGCGCGCACCGCATCGATGACTTCATTCAGATTGTGCGGCGGGATGTTGGTCGCCATGCCAACGGCAATGCCACTGCCGCCATTGACCAGCAGATTGGGAAACCGCGCCGGCAACACCGACGGTTCGCTTTCCGAACCATCATAATTGGGCACGAAATCGACCGTATCCTTCTCGATATCGGTCAGCAGTGCCTCGGCGGATTTCGCCAACCGCGCTTCGGTATAACGCATGGCGGCGGCGGCATCCGGGTCCATCGATCCGAAATTGCCCTGTCCGTCGATCAGCGGCAGCCGCATCGACCAATCCTGGGCCATGCGCACCAACGCCTCGTAAATCGCGCTGTCGCCGTGCGGGTGATATTTACCCATCACATCGCCGACGATGCGCGCCGATTTGCGATAGGGTTTGCCCGGCGTGAAGCCGTTCTCGTAACTGCCCCACAATATGCGACGGTGGACAGGCTTCAACCCGTCGCGCACATCCGGCAGCGCACGGGCGACGATGACCGACATGGCATAATCAAGAAAGCTCGTCCGCATCTCTGCGACGATGGAAATCGGCTGAATATCAGGCGTACCGGCGGGCGGCATGTCGGTCGAATTCATTGTAATTATTGCCCCAACAGGCTGTGTTGCAAACGCATGACCGGATTAGGGCAAACTGCGGCAAAACGCCAGTGCAAAGGGGGTGCGACAGCCTTGCTGCAGAGCCCAGTTCTCAGCCAGCGCGGCTCGCTGCACTCACGATGGCCCGAAACAACGCAATGCCCAACCCGGCGCGCAACATCGGGCCATTGATTGCCACATCCGGCCACGGCTGCACGCACTTGGTGGCCAGCGTCGCGATGCCGGAATAGGCTGCCTGTTCATCCGGTTGCGACGGCACACTGTCGATGAAGCGCCGGGCGCCCGCGGCATCGCCCTTGGCAATGCAGGATGCCATGCCGATCACGACGTCGAAATCCTCGGTCGGCTTTTCCGGCAACGGCGCTACGGTCACCGATGCCGGTACCAGGTCCGGGTGCCGGAGGAATGCCGCCGCCAGCACGCCCTTCATCACGAAGGTGCCGGATGTGACCTTCGCGGCACTATGGCCAGCGCCCAGGCAGCCCGTCATCGCGCGTTGCACCCTGCGGGGCGGCGCGCCTTCACGGCCCGCCAGCCAGCCTGCTGCCAGCACCGGTTCCTTGGCAACCGTGCAATCGGCCATTGCAGAAAGCGTCTGCGCCGCCACCTGCTTCGGCTTCAACACCTGCGGCGCGCCCTCTGCCGCGGCCGGACTTGCGAGGCCGAATGCCACCATTACCAAGTTCACAGTCCGCATTTTACGCTCCTCGTTTACCGCACATCCATCGCTCGAGAGGCCGGGACATTGGGGCTGTCGGGATTGGGCATCAACGTCAGACTGCGGGGATGAATCACAAGGTCCATCGCCTGCATGGGAATCGTACCAAGCAAGACCTGATCGCCGATCACGATTGCGCTCGTCACCGTCTGGCGACCGAACACTTCCACCCGCACCCCGCCAACATAGGGAACGAGCACGCGGTCGCCATTGGCGATGCGGACTTCGCGTTCTTCAAGCTGCTTCAGCCGCAGTTGGTTGGCGATATGTTGCGGGACGCACAGCTCTGCTGCACCTGAATCGACCAGCGCGTTGGCGTCTATTTCTTCAAGATCATCCCGCCCGAAATTCGCCAGGCGAATAGTCTGGAAGACGAGGCCCATGGCCTACTCTGCAGCGACTGCCATCGCCGGCACCGCAACAAAGCCCTTGCGCTTCGCAATCCGCGCCTCGATTTCCGGCCGGAAATGCCGGATCAGCCCCTGGATCGGCCACGCCGCCGCATCGCCCAGTGCGCAGATGGTGTGGCCTTCGATCTGGGTGGTCACATCCAGCAGCATGTCGATCTCGTGTGGTTCGGCATCGCCGGTCACCAGCCGTTCCATCACCCGCCACATCCAGCCGGTGCCTTCACGACACGGCGTGCACTGGCCGCAGCTTTCATGCTTGTAGAAATAACTCAGCCGGGCAATGGCGCGCACGATGTCGGTGGACTTGTCCATCACGATCACCGCGGCGGTACCAAGGCCGGATTTCAGATCGCGCAGGCCATCGAAATCCATGGGCGCGTCCATGATCTCGTGCGCCGGCACCAGCGGCACCGACGATCCGCCCGGAATCACCGCCAGCAGATTGTCCCACCCGCCGCGGATGCCGCCGCAATGCGTTTCGATCAGTTCGCGGAACGGCAGGCTCATCGCCTCCTCGACCACGCACGGCGTGTTCACATGGCCGCTGATCTGGAACAGCTTGGTGCCTTCATTCTTCGGCCGCCCGATGCTGGCAAACCATGATGGCCCGCGCCGCAATATGGTCGGGACCACGGCGATGCTTTCGACATTGTTGACCGTCGTTGGATTGCCATACAGGCCGGCGCCGGCCGGGAACGGCGGCTTCAGGCGCGGCTGGCCCTTCTTGCCTTCCAGGCTTTCGATCATCGCGGTTTCTTCGCCGCAAATATAGGCACCAGCGCCGCGATGCACGATCACGTCGAAATCATAACCGGTGCCGCAGGCATTCTTGCCGATCAGGCCGGCGGCATAGGCTTGCCTCACGGCGGCCATCAGCACCTTGGCCTCGGCAATATATTCGCCGCGGATATAGATGAACGCCGCGCTGGCCCGCATCGCAAAGCCGGCGATCAGCGCGCCTTCGATCAATTTGTGCGGATCATGGCGGATGATCTCGCGATCCTTGCAACTGCCGGGCTCGGACTCATCGGCGTTGACCACCAGATAGGATGGCCGATCCGGGTTCGGCGTCTTGGGCATGAAGCTCCACTTCATGCCCGTCGGGAAGCCCGCGCCGCCGCGCCCGCGCAAGCCGCTGGCCTTGATGGCATCGATCAGGGCATCCGGCCCGACGCTCATCAGGTCCTTGGTGTCCGCCCAATCCCCACGCGTTTTCGCCGCGTCCAGGGTCCACGGCTGGAAGCCGTAGAGATTGGTGAAAATGCGATCCTTGTCAGCCAGCATGCTCAGCTCCGTGCATCGACAAGATCAAGCCGGCGCTCGATCCGGCCCAGCCGTTCATCGATGCGATCAAGCCGATGGCTAATTCCGGCCAGCGTGGTGACAATGCCGGCCATATGATCTTCCTGCGCCGATGCACGCATCTTCAGATCCAGCAGTTCCAGATCGGCTTTCTGGTTGCGGTCACGCATCTGGCGCAACATTTCCAGCGTCAGATCGGCCACAGTCGGTATCTCAGCCATCGGCCAGTTCCTTCAACGTCGTCGGGCCGCCTTCGGGGCATGATGCAGTGCGGCCGATTTGGCTGCCACTAGCCGGAGTCTCGCCCCGCGCCAGCGCTTCCAGCAGGCCACGCATGCTGTCGTAGGTCAGGTCTTCATAATTGTGATCGTTGATCTGCACCATCGGCGCATTGGCGCAGGCGCCCAGGCACTCGACTTCGGTCAGCGTGAACAGGCCGTCGGGCGTCGTGGCATATTTGGCCAGCCCCATATCCTTGCACGCCCGGATCAGATCATCGCTGCCGCGCAGCATGCACGGCGTGGTGCCGCACACCTGCACATGGAAACGCCCCACCGGTTTGAGATTATACATCGTGTAGAAGCTGGCGACTTCATACACCCGGATATAGGGCAGGCCCACCTGGCGGGCGACAAATTCGATCACCGGCACCGGCAACCAGGCCACGCCGACCATATCCCGCACCTGATATTGCGCCAGCCAAAGCAAGGGCATCACCGCGCTGGCCCGCCGCCCTTCGGGATACAGGCCGATGATCCGCTCCGCTTCAGCGGCGTTTTCGGTGATCCATGAAAAATCGCTGAATTCGCTCACCGATCAACCTCACCGAAAACAATATCCAGCGACCCCAGGATCGCCGGCGCGTCGGCCAGCATATGGCCCTTGCACAGGAAATCCATCGCCTGCAGATGCGCCATGCCGGTGGCGCGCACATGGCAGCGCCACGGCTTGTTGGTGCCATCGGACACCAGATAGATGCCGAATTCGCCCTTGGGGCTTTCGGTTGCCACATAGGCATCGCCGGCGGGCACATGCATGCCTTCGGTGTACAGCTTGAAATGGTGGATCAACGCTTCCATCGACCGCTTCATCTCGCCGCGCGATGGCGGCGCCACCTTGCGGTTGGCGGTGATGTGCTGTCCGGCCGGCAGATCGCGGATGCACTGGCGGATGATCTTCACGCTTTCGCGCATTTCCTGCATCCGCACCATGAAGCGCGCATAACAATCCCCGTCGGTGGACACCGGCACATCGAAATCGACCAGATGATAGGCGTCATAGGGCTGGCTCTTGCGCAGATCCCAGGCCACACCGCTGGCGCGGATGCACGGGCCGGTGAAACCCCAGCGGACCGCGTCTTCCTTGGAAATCACCCCGATATCGACATTGCGCTGCTTGAAGATGCGATTGTCGGCCACCAGGCCCTGCATCTCGTCCAGCACCTTGAAATAGCCGTCGCACCAGTCCGAAATATCCTGCAGCAGTCCGTCGGGCAGATCCTGGTGCACGCCGCCCGGCCGGAACCACGCCGCATGGAACCGCGCGCCCGACACACGTTCATAGAACTGCATCAATTTCTCGCGTTCCTCGAACAGCCAGAGGATCGGCGTCATCGCGCCCACGTCCATCGCGTGGGTGGTGGTGTTCAGGATATGATTGAGAATGCGGGTGATCTCGGCAAACATCGTGCGCAGATATTTGGCGCGCAGCGGCACCTCGATGCCGGCCAATTTCTCGATGGCCAGCACATAGCTGTGCTCCATGCACATCGGCGACACATAATCCAGGCGGTCCATATAGGGCAGCGCCTGCAGATAGGTCTTGTATTCGATCAGTTTTTCGGTGCCGCGGTGCAGCAGGCCGATGTGCGGATCACAGCGTTCGATGATCTCGCCGTCCAGCTCCATCACCAGCCGCAGCACGCCGTGCGCCGCCGGGTGCTGCGGGCCGAAATTGATCATGTAGTTCTGGATGTCGTTGCCGTCCTTGGCCGGCAGCACATCGGCCGTGTCAGCCGCAGTCCACGCGACCCCGGCATTGCCCAAGCTGCTCATTTGCCTGCCGCCTTCTCATCACCGGGCAGCATATAATCCGTGCCCTCCCACGGGCTCAGGAAATCGAAACTGCGAAATTCCTGCGCCAGCTTCACCGGTTCATACACCACACGCTTATGCTCTTCCGACCAGCGCAATTCGACATGGCCGGTCAGCGGGAAATCCTTGCGGAACGGATGGCCTTCAAAGCCATAGTCGGTCAAAATCCGCCGCATGTCCGGGTTGCCGGCAAACATCACGCCATAACAATCCCAGGTTTCGCGTTCATACCAACCGGCATTCGGATACACCCCGGTCAGCGTCGGCACCGGCGCGGCGCCATCGGTGCTGCACTTCACCCGCAGCCGCAGATTGAGCGCCATCGACAACAGATGCACCACCACCTCGAACCGTTCGGCGCGGTCCGGATAATCGGCGGCACAAATGTCGATCAACTGGTTCAGCATCAGGTCCGGCGCATCACGCAGCGCGGTAATCACCGCCACCAGCGCATCACGCTGCACCACCACCGTGGTCTCATCAACATGGTTGATCACCTCGACCAGCGAACTGCCCAGCAATTCGCCCAGCCGCGCCGTCAGGCCCTCATGCGTGGCCATTACCGGCCAGCTATGCCGGCCCAATTCAGGTGCAACAAATCCCATCAATCACCGTTCAAACACGCCAACGCGGCGGATCTTCCGCTGCAGCGCCAGGATACCGTACAACAAGGCCTCAGCGGTCGGCGGGCAGCCCGGCACATAGATGTCCACCGGCACGATCCGATCACAGCCGCGCACCACCGAATAGCTATAGTGGTAATAGCCGCCGCCATTGGCGCAGCTACCCATCGAAATCACATAGCGCGGCTCGGCCATCTGATCATAAACCCGCCGCAATGCCGGCGCCATCTTGTTGCACAGCGTGCCGGCCACGATCATCACGTCGCTCTGCCGCGGCGAAGCGCGCGGGGCCACGCCAAACCGCTCCAGGTCATAACGCGGCATGTTGGTGTGCATCATCTCGACCGCGCAGCAGGCGAGGCCAAACGTCATCCACCACATCGACCCAGTGCGCGCCCAGTGGAACAAATCTTCGGTGGAGGTGACCAGGAAACCCTTGTCGGCCACTTCTGCCGACACATCGCCCAGAAACGCATCGCGGTTGTTCTCCGGCAAAGCAATGGCGCCGCCTGGAACCAGCAGTTCCTTGTTGTCGCTCACTCCCACTCCAACGCTCCCACTTTCCACGCGTACACCAGCCCGATGGCCAGTTCGCCCAGAAACTCCATCATCGCCCACCAGGCCGCTTCGCCGCCCCAGTGCAGCGACACCGCCCAGGGAAACAGGAAGGCCGCCTCCAGATCAAAGACGATGAACAGGATGGCGACCAGATAGAATTGCACATCGAATTTGGTGCGCGCATCGGAAAAGGCCGGGAAGCCGCTTTCATACTCCGACAGCTTGACCGCCTCGGGCTTGGCGGTGCCGATCATCGTCGAAACGGCGATCGGCGCACTCACGAAAATCAACGCGAAGGCGATGCCGACCACGAAGAACAAAAGCACGGGCAGATATTCGGATGCGATGGCGGACATGGCCGCAAAGACTCTTGCTGCTGCAGTGCAGTGTGATTAGCCGCGCCGCCCGCCAGGGGCAAGCCGTGCATAAGCCGCAGCGCGACATTTTATGAGGGTCGCCGTCGCCCCCTAGCGGAGCGCGCCGGCCACCAATTTGTGCAGCTTGGACTGGATATTCGCATTGCCCACCACGATCTCCTCACGGTCCACCATGTCCTGGCCACCGCGGAAATCGCTCACGAAGCCGCCCGCCTCACGCACCAGCAGCATGCCGGCCGCGATATCCCAATGCGACAGGCCGGTTTCCCAGAAACCATCAAACCGCGCCGCCGCCACCCAGGCCAGATCGAGGCTCGCCGCCCCGAACCGCCGCACACCGGCAACTTCCGGGATCACCGCGTTCAGGATGTTGCTGAACTGGGCGCGATTGCCATGGCCCTGATAGGGAATGCCGGTGGCAATCAGGCAGTCGTTCATCTCGCGCCGGCTCGACACGCGCAGCCGCCGGTCGGACAACCAGGCGCCGCGGCCTTTTTCCGCCCAGAAGCTTTCGCCGGTCAGCGGCTGGTGCACCAGGCCGGCCGTCACCTCGCCATCGATTTCGGCGGCAATGCTGATGGCGAAATGCGGGATGCCGTGCAGGAAATTGCTGGTGCCATCCAGCGGATCGACGATCCAGCGGCAACGCTCATCCTCGCCCTTGATCGTCCCGCCCTCTTCCAGCAGCAACCCCCAATCCGGGCGCGCGTGCCGCAAGATCTCCACCACCGTTTCTTCGGCGGCACGATCGGCATTGGACACGAAATCCGCCGGCCCCTTGCGCGACACCTGCAAGGCATCGACCTCACCAAAATCCCGCCGCAACTTCGGCGCTGCCTTGCGCGCGGCCTTTTCCATGACGGTGATCAGCGATGAATGGGCAACCATGGGGCATATCCTTGCGGCCGGCATGGAAGCGCGGGCCGAGCGGTGGCGATTGGAACTGTGAAAGAGCGAGGCGCGGCCATAGCGGCTCCTGCCGCGCTTGCCAACTGCCCTGCGTTCAGCGCGCCCGTTCGAGATAGGGGATCGCATCCACATCAACATAGCCAGGCGTGTGCCGCGCAAAGTGGCGCAGCCAGAACAAATGGCCGCTGCCATAAACCACCAGCACCCGATCGCCCGGCTGCGCGGCCTGCATCAGCTTGCCGAAGATCTTTGCATTGCGCAGATACCACATGGCGTTGAGATCAGCCCCGCTCTGATCATCCCGATCCCCAATGGCGAGCGCAGTGTAATAGAAATCCATCTTGCCCTGCGGGCCAGCCGGATCATTCATGCGCACCAATAATTGCCCCATGCTGTTGTCCGACTGCGCGGCTTCGAACGCCTTCAGCCAGGCACCCATCTCGCCATTCAGCCGATCAAGCAGCGGCGTCTGGCCCAGCCGCGCGGCCGTGGCCTGTAGCTTGTCGTAGGGGAAATAATCAGGCTCGCCGGGGCCGGGCTGTTCATCGATACCCTGCACTGCCTTCAGCCCGGCAAGGCGGGCAATGCGATAGCCGATCTGCACCCGCTCATCGGGCTTGCTGGCCAGCATCGCCTCGTCAAAGCCTGGGTAATCGGGGTCAGCAAGGCCGGGCGACGCACTCTCCCGCTCGACCATCACCTTGGTCGGCCGGAACGCGAGCATTGCCTCGGCCACACGCTGCAATTCGCGCTGACGCCGGGAAGTCAGCACCGAATCCGCTTTCATATTATTGATATCACGGCCGGGATTGGCGAAATGATAGGTGCCCAGCACCATGACCTGCACTGGTACCGGCGGCAGCGCGGCCGGCGGAGCGGTCGACAACTGGGCGGCAACCGCTGCAGCCATCAGCCCAAACGCCAGCACCCCTGCCCTGATCGCCCACCGCATCACACCCTCCTGTATTGCAGGTACAATACAGATAGAGGGGTCGCAGCCAAGGTCAAGGCCCGGCGGTGCCGGTGCCGGACGGCCTGCCCTACCAGCCCAGCACATCCCCAAATGCCGCCACCCCGGCGCCCGGCCCATCCTCATGGTCCCACACGGCGCGTACAACGGCGATGAAATCCGCGCCCGCATCTACCAGCGGCGCGGCATTGTGCGGGAAAATCCCGCCAATCGCCACGCAGGGCAACTGGCTCAGCGTCGTCCACCAGCCCAATATTTCCGGTTGCGGCCGGTAATGGCTCGGCTTGGTGATGGTATCGTAAAAGGCGCCAAACGCCACATAATCGGCGCCCTGTTCCCCTGCCTCCATCGCCAGATGCCGGCTGTCGTGGCACGTCCGCCCAATCTGCGCGTCGCGGCCCAGCAGCGCGCGCGCCTCGGCGATGCTGCCATCCCCCTGCCCCAGATGCACACCATCCGCGCCAGCCTCCTTGGCCAGATCGGCCCGATCATTCAGCAGAAACGCCACGTCCGCCGCCTGGCAAATCGGGATCAGCGCCTCACAGGCCCGCAGCACGTCGGCGTCCGCCACATCCTTCAGCCGCAACTGGAACGCTGCCACCGGGCCACCATCCAGCGCCGCCTTCAATGCCTCGGCAAAGGCCGGCACCACGATCTGCGGCGGCGAGATGACATAAAGCTGGCAGGCCGGCCGCCGCTCACGCTCGAAGCGGTCAGCGAATTCCTCCGGCAAAGGGATGAGATCGTCGCTCACACCTTGCCCAAATAGATATCGACGATCTTGTCCAGCATAGCCAGCGCCTCGGCACGCGGCCGCTGGAAGGTGTTGCGGCCGATTATGCTGCCGTTGCCGCCGCCATCGCGGATGGCATAGGCATCCTCATACACCGCGTCCGCGCCCTTGGTGGCACCGCCCGAGAACACCACCAGCCGGCGGCCGTTCAGGCAGGATTTCACCACATGGCTAACGCGCGAAGGCAAGGTGCTGAAATCATGGCCTTCGTAAGCCTTCTTGGCATCCTTCTGCTCGATATGCGCGGTGGGCAGCTTCACCTTGATGATGTGCGCGCCCAGCAGCGCCGCCATGTGCGCCGCGTACGCGCCCACATCCAGCGCCAGTTCGCCATCCTTGCTCAGATTGCCGCCGCGCGGGTAGCTCCACAGCACGGTCGCCAGGCCCACCGACTTGGCTTCGGCAGCAAGCTCGCGGAATTCCTCCATCATGTCGAACACATCGTCGGCACCCGGATAGATGGTAAAGCCGATCGCGGCGCAGCCCAGGCGCAGCGCATCATCCACCCCGCCGGTCACGGCCTGGTTGATGCCCGTCGCCCAACTGTTGCTGCTGTTCACCTTCAGGATGGTCGGGATCTGGCCCGCAAACGTGTCGGCGCCGGCCTCCAGCATGCCGAGCGGCGCGGCATAGGCTGACAGGCCGGCATCGATCGCCAACTGGAAATGATAATGGGGATCATAGGCATCCGGATTGGGCGCAAAGCTGCGCGCCGGGCCATGTTCGAACCCCTGATCGACCGGCAAAATCACCATCTTGCCGGTGCCGCCCAGCCGGCCCTGCATCAGCATGCGGGCAATATTGCCCTTGGTGCCGGGGCTGTCGCTCTCGTAATTGGCGAGGATGGCCTTGATGGTTGGTGTCATGCTCATGTCTCTGCCCTTTCTCAAATTGCGAGCCAGTGGCGGAGCGCATCGTCGATGCGCCCCATGCTGGCAATGTCTGCGCGGCCAACCGTCTGCCCGATGCTTTCGCGCCGGATTGCCTGGATCTTGTCGATCATTGCGTCACTATCCACCTGCAAACCGGTGGCCGATGTCGCCGGCACAGCAACGCGAAATGCCAGCGCCGTCCGCTGCTGCGATGTCAGCGGAACCACCGTGATGCTGTTGTGCGCGACACAATAATCATCATCCTGAACAATGATGACCGGCCGCGGCTTGCCTGAATAGGCGCCACGCTCCGCCACCACCACGATATCGCCCCGCCGCATCAGGCCGGTCCATCCGCTGCCGACCAAGCGTCTTCGCCCAATGCGTCCCAGGCCAGATCCACAGGCTCGTCGGCAACCGCCAGGGATTGACGAATGCACTCCTGGCGGCGGGCATCATCATGTTCCCGCACAAAGCGTTGCACGGCTTCGCGCACCAGTTCGCTTTTGCTCTGGCGGCGTTGACGCGCCACGCGCAGCACTTGTGCTTCCATCTCCGCATCCAGCCGCACGCCCAGCATCATCGCCTCCGTTGAACATGTTCAACGTAGGCGGCAGCAAGGCGCACCACAAGCTTCACGACCGCAAAAGCGCCGCAACGCCCGGCAGGTCCTTGCCTTCCATCCATTCCAGGAACGCGCCGCCGGCCGTCGAGATGAAGCTGAAATCCTGCGTCACGCCGGCATGGGCCAGCGCTGCCACCGTGTCACCGCCGCCCGCCACGGTCAGCAACGTGCCGGCCTTGGTCAGCGCGGCGGCGGTACGCGCCAGCGCCACCGTGGCGGCATCGAACGGCGCGATTTCAAACGCACCCATCGGCCCGTTCCACACGCAGGTTGCGCAATTCTTCAGGGCATCGCCCAGCGCCTCGACGGCGGCCGGGCCGATATCCAGGATCATTTCGTCGGCGGCGATATCGTGGATATTGGCGATGCGGTTTTCGGCATGCGTCTTGAATTCGCGGGCCACCACAACATCATAGGGCAAATGGATGGTGCAGGCGGTGGCTTCGGCGCGCGCCATGATATCCAGCACCGTATCGCGCAGATCATGCTCGCACAGCGACTTACCGACATCGATCCCGCGTGCGCTGAGGAAGGTGTTGGCCATGCCGCCACCGATCATCAGATGATCGACCTTGCCGACCAGATTGGTGAGCACATCGATCTTGCTCGACACTTTCGCGCCGCCCACCACCGCCGCCACCGGGCGTTTGGGGGCACCGAGCGCTGCGGTGAGCGCCTTCAATTCGGCCTCCATCGTGCGCCCCGCGAACGACGGCAGCGCGCGGGCGAGGCCTTCGGTGCTGGCATGGGCACGGTGCGCCGCCGAAAAGGCATCATTGACGAAATAATCGCCGAGCGCCGCCAGCCCAGCGACAAACGCCGGGTCATTGGCTTCCTCGCCGGCATGAAAGCGCGTGTTCTCCAACACGGCAATCCCGCCGTTGCCCAGCGCCGCCACGCCAGCCGCCGCGACATCGCCCACGCAATCATCGATGAACGCCACCGGCCGACCAAGCACATCGGCCAGCGCCGCCGCAATTGGCTTCAGGCTGTTCTTCGCGTCCCGCCCCTTCGGCCGCCCGAAGTGGGACAGCACCAGCACCTTCGCCCCCGCATCGGCCAGGGCCGCGATCGTCGGCACCGCGGCGCGCAGGCGGGTGGCGTCGCTTACCACACCGTCCGCCATCGGCACGTTCAGATCGACGCGCACCAGCACGGCCTTGCCGACCAGCGCCGGCATGTCATCGATGGAACGGAACTGCGCCATTTACAGGAACTTGCCCATCGCCACGGCCGTGTCGGCCATGCGGTTGGAGAAGCCCCATTCATTGTCATACCAGCTCAGCACGCGCACCAGATTGCCGCCAATCACCGCGGTTTCCAGGCTGTCCACGGTGGACGATGCCGCGCTGTGGTTGAGATCGATCGACACCAGCGGCTCGACCGTGAAATCCAGCACGCCCTTCAATTCGCCGTCGGCCGCTGCCCGCAACGCCGCATTCACTTCGTCCTTGGTGGTGGCGCGGCCGCTTTCGAACGTCAGATCGATTACCGACACATTCGGCGTCGGCACCCGGATCGCCGAACCATCCAGCTTGCCCTTCAACTGCGGCAGCACTTCGCCCACCGCGCGCGCCGCGCCGGTGGTGGTCGGGATCATCGACAAGCCGGCAGCACGCGCGCGGCGCGGATCGTCGTGGATCTGATCGAGGATCTTCTGATCGTTGGTATAGGCATGCACCGTCGTCATCAGGCCCTTCACGATGCCGAATTCACGATCGAGCACCATCGCCACCGGCGCCAGGCAGTTGGTGGTGCACGAAGCATTCGAAACGATATTGTGGTCGGCCGTCAGCTTGTCGTGATTGACTCCGTAAACCACGGTCAGATCGACATTCTTGCCCGGCGCCGAGATCAGCACCTTCTTCGCGCCCGCGGCGATGTGCGCACCCGCCTTGGCGGCATCGGTGAAGAAACCGGTGCATTCCAGCGCGATCTCCACGCCCATGGCGGCATGCGGCAGCTTGGCCGGATCACGCTCGGCCGTCACTGCGATGCGCTGGCCGTTCACCACGATCGCATCGCCATCCACGCTCACCGTGCCCGGAAATTTGCCGTGCACGCTGTCGCGCGCCAGCAGGCGGGCATTGGCCTCCGGGCTGGCCAGATCGTTGATCGCCACCACCACGATATCGGTGCGGCCCGATTCGACGATGGCGCGCAGCACATTGCGCCCGATCCGCCCGAACCCGTTGATTGCTACCTTCAGCGCCATGTGCCTGTCCTTCTTGGTTTTTTGCGGCCGTCTCAACGACCCAGTTTGCTCTTGATCTGCGCGGCAATCGCCGGCGCGGTGATACCGAATTCGGCGTAAAGCTGCTCGGCCGGCGCCGACGCACCGAAGCGGTCCAGCCCCACCGTGATGCCGCCATCGCCGACATGACGATGCCAGCCCATCGTCACGCCGGCTTCCACCGACACCTTCAATACGTTGGCAGGCAGCACATCGGCGCGATAGGCGGCGTCCGCCTCGTCAAAGCGTTCCCAGCACGGCATCGACACCACATCGGCGCCAATGCCATCCGCCTCCAGCAGTGCGGCGGTGTCCATCGCCACCCCCACTTCGCTGCCCGTCGCGATGATCACCACGCTGCGCGCCGCGTCGGCTGCCTTCAACCGGTACGCACCCAGCGCCACCTTGTTCGCGGCCACATCGCTGCGCACCGGCATCAGATTCTGCCGCGACAGCGCCAGCACCGATGGCCGGGTGGTGTCCGCCAATGCGCAGGCCCAGGCCTCTGCCGTCTCGATGGCGTCGCACGGCCGGTACACCGCCAGATTCGGAATCGCCCGCAAACTGAGCAGATGCTCGACTGGCTGGTGCGTCGGGCCGTCTTCGCCCAGCCCGATGCTGTCGTGGGTCAGCACATGCACCACCCGGATCTGCTGGATCGCCGCCATGCGGATGGCGTTGCGCATATAATCGCTGAACACCAGGAACGTGCCGCCGAACGGCACCACGCCGCCATGCAGCGCCATGCCGTTCATCGCGGCGGCCATGCCGAATTCGCGGATGCCGTAGTGGATGTAGCGGCCGCCATAGTCCGCCGCGTTGAAGATCGCCTGGCCCTTGGCCTTGGTATTGTTCGATCCGGTCAGGTCCGCCGAACCGCCGAGCAGCGCCGGCAAAGCCGGCACCAGCGCATCCAGCGCCATCTCGCTGGCCTTGCGGCTGGCCAGCTTGGGCGGATTGGCGGCCAGACCCGCCAGATAATCGGTCAGTGCCGCGTCAACATCCAGTTCGCCGGCCATACGCCGGGTGAATTCCGCGCGTTGCGGATCCGCCGCCAGCCGCGCTTCCCATGCCGCCCGCTCGGCCGCGCCCGATGCACCCAGGCCTTCCCACCAGCTTTTCACATCGGCCGGAATCTCGAACGGGCCATGGTCCCAGCCCAGCGCTGCCTTGGCGCCTTCGATCTCTTTGGCCCCCAGCGCGCTGCCATGCACGCCGCTGGTGCCCGCCTTGGTGGGCGCGCCCATGCCGATGGTGGTGCGCGCCGCGATCAGGCTGGGGCGCGGATCGGCCGCCGCCTTGTACAGCGCCGCATCGATACTGGTGAAATCATGGCCATCGCACACCACGACATGCCAGCCCGCCGCGGTGAAGCGCGCTGCCATATCCTCGCTGCTCGCCAGGCTCACCGGGCCATCGATGCTGATGCGGTTATCGTCCCAGATCACATTGAGATGGCCAAGCTGCAGATGCCCGGCCAGCGAAATCGCTTCCTGGGAAATCCCCTCCATCAAACAGCCATCGCCAGCGATCACCCAGGTGCGATGATCGACCAGATCATCGCCGAACTGCGCATTCAGATGGCGCTCGGCCATGGCCATGCCCACCGCCATCGCCAGCCCCTGACCCAGCGGCCCGGTGGTGCACTCCACACCCTCCAGCTCGGTGTTTTCCGGGTGGCCGGCGCAGGGTGAGTGCAACTGGCGGAAATTGCGGATGTCTTCGATGGTCGGCCGGGCATAGCCGGTCAGGTGCAGCAGCGCATAGATCAGCATCGAACCATGGCCGGCCGACAGCACGAAGCGATCGCGGTCCGGCCACTTTGGCGCGGCGGGATCAAATTTCAGATGCTTGGCAAACAACATGGTGGCAACATCGGCCATGCCCATCGGCATGCCGGGGTGGCCTGAATTTGCCGCCTCCACGGCATCCATGGCAAGCGCCCTGATGGCGTTGGCGGCGCGCGATAGCTCGGTCATTGAGGCCGTTCCTGATGCCCGGCGCCACCGCTCTCGATCAAGGGACAGCGCGCCGGTAGAGATTCATGTCTGCTTGGCGTGGCTTTGGCCGATGCGCCAAGCTCACGTCAACCTTTTGCGTAAACGATGTGCCACATCTTGCCCAATACCCCGCTTGCCGCGCTTGACACTGCGCCTTATCACCAACGCCCAAGCTGCTGAACATCCGAAGGACGCCGACAATTTCCGATCTGGACCAACTGATCGCCCGCGCCGAGGCGGCGCTTACCGCCATCGAGGCCCGCCGCGCCGCCGAAGCGACAGAGCGCGCCGCCGAACGCGCCCGCCTGGCCCGCATCGAAGCCGCTGCAGCCGAAACGGTCGCCGCGCTCGATGATCTGCTGGCGGCGGAGGGCTGAACCATGGCCCAGGTCGCCATCACGGTGGGTGCCCACCATTATCGAATCGCGGCCCGCGACGGCGATGAAATCCGCATCGAACGGCTGGGCGAGGAACTCGCTGCACGCGCCGCCCGGCTGACCAAGGCACTGGGCGTGATGTCCGAAGCGCAGACGCTGGTCATGGTGGCGCTGATGCTGGCGGACGAACTGGCCGAGGCGCGCAGCGGCGGTGCGGCGGTTGCTGCGGCAGAAGCGCCCGCCATGCCAACGCCCGATCTCGCCCGCCTCACCCGCATCGTCGAGCGGTTGGAAGCATTGAGCAGCACTTGAGCGCCATTCATCCTGAAGCCGCAGCCGACACCCACCCTTGAGGACTCGCCGCCAAGCGCCTATATCCAGTGGTGGCGGGCACTGCCCGGTACGCGCAAGCAAGCATCCCTGAGGCGATAATCATCCTATCGGGGGCTGGCTCTGGATGGACCCTGGTCTGTCACACCTGGCTCCCACCTGACGTTACTGGCGTCAGAGGATCTTCAAGTCCAACGGCCCATGGTGGTCCCGCCAACCTCCCCCGAAAGCCAGAAGCGTTGACCAAGACCGATCTGCGCCGCCACTACCGCACCGCCCGCCGCGCTTATGTCGCCAGCCTCGACAAGGCCGCGCGGGAGGCTCAGGAACAGGCGCTGGCCAGCCAGGTCGCCCCGTTGCTGCCCGGCATCAGCATGGCCGGCAGCTATGCCGCTGTCGGTGACGAGATCGACCCGATGTGGATCGAGAAGCGGCTTGGGGTTCATGCCTTCCCGCGCGTCGCCGGCCCCGATATCAGCTTCCACATCGCCAACTGGGCCGAGATGAAACCCGGCTTTCAGGGCATCCCCGAACCCGCCGCCACCGCACCGCGCGCCCAACCCGATCTGCTCCTCGTCCCGCTGATCGCTGTCACGCTGGCCGGCGTGCGGCTCGGCCAGGGCCGCGGCTATTATGATCGTGCCCTGGCCAAACTCAGGGCCGGCAACCCCAAGCTGCTCGCCATCGGCCTTGCCTGGGAATGTCAGATCGCCCCCACCCTGCCCGCCGATCGCTGGGACATGCCGCTGGACATGGTCGCGACACCGGTGCGGCTGGTCGATTGCCGCAAATCCCGCTAAAGCCGCGCGCATGGACATTGCCCCGCACCGCATCCCGCCCGAACCGACCTGGCGCAAGCCTGTCGGCATGATCGGCATGATCTTCTACATCGCTGTCTATGCGCTGATCATCTCGGTGCTGTCGGACCAGATCGCCGGCACGTCACAGTTCGTGCAGGTCGCCTTCTATCTGGTCGCCGGCCTCGCCTGGGTGGCGCCGCTGAAGCCGCTGTTCCTGTGGATGAACACCGGCCGCTGGAGGGTGAAATGAACATGCTGCTCGCCAGCGAATGTCAGACGATGGCGGAGGTGCGCGCCGGCGTCGACGCGCTCGATCTCGAACTGGTGGCGCTGCTGTCGCGCCGCTTCGGCTATATGGATGCCGCCGCGCGCATCAAGGCCGGCCGCAACGAAGTGCGTGACGAAGCCCGCAAGGCCCAGGTGATCGCCAACGCCAGCGCCGCCGCCGCCGCCGCCGGCCTGCCCGCTGGTCTGGCCGAAGCGCTGTGGGAACTGCTGGTGGAAACCTCCATCGCCCATGAACTCGTGCAATGGGATGCGCTGCACGCCCAGCGCGTGTGATGTTCACCGGCGAACCCGCCATCCGCCTCAGCGTCTTTGCAGGCGTGCTGGCGGCGATGCTGCTGTGGGAACAGATCGCCCCGCGCCGCACCCCGGCGGCGGGCCGACTGTCCCGCCGCCTCAACAATGGCGCACTGCTGATCGTCGGCACCTTGGCCCTGCGCCTTGCCGTGCCCGTGCTGGCCGTCGGCGCGGCGCTGTGGGCGCAACAACGCGGGCTTGGCCTGTTCAACCTCACTCCCCTGCCCGCGCTGCTGACGGTGCCTGTCAGCATCATCCTGCTCGATCTGGCCATTTATTGGCAGCACCGCCTGCTCCACGCCGTACCGGCCCTGTGGCGCCTGCACCGCGTCCACCACGCCGATCCCGATTTCGATGTCACGACCGCGCTGCGCTTCCACCCGTTGGAAATCCTGGCTTCGATGGCGTTCAAGCTGGCGCTGGTGGTGGCGCTCGGCGCGCCGCCGCTGGCCGTGCTGTTGTTCGAAATCATCCTGAATGCCATGGCCATGTTCAACCACGGCAATGTCGCCCTGCCCACACGCGTCGACGCGCTGCTGCGCCGGCTGGTGGTCACGCCCGACCTGCACCGGGTGCATCATTCAACCCAAGCAGCCGAACAACAGCATAATTTTGGCTTCAACCTGTCGCTTTGGGATCGCTGGTTCGGCACCTGGCAGGATCAGCCCCAGGCCGGCCACACCGCCATGCAGATCGGTCAACCCGGCTGGCGCACCGAGCGCGATCAAATGCTCGACCGGCTGCTGCTGCAACCGCTTCAGTCCGATATTGAGGCGCTTTCCACAGCGGCGGCGGGGGAGGCCACTGAAACCAGTGGCGCGAGTGACGGGGCTCGAACCCGCGACCTTCGGCGTGACAGGCCGACGCTCTAACCAACTGAGCTACACCCGCTTGCGCTGTGGAAGCGCGGCAATATGGGGGGGCGGCGCCGGTGTCAAGCCGCATGTGCTGCCCATATTGCCCGTGGGCCAGTTTCGGCTAAGGGGGCGCATGGACATGAACGACGCCCTCCCTTCGCCGAACCCTGAACGCGCCGTCGCCAGCCTGCTGGCCCTACTGCAGCTTGAGGAGGTGGAAACCGATCTGTTTCGCGGCCAATCCACCAACGAAGGCTGGATGCGCGTCTATGGCGGCCAGGTCGTCGCCCAGGCGCTGATGGCCGCCAGCCAGACGGTCCCCGAAGGCCGCCTGTGCCACAGCCTGCACAGCTATTTCATCCGCCCCGGCGATCCCGCCCTGCCCATCGTCTACAAGGTGGAGCGCGACCGCGACGGCGCCGGTTTCACCACGCGGCGCATCATCGCCATCCAGAAAGGCCGGCCGATCTTCAACATGGCGGCCAGTTTTCAGGTGCAGGAACAAGGCCTGGAACATGATGTCGCCCCGCCCTCCGACGTGCCCCACCCGGACACGCTGGAAAGCGATTCGGACTGGTCACGCCGCAACGCCCCGCACGCGCCGGAGCCATGGAAAACCCTGTGGCTGCGCCGCGACCGGCCGCTGGATGTGCGCGCCGAAGGCCAGGGCGATCTGCAAAGCTTCTTCACCCCTGAACGTGGCCCGCCGCAGCAGCGCCATTGGGTGCGTCTAGCCGCGCCCATGCCGGCCGCCGCCGCCGCCGATCCAGTGCTGCAACGCTGCCTGTTTGCCTATGCCTCCGACATGACGTTGCTCGATACCTGCCTCAATCCGCACGGCATCAGCTGGGCCAATCCGGGCCTGCAATCGGCCAGCCTGGATCATGCCATCTGGTTCAATGCGACGCCCGACATGAATGAGTGGCATCTGTTCGATCAGGATTCGCCGATGGCCGCAGGGGGGCGCGGCATCAACCGCGCCATCGTCCACGATATCGCCGGCCGCCCGGTCGCCTGCGTGATGCAGGAAGGCCTGATCCGCGTGCGGGCCTGACCGATCAGCGCGGCCGGTCGGCCGAAAGGCTGGCGGTGATCGTGCGTTCCATATCGGCGATTTCGGCCATCAGCCGGGCATGGCTGCGCGCCGCTTCGGCATGGGCGGCGCGCAATCGGGCATGGCGGGCACGGTTGGCGCCATCATGGCCGGCGGCAATCACGCTGCGATCATGGTCGCGCAGTTCGGCGCCATGCTGGTCGAAACTCGTGTCGTGCCGGCGCAGCGCCGCCGCCACTGCTTCCAGCCGACGCGCGGCTGCCATGTGCTGAGAGTTCCAGCGCGCATGATCATCGATCCAGTTGCGATGCTCGACCGCCAGCGTCGGATCGGGTGCGGGGGCACGTGCGGCTGGGGGGGCTGCGGCCAGCGCCGGCCCGGCAAACAACAGCAAACACAGGATCACGGCACGCATATCGCCTCGCAGCACAGCAGAAACATTGCGATAGTGTAATGTTTATCCGCCACGCTGCAAGACCCGCGCGAAGTGCCGCAGCCGGGCCGATATTTGCCCGCCGGAGCCAAGCCGCCGGACCCACAAGTTGGCATTCATCGGGAAACGCTGCGCCGCGCTTCAAAAACCGGCTTTCTGATGATATGCCAAGGCCATCACCGGAGGCTCACCATGACGATCCTGACCCGCCCCGACAGTTTCGACGCGCAGGATCTGGCCCTGTCCCGCCGTGCCATGTTGCTGGCGGCTGGCTATGCCGCGGTCGACATCGGCGCGCAGGCGCAGCCGATCACCACGCCGGCCGATGGCCTGGTGACCGGGTGGGAGACGCTTTATGGCGGCCTGCCGGCCTTCGTGGCGCGGCCTGCAACCAAGGGCAAACACCCCACCGTCATTGTCGTCAACGAAGTCTTCGGCGTGCACGAATGGATCAAGGATGTCTGCCGCCGCTTTGCCAAGGTCGGCTATGTCGCCATCGCGCCGGAGTTCTTCTTTCGCGGTGATCCCGACAAGACACTGGGCACGCTCAAGGATTTCCCGGCGATTCTGGCCATCGTCAACAAGGCCGGTAACGAACAGGTGATGGGCGATGTCGGCACTGCACTGGAATGGGCCGGCGCGCAGCCGTTCGTCGATGCCAAACGCTTTGCCATCACCGGCTTCTGCTGGGGCGGCGCCGTCACCTGGATGGCCGCCGCGCGCTTCGGGCAACTGAAGGCCGGCGGCGCCTGGTACGGACGGTTGAAAGGCGCCCCCGGCCCCGAAAACCGCCGCTGGCCGATGGATATCGTCGATGATCTGAAAGCCCCCGTCCTCGGCCTTTACGGCGCGCTGGACAAGGGCATACCGGTGGCCGACGTGGAAGCGATGCAGGCAAAGCTGAAAGGCTCGAAGAGCAGCATCATCCTCTACCCCAACGCCGACCACGGCTTCCTCGCCGACTATCGCCCCAGCTATAACGCCGAAGCCGGCAAGGACGCCTGGGCCAAATTGCTGTCACATTTCAAGGCGAATGGGGTTTAGTTCGAAAATAGCCAAGCCCCGCATCAAGTGCGGGGTGACGTACAAATCATCGTCACCCCGTGCTTGACACGGGGCTTGGCTTTCTTACTTTCCGCCGCCACGATTTATCCACCATGGAAAAGGGCGGCTGGGCCTACATCATGGCAAACCGCTACCGCGGCGGGATGTACGTCGGCGTCACGTCCGACCTCGTCCGTCGCGTTCAGCAGCATCGTGAAGGTGAAGGCTCAGCGCACGTCACGGAATTCGGCAAGATCCGCATCGTCTATGCCGAACGTCATGGCGACATCGAACAGGCCATCGCTCGCGAAAAACTGGTCAAGAAATGGAAGCGCGACTGGAAATTCGCGCTGATCGAAAAGGATAATCCGGACTGGCGGGATTTGTGGGACGATTGGTTTCCTGCAGCAAGCTTCAAAGAATAGCCCAGCCCCGTGTCAAGCACGGGGTGACGTAACATTTTATTCGTCATCCCATGCTCGACACGGGGCTTGGCTTCTTCCCCTCAATCAAACCCCACAAACCGCGCCGCCTCCGCCACGCTCTTCCGCTCCGAAACAACCGCATTCGCCGGAAAGCCCTCATCCGGCCAGCCCAGCGCCACCGCCTTCATGATCACCTGATCGGCGGCAATGCCCGCATGTTCGCGCACCACCGGCGATTGCATGATGCCCTGGCTGTTGATCACTGCGCCCAGGCCACGCGACCAGGCGGCGTTGACCAGCGACGTCGTCACCGCGCCGCAATCGAACGGCGTGTCGTCGCTGCCGTCCAGCACGCGATCATAGGTGATGATCACGCACACCGGCGCATCGAACTGCCGGAACCCGCGCATCACCCAATCGAGGCGCTTGTCCGCATCGTCGCGCGCGATACCCATCGCGCCAAACAATTGTTTCGCAACGCCAATCTGCCGTTCACGATGCACGCCGGCAAAGGCCTGGCCGATGCGGAATTCGCGGCTATGCGGCACACCGGCCATGTTGCGCTCGGTGTTGCCGGCGCGGATGCGATCCAGCGGTTCGCCCGTCACCACGGTGAAATTCCAAGGCTGGGTGTTCATCGATGATGGCGCCCGCATCGCCAGGGTCAGCACTTCCTCGATCAGCGCGCGCGGCACCGGATCGGGCTTGAAGCCGCGCGTGCTGCGCCGGCCCATTATCACCTCGTCGAATGTCATCATGCCCCGCTCCGCTCTGCAATCGCCAGGCCCGCTGCATGGCCGCTGGCCCAGGCCCATTGAAAATTATAGCCACCCAGCCAACCGGTTACATCGACCGCCTCACCGATGGCGAACAGCCCTTCAATGTGATTGGCCGCCATGGTGCGCGACGACAGCCCGGCCGTGTCGACGCCGCCCGCCGTCACTTCGGCCTTGGCAAAGCCCTCCGTGCCATCGGGCCGGAACGCCCAGCCCTTCAGGCGCTGCATCGCGGCGGTCAGCGCGCCATCCTTCTGCGCCTGCATCTCGCCCGGCAAGGCCAGATTATCTGCAAGTGCCTCGGCAAGACGTTCCGGCAAGGCACTGGCAAGTATGGATTTCAGTCCCGCCTTGGGCCGCTGGCGTTTCATCGCGCCCAGCCAATCCGCCGGCGCATCCGGCAGGAAATCCACCGCGATCGCCTCGCCATGCCGCCAGTAACTCGATGCCTGCAGCATCGCCGGGCCGGACAGGCCGCGGTGGGTGAACAGCGCCGCCTCGCGGAATGCCGATTTTCCGGCCTTCGCAATCACGTCAGCGGCCACGCCAGCCAGCTCGCGGAACAGGCTTTCCGCTGCCGGCAGCGTGAACGGCACCAGCGCCGGCCGCGGCGGAATGATGCGCAGGCCGAACTGCTTGCCAAGCTGGTAAGCAAAGCCGGTCGCGCCCAGCTTGGGGATCGCCGGGCCGCCGGTGGCAATCACCAGATTGGGCGCCGAATAAAGGCCGGCGTCGGTCCGCACCGTGAAACGACCATCGGCGTGGGTCACCTCGGCAATCGCCTGCCCGAACGCGAAATCCACCCGCCCAGCCGCGCATTCGTCCATCAGCAGCGCCACGATCTGCCGCGCCGATCCATCGCAAAACAACTGCCCCAGCGTCTTTTCATGAAAGGCAATGCCATGCTTGCGCACCAGATCGACGAAATCCGCCGGCGTATAGCGCGACAGAGCTGACCGCGCAAAATGCCTGTTTTCACTCAAATATCGATCCGGCGCCGCACCAATATTGGTGAAATTGCAGCGCCCGCCGCCCGATATCAGGATTTTCTTCCCCGGCTCCACGTTGTGATCGATCACCACCACCCGTGCGCCCGCCTGACCAGCCGTGGCCGCACAGAACAGCCCCGCCCCGCCGGCGCCCAATATGATCGCATCATGCTGCATCGTGCGGGCGTAGCGGGTGGCGGCGAACAAGGGAAGGCGCTACCCTGCCGCGCATGAAAACCGATTGGACCACCATCCTCACCGGCGCCCACACCGCCCTGCCCGCCATGACCGCGCTGCGCCGCGCCATCCATGCCGAACCGGAACTCGGTCTGCACAACCCGCGCACTGCCGAGAAAATCCTGTCTGCACTCAGCGGCTTGCCGCTGGAAATCCGCACCGGGCCATCCACCAGCGGCATCATTGCAACCCTGCGCGGCCCCGCCAACGGCCGCACGGTGCTGCTGCGCGGCGACACCGATGCGCTGCCGATGCCCGAGGAAACCGGCCTGGATTTCGCCAGCGCCATCCCCGGTGCCATGCACGCCTGCGGCCATGATGCGCATGTCGCCATGCTGGCCGGCGCGGCGCGTCTGCTGTGTGAACGCCGCGATCAACTGGCGGGCACGGTGATGTTCATGTTCCAGCCCGGCGAGGAAGGCTTTCACGGCGCCCGCTACATGCTCGACGATGGCCTGCTGGACCCACTGCCCGATGCTGCCTTCGCGCTGCACATCATGCCCAACGCGCCCTGGGGCGTGGTCGGCGGCCGCACCGGCGCCCTGCTGGCCAGCAACGACAAATTGCGCATCACCATCACCGGCCGCGGCGGCCACGCCTCCATGCCGCATGATGCGCTCGATCCGGTGCCGATTGCCTGCGAAATTGCGCTGGCATTGCAGAGCTTTGTCACCCGCCGCATCAACGTTTTCGATCCTGCGGTGATCACCATCGGCCAGATCAGCGCCGGCACCACCGACAATGTCATCCCCGAAACCGCCTTGCTCTATGGCACGATGCGCACCCTGTCGGCAGCGACGCGGCGGACCCTGCACGATGGCCTGCCGCCCCTCGTGCAGGGCATCGCCGCCGCGCACGGTGCCAGCGCCATGATCGAGATCATCCCCGGCTTCCCGGTCACCATCTGCGATGGCCGCGCGGTGGCACTTGGCGAACGCGTGACCACGGATTTGTTTGGCGAAGCGGCCTGGCAGACCCTCGCGCACCCGATCATGGGCGCCGAGGATTTCGCCTATGTGCTTGAAAAAGTGCCCGGCGCCATGTTCTTCTTGGGCGTCGCCGAGCAGGGCAGCGATTGGCGCGCCTGCTGCGGCCTGCACAGCAGCCACATGCATCTCGATGAAAGCGCCATGGCCCGCGGTGCCGCCCTGCACGCTGCCGTGGCGGAGCGTTTCCTGGCCGAAGGTTTCAACTGAACGCGGCTGTTGCAAAGCTGGCGCGCCGCGCTATACGAACGCCCTCCCGCGCTGCGGGACGCCAAGACTGGTGCGGGGCAGTAGCTCAGATGGGAGAGCGCAGCAATCGCACTGCTGAGGTCAGGGGTTCGATCCCCCTCTGCTCCACCAGTCTTGATACCGCGTTGAATTCGGGGTGATAGATCACTGCGGTGGGATAGCCGACGGGCGATTGCGAATATCACCATATTCGGCCTCCGCCCGCTGCATCTGGGTCGTCCCGGCATTGATCTGTTGTTGCGCATCCCCCTGCGCCTTCTGCGCGGCCTGCAGTTGGCGTTCGGCCTTGGCGGTCTTGTCCCTGGCCTTGCGCAGATCGCGTTCGGCGCGGGCCGCGCGATCGGCGTTCTTCTGCTGCGCCTTCTGGCCTTTCAGCACATCGCGTTGGCCATCGCTCCAGGCTTCGCCGCGCCCCGAGATGGAGTCGCCGCGCGCCGACATGCGCTGGCCGGCATCGAGTTCACGATTGCCACTGGCACAGCCCGACAACATCACGGCGGCAGATGCGGCCAGCACCAGAGCGAAGCGGGCGTTTGAAGACGTCATCATTGATTATCCTTTTCGTATCAACTGGATCGGGCGCGCTTTGCTGTTATTCTTCTCGCGACGGCGTTTTTCTAAGCAACTTTCCTTATCTTACGCCTATGTAATGTAAAATACAATATATGTTGCCAGATCAACTTTTACGTATCTACAGTATAGATGGTTTGAGTATAAATCCTCATATTATCACATCATGATTATTGAATATTTCTGGCCGCGAACTGCTATACTACCGCAATGCGCCATAGTGGCGCGAGGAACAAACATGCTTATCACTACCATCATTACCCTGATCGTCGTCGGTGTCCTCCTGTGGCTGGTCAACAACAAGCTGCCGATGGACGGCACCATCAAGACGATCATCAACGTGGTGGTGATCATCGCCGTCGTCCTGTGGCTGCTGCGCAGCTTCGGCGTAGTGAACCTCTAAGCCGCGACGCGGTGCCGCTTGGCGCTCCCTGCCGGGAACGCTAGAGCAAACATTGTGACCGCTACCTTCATCCTTGCCGTCGTTTCGATGGCCATCATCATTGCCGTCCGGTACCTCGCGGTGTCGGGCGGCTTTGCTTGGCTCACCCACCGTCGCGGCGTCGTCGCCGGCCCGGCCGATCCGGCGCGGCGTACCCGCCAGGTCCGCGATGAAATCCGCTGGTCGCTGCTGTCGGCGCTGATCTATGCCATCCCCGCCGGCCTCGCGCTGGAGGCGTTCCGCTCCTTGGGCTGGACGCAATTGATGTGGACGGTCGATGGCCCGCTGCAACTGGCCTGGCTGCCGGTTTCCATCCTCACCTATCTGTTCGCGCACGATACCTGGTTCTACTGGACGCACCGCTGGATGCACCGGCCCAAATTGTTCAAGGCCGCCCACGCCGTCCACCACGCCAGCCGGCCCCCCACCGCCTGGGCCGCCATGAGCTTCCACCCGTGGGAAGCCATCTCCGGCGCCATCCTGATCCCGGCGCTGGTGTTCATCATCCCCATCCACATCGGCGCGCTGGCCGTCGTGATGCTGATCGCCACCATCATGGGCGTCACCAATCACATGGGCTGGGAAATGTTCCCCAAATCCTGGGTGGGCGGCTGGTTCGGCCGCCACGTCATCTCCGCCAGCCACCACGAAGCCCATCACCGCCACTACACCTGCAACTACGGCCTCTATTTCCGCTTCTGGGACAAGGTCTGCGGCACCGATCGCGGCCTTGCCAATTGGGCCGGGCAGTCATAAGCTTCAGATATTCCCCGGGGAGCCGGCATACCGGCTGAGAGTGGGCTTTTTGGCCCAGACCCGCAGAACCTGATCCGGTTGATACCGGCGGAGGGAGGGACGTGCGGGGCCATCATTGCCCCTGCCCGCGCCATCCCTGCCGACACGCAAGGATGCACGCGATGGCCGATATCAACAGCAAGCTGGAAGTGCCTGTAACGACGGGGCCTCTGCCCGGCAGCCGCAAGATCCATGTCGCCGGCACCCTGTTCCCCGATATCCGCGTCGCCATGCGCGAAGTCGTGCTCGAACCGTCCGCCAACGAACCCCCGGTGCGCATCTACGACACCAGCGGCCCCTACACCGATGCCACCGCCACCATCGATATCAGCGCCGGCCTGCCCCCCTTGCGCACCGCCTGGATCGAAGCCCGCGGCGACGTCGAGCGTTACCCCGGCCGCGAAGTGAAGCCCGAAGACAACGGCATTTTCGGCGGCAAGAAGCAGCCGGACACCCCCGAATTCCCGCACGTGAACAAACTGCCCTGGCGCGCCAAATCGGGCCAGGCCGTCACCCAGCTCGCCTATGCCCGCCGCGGCATCATCACCCCGGAAATGGAATATGTCGCCATCCGCGAAAACATCGGCCGCGCCCGGCAAGAGGGCCTGATCCGCGATGGTGAGGATTTCGGCGCCAGCATCCCCGATTATGTCACCCCGGAATTCGTCCGCGACGAAATCGCCCGCGGCCGCGCCATCATCCCCAGCAACATCAACCACCCCGAAGCCGAGCCGATGGCCATCGGCCGCAATTTCCTCGTCAAGATCAACGCCAACATCGGCAACTCGGCGGTCGCCAGCAGCATCGCCGAGGAAGTCGAAAAAATGGTCTGGGCCACCCGCTGGGGCGCCGACAACGTGATGGACCTCAGCACGGGGCGCAACATCCACAACACCCGCGAATGGATCCTGCGCAACTCCCCCGTCCCCATCGGCACCGTGCCCATCTATCAGGCGCTGGAAAAGGTCGGCGGCATCGCCGAAGACCTCAATTGGGAGGTCTACCGCGACACGCTGATCGAGCAGGCCGAACAGGGCGTCGATTATTTCACTATCCATGCCGGCGTGCGCCTGGCCTATGTGCCGATGACCGCCAATCGCGTCACCGGCATCGTCAGCCGCGGCGGCTCCATCCTCGCCAAATGGTGCCTGTCCCACCACAAGGAAAATTTCCTCTACACGCATTTTAATGAAATCTGCGAAATCATGCGCGCCTATGATGTGTCGTTCAGCCTGGGCGACGGCCTGCGCCCCGGCTCCATCGCCGACGCCAATGATCGCGCCCAGTTCGCTGAGCTCGAAACCCTGGGCGAACTCACCCAGATCGCCTGGAAGCACGACTGCCAGGTGATGATCGAAGGCCCCGGCCACGTGCCGATGCACAAGATCAAGGTCAACATGACCAAGCAGCTCGAAACCTGCGGCGAAGCCCCCTTCTACACGCTCGGGCCGCTCACCACCGATATCGCGCCCGGTTACGATCATATCACCAGCGGCATCGGCGCCGCGATGATCGGCTGGTACGGCTGCGCGATGCTTTGCTACGTCACCCCCAAGGAACATCTCGGCCTGCCCGATCGCGACGATGTGAAAGTCGGCGTCATCACCTACAAACTCGCCGCCCACGCCGCCGACCTCGCCAAAGGCCACCCCGCCGCCCAGTTGCGCGACGACGCCCTCTCCCGCGCCCGCTTCGATTTCCGCTGGCGCGACCAGTTCAACCTGTCGCTCGATCCCGAAACCGCGCTGAAATACCACGACGAAACCCTGCCCGCCGAAGGCGCGAAAGTGGCGCATTTCTGCAGCATGTGCGGGCCAAAGTTCTGCTCGATGAAGATTACCCAGGACGTCCGCGACTACGCCGCCAAACAGAACACCGACGCCATGCTGGAAGCCGGCATGGCCGAAAAAAGCGCCGAATTCCGCGCCAAGGGCGGGGAGATTTACCTCCCGGCGGCGGAGTAACCATCACCTCTCCCCGCTGGGGGGGGGAGGTCGAGAGACGGCGCAGCCGGCCCGGGAGAGGGGTAGCCAACGGCGCCGACAGAGGAAGAACAAGGAGGCCTCCGGCGGGCAGGGGCTGAGCCCCTGCACCCACCCTAGTTTAGGGCAGGCCACGACCACCACCGTCGCCCCGTGATCGACACGGATATGGCTAGCCTCCTGGATGAATGAGAAGCTAACGCGATAGGTGAGTTTACGAAACCAACTCCGGAATTTCCCGTTCCGGGAGCGCCAAGGATGCCGAGATTTACCTACCCGCTATTGAGTGATATCAGTTCGAAATGAACGGGGGTTATCATGAACCAAAACCAATATCGGGTGACGGACAACACCAATGAGATGAGTTTTCACGATCTATTTGCTCAGAATACTCAAGTTCGAATTCCCTTATTTCAAAGAGAGTACGTTTGGACCCAAAAACAACTGGATAGGCTTTTTAGGGAGGCAACTGTTGTTGCGGACGGTGAGGAGCCTAATCGGTTTCTTGGTGCTGTCATTGCAGTCCGACGCGCGGCCAACCCCGCAGCTCCTCAGCCTTATGAAATTGTTGATGGTCAACAACGACTTACCACACTTTTTCTATTTAACTTAGCTGCTGCTTGCGTCGCAGCCCGGAATGGACAGACAGGCTACGCCGTAGGTTTAGCAAACACGCACTTCTCAATCTCATGGTGGACGGGCGGGCCTAACACGAAGCTAATTTCGTCCTACGCCGATCAAGCGCAACTGATTGAGTGCTTTAAGACATTGTTCAAGATTGGTGATTTTAATAACACGATTGCACCTGGGATTTCTCTTCCCCCGGTTACAGGGCCGAAAGATGGTAAACTTCTTAAGCAATTTCACCGTATAATTAAACGCCTTGAAAAAATAATTGAGAACTCAGGTTTGGAATACTTTAACGCTGTTGTTTCAGCTGTTCAGACAAAATTGACATTTGTATTTATTCTTTTGAAGGACGCTTCAAATGCAACTACCGTTTTTGAAGGATTAAATGATCCAGGCATCCCGATAGGAATCGGCGACCTTGTTAGGAATGAAGTATTTTCAAAAATTGCCGACGAACCCCAACAGGCTCATCACACTCATCAAAATGTCTGGCTTCCATTCCGAGATGGATTGGGGGAATATTTTGATAACTAATTTTTCCCCTTTGGCGTTCTGCAGGATAGTGCTACGCGTCAGGCTGATCTTTTCAAATCTCTTAGAGAACTTTGGCAGGCTGCGGACACGCCGCAAGACATCATTGCCCACCTCGACGAGTATACTGCGCCGTACCTAGCCTTGTGCAAGCCATCGATCGACACATATCTGGGGCCTCAGATTCAGAAAAGGCTGGAATATTTACGTCTAGCAAATCTTCCTTCATCGACCTTTCCTTTCCTGATGAAACTTTTGAAGGAAGTTGAAAGAGGAACAGTTCACACTCAAGATGCAGTTGACTGTCTAGAATCTATCGAAAGTTTCCTAGTTAGAAGGCTAATTGTCGGTCTTGAACCTACGGGGCTCTTAGCATTCTTTCGTACGGCTTGGACAGCGGTCGAAGGCAAGCCCAACGCTGTATCGTTTTCTGATGCTCTCAAAAAGAGAGGCACAATTGAATGGCCGAGCAACGAGCGTGTTTTGCAGTCCATACAGACACGGAAAATTTACAGGGTGAATATATGTAATTTCCTTCTGTCTGAGTACGACCGATCTCTAGGAGGCGATATCCCTGCTGGCGGATCATGCATTGAGCACGTCCTTCCCCAATCATTTGGTGATGAATGGAAATTCGACGACCATAACAATGAATTGTTTTCCTCTGCAGACCATGATTCGCTCGTGGACACATGGGGAAATCTTGTTTTGCTTTCAACAGAACTGAACAGCGGACTTGGAAAGGCGAAATTTGGAATTAAAAGAGCAAGGTACAAACAAGACTCGATGTTCAAGAGCGCAAGGCATCTTGCAGAAAATTACGAAAATTGGACACCTATTACGATAAAAGAGCGCTCGAAGAAGATTGGCGAATGGGCCGTTACACGATGGATTTCTCCCACTTAGTAACGAATTAAAGACGTAACCCTATTGTCATTCTCTGGCCGGCGTCGATCTGCGCCAGTGTGGTCCGGGCTTTGACCATGCCTGAAGTATCTTCGGCCCCGCTCAATAATGATATCGGCATTGCGCAATCTCCAACGCCTGCGTCGCTCCGCTGCCGGTGACGCGATAGACCAGCCGATGTTCCTGCGTGATGCGGCGGGACCACCAGCCGGAGAGATTGCCGCCGAGTGGCTCGGGTTTGCCGAGGCCTTTGAATGGGCTGCGGCTGCATTCGCTGATCAGGGCGTTCAGCTTGGCGAGGCTCCGCTGATCTTCGCCCTGCCACCAGAGATATTCGCCCCACGCGCGCGAAGAGAAGATGATTTTCACGCCGGATCGATAAGCGCGTGCTCCTCGCCGCCGCCGGCTTCGAGCTCGGCGATGGATTCCAGCAGTCGTTTGGCATTGGCGGGTGAACGCAACAGATAAAGCGTTTCCTGCATCGAATCCCAATCACTCTGGGAGACCAGCACCACCGCCTCCCCGCGCTGGCGGGTCACGATCACCGGGGCGTGATCATCGACCACACGGTCACACACCGCCTTGAAATTGGCGCGCGTCTCGGAAAAGCTCATGGCGATCATGGACGCGCTATGCACCAAAGATTGTACAATGTCAAACCCGCGCCGATGCTGCACCACACCTGTCCTACACCGGCAAAGTCTGTCATCACGGCGCTGTCCGACATTTTCGGCACAACAGCGGTTCAGCCAAGGGAGTGCACGCAGTGGGCGAGACGTTCGAGCGGCACAAGCAGGCGTGGACAAGCGATGAAGTGGCCAAGCTGCACGCGCTGGCGAAAAAGGGCATGCCCCTGCGCGCCATTGCCAAGGCGCTGACCCGCAGCGAGGAATCGGTGAAGGCGCGGGCGAAGGCAGATCGGTTGGCCATTGCCAGCCTGCGCTGACCGCCCAGGGGCAAGGCCAAGCGCTTCTCGTCCGGCACCGCCGGCAATCGGCAATGACGGGCAAATCACTTGGTCGAAGGGTTGGCCTGGCTCACCTTCTTGGGCGCTTCCTTCTTGGGCTTGCGGACTTCCTTGTTGGATTTTGCCTGACCCTTGGCCATCGTCTGTCTCCCGAACGGACTGATGTCCGTGGCTGTCTATGCGACCTTCCCGGCCCGGCGTCACCGGTCAATATCGGGACGCCGAACAGTTAAAACCAAACCAGCAACCCAGCGGGCTGGAATCTGATCCCACAAAAATTGATGGCAGGCGCCCGCCACAGGGACCGCCTGAAAACTGACGGGTGCAGACCTGCAAATTCACGCCGCCATGCGCACCCGGTTCCGCCCGGCGCGTTTGGCGCGGTACATCGCCATGTCGGCGGCTTGCAGCGCATCGGGCAGGCTGGCGCTGTGCGGGCCCGAAACGCCGATGCTGGCGGTGATGTGGATGGTGCCGCCGTTGCCATCGAAGATCGTCACCTGTTCGATCCCGGCCCGGATCGCGTCGGCGCGGGCGGCGGCGACTTCGTCGTCGACGCCGGGCAGGAACAGGGCGAACTCCTCGCCGCCGAAGCGGCCGACCAGATCGTCTGGGCCCGCACAGCGCAGCAGGGTCTGGGCGATGCCCCGCAGCACATGATCGCCCACGGCATGGCCATGGCTGTCGTTGATCGACTTGAAATGATCGAGATCGACAATGAGGATGCGGCCTCCACGCAGCGCCCGGCAGTGTTCGGCCGCCGCCAGAAACGCCGCGCGGTTGGCAAGGCCGGTCAGTTGATCGGTTTCGGCCAGCGCCTTCATGCGCACATAGGCGTCGGACAATTCGGCGTTCAATTGCGCAATGCGCTCGGCCTGGCGCGCCAGTGACCAGGCGATCGGCCCCGACAACAACAGCGGCAGCGCCACGCCAAGCACCCAATAAGGCAGCGGAATATCCAATCCCGGCAGTCGCGACATCAGCGCCATCGCCGCCACTGTGACGCCGACCGAAACCACCACCGCGCGGATGACCTTGCCCCAGATGCTCATGCGGTCACCCGAATCCCCTCGCGCCGTACCCCAGCGTCGGGCATTAGCATGATCACGGACACTCCGGGCGCACTATAGTTGGTTCGTTCTGGCCCTTCGGTAACACGGGCCATTCAGCACCGACGAGCGTGAAAGCCGTTGCTCGCCGGTGGCGTCACCGCCCACCTGTCCTACACTGGCAAAGCCTGTCATCCTGGCGCTGTCTGGCGTTTCAGAAACAGCCGCAAAATCGCAGCATTTCCGAAACTTTCATATATTTCAACGCTTACGCCCGAACGAACGATCCAAACTGTCAAAACCGGATGGCCGATGAATGGCCTGTCGCTCCCCTGCCCGCAATCCGGTTGTGGGCGCCGACCCCCGCTGCTAGCACGGGGTAAAATGGGGAGAATATCAGTGGGTCGGGCACCGAAATTCATGCGCAGCTTCGCACTTGGCGCTGCGGCGGCGTTGGCGCTGGCCACGGCCATGCCGGCAGTGGCGGTCGATACCGCGGCCGATGCGCAGTTCGAGGCGATCTACACAAAGGAGTGGGCCTGGCGGATCTTGCAGGACCCCGCAGGTGAGGATCACACGACGCTCTATGGCCCTACCCTGCCCGATGTCAGCCCGGCGGCGCAGGAAAAGCGGGTGCAGACCTGGACCGCGGTAAAGCGGCAACTCGCGGCCATCCCGCGTGCTTCGCTGTCCCCGCGCCGGCAGGTTGATTATGATGTGTATCGCTTCCAGATCGATGCGCGCCTCGCCCAGCAAAATTTCCGCGAATATGAAAAGCCACTGAGTTCGGACGGGGCGTTCTGGAACGATTTCAGCTTCGTGGCGCACAGTGCGTTCCGGCGCGAGGTGGATTATCGCAACTGGATCGGCCAGATGCGCGACATCCCCCGCTATTTCGCGCAGCAGACCGCCAACATGCGCGCCGGCCTGAAGCGCGGCTTCACCCCGCCGCGGATCACGCTGGAAGGGCGTGAGGCCAGCATCGCGGCGGTGGCCAATGCCGCCACGCCCGAGGACAATATCTTCTATCTGCCGTTCGTGACGATGCCGCCCGACATGCCGGCCGCAACGCAGGCCGCCCTGCGCGCCGAAGCCAGGGCCGCCATCACGGACGCAGTGGTCCCTACCTATCGCAGCTTCCTGAATTTCTACCGCGATGAATATGTGCCGGCCACGCGGACAACGCTGGCGGCATCCGACATGCCGGGCGGCAAGCCCTATTACCAGTCGCTGATCACCGAATTCGCCACCGTCGACATGACGCCCGACCAGATTCACGACTTTGGCCTCGCAGAGGGCCTGAAGATCCGCGCCGAAATGATGGCGGCGATGCAGCAGACCGGCTTCAAGGGCGAGCTGCCGGCCTTTCTGAACGAGCTGCGCACCAACAAGCGCTTTTATGCCACGACAGAAGCGCAGTTGCTGCGCGAGGCGGCGTGGATCTCCAAGGAGATCGACAGCAAGATCGGCAATTATATCGGCCATCTGCCGCGACGCCGCTTCGGCATAAGGGAAATGCCGGCGGAGATCGCCCCAAAGGCGGCCGCAGCGCGGGGTGGGCCCGATGGATTCCTGGTCAACGTCTATGCGCTGGAAACGCGCCCGCTGTTCGCGCTACGCTCCCTGGCGCTGCACGAGGGCGCGCCGGGGCACAGCATGCAGATCCCGCTTGCGATGGAAAACACCGAATCGCCCGAATTCCGGCGCCAGACCTCGATCGCTGCCTATGAAGAAGGCTGGGGGCTCTATTCGGAACGGCTGGGCGTGGAGATGGGGATTTACCCGACACCCTATGACATTTTCGGGATGCTGAGCATGCAGGCCTGGCGCGCGGCGCGTCTGGTGGTGGACAGCGGCATCCATGCCAAGGGCTGGAGCCGAAAACAGGCGCAGGATTATCTGCGCGTCAACACCACGCTGGCCGATCACGAGATCGAGACCGAGGTCGATCGCTACATCGCCCGCCCTGGCCAGGCGCTGTCCTATTATCTGGGCATGGACGCGATCCAGAAGGCGCGCACCAAGGCACAGACGGCGCTGGGGCCAAAGTTCAATCTGAGGGCATTCCACGACGCGGTGCTGGCGCTGGGATCGGTGCCGATGCCGGTGCTGGCGGCGCAGATCGATCAATTCATCGCCGGGGGCGGTGTCGGCCCCTATCCGGACGAGGAGAAATAGGCGGCACCCGACCCGGCACGGGCAGGGCCATCACCACAGGCAGCAGGCATTGGCCCACCGCCGATATAAGGCTATCTTGCGTTTCATGCGTGGTTTGGAGCGATTTGCACTTGCGGTTTTCGCCGGGTCCGCGTCGTGTGGGCGGACGCCGGCCTGGCCATTGCAGCAGGCAAGCCAGAATGCCTGACGAGAAACTGTCCGCCGCCGGCCACCGCGAACGGCTGCGTGCACGGTTGCTGGCCGGGGGCGGTGATGGCTTTGCCGATTATGAGCTGCTGGAATATCTGCTGGCGCTGGCTATCCCGCGCCAGGATACCAAGCCGCTGGCCAAGCGATTGATCAATGAATTCGGTAGCCTGGCTGCATTGATTGCCGCCACGCCGGAAGAGTTGAAGCGGGTCGAAGGCCTGGGCGACGGTGCGGCGGCGGCAATCAAGTTCGTCGAAGCGGTGATGCTGCGGGCTCTGCGTACCAGGGCGCTCGATCGGCCGGTGCTCAGCGGCTGGCAGGCGCTGCTCGATTATCTGCACGCCAGCCTGGCGCAGCGCACCACCGAACAGTTCCGGGTGATCTTTTTGAACAATCGCAACATCATGATCCGCGATGAGGTGATGAACGATGGCACCGTGAACGCCGCGCCCGTGTATCCCCGCGAAATCGTCAAGCGGGCGCTCGATCTGGGGGCGGCGGCGATGGTGCTGGTGCATAACCACCCGTCCGGTGATCCACAGCCAAGCCGCGACGATATCCAGATGACGCGAGCCATCATCGAGGCCGGCCGCCACCTCGGCCTCAGCGTGCATGATCATGTCATCATCGGCAGCGGCGGCCATGTCTCGATGCGGGCGACCGGGTTGATCTGACCATCAGGCCGCAAAGCTATACGCAAAAATAACCTTGCGTCGCCGTCCTGCGGCCCGCACACATTGAAAAAATGGGGATTTGGGAGGCGCAATGCAGGCACTGCCGGCTTTTGATGAAATGTTTGGATCAGGGGATGGCTACAACAGCCAATCGCCGGATGGTGTAACCGCGGCCTATCGCGCCATCCAGCAGTGGATGGCGGATTCCCCGCCGGAATTGATGGCCGCCCGCCGTGCCCAGGCCGAACTATTCTTTCGCCGCATCGGCATCACCTTTGCGGTGTATGGCGATGCCCAGGCCACCGAACGCCTCATCCCGTTCGATATCGTGCCGCGCATCCTGATCCGCAGCGAATGGGATCGGCTGGAGCGCGGGCTGAAGCAGCGCGTTGCGGCGCTGAACATGTTTCTGGCCGATATTTATGGCAAGCAAGCCATATTGAAGGCTGGTATCATCCCGTCCGAACTGGTGCTGCTCAATCCGGCCTATTGCCTGCACATGGTCGGCCGCACACCGCCTGGCGGCATCTGGGTGCATATTGCCGGCATCGATCTGGTCCGCACTGGCCCAGACGAATTTTTCGTGCTCGAGGATAATGCCCGCACCCCTTCCGGCGTGTCCTACATGCTCGAAAACCGCGAGGTGATGCTGAAGCTGGTGCCCGAACTGTTCGATCAGGTGAAGGTGGCGCCGGTCGAGACCTACCCGGAAAAACTGCTGGAAACCCTGGCCAGCGTTTCCCCACGCAAATTGCGCGGCAGCCATCCCGTTTGTGTGTTGATGACACCGGGGCGGCATAATTCGGCGTTTTACGAGCACAGCTTCCTGGCCGACAAGCTGGGCATCGAACTGGTGGAGGGGCGCGACCTGTTCGTGGCCGACGATGTCGTGTTCATGCGCACCACCGAAGGGCCACAGCGGGTGGACGTGATCTACCGCCGGGTGGATGATGCCTTCATTGATCCGCTGGTGTTCAATCCAGACAGCATGTTGGGCGTGCCCGGCCTGATGGCGGCCTATGGTGCCGGCAATGTCACGCTGGCCAATGCCGTGGGCACCGGCATCGCCGATGACAAGGCGATCTACAGCTACATGCCGGACATCGTGCGTTTCTATATGGGCGAAGAGCCGATCCTCCCAAACGTGCCGACCTGGCGCTGCCGGGAACCGGAATCACTTATGTATGTGCTCGATCACCTGCCCGAACTGGTGGTGAAGGAAGTCGATGGGTCGGGCGGTTATGGCATGCTGGTCGGCCCACATGCGCCCAAGGCGACGATCGCAGCCTTTGCCGCCAAGCTGAAGGCCAATCCGGAAAAATTCATTGCGCAGCCTACCCTGGCGCTGTCCACCTGCCCCACCGCCACCGAAGGCGGCATCGGCGCCCGCCATGTCGATCTGCGGCCATTCGTGCTGACCGGCACCGATGGCGTGCGCATCGTGCCGGGCGGGTTGACGCGGGTGGCGATGACGGCCGGGTCGCTGGTGGTGAACAGCAGCCAGGGTGGCGGCACCAAGGATACATGGGTGGTCGATGGTTGAGGGTGTGCCATGCTGAGCCGCACCGCAGGCAATCTTTACTGGATTGGCCGCTATCTGGAGCGCGCCGACTTCACGTCGCGTCTGATCGAGGCGACGCAGCGGCTGGCGGCCCTGCCCTCCAGCTATGGCGGATCATCCAACGCCTGGGAGTCGGCGCTGGCTGCCGCTTGCCAGATCGACAATTTCGCAGCGACCGGCCTCAACGTCGACGAACATGATGTCACCGAATATCTCACGCTGAATGCCGGCAACAGCTCCTCGATCCGATCCTGCCTCGAAAGCGCCCGCGGCAATGCCCGCGCCGTGCGCACCGCGCTGACCGAGGAAGGCTGGGAGGCGATCAACACCGCCTGGCTGGAGGTCAGCCGCTTTGGCACCAACCTGTCCAGCCGTGAATCCTTGGCGCAGGTGATCGAATATGTAAAACATGCCGTGGCAGCCTTCGATGGCGCGGCCAACCGCACGATGCTGCGCGGCGATGCCTTCTGGTTCATCAATCTGGGCGCTGCCATTGAACGCGCCGACAACAGCGCGCGGCTGCTGGATGTCAAATATCACCTGCTGCTGCCACGCGACGAGCCGGTGGGCGGCAGCCTGGATTATTTCCAGTGGACGACCATCCTGCGCACCGTATCGGCGATGACCGCCTATCGCTGGGTGTACAACGACAGCGTGAAGCCCTGGCTGGTGGCCGATCTGTTGATCCTCAATCGCCAGATCCCGCGCAGCCTGGCGGCCTGCTATGACGAAATCCGGCGCCATCTCGATCTGCTGGCCAGCCACAGCGGCCGGCGTGGGCCAGCGCATCGACTGGCCCATGCCGGCCACGCCCGCTTGTCCAGCGGCAATATCGAAGCGATCTTTGGCGAGGGCCTGCACGAATTCCTGACCCAGTTCATCGCCGACAACAACCGGCTGGGCGAGGCCATCGCCGAACAATATCTGTTCTGATGCGGAACTTTGCCATGCCTGTCGCCATTCCTTCCAGGGAACCGGCCAGAAAAACCGAAATCGAGAATTGAACTGTCATGCGCATCCGCGTCGATTATTCCACCATTTACGAATATGCCCGAGAGGCCAACGACGTGCTGCAACTGCTGCGCGTGCAGCCGAGCGGGCATGATGGCCAGCATGTCGTGCATTGGCACATCGACACCGATGTGAACGGCCATCTGCGCCGCAGCCAGGACGCTTATGGTAATATCACCCACATGTTCTACCCCGATGGCCCGATCAAGCGGCTGTCGCTGCATGTGGCCGGCGAAGTCGATACGGTCGAAAGCCATGGGGTTGTCGCCGGCAGCCATGAACCGCTGCCGCCGCTGATCTTCCTGCGCCAGACCGAACTCACGCAACCGGATGAAGCGTTGAAGGCCTTTGCCCGCCAGATCGATACTGGCGATGCGCTGGCCACCTGCCACCGCCTGACCGGCACACTCTATGACCAGATGGCATTCGATCCCGACGTCACCCATGCCCAAAGCGACGCTGCGCACGCCTTTGCGATCAAGGCCGGCGTCTGCCAGGATTATGCCCATATTTTCCTGTCGGTTACGCGCCTGCTCGGCATTCCGGCGCGCTATGTCTCGGGCCATCTCGTGCGGCATGACGGCTTCATCACGCAGCCAGCCGCCCACGCCTGGGCCGAAGTATTGATCCCCGATCTCGGCTGGGTCGCCTTTGATCCGACGAATGGCATGTGCGCCACCCAGGCCTATCTGCGCGTCGCGGTGGGGCTGGATTATCGCGATGCCGCCCCGGTGCGCGGCGCCCGGCGCGGCGGCGGCCAGGAAACCATGGCCGTGGCGGTGACAACCCAGGCCAGTGTCAATCATCCCGGGCTTGGACAACTCAATGAGCCTGAACAGGCCCGTCAGAATCAACACCAGACGCAGGGCTGATCGCTCTTGCTCACCGGTCGCGGGCGGGGCAGACTGAGGTTACAGGGTGGCCGGTTTCAGGGGGCAGCAATGACTTATTGCGTTGGAATATTGGTCCGCGAAGGCCTGGCGCTGCTGGCCGATACCCGCACCAACGCGGGAGTCGACAATATCTCGACCTACCGCAAGCTGCGCGTGATGGAACATGGGCCGGATCGGGTGATCATGTGCGCATCGGCCGGGTCGCTTTCGGTCACGCAAAGCGCCCTGTCGCGGGTGGCGCTGGGGACGACCATGCCCGACACGGGCGACAAGGAATTTCTGGCCGAAGTGCCCACCGTGTTCCGCGCCGCGCAGTTGGTCGGCCAAGCGCTGTCCGAAGCCAAGGTCGAGATCGACCGGGTGGTGAAGGATGCGGATGTCTACACCGGCGCCACCTTGCTGCTCGCCGGATCGATCGGCGGACGGCGGCCGCGGCTGTTCCTGATCTATGGCGCCGGCAATTTCATCGAATGCCAGCAGGACACGCCGTTCCTGCAGATCGGTGAGAATAAATATGGCAAGCCGGTGCTCGATCGCATGCTCACCCATGAAACCCCTATGGCCGAAGCCATGAAGATCGCGCTGATCAGCTTTTCCGCCACAATGCGTTCGAACCTGGCGGTCGGCCTGCCGATCGATATTGCCACCATCCGCACGGGCGTGTCCGACCTCGAACTGATCCACCGCATCGAGGCCGACGACGAATATTATACCGAGCTCAACAGCCGCTGGAGCAATGCCTTGCGTGCCGCCGCCGCGGCCATTCCCCTGCCCCAGTTCGCCAGCCAGCCCGAGCAGGAACAGCGGAGCTGAAGATCAGGCCGCAACCGCCTGCGGCATGCCCACCGGGTCGCGCCGCAGCCACAGCAACACGGCCAATGCCAGGCCGATCAAGGCCACCGCAGTCATCGAATAATAGCCCCAGGCGGCATGGCCGTCGACCTTCAGCCGCTCATACAGTTCGCCCGACAACAAGGTAGTGAGCGCCTGCGCCGGTGCCGAGGCCAGCGCCATGTAGATCATCTGCGCGGTGGGCGTGCGGGCATCGCCATGCATGGCCTGGATCATGCGCATCGCCCCCAGGAAGGTGGCCGCAAAGGTGCCGGCATGCATCAACTGCAGCCCATAAAGCGCCCACACCGGCGGCAGGCTGGCCAGTGCCGTCCAGCGAAAGACGGCCGTGATCCCGCCAACCAGGATCAAGGTTTCCGGCGTGAACCGCTCGGTCCAGCGCGCCATGAAGATCAGAAAGCCGACTTCGGCCACGACACCGATCGACCAGAGATTGCCGGACAACGTTGAGCTGATTTGCTGATCATTGGTCCAGATCAATGTGCCAGCGACATAGAAATAGCTGTGCGTCGCCTGGATCAGCCCGGCGGCGAAGATCAGCAGCGCAAACTTGCGATCTTTCAGCATGCCGACCCCGGCCGACAGGCGCTGCATGAACGGTGCTTCAGTGTCCCCAGCCACCGGCTCGGCGGGCATCCACGCAGCCGCCGCGATCAACATGATCGACACGCCCAGCAGCCAGGCCCACACGGCCCAGGGGCCATAGCCGCCGATCAACGCGCCGACCGCCGATGATCCGACCACGAACGCCGCCGAAGCCAGCCCGCGCGCCAGGCCATAGCGCGGCCAGCCATATTTGGTCAGCCGCAACAATGCAGCCTCCACCACCGGCAACAGGCCCCAGAATGCCACGTCCATCAGCAGGATGATGGTGAATATGGCGGCAAAGCCGGTCACGAACCAAAGTGATCCGAACCCGATGGTGAGGATCGCGGCAAACAGGAACAGCGGCGCACGGCGATCCTTGCGGCCATCGGCCCAGGCCGCCGTGAGCGGCCCGGCAATGATCCGCGAGAACCCACCAATCGCCAGCACCAGCCCGATCTGCGAACCGGTAAAGCCTTGCGCCTTTTCCAGCCACAGCGGCAGGAAGGGGATGAGGCAGCCGAAACCCGTGAAAAACAGGCAGGACAACAGGGTGGCACGCACGCCGCCAGACGTCAGCTTCGTTCGGATCGATTCGGCCATGTCGTCTGATGGCAGGCTGCAATGAACCTGTCATCTGTGCGGCGTGACAATCGGCGAACGCCCTGTCTAAACTGGCTCAAACAACCAATTGGGGAGATACGCACATGGCCCTTCCGGCGCTTTTCGATCTGACCGGGCAGACCGCCCTGATCACCGGTTCCAGCCGCGGCATCGGCAAGGCCATCGCCCACCGCATGGCCGAGCACGGCGCCAATGTGGTGATTTCCAGCCGCAAGGCCGATGTCTGCGAAGCCGCCCGCGATGAAATCAACGCCGCTGTCGGCCGCGAGGCCGCGATCAGCGTGCCGGCCAACATCGCCAGCAAGGACAGTCTGCAGGCGCTGGTCGATGCCACGGTGGCAAAGTGGGGCCAGATCGATCACCTGGTCTGCAACGCGGCCAGCAATCCCTATTATGGCCCGCAGGCCGGCATCAGCGATGAAGCCTTCACCAAGATCCTGCAGAACAATATCGTGTCCAACCATTGGCTGATCAGCATGGTGGCCCCGGCCATGCGGGCCCGCAAGGATGGCACCATCACCATCGTCTCCTCCATCGGCGGCCTGCGCGGCAGCACGATCATCGGCGCCTATTGCATCTCGAAGGCTGCCGACATGCAGTTGGCGCGCAACCTGGCCTGCGAATATGGACCAGACAATGTGCGGGTGAACTGCATCGCGCCGGGCCTGATCAAGACGGATTTTGCCAAGGCGCTGTGGGACGACGCCGAAACCCTGAAGCGCTCCACGTCCACCGCGCCGCTGAAACGCATCGGCACGCCCGATGAAATTGCCGGCATGGCAGTGTTCCTGGCCGGCAAGGCCGGCGCCTTTACCACGGGACAGAATTTCGTGATCGATGGCGGGGTGACGGCGGCCTGAGCCTGCTCAGCGCCGATCAAAATAAAGCTGCCCCATCAATCCGAACAGGCGCACGACATCGGGCGGCGTCTGGTCGCCCGAATATTCGCGGTACAGCGTATCGACATTGACCGCGATTCGTTCGGCGTCTTTCCACGTCGCATAACGGCCCAGCCCGATGTCGCGCGCCGCCTCGGCGGCCGTCAGGCCGGCGTCGAAGCGCGCGCGGGCTTCGCGGTTGATATAGGCCAGATAATCCGCAACCTCGCGCACGCCGGCCTTGTCGGTCAGCGGCCCGTGGCCGGGCACGATCACATCGACATCCATGGCGATGATGCGATCACACGCCGCGATCCAGTTCGATACCGGGCCGGCCCACATGATCGGCGTGCCTTCGATGAACAGGATGTCGCCGGTGAATACCGCCCGCGCACCCGGCACATGCACCAGCACATCGCCAGCCGTGTGCGCCGGGCCAACCTCGATCAGTTCGACTGCACGCCCGGCCACATCCAGCGTATCGTGGCCGCAAAATGTCCGCGTCGGCGCCCGCTCGGTCACGCCGGCAAAATCGAACGGCGCGAAAATCTCGGCGAAATAGGTACCGGCCACGCCCATCTGCCCGGCAGCACCGGCCGCCTTCATCTGCGCCAGCAGCGCCGGCGAAAATGCCTCCATCTCGCGGGCCGACGCTTCCGACGCGATGATCTCGGCATCCGGAAGCAGATGATTGCCATGGGTGTGATCGCCATTGGCGTGGGTGTTCACCACCTGCCCGATCCGCTGCGCACCAAAGCCGGTGGCGCGCTGCATGGCATCGAGCATTTCGGCGGTCAGCGCCGTGTCAAATAAGGTGTCGACCAGCGCTGCGCCGCCATCGTGCGGTGTTCCAGCGGTGATCAGCCCGGCGTTGGACCAGCCCCAGCCGCCATCGGGTTGCAGCCAGGCGAACAGTCCATCGCCGATTTCATGCAGTCCGCGGCTGTAGGCCATGGTTCCCCCCGATCATGGTTCCAGTTCAAAAATCATCGTCAATTGCACCGACAGATTGAGCTCCCCCGCCTGGATCGGGGAATCGGCCGCAGCCTCCCGCACACTCATCGCCCTCATCGGCTGCGGGCCGGGCCGCTCAACCTCGTCCGCCAGCTCGCTGATGCTGACCAGACGGCGCAGCCGGGTGCCGGCGGCGCGCGCATAGAGCTCGGCCCGTGCCCGCCCCTTGGCGACGGCCGCCGCACGGGCTTCATCCAGTGCCACATCAGGCTGCGACAGCCGAAATTCCGGCCCCTGCACTTCATTGGCGCCTGCCTTGACCAGCGCATCAACCAGCCGTCCGGCGTCAGCCAGCTTGCGGCTCGTCAGGGTCACCATGTTCCGCGCCCGATAGCCGGTCAGTTTCGGTGCCTGTTCCGCGACATACCGATATTGCGCGCTCACCTGCAGACCGCTGGTCTGCACGTCGCGCTCGGCGATCCCGGCGGCTTTGGCGGCGGCAATCACCGCGTTCATTTGTGCTGCATTTGCAGCCAGTGCTTCGGCGGCGCTGGCGGCGGTTGTCGTCACCCCGGCGATCAACCGCAGCGAATCGGGAGGGCGGGCCACGTCTGCCGTCACCGCCAGTGTCAGCAGGGTCGGCGGCGCAACGCTGGTCGAAACTGGCTGGGGTGGCTGCTGCGCAAGGGCGGGAGCCGTCAGCAACAACAACAGGCCGGCAAGTGCACGCATGTTCATCTCCCAGGTCAGATGCCTACCATGACGATGATGTGCCGCTTCGTCATCCGCAAACTTGGCACTGCTGCTCCGGGATTTTTTCACGATTGGCCCATCGTCGCGGGTGCGGCACCGCTGCATCGAGTGATACTCAAATTCTGGCAATTTCCGTCTTTCTGCAAACTGCAACTTGGGATAAGGGAAAGCCTTGCAAGCGGTGATGTATTTCGGTAATACACCTTCCGCAAAGGAAGATGATGGCCATGAACGCCCACAACAACATCCCGTCGGCCGCCGCTGCGGAGGTGTTTCCATTCCCGCCCGGCGAGGAAAAGCGATTGCACGGGCTCAGCCGCAACCGCTGGCTGAAGCCCGGTCTGATCGCGCTGGCGATCGGGTTGGCAGGCGTGGCGGCGTGGCAAGCCTTCGCGCCGGCGCCGGCGCCAGTCGAAGCCACCGCCAGCAGCCTGCCGGAAGTGACCGTGTTGGTGCCCGGATCGACAATGGTGGCGCAAACCATCACGGCGCCGGGCAGCATTGCCGCCAAGCGTGACGCGGCCGTCGGTATCCAGGGCGAAGGCGGCCGCGTGGTGCGCGTGCTGGTGGAACCGGGCCAACGTGTCGGTGCTGGTCAGGTGCTGGCGCGGATCGACCGCCAGGTGCAGGTCCAGGAAGTGGCGCAGCTTGAGGCCGGCGTCCGCCAGGCCGAAGCCGATGCCCGTCTGGCCGAAGCCAATCTCGATCGTGCCGAAAGCCTGGTGGCCAAGGGATTCATCAGCCGTGCCGATATCGATCAGCGTACCGCCACGCGTGACAGCGCCATTGCGCGCGTCGGTATTGCCCGGGCGCAGTTGGCGGCGGCGCGTGAACGCAACGATCGCCTCGATGTGCGGGCACCGGCAGCCGGCCTGATCCTGTCGCGCACGGTCGAAGCGGGCCAGGTGGTTGGCCCCGGTTCGGGCGCCCTGTTCCGCCTGGCCGAAGGCGGCACGCTGGAAATGCGCGCCCAGATGGCCGAGCAGGACATTGCCCGCCTGAAAACCGGCATGCGTGCCGATGTGACGCCGGTGGGTTCGACCACCAGCTATCAGGGCCGCGTGTGGCTGATCGATCCGGTGATCGATGCTGCCACCCGGCTGGGCATTGCCCGCATCGAACTGAACTATGCCCCCGGCCTGCGGGTTGGTGCTTTCGCCCGTGCCAGCATTGCGGCGGGCGAGACGACCCAGCCGCAATTGCCGCAGTCAGCCGTGATGGCTGACGCCGAGGGCAATTATGTTTATGTTCTGGGCAAGGATGATCAGGTTGAACGTCGCGCGATCACCATCGGCAACGTCACCGACGCCGGCGTGGGTATCGCGTCGGGGCTGACCGGTTCGGAACGGGTGGTGGCAAGTGCGGGCGCCTTCCTGAAGCCCGGCGACAAGGTCAACCCGGTGCGCGCGCCGCAAGCTGGTACGGCGGCCGCCCGCTGATCCGACGCCCCTGATACGAAGGCTGGAGCCCCGATAGATGCGCAATATTTCAGCCTGGTCGATCAAGAACCCGGTTCCGCCGCTGGTGGCGTTCACGCTGCTGCTGCTGGCCGGGACCTTGTCGTTTCGCGCCATGGACATCAACGATCAGCCGGATGTGGAATTTCCCGCCGCGCAGGTCGTGGTGGCGCAGCCTGGCGCCGCGCCGGAAGAGCTGGAAACGCAGGTCACCCAGCGCGTGGAGGCCGCGGTTCGCAACATCAGCGGTGTGGACGAAGTCAACAGCTTCGTGTCTGAAGGCAGCAGCCGCACCATGGTGCAATTTGCCATCGGCACGCCAGTCGATCGCGCGGTCAACGATGTGCGCGATGCCGTGTCCAACATCCGATCCGATCTGCCGCAGGGCATCCTGCAGCCGCAGGTCAACCGGATGGACATCGCGGGCGGGCCGATTGCCTATTTCGCGGTTGAATCCACGGCGATGACCCTGGAAGAATTGAGCTGGTTCGTCGACAATACGGTGGCCAAGCGCCTGCTCAGCGTGCCCGGCATGGCGCAGGTGCGCCGTTCCGGCGGGGTCAGCCGCGAAATCCGTGTCATTCTCGATCCCGATCGCATGCAGGCCTATGGTGTCACCGCCAGCCAGGTGAATGCGCAGCTCCGTCAGGTCAATCTCAACGCCGCCGGGGGCCGCGCGGAAATCGCCGGTGCCGAACAATCCCTGCGCGTGCTGGGCAATGCCGACAGCGCCGTCGGACTGGCCGATACCCAGATCAGCCTCGGCCTGGGCCGCGGCGTGCGCCTGGGCGACATCGCCACCGTACGCGATTCCTATGCCGAACAGCGCAGCATCGCCAAGATGAATGACCGCCAGGTGCTCAGCTTCTCGCTGTCCAAGGCGAAGGGCAGTTCCGACGTCACCGTTTACGATGCGGCGATGACCGAAATCGAAGTGCTGAAAAAACAATATCCCAAGGTGGAGTTCAAGCTGATCTACACCTCGGTTGAATATACCAAGCAGCAATACAAGGGCGCCATCGACGCCATGGTGGAAGGCGCCATTCTCGCCGTGCTGGTGGTGTTGTTGTTCCTGCGCGATTGGCGCGCGACCGTGATTTCGGCGCTGGCCATCCCGCTGTCGGCCATCCCGACCTTCTGGTTCCTCGATGCCTGGCTGGGTTTCTCGCTGAACTCGCTGTCGTTGCTGGCGCTCAGCCTGGTGGCCGGCGTGCTGGTGGATGATGCCATCGTGGAAATCGAAAACATCGTCCGTCACATGCGCATGGGCAAATCCGCCTATCAGGCATCGATGGACGCCGCTGACGAGATTGGTCTGGCCGTCGTGGCCACCACCTTCTCCATCGTCGCTGTGTTCCTGCCGGTGGCGCTGATGCCGGGTGTTTCGGGACAGTTCTTCAAGAATTTTGGCGCGACCGTTGCCGTTTCCGTGCTGATCAGCCTTGCCGTCGCGCGCCTGATCACCCCCATGCTGGCGGCCTATTTCCTCAAAAGTCATGGCTCTGCCGAACATGGCACCGGCAAATGGGTCGATTCCTACATGCGCATTCTTGAATGGGCGTTGATCAACCGGTTGAAGACCGTGTTCGGCATCGGCGGCTTCGCGCTTGCCGCCACGATCTGGATGTTCATCGTCATTCCCAAGACGTTCCAGCCCGATATCGATACCAGCAGCAGCCAGGTGGCGATCAGCCTGCCGCCGGGTGTCACGCTGGAGCAGACGGAAGCCGTCGTGGACAAGGCCATCGCGGTGCTCAATGCCTCGCCTGTGCTGGAAAACGCCTTCGCCGATGTGGATGTGGGCAATGCCAACATCTATCTGACGCTGCGCAAGGATCGCAGCATGCACCGCACCGAATGGGAACGCAGCATTGCGCCGCAACTTTCGGCCATCCCTGATGCGCGGGTCGGCTTTGCCACGCAAAATGGCCCCGGCCCCGGCGGCCGGGATATCTCGATCACGCTGACCGGCACCGACCCTGTCCTGCTGGAACAGACCGCCCGCAAGGTGGTGGATGAAATGCGCAGCGTGAAGGAAATTCGCCAGCCACGCATCGAAGGTGATCTCAACCGGCCGGAAATCACCATCAAGCCGCGGCTCGATCTCGCTGCCGAGCTGGGCGTGACCACCGCGGCGCTTTCGGAAACCATCCGCATCGCGACGCTGGGTGACATTGATCAGAATGTTGCCAAGTTCAGCCTGGCCGACCGCCAGATCCCGATCCGCGTCGCGTTGGACGAAAATTCGCGCCGCAACCTGTCCACCATTCAGAATCTGCCGGTGCCCACCACCCGTGGTGGCACGGTGCCGCTGCGGGTTGTCGCGAGCGTCAGCTTCGGCGCCGGCCCCACCGAACTGCGCCGTTACAACCAGCAGCGCCGCGTGGCGATCGGCGCCGATCTTGCGCCCGGCCTGGTTTCGGGCGAGGCGCAGGCCAAGGTCGACGAGGTGCCCAGCCTGAAGAACCTGCCGCCCGGCGTCGAAAAAGTGCAGTTGGGCATGCAGAAATGGATGGGTGAACTGGTTCAGAACTTCATTCTGGCCGTGGTTGCCGGCATCATCATGGTGTTTGCGGTGCTGGTGCTGCTCTACAAGCGGGTGCTGCCGCCGTTCGTCAACATGATGTCCCTGTTGCTGGCACCCTTGGGCGGGCTGATCGCCATCTGGCTGACCGGCAATGTCATCTCCATGCCGGTGCTGATCGGGATGCTGATGTTGCTTGGCATTGTCGCCAAGAATTCGATCCTGCTGGTCGATATGGCGATCGAGGAAATGGCCAAGGGCGTGCCAAAGCGCGAAGCCATTCTGGAAGCCGGCCACAAGCGCGTGCAGCCAATCGTGATGACCACCATCGCCATGGTGGCGGGCATGATGCCGGTGGCGCTGGCGCTCGGCGGCGATGGCTCATTCCGGGCGCCAATGGGCATCGTGGTGATCGGTGGCCTTATCCTGTCCACCGCGCTTACGCTGGTCATCGTGCCGGCCGGCTTCTCGATCGCGGTAACGGTGGAAAACTGGCTGGCGCCGCGCATGAAGCGCTGGTTCACCAACAACGAAGGGGCTGCTAAACTGCCACGACCAGCCCCTGCGGAGTGAGCCTGCCCTGAAACATCTGCTGCCGGAATCGCCATTTCACCGCATGCGGTTGCTGGCCACGCTGTTGCTGGCGGCCATGGCGATGCTGTTTGCCGCAACGCTGGTGTGGGGTCAGGGTGCGCATCCTGCCCTGCCTTGGCTGCGCGCCTTTGCCGAAGCTGCAATGGTCGGCGGCCTGGCCGATTGGTTCGCCGTCACGGCCTTGTTCCGGCATCCGCTCGGCCTGCCGATCCCGCACACGGCGATCATTCCCCGCCAGAAGGATCGGCTGGGCGATACGCTCGCGCAGTTCCTGAAAGACAATTTCCTGAAAACCCAGGTGGTGGTGCGCCGGCTGGACGATGCCGATCTGGCCGGCGTGCTGTCCCGCTGGCTGAGCGCGCCGCCTGATGAGACAGCGGGTCGCCGGCGCGGCATCGGCCCACTGGTGGCGCAGTTGATCGACGGGCTGGATGATCCGGCTATCGGTGAACTGGTCGAATCCGTCGTGCGCGACCGGCTGGCGGCGACCCGGTTTTCGCCGATTGTTGCCGATGTGGTGGAGATGATGGTCAGCCGTGGCCGCCACGAGCCATTGATCGATGCGGCGGTGGACTGGGGCCTCGCCACGCTTTCCGACGAGGAACCAGCCATCCGATCAATGGTGACGGAGCGCACCAACTGGTTGCTGCGGCTGGCGGGCGCCGATGAAAGCATGTCCAACAGCATGATCGGCGCGGTACAGCGCCTGCTGGTGGAAATGCGCCAGGATCAAAATCACCCGGTGCGGCTGCGCATCGCCGAGGCGCTGACCACCTGGGCGTTTGATTTGCGCCATTTCCCCGAAGCCCAGGCGCGCGTCGAAGGCTTCAAGGCCGACATGCTGGCCAATCCGGCAATGGCTCAGTGGGTGCGCGGCCTGTGGGGATCGGCGCGCGCCGCGCTGTCGGCATCGCTGAACGATCCCGCCGGCAGCCGGCTGGGCGGCGCGATGGCGGCGATCGGCAACCGCATCGAAAACGATACGGCCATGAAATCCGCGCTTAACAGCGCCCTGCGCCGCGCGATTGCCGGCCTGGCCAAAACGCACGGCGACTCCATCGTCAAGCTGGTATCGGATACAGTGCGCGGCTGGGATGCCGATACCGTCACCGAAAAGGTCGAGCAGGCGGTGGGCCGCGATCTGCAGTTCATCCGCATCAATGGCACCTTGATCGGCGGCTGCATCGGGCTTGTCATCCACGCCGCCGCCATGCTTAGCGGTTGACGATGGATCGCCAGCCAACCCTCGCCCATCCGCTCGTCGAGCTGCGACCGGCCACGGCCGCTGACTGGCCGGCGCTGTCTGCTGTCGCCAGCGATCCTGGCATCTGGGCCGGCCACCCCGCCAATGATCGCTGGCAGGAACCGGTGTTTCGCGGGTTTTTTGACGATGGCCTGGCCAGCGGCGGCATGCTGGTGGCAAGCGACCCGGCCACGGGCGCCATCATCGGATCTTCGCGTTTCGATTCCGGCCGCTGCGATCCGGGCGAGATCGAGATCGGCTGGACCTTTCTGGCACGCAGCCATTGGGGCGGGCGCACCAACACGGCGATGAAGGCGCTGATGGTTGGCCACGCGCTTGCCGATAGCGCGCGCGTGATGTTCATGATCGGTGAAACCAATATCCGCAGCCGCACCGCCATCGAACGCATTGGCGCCACGCTCACACCCCGCAGCATGAAGGTCGAATTGTCCACCGGGCCGATCGTGCATGTGATCTACACGATCGACCGGCCCGGCTTTGCCGCTGGCCCGCTCGCGCAATTGTGGGCGCAGCGCCTTAGCTGAGACTGTTGACCGCGCGCTGGATGCGCTTGCAGGCATCCTCCAGCAGCGCATCGGCGGTGGCATAGCTGATGCGGAAGGCCGGCGATCCGCCAAAGGCCGCGCCGTGCACCACGGCCACGCCTTCGGATTCCAGCAGCCAGGCCGCCACCGCTTCGTCATCCGTCAGCAGCGTGCCACCCGGCGTCGTCTTGCCGATCAGGCCGCTGCAATCGGGATAGACATAGAAGGCCCCTTCCGGCCGCGGACAAATCAGGCCGGGGGTCTGGTTCAGCATGCTGACCACCAGGTCGCGGCGGCGCTGAAAGGCGGCGTTGCGCTCGCTGAGAAAGCCCTGATCACCGTTCAGCGCGGCAACGGTTGCGGCCATGGAGACACTGCACGGGTTGGATGTGCTCTGTGATTGCAGCTTGGCCATCGCCTTGATGATCCACTGCGGCCCGCCGGCAAAACCGATGCGCCAGCCGGTCATCGCATAGGCCTTGGACGCGCCATTCACCGTCAACGTGCGCTCATACAGCCCCGGCTCGACGTCGGCGATGGTGCCGAAATCGAAGCCGTCATAGACGATATGCTCATACATGTCGTCGGCCAGCACCAGCACGTGGGGATGCCGCATCAGCACGTCGGCAAGCGCCTTGACTTCGTCGCGGGAATAGGCGGCACCGGTCGGGTTGCTCGGCGAATTGAAGATGAACCAGCGCGTGCGCGGCGTGATCGCGGCCTCCAGCTGCGCCGGCGTCAGCTTGAAGCCCTGCGCCACCCCGCAGGTGATCACCACGGGCGTCGCGCCGGTCAGCAGCACGATATCCGGGTAGCTCACCCAGTAAGGTGCCGGGATGATCACCTCGTCGCCGACATCCAGCGTCGCCAGCAACGCATTGAAGATGCTGTGCTTGCCCCCCGAATTGATGCTGATCTGATCGAGGCTGTAATCCAGATTATTGTCGCGCTTGAACTTGGCTTGCACCGCCGCCTTGCATTCGGGCGTGCCGTCCACGCCGGTATATTTGGTCTGCCCGGCGCGGATGGCGGCGATGGCGGCCTCCTTGACGAAATCCGGTGTGTCGAAATCCGGCTCACCGGCGCCCAGGCCGATGATGTCGCGCCCCTGCCGCTTCAATTCGGCAGCCTTGTTGGTCACCGCGATGGTGGGCGATGGCTGGATGCGGGTGATGGCGGCCGACAGGCGGTTCATGGGATGGTTCCTTTCGCGAAACTGGCCTTAAGGGCCAGATTGTTGCGGCGCAACCGGCGATGCCCGCAATCTGGCGGGGATCAGGCCGCGCAGGGCATTGCCGACGAAAAATCCGCCAGTCAGACTGGCGACGCTCAGGTCGGCGGCGGTCAACGCTGCCTCCCTTGCCTGCCCCTCCGCCAGCAACCGCGCACGCAGCACGCCAGGCAGCAGACCCAGCGTAGCGGGCGGCGTCAGCAGCATACCATCACGTGCAACGAACAGGCTGGTAAAGCTGCCCTCGGTCAACAAGCCATCCGGGCGCATGAAGATCACCTCCCCGGCCCCGCTGGCGCGCCTTGCGTCGTCGTAAAACGCCCGGTCGCTGGTCTTGTGGCACAGGCGCCAATCATCGCCAGCCACCGGCAACGGCACCAATGCCACCGGCAGCGGATCTTGGAGCGGGGCCGGCGGCGGCGCGCATGCGATCGCCCAAGCCCCTGATGGTGCCAGCAACAGTCGCAAGCGTCCCGTGTGGCCGGCCACAGCAGCGTGCAGCGAGTTTTCCAGCGCCATCCGATCAAACCGGTGGCCCAGATGTGCCGCACTTGCCGCCAGCCGATCCAGATGCCGGGCAAGATCAGGCAGCGCCCCATCCACCACCCGCATCGTTTCGATCAGATCGGGCGGGCCGCGGCGCTGCAGGAACGCCGCCTTGGCCAGGCATTCCGCCCATTCGGCATCAGCCACACTGTCGGCCACGATGCCGCTGCCCAACCCCAGGCGCGCCTTGTCTGCGCCCGCCGGCAACGCCAGCGTGCGGATGGCGACATTGAACAGCGCATCGCCATTGGCCGACACTGCGCCGATGGTGCCGCAATAGGCACCGCGCGGCTGCGGTTCCAGCGCTGCCAGTATCGCCATGCTGCGGATCTTGGGCGCGCCGGTCACCGATCCGCAGGGGAAGGTGGCCGCCAGCACATCGGCCGCCGTCACGCCCGGCCTGGCCGTGGCAGTGACCGTGGAGGTCATCTGCCACACCGTTGGATAGGCTTCGATCTCGAACAGGGACGGCACTTGCACGCCGCTGGCCACCCGCGACAGATCATTGCGGATCAGATCGGTGATCATCAGATTTTCGGCGCGATCCTTTTCGCTGTTCGCCAGGCCGGCGCGCTGCGCTGCGTCTTCCGCCGCATACCGCCCGCGCCGCGCCGTGCCCTTCATCGGCCGCGCCGTCAGTTGCCGGCCATCCAGGCGAAAGAACAGCTCCGGTGAGCAGGACAGCAGCCAGAGCTTGCCAGTGAACACCACCGCGCCATAGGGCGCAGCACTGCCGCCGCGCAGCCTTGCATAGAGGCTGAGCGGATGGCCATTGACCGGCACATCTGCCGGGAAGGTGAAATTGGCCTGATAAATATCACCAGCCGCGATCCAGGCCTGCAGTTGCGCCACTGCCGCACCATGGCGATCCGCATCCACTGCCGGCTGCAACGCACCGATGCTGGCTGGCCGCGCCACCCATTCGGCCAGCAAGGCGCCGGCATCGACCGGCGTTTCCTGTGCAAAGCGGCCCAGCCAGGCCAGCGGCTGCCCGTCCGGCGGAGCACGCTGCAGCGTCGCCAGGCGCGGCTCCAGCGCATGGCCAGCCTCGAACCCGATAAAGCCCGCCCAGGGGCCCGGCGCGGCGAGACGCGCGATGGCGTCGGCAACATCACAATGCCGCTCCACCACCAGTTCTTCGTTCAGGCCATGGAACAGCCGCGCCTGGCCCGCCGCCACATCATCAAGCAGCACGAAGGGCCGAACCGGATCAAGCACAGCAAGTGTCTAGAACAACAAGCCCTTTGCGGCAATCGGCGCTCTACCCGCCCATCCGGCTGATATGATGCCACAGCCGCTCGATCAGCCGATCATGCGGGTCCCAGCCCAGCACATCCATCGGATCGTCCACAAACGAAGACAGGCAGTTGATATCGAGAAACCGCACCGTGCCGCATTGATCGTCGATCAGGCAATCGATGGTGCAGCTTTCCATGCCGGCTTCCCGGGCCAGCACTTCGGCAGCGGCAATCAGATTGGGCGGTGGTTCAGCGCGCACGCGGCGGCGCGGCGCCCGAATCAAGCCGCGATCATCGTCGTGCACCAGGCTGAAAATCTCGTCGGCCACGGTATTGACGGCATAGAGATAGCGCCCGCCCAGGACCTCGATACGGGTGGTTACGCCACCACGCGGCCGCACCAGCGCCTGGCACAGCCACACGCCATTGGCCGAATAGGGCAACCGCCCGTCGAAAATCGCGTCTTGCAGGGCCGCTGCATCACCGAACCACGCCAACCCGGACCCGGCGCCACCGGTATCGGCGACCACCGCTACCGGAAAGCCGATGGCCCGCGCCGCCATCATCAGGCCGGCCGCATCATGCGCAACCCGGCTGGCCGGCGCTGCAAGGCCAAGCCGGTTGATCAGCGCCAGTTGCCTTGTCTTGCTGGCGTCCAGCGCCATCGCATCGACGCCGTTCAGCACCAGCGCCCCCTGCCCCTGCCAATGATCGAGCAGCGCCATCGTATAGCAGACCGGCGCATGCTGGCCCGGCACCCGTGGGCCCGCGCTCATCGCGACACGATTGAACACCACTGGCGCGGGCGGCTGGCCACCGATCGGATCAAACCCATGGCCATCAGCGTGCACTGCAACATAATCGATGCCAGCCTTTTCGAGCGCGGCAAACAGCGGCTGAAACCAGCGCGGATGTTCGTAAACGATGGCAAGCTGATGCATCGGCATGTGTCTCGTGACCCCCGGGCCGCCAGTATTGCGGCTTATACTCGTCCTGCCAACGTTTCTACCGACACAGGCTGCGCACACTATCTCCGGTGCATTACCTAATAGGGCAACCCCGTATTTCCGCGATGCAGCATCCGGCCCCACACAGCCACAGAGCAACGATATGAAAAGGGGCATTTCCGATGCCGGCAACGCTGGTAAAAACGGGCAGTCTGTTTGCTGCCATGGTCATCGCCCTGATGGGTCTGGCCGCAGCGCAAGATACGGCCTTTGCCGTGCACATGGGCATAATGGCGCTCGCTGCGTTGATCGCAGCGCTGGCGGTGCTGTCCAGCGCCGATGTGACCGAACGATTGCGCACGGATCACAGCGTCTATGACGATGAACCGATCCGCTGGGGTGTGATCGCCACCACCTTCTGGGGTGTGGTCGGCCTGCTCGCCGGCTTGTATATCGCGCTGCAGCTCGCCTATCCGGTGCTCAATTTCAGTTCCGAATATACGACCTTTGGCCGGCTGCGGCCGCTGCACACGTCGGCGGTGATCTTCGCCTTCGGCGGCAACGCCCTGATCGCCACCAGTTTCTATGTCGTGCAGCGCACCTGCCGGGCGCGGTTGGCCTTCCCCAGCCTCGCCCGCTTCGTATTCTGGGGCTATCAATTGTTCATCGTGCTGGCCGCCACCGGCTATCTGATGGGCGTTACCGAAGCCCGCGAATATGCCGAGCCGGAATGGTATGTCGATATCTGGCTGACCATCGTCTGGGTGTCGTATCTGCTGGTGTTCGGCGCCACCATCCTGCGCCGCAACGAACCGCATATCTATGTCGCCAACTGGTTCTACCTGGCGTTCATCATCACCGTGGCCATGCTGCACCTGGTCAACAATCTGTCGATGCCGGTCAGCCTGACCGGATCAAAGAGCTACGCCTTGTTCTCGGGCGTGCAGGATGCACTGACGCAATGGTGGTATGGCCACAACGCGGTGGGCTTCTTCCTTACCGCCGGCTTCCTGGCCATGATGTATTATTTCGTGCCGAAACAGGCCGAACGGCCGGTTTATTCCTATCGCCTGTCGATCATCCATTTCTGGTCGCTGATCTTCCTCTATATCTGGGCTGGCCCGCACCATCTGCATTACACGGCGCTGCCCGATTGGGCGCAGAGCCTGGGCATGGTGTTTTCCATCATGCTGTGGATGCCGTCATGGGGCGGCATGATCAACGGCCTGATGACGCTGAACGGCGCCTGGGACAAGATCCGCACCGATCCGATCATCCGCATGATGGTGCTGGCACTGGCCTTCTACGGCATGAGCACCTTCGAAGGCCCGATGATGTCGATCAAGTCGGTCAACAGCCTGTCTCACTATACGGACTGGACGATCGGCCATGTGCATTCGGGTGCGCTCGGCTGGAACGGCATGATCACCTTCGCCTGCATGTATTACATGGCGCCGCGCCTTTGGAACCGTGAACGCCTGTACAGCCTGCGCCTGATCAATTGGCACTTCTGGCTGGCGACGGGTGGGATCGTTTTCTACACCGCTTCGATGTGGGTGGCCGGTATCACCCAGGGCCTGATGTGGCGCGAATATGGTGCCGACGGCTATCTGGTGAACAGTTTTGCCGAAACCATCGCCGCCATCCACCCGATGTACGTGCTGCGGGCGCTGGGCGGCGTGATGTACCTCACCGGTGCGCTGGTGTTCGCCTGGAACATCGCGATGACCATCGCCGGGCGCCTGCGGGTCGAAAAACCGATGACCGAAACGCCGTACAATGCCGCTGCCGATCGGCCGCTGCCAGCCCGCGCGCCGTCAGGCCCGGCCCTGCAGCCCGCCGAATAACCGCACCTGAACCGGAGCAAGACCCATGGCTACCAAGCCTGACAAAGCGCCCGCCCCTGAATTGCCGACCCACAAGGGCTTTTCGCACCGCACCATCGAACGCAACGTCACCCTGCTCGGCGTGCTTTCGCTGATCACTGTCGCCATCGGTGGCATCGTCGAAATCGCGCCGCTGTTCTGGGTCGACAGCACCGTGGAGAAGGTGGAGGGCATGCGCCCCTACACGCCGCTGGAGCTGGCCGGACGCAACATCTACATGCGCGAAGGCTGTTATCTGTGCCACAGCCAGATGGTGCGCCCGTTCAAGGACGAGGTGGAACGCTATGGCCACTACAGCCTGGCGGCCGAGAGCATGTATGATCACCCGTTCCAGTGGGGATCAAAACGCACCGGGCCAGATCTGGCCCGCGTTGGTGGCCGCTATTCCGACGAATGGCACCGTGAACATCTGCGCGATCCGCGCAGCGTCGTGCCGGAATCGATCATGCCGCCCTATGCCTTTCTGGCCGAAAAGCCGCTGAACGCTGGCGACATGCGCGCCCACCTCACGGCGCTGCGCCGGGTGGGCGTGCCTTATACCGATGCCGACATTGCACGCGCCAATGATGATCTGGTGCTGCAGGCCACCGCCGATGCCGATGCCAGCGAAATGCAGACGCGCTACCCCAAATCCCAGTCGCGCGATTATGATGGCGATCCGGCGATGGTGTCGGAAATGGATGCGCTGATCGCCTATCTTCAGATGCTTGGCACGCTCGTCGACTTCAAGGCCGCCGAAGCCCAGGAGCAGCCGAAATGAGCGATTATGAAATCCTGCGCCATTTCGCCGACAGTTGGGGCCTGGTGTTCATGACGCTGGTCTTCCTTGGCCTCGTTGGCTGGACCTTCCGCCCCGGCGCCCGCCGCCATCTCGACGACGCCGCCAACAGCATCTTCCGGAGTGACAGCGATGACTGATCACAAATCTGATCCGAACCGGGTGGACGAAGCCACCGGCACCCATCTGGTCGGCCATGAATGGGATGGTATCGAGGAACTCGATACGCCGCTGCCGCGCTGGTGGGTCTATATCTTCGTCGCCTGCGTGGTGTTCGCGGCAGGTTATGTGGTTGTTTATCCCTCCTTCCCGGATACGGCGGGCACGTCAGGCTGGTCGAGCCGCGGTGATCTGGATCAGATGCTGAAGGCCGAAACCGCCGCCCGTGCCCCGAAACTCAATGCCGTGGCAGCCACACCCATCGAGGCCCTGGCCGAGAATCCGCAACTGATGCGCATCGCCATCGAAGGCGGGCGTGCGGCCTTCAAGGTCAATTGCGTGCAGTGCCATGGCGCCGGCGCGGCGGGTTCCAAGGGCTACCCCAATCTGAATGACGATGACTGGCTGTGGGGCGGCGACATCGCTTCGATCCAGACCACGTTGATCCACGGCATCCGCAGCCCCGGCGTGGATGAAACCCGCTTCAGCCAGATGCCGGCCTTTGCCGACATCCTGACGAAGGCCCAGATTGATCAGGTCGTCAGCCACGTCCGCGTGATCTCCGGTCAGGATCAGCCCAGCCGGGCAGCCACCGCGGGCGCAGCGCTTTATGCGGAAAACTGCGCGAGCTGCCACGGTGACGCCGGCAAGGGCAATCGCGAAATGGGCGCACCCAATCTCACCGACGCGATCTGGCTTTATGGCGGCGACCGCGCCAGCCTGACCCAGACGATCGCCAAGGCACGTTATGGCGTGATGCCACATTGGTCGAACCGGCTCGATGCCGTGACGATCAAGATGCTGGCGGCCTATGTGCATTCGCTGGGTGGCGGCGAGGCAAATCCAGCGTCGATCGACGCTGCTGCGCCCGAAACAGCCGCAGCCGCAACCGGCGAGACCGATGTCCGCTCTTGATTTCATCAATCCGAACAGCGGCCTGTACAAGAAAAGGGACCCTGTCTTCCCGCGGGTTATCAACGGGCGTTTTCGCCGGCTGAAATGGCTGGTGATGCTGCTCTGCTTGGCGGTCTACTACATCACGCCGTGGATTCGCTGGGATCGTGGCCAATATGCGCCGGACCAGGCGGTGCTGATCGACATGGCCAACCGGCGTTTCTACATGTTCGATATCGAGATCTGGCCGCAGGAATTTTACTATATCGCTGGCCTCTTGATCATGGCGGGCATTGGCCTGTTTCTCGTCACCTCTGCCGTTGGCCGCGCCTGGTGCGGTTTTGCCTGCCCGCAAACCGTGTGGACCGATCTGTACCAGCATGTCGAACGCTGGATCGACGGTGACCGCAACGCGCAGATCAAGATGAACAATGCGCCGTGGACCGCCAGCAAGCTGGGCCGCAGGCTGAGCAAATGGAGCATCTGGCTGTTGATCGCGCTGGCCACTGGCGGCGCCTGGATTTTCTATTTTGCCGACGCGCCAACGCTGGCCGCCCAATTCGCTGCCGGCGACGCGCCCTTCGTCGCCTATGCCACCGTCGGCGTGCTCACCTTCACCACCTTTGCGCTGGGCGGTTTCATGCGCGAACAGGTCTGCATCTACATGTGCCCGTGGCCGCGCATCCAGACGGCGATGCTCGATGAAAAATCGCTGATCGTCACCTATCGCGACTGGCGCGGCGAACCGCGCACGCAAGGGGTGAAAAAGGCGGCAACAGCCGGCGGCAAGGTGGGCGACTGCATCGATTGCAACGCCTGCGTGGCGGTGTGCCCGACTGGGGTCGATATCCGCCAGGGCCCGCAACTGGGCTGCATCAACTGCGGCCTGTGCGTCGATGCCTGCGACGAGGTGATGACCAAGCTCAATCGCCCGCGCGGCCTCATCGATTTCCTGAACCTCGATGATCAGGCCAATGAACGCGCCGGCGCCAAGCCGGTGCCGGTGCTGAAAACCCTGCTGCGCCCGCGTACGCTGATCTACTTTGCCGTGTGGGGCAGCATCGGCCTGTTCATGCTGTTCACGCTGGGCGAGCGCGCCCGGCTGGCCATCGACAGTGCGCAGGATCGCAATCCGATGGTGGTCACCATGTCGGACGGCCAGGTCCGCAATGGCTGGACATTGAAACTGCGCAACATGCAGGGCCGCCCGCGTACCGTGGCGTTGACCATGGCCGGCCTGCCCGACGGCCGGTTGTGGACCGACGCCATGGACCGCCGCGACGCCGCGCGCAGCGTGACTCTGCAACTGGCGCCCGATGCCACCACCAAGGTGCATCTCTATGTGGTCGCACCGCGTGGGCCCGCCGGCGAAACGCCGTTCACGCTGGTCGCCAAACCGCTGGATGAAGTGGCCGGCAGCCGCGACGCCCGCGGCGCTGCCCGCAACCTCAAATTCGTGCGCCAATAAGGACAAAGATCATGGCCCCCGCCAAACCCGCCTTCACCGGTCGCATGTTCGCCGCCATCATCGTCGCCTTTTTCGGCGTGGTCGTGGCGGTGAATATCACCATGGCGCGGCTGGCCAGCAGCACGTTCGGCGGCACGGTGGTCGACAACAGCTATGTCGCCAGCCAGAAATTCAATGGCTGGCTGGCACAGGCCCGCGCGCAGGATCGGCTGGGCTGGGCGACGCCGCTCAGCCTCGATGCCAGCCGCCACGTGCTGATCGGCGTGCCGGGTGCAGGTTTCGTCGCCACCGGCACCGCCCATCACCCGCTCGGCCGCGCGGCCGATGTGCCGATGGTCTTCCGCGCCGACGGCGAAGGCCGCTTGCGTTCCAGCGCCGCCCTGCCCGCCGGCCGTTGGCAGGTGAAGCTGGAAATCAGGTCGGGCAGCGACACCAAGCGCCTGACCGAAACTCTGTCATGAACCAGGCTGTCAGCCCGCGCGCCTTCGAAACGGCACAGGCCAGCAGCCGCTTTGCGGTGCCCGGCATGCGCTGCGCCGGCTGCATCGCCAAGCTGGAGGTCGGCCTGGCCGCCATGCCCGGCGTCAGCGCCGCCCGCGTCAATTTCACCGCCCGGCAGGTCTTGGTCAGCCATGATGCGGATGTGGACGCGCCCGAGCTGGTGAAGGCCTTTGCCGGGCTCGGCTTCGAAGCCAGCGCCATCCACGATGCGCTGGGCGTACCCGACAGCGAAGCACGCGCGCTGGTCAAGGCGCTGGCCGTGGCCGGCTTTGCCGCGATGAACATCATGCTGCTGTCAGTCTCGATATGGTCGGGCGCCGGCGGAGTCACCCGCGATCTCTTCCATCTCTTGTCGGCACTGATTGCGGTGCCGACCATCGCCTATGCCGGCCAGCCCTTCTATCGCTCGGCATGGCGCGCGCTGCGGGCCGGGCACACCAACATGGATGTACCGATCTCGATCGGCGTCACGCTGGCGACCGCGCTGTCGCTGTACGAAACCCTCAATCACGGCGCTCACGCCTATTTCGACAGCGCCGTCATGCTGCTGTTCTTCCTGCTCGCCGGCCGCTGGCTGGATGCGGTGATGCGCGATCGTGCCCGTGATGGCGTGTCGGCGCTGCTGAAGAATCTGGCTGCCGGCGCGCTGGTGATTGCCGAGGATGGCAGTAGCAAGTGGCACAAGGCCGACGATCTGCGCGCCGGCATGACCATGTTGGTTGCCAGCGGCGAGCGGCTGGCCGCCGATGGCGTGATCGTGACCGGGCGCAGCCATTTCGACCAGTCGCTGATCACTGGCGAAGCCATGCCGGTTACGATCGGCCCTGGCGGGCGGGTGCTGGCCGGCACGCTGAACAGCGGCAATGCCGTGCACGTCACCGTCACCGCTGCCGGCGCCGATACCGGCATCGCCGATATCGCCCGGCTGATGCAGGATGCCACGCAAGGCCGATCCCGCTATGTGCGCATCGCCGATCGCGCCGCGCGGCTCTATGCGCCGGCCGTGCATGCCCTGGCCCTGCTGTCGTTCGCCGGCTGGATGCTGGCCGGCGCTGGCTGGCATGACAGTCTGCTGATCGCCGTGGCCGTGCTGATCATCACCTGCCCCTGCGCGCTGGGCCTCGCCGTGCCGGCCGCGCAGATCGTCGCCAGCGGTGCCCTGATGCGCGCCGGTGTGCTGGTGAAGGACGGCAGTGCGCTGGAACGCCTGGCCGAAGCCGATGCCGCCGTGTTCGACAAGACCGGCACGCTCACGCTGGGTATGCCGCGACCGGTCGACCTCACGGGTCTCGACCCGGACGCCGCCGGCGTCGCGCTGGCGCTGGCGCAGTGCAGCCGCCACCCGCTGTCCGAAGCACTGCGCACCGTACTGGTCGCTGCCGGCACGCTGCCGCAGCGGGTCACGCTGATCAGCGAAACCCCGGGCGAAGGCCTGTCTGGCCAATGGCTGGGCCATATAGTCAAGCTGGGTCGGCCAATCGCGGATGTGGGCGGCCTGATGGCAACCGCGCTGAAGATTGGCGATGCACCGGAACAGATCATCCACTTCCTTGATCCACTGCGGCCGCAGGCGGCGCAGACCATAGCCGAACTGGGCCAGCTTGGCCTCTCGTCGCGCATCCTGTCCGGCGACAGTGCCGGCCCGGTGGCCGCCGTCGCCGCCGAAATGGGCATCGCAGGCGAGGGCAGCCTCGATCCCGCCGCCAAGCTGGCGCGAATCAAGGCGCTCACCAGCGCCGGCACCCGCGTGCTGATGGTTGGTGATGGACTGAACGACGGCCCGGCACTCGCTGCCGGCCATGTCTCGATGGCGCCGGCGTCGGCCGCCGATGCCAGCCAGAATGCGGCCGATGCGGTGTTCCTGGGCAACAGCCTGGCGCCCGTCGCCATCGCCATCCGGGCCGCACGCGCCACGCAGCGCGTTGTCCGGCAGAATTTCGCCCTCGCCATCGGTTATAATGTTATTGCCGTGCCGCTGGCCATCGCCGGGCTGGTAACGCCCTTGATTGCCGCACTCGCCATGTCCGGATCGTCGATCATCGTCGTCGCCAACGCGCTGCGCCTGCGGGGCGCCGCCCGATGAACGGCATCCTCGTCTTGATCCCGGTGGCACTCGGCCTCGGCCTGCTTGGCCTGTTCGCCTTCTTCTGGGCGGTCGGGCGCGGCCAGTTCGACGATCTCGATGGCGCCGCGCTGCGCATCTTCATCGATGACGAGGGCGACACCCGTACGCCGGAGGCCCGGGACGATGATTGAACGGTTGCGCGCCGAACCGTTCGCCGCTCTGCCGGCGCTGATCGCGCTGGCAGTGGCCGGCCTCAGCCTGCCGGCGCGTGCCGAAGCCCGTTTCATGGCGTCATGCAGCGGCGGACAGATTCCAGCCCCGACGCGCGATTGCGAAACAGCCTGTCACGCCGCCTGCAACCGCCCCAAAAAGCCCGGCAGTTCAGGCCGGCTCTGATCGCGGTGTGTTGGCCAGTTCGTTGACGCGCGCGGTAAAAGCGATCTTCAACGCATCCGACAGGCTGTTCACCGCCAGTTTGGACATCAGATTGGCGCGGTGAATTTCCACCGTGCGCGGGCTGATGCCCAGATCATAGGCAATCACCTTGTTCGATTGCCCTTCCACCAGGCCATTCAGCACATCGCGTTCGCGCGGGGTCAATCCGTTCAACTGCGCGCGCGCCTGCTCCGCCAACTGGTCAAGCGCTGCCCGGCCCTGGTTGCGCAACTGTGCCTGATCGAGCGCCGTCAGCAGCGCCGCCTTCTCGAACGGCTTTTCCAGAAAATCCACCGCGCCAGCCTTCATGGCGCGCACTGCAAGGCCCACGTCGCCATGGCCGGTGATGATGATCACCGGCAACACAATGCCGCGCCCTTTCAGGGCCTCCTGAACCGCCAGCCCGTCCATGCCGCCGAGCCGCACATCCAGCAGCACACAACCCGGCGCCAGCCCGGCCGCGACCTTCAAAAACGCTTCCCCGGAATCAAACGCCTCAACCTCGTAACCAGAGGTTTTCAGCATGAAGCCGACCGAACGCCGCACTGCGCCTTCGTCGTCCACCAGATAGACGCGTGTCTCAGCCATCCTGCGGCTCCTCCGTGATTTCGGCGGCAAATTCCAGCGTGAAATGAAAGGCGGTGCCGCCAAATTCCGATGGCTCGGCCCAGATGCGGCCGCCATGCGCCTCCACGATGGTGCGGCTGATCGACAGGCCCAGGCCCATGCCCTTTTCCTTTGAGGTGTTGAACGGTTGGAACAGCACGGCGGCCACCTCCGGCGCCAGGCCCGGCCCGCTGTCGGATACCGTCACCTCCACCATGCCGCGCGTGCCGGGCCGGCTGCGCACTTCCAGGATCTGGCGGGGGGATCGCTGCATGGCTTCCACGGCATTGCGGATCAGGTTGAGCAGCACCTGCTGGATCTGGATGCGATCAACCAGCACCTTGTCCACCGCCGGATCCAGGCGGATTTCGAAATCGATGCCACTGGGGCCGGTGCCGGTCAACGCCAGCGCCGCCGCCTCTGTCACCAGCCGGCGCAGCCGCTCCACCCGGCGCTCGCTTTCACCGCGGCTGATGAATTCACGCAGCCGACGCACGATCTGCCCGGCCCGCAGCGCCTGTTCGCTGGCATCGGCGAGCGCCTCCCGCACCATGGCGATATTTTCTTCCGGCGGCATGCCATCCTCGCCCAACAGGGTGCGCGCGCCTTCGGCATAGCTGGAAATGGCGGTGAGCGGCTGGTTCAATTCATGCGCCAGCGCATTGGCCAGGCTGCCCATCGCCGATACCCGGCTGATATGTGAAAGTTCGGCCTGCAGGTCGGCCAGCCGGCGTTCGGCGCGCTGCATCTCGGTCAGATCGCGGATGAAGCCGGTGAACAACCGGCCGTGCTCACCCAGCACCTCCCCCACCGCCAGTTCGATCGGGAACGTGCTGCCATCGCGGCGGCGGGCATTGGTCACCCGGCCGATGCCGATCACATGCGCTTCGCCGGTTTCCATGTAATGGCGCATGTAATCATCATGGCGATCCCGGTCGGGATTGGGCATCAGCCCGCGCACATTCTGCCCAATGGCCTCCCCCGCATCATAACCGAACATGCGGGACGCGGCGTCGCTAAAGAGCAGGATGGTGCCGGCTTCATCGATGACGATCATGGCATCCGGCACAGTGGCCAGGATGGTGCGTTGCAACGCATCGCTGGTGTTGAGCAGCGCCATCGGCTGCGCCGTCTGGTTGTTGATAAAGGGACACATCGCACGGACTGTGCAGCAAATGTCCGCAATTTCAACGCTGGAATCGCATGGCGCTCAATGCGCCATCAGGATCGGCACAGTGGTGGTGGCGATCAATTCGCGCGTCACCCCGCCCAGCACGGTTTCGCGCAGCCGGCTATGGCCATAAGCGCCCATCACCAGATAGGTTGCCGATAATTCCGCAGCGGCATGCAGCAGCGCCACCGACACCCGCCGACCCTTGGCGGGCCATTCGTGCACATCCGCCGAAATATCGTGGCGCGACAGCCACAATGCGGCCTCGCGGGCCGACAGGCGCGGCTCATCGTCGCTCACTTCCACGATGTGCACGGCGCTGGCCAGTTTCAGCAGCGGCAGCGCCAGGCGCAGCGCGTGTGCCGCCTCCGCCGAACCATTCCACGCCACCACCACCGGCGCATTCAGCGCCAGGCGATCAACGCCCTGCGGCACCACCAGCACCGGGCAGCGCGTGTACATCACCACATCACCGACGATGGCCAGCGGCTGGCGGGTCAGGCGGCGCGCCGGATTTGCCGGTTGGCTCAGCACCACCAGATCGGCCAGCATCGCCTGATCGATCAGGCCTTCCACCACATTCCCATCGGACCCATGCCATTCCCACGGCACATCGCCGCGGCGCAACCGGGCTTCAGTGGCGATGCGCAGGGCCTTGTCGGAACTGTGGATGGTGTCGATCAATGCCGCCATGCCGAACAGCCCGCCATAGGGGTCGCTGGCATAGGTTTCCATCGGCGTCACCTGCACGCAGGCCAGATGCCCGCCGATCTGCTCCGCCAGGTGGACCGCGACGCCCAGGCGATTGGCCTGTTCGTCATCGTCATGGATGTGGAGCAGTATGTTCTTCATCGTTCATGCACCCACCCGGACAGCCATCACCGATAGTCCCGCATTTATCGCCCGGTTGCCGGTGGCAATTCTTTACGCATGAATACCATAAGGGTTTTGCCGGAGGGGCTTTGCGCCGCACCTGCAAGCCTGTATCGCCAGAGTCATGACCGATACGCTCCGCCTGCGCCGCCCCGATGATTGGCATGTCCACCTGCGCGATGGCGCCATGCTGGCCGCCGTGGCCGATGCCACCGCCCGCCAGTTCGCCCGCGCCATCGTGATGCCGAACCTCAAGCCGCCAGTGACCACGGTCGCCGCAGCGGCCGCCTATCGGGATCGCATCCGCGCCGCAGTATCGCCTGGGCTGAATTTCGAACCGCTGATGACCTGCTACCTCGTCGACGGCATCGATCCCGACGAACTGGTGCGCGGGCACGGCGAAGGCGTGTTCACCGCTGCCAAGCTGTATCCGGCCCACGCCACCACCAACAGCGCGCACGGCGTTACCGATGTGCGCCACATCCACGCCGCGCTGGAAGCCATGCAGCGCATCGGCATGCCGCTGCTGATCCACGGCGAGGTGACGGATCACACGGTGGACGTTTTCGACCGGGAGGCTGCCTTCATCGATCGCGTGCTGAACGGCGTCGTCCGCGATTTCCCGGAATTGAGAATCGTGTTCGAGCATATCACCACGAAAGACGCCGTCGACTTCGTGGCGGAAGCCGGGCCCAATATTGCGGCAACCATCACCCCGCACCATCTCGCCATCAACCGCAACGCCATGTTCGATGGCGGCATGCGCCCACATTTCTATTGCCTGCCCGTCGCCAAGCGCGAGCTTCACCGCCTCGCCCTGCGCGCCGCCGCCACCAGCGGAAATCCCAAATTCTTCCTCGGCACCGACAGCGCACCGCATGGCATCGAAGCCAAGGAAAGCGATTGCGGCTGCGCTGGCATCTACAATGCCCCGTTTGCCATCGAATCCTATGCCAGGACGTTCGAGGAAGAGGGCGCGCTCGACCGACTGGAAGGCTTTGCCAGCGAGTATGGCCCGGCATTTTACCGTCTGCCGTTGAACGCCGATGTCATCACCCTGGAGCGGGTACCCACCCCGGTCCCCGCCCGCCTGGCCGCTGCCGGCACCGAAATCGTGCCCTTTCACGCCGGCGAAACCCTGGCGTGGCGTTTCCTTGGCTGATCATCCGTACCGCGGCGTTCAGGTTGCCCTGGCCACGCAGCACGGCAAGGAACGGGCGCTGGCTCCCCCGCTGGCCCGGCGGCCCGGGCTGATCATAGTGCCGCTCGCCATCGATACCGATGCCTTCGGCACCTTCACGGGCAGCGTCACCCGAACCGGAACGGCTGCAGAGGTCGCGCTGGCCAAGGCGCGGGCCGGGATGGCCGCGTCCGGGCTGTCATTGGGATTGGCCAGCGAAGGCAGTTTCGGCCCGCACCCCTGGCTGCCGTTCGGCGCGGGCGGCGTGGAAACATTGGCCTTCATCGATGCCTTGCGCAGGAACGAACTCACCCTGTCTGCCGTGTCACGCCGCACCAATTATGCCTGGCATGATGTGGCGGCCAACGCCAATCCCGCGCCATTCCTGCGCCGGATCGGTTTCCCCGCCCATGCGCTGGTGGTGCGCGATGGCGACGGCGGAGTACTGGCCAGCGGCGTGCAGGATGAAGCCACGCTCGCCCGTCTGGCAATTCCGGGCACTAGATTGGAAACCGACATGCGCGCCCACCTGAACCCCACACGCATGGCGGCGATCCGCGCGCTTGCGGGCCAACTGGCGGCCCGGCTGGCAACATTCTGCCCGGCGTGCGGCTGCCCGGGATTCGGGATGGTGGATGTGGCGCGCGGCCTGCCCTGCGCGTCCTGCGGCAGCGCCACGCAAGGCGTGCAGACAATCATCGACGGCTGCAACGCCTGCGGGTTTCAGGCATCCCGGCCGCGGCCGGACGGACTGACCGCCGCGAACCCGGCAAGCTGCGATTGGTGCAATCCCTGAGGCGCCCTCACCCCAGCCCCATCTGCCTTCCCGCCAGATCGAGCATGATTTCTTCCGATCCGCCGCCGATCGCGTTCACCCGCACCTCGCGATAGATGCGCTCGATCTTGCTGCCGGTGATATAGCTGGCGCCGCCCAGCACCTGCGCGGCCTCGCGCACCACTTGCTCCAGCATCCGCGTCGCCTGCACCTTCAACATCGCATAGTCCGCCGGCACCCCGATGCCCTTGGTGTGCTGCCACGCGCACAGATCGACCCAGGCCTGGGTGGTGGCAATCTGCCGGGCGCAATCGGCCAGCTTGATGCGGATGGATTGATGCGCCGCCAGCCGCTTGCCGAAGGTTTCGCGTTGCATCGCCCAGTCCATCGCCTCTTTCAGCGCCACGCGCGCCATTGCGCAGCAGCCATGCGCCATGCCCAGCCGCTCACTGTTGAAATTGCGCATGATGCCGGGAAAGCCGGCATTTTCCGGCCCGATCATGTTTTCCGGCGGAACCTCGACATTGTCGAAATACACCGCTGCGGTGTCCGAACAGCGCCAGCCCATCTTGTCGAGCCTTGTGCGCGACACGCCGGGCCGATCCGTTTCGATCAGCATCAGCGAAATGCCGCCCATGCCCGCCCCGCCGGTGCGCACCGCCACGGTCATGTAATCGGCGCGCATGCCGCTGGTGATGAACATCTTCTGCCCGTTCACCACATATTTGTTGCCCTGTTTCTCGGCACGGGTCTGCAACCGCGCCACATCCGATCCGCCCGACGGCTCGGTGATCGCCAGGCTGATGATCTTCTCACCGGCCAGCACTTCGGGCGCAATCCGCCGCTTCATCTCCTCGCTGCCCAGCGCCAGGATCGGCGGCAGGCCGATGCCGTGCGTCATCAGGCTGGCGCCCAGCCCACCGGCCCCGGCGGCGGCCAGCTCCTCCGATTGCGCCAGGCCGTGAAACACATCGAAGCCTTCGCTGTGCCCGCCATATTCTTCCGGATAATTCAGCCCCAAGATGCCCGCCGCTGCGGCCTTCCTGTGCAGTTCGCGTGGCAACTCGCCGTCGGCCTCCCACTGGTCGATATGGGGCAGCACTTCGGCGGCCATGAACTTGCGCACGCTCATCGCCACCGCTTCGTGGCTGTCGTTGTAATAGGGCGAACGCGTGCGCCACTCATCAAAGCTGATCGTCATGACAATACCTCACAGGAAACTGGCAATGGCATCGAGCGGCTTCTTCACCAGCGCGTGCACGGGGATGGTCGCGGTATCGGCCGGATAGCCGACCACCAGCAGCAGGAACGGCTTTTCGTCCGCCGGCCGGCCACACAGGCGGTTCAGAAACTGCATCGGATTGGGCGTGTGGGTCAGCGTCGCCAGCCCGGCCTGGTGCAGGGCGGTGATCAACATGCCGGCGGCGATGCCCACCGATTCATGGATGTAGTAATTTTTCGCGCGATCGCCTGCATTTGGCCCGCCGCGGCGCTGGGCAAAGACGGCGATCAGCCACGGCGCGATAGCCAGATAAGGCTTCGAGGCGTCGGTGCCGAGCGGCGCCAGCGCATTCAGCCAGTCGTCACCCGCCTTGCCCTCATCATAAAAACCGCGCTCCTCGGCCTCGGCGGCGGCGCGGATTTCGGCCTTCAAGGCTGGCGACGAAATGGCGGCGAAATGCCAGGGCTGGTGATTGGCGCCGCTGGGCGCGGTGCCGGCCGTGCGGATGCAATCGGCGATGATCGCCTGTGGCACCGGTGTGTCTGCAAAATCGCGGCAACTGTGGCGCCGCGCCATCAAGGCCTGAAAGCTGGATGCCCGCGCCAACATCTCGGCCGCCGGCAGCGGCACGAAATCGCGGAATGGCACATGATCATGCGGCTTCATGCCAAGCTTCTCCCGCCATCACTATGCTGCGGGCGGGCGATGGCCGCCAGCCTGTCGCAAATTGCGGGGGGCCTTGCGCCCGGGCTTGCCAGCCCGCGCTGCGGGGCCGAAGATTGGCCATCAACCTGGGGATCACGAATGTACAAATTTCTTGCCGCCGGCCTGTTGCTGGCCAGCACCGCTGCAATCGCCGCCAGCCCGGTCGAGCCGGCCGATCTCTACCGCATCAGCATGACCGACGCCGTCGAAGTGTCGCCCGATGGCAACCATGTGCTGTTCACGCGGATGAGCTTCGATATCCAGACCGATCGCCGCGTTACCGAATGGTGGCTGGCCACCGTCACCAAGACCGGCCTCGACAAGCAGTTGCTGATCCCGGCGCAGGCCGGCGCATCGGCCCTGGCCTGGGCGCCAGACGGCAAGCGCATTGCCTATGTCGCGCCCTGGCTGGGCAAACCGCAATTATGGGTGATGGACGTGACCGAAGGCATCGGCAAACCCATCACCACTGGCGCACTGCCGCCCCGCACGCCGGTGTGGAGCCCGGATGGCACGCGCATCGCCTTCACCGCCCGTGTCGAAGCGCCCAGCCCCAAGATCGCCGGCATGCCCGAAAAGCCCGCCGGCGCCACCTGGGCGCCCGATCCGCGCGTGATCAGCGATTTCCGGTACCGCACCAACGAAGGCGGCTACATCAAGGCCGGCGCTGACCAGTTGTTTGTGGTGGCCGCCAGCGGCGGCACGCCCACGCAATTGACCAAGGGTGATACCAACCAGATCCAGGGCGGCGCCGAATGGGCGCCGGATGGCCAATCCTTGGTCTATGCGGCGGCCGTGCGCCCCGGCAATGATCGCATCGCCGGCGAAACCGATCTGTATCGCTTGTCCGCCACTGGCGGCACCCCGGAACGGTTGACCAGCATCGATGGCGGCGAAGGCGATCCCAGCCTGTCCCCCGATGGCCAATGGCTGGCATGGATCGGCCAGCCGAGAACCACGAAATTCTATGCCCAACCCGGCCTGTATGTGCGCCGCGTCGCCGGTGGGGAGCCGGTGCACCTCACCGCTACGCTCGACCGGCCGGTGGGCAGCTTCGCGTGGAGCAAGGACGGCAAGGCGCTGCATGTGTCTTACGGCGATGTCGGCCTGGTGCGCGTCGCCACGATTCCAGCCACCGGCGGTGCGGCCAAGGTGATCGTGCCCGAAATCGGCGGCACCCGCCTGTATCTGCCGTCATCGGGTGGTGATTGGTCGGTTGGCGGCGATACCCACGCGTTCACCACCGTGGAAGCCGACCGCCCGGCCGCACTAGGCGTGATGCGGGCCGGCAAGCTGATCGGCAAGATCGATTTCAACACCGGCTGGCGCGCCGACAAGCAGATCGGCGCCATGGAGCGGTTGACCTGGAAAGCCCCCGACGGCCTGACCGTCGAAGGCTGGCTGCAGTATCCGCCGAACTTCGATCCCGCGAAGAAATACCCGGTGGCGCTGGAAATCCACGGCGGCCCCAATGGCGATTATGGGCCCTATTTCTCGATCACCCACCAGCTCTACGCCGCCGCCGGCTATGTCGTACTGTGGTCCAACCCACGCGGATCAACGGGTTACGGCGAGAAGTTCGCCAACGGCATCACCCCGGAATATGGCGGCGAATATCCCGGCCCCGATCATGATGATCTGATGGCCGGCGTGGATGAAGTGCTGAAGCGGCCGTGGGCGGATGCCAACAACCAGTTCATTGGCGGCGGCAGCGGCGGCGGCGTGCTCACCACCTTTGCCATTGGCAAGACTGACCGTTTCAAGGCGGCCGCCGCGCTGCGCCCGGTGACAGACTGGTCGATCCAGGCGCTGACCAGCGACATCACCGCGGTCACGCTCAGCAACTGGGTGGTCGGCAACCCGTGGGAGCAGCGCGAACTTTACTGGCGGCGCTCGACGTTCAGCCTGATCGGCAACGTCACGACACCGACCCTGCTGATCACCGGCGAAGCCGATTTCCGCACGCCGATCGCGCAGACCGAAGCCTATTACCAAGCGCTTCAGGTGCGCGGCGTGCCGGCGATGATGGTGCGCCTGCCCGAAGCCAACCACGGCATGGGCCGGCCATCGCAATGGCTGCAATCCAACCTGGCGGTGATCAACTGGTACAACAAGTTCAGGAAGTAACTCCCCTCCCCTTCAGGGGAGGGGAGCTTGAGTCAAAAACTCGACAGCTCCACGCCCACCGCCTGGCAATCGGGATAGACATCGGGCTTGCGGGTGCTCACCTTCAGGCCCACCACGCCGGAACGGGCGGCCACCATGTCATAGATTGCGTGCGCAACCGTTTCCTGCAGGTTGAAGCGCCGGCCTTCCACCAGCCGCAGCACCGCCTGGCGCAGGAAATCATAATCCCACGCCTTGGCCACCGTATCGCAACGCGGGAAATGATCAGCATCCACCCACACCTCGACACTTACCCGCAGGATCTGCGGCGCACCGACTTCAAAGGCGTGGAAGCCGATATCGACATGCAGATCAAAGCCTTCGAGGAACAGCTTGCGGGTGCGGATCGCCAGTTGGTTCGGCACCAGGCCATGCGCCAGCGGTTCGATGAAGGTCGGCGGCGGAACAACGTCAGGCATCAGATTTCCAGCATATGGGCAACGTCGCGCGGCAGGCCAAGCAGGCGCTGCCCGCCATCGAGCACGACCGTCTGCGCGTTGTAGGTGGGGGTGGCAATCACAAAGCGCAGCGCGGCGACGATATCGTCCACCGTCACCCCGCGCTGCAACGGGTTCATGGCGTGCACGGCTTCGAAATTCTCGCGAGTCTGCGGCCCCGAAACCAACGTCACCGCCGGCGCGATGCCGACACACCGCAGCCGCGGCGCGTAGCTGCGGGCGGTCAACTCGGTCAGGCCTTCAAAGCCGATTTTCGAAAGCGTGTAGGTGAAATAGTCCGGGTTCAGGCTGGCCAGCTTGGCGTCGAGCAGATTGACCACCAGCGCCGGTTCGCCCCCATCAGGCACCGCAGCGGCAAAGGCCCGGGTCAGCAAGGCCGGCGCGCGCAGGTTTACCGCCATATGTGTGTCGAAATCGTCGGCCGCAAAATCCTCGATTCGGTCATAAACAAACCGGCTGGCGCTGTTCACCAGTAGCCCCAACGGCGGCAGGCCAGCGGTGGCTGCCATGATGATGTCTGCTGCCGCCGGATCGCCAAGATCGGCCGCGACCACATTCGCATGCCCCAGTTCGGCGGCCAGCGCCTCGGCTTCGGCCAGGCTGGTGTTGCAGTGGATCAGCACATGCCAGCCATCGGCGGCCAACGCACGGCTGATGGCGCCGCCAATCCGCTTGGCACCGCCGGTGACGATCGCTGTCCTGTTGCTCGCCCCAATCATTGCCGCGCCGCCTAAGGCCTTGGCGGCGTCAGCGCAATGGCCGTATCAGCGCAGGGCGGGCGCCAGCGTGCGCGCATTCCCATCCGTTTCCATCGCCGGCAAGCCCATCAGGCGCAGCAGCATCGGGTGGACATCGACATTGTCGAACACCGGCAGCACCATCCCGCTGCGGAATGCCGGCCCGGCTGCAACAAAGGCCCCCGCCATGCTGGGATGCGCCGGATCATAGCCGTGCATGCCGCCCAGCGACCCACGATTGGGATCGGGCTTTGGCGGGCTCAGCCAGATCATCCAGCCAGCTTCGGCGGCGCAGATGATCGCCGGCACCCGCGGGTGGCGACCATAGTGCAGCGCGGCGGGAATATTGGCCTTGTCCCAGCAATTCATGTGGGGATGCGCCTTCACCAGTGCGCTGCGCACTGCCGCTTCCTGCCCCGGCAGCGGATTGATGCCGGCCACGGCACCGCCGGCCACCAGCTTCAGCTTGGCGACATCCACCAGCGCATCCAGAAAGATGCGGCGATCATCCGAAACCTGCGCCATGCCATGATCGGCGACCAGCACGATGTTCGCGTTGATCCCGCGTGCCTGCAGCCCGTCGAGCAGGCGCCCAATCTGGCGATCCACGTCCGCCATGGCCTTGTTCACCTCAGCCGAATCCGGGCCAAAGCCGTGCCCTTCATGATCGACCGTATCGAAATACAGGGTCGCAAAGCCGGCACGCGGCTTGATGTCCAGCCAGGCGAGAACCTGGTCCACCCGCTTGGATTCGGGCATCTTGCCATCGAACGGCAACCAGTTGCGCGGGCGCACGCCGCGCACCGCCGCTTCGCTGCCTGGCCAGAACATGGTGGCAGTCGGGATGCCGGCGCGCTCGGCGGTCACCCAGATCGGCTCGGCATCGCTCCACCAGCGCCCGTCTTCCACCGCCTCGCGGATCGACATCGCAAAGCGGCCCAGTTGCGCATCTTCCATGTTGTTGTTGACGACGCCGTGCCGGTCCGGCCGCATGCCCGTCACCAGCGTATAATGGTTGGGGAAGGTCAACGATGGGAAGCTCGGCCGCATCGCGCTTGTGGTGACGCCGCGCGCTGCCAGTGCCGTGATATTGGGCGTGATGCCGCGCTGCAGATAATCGGCGCGCAGGCCATCCACGGAAATCAGGATCACCGGATACGCCGGCGCCGCAACAGCCGCGAAAGGTGCAGCGACAGGTGCAACGGGCGGCGGGGTATTGCCGGCACAGGCGGCAAGGATCAGCGTCAGGCCCAGTGTGAGGCCGCGTGCGAGGATGCGGGAAATGGTCATGGCGCCGCGATAGCACCCGGATATGGATTTGCAATGACAGGCCCTGTAGTGCCTTTCCACCCATGAGCGCCCCGCCCCCCGACCGCTTCTCCGAAGAAAATGCCACCTATGCCGTGCGCGGCAAGGATGTGCCCGATCTCGACCGCGGCGTGGAAACGATCCGCAACGTGGTGAAGACGCTGCCGATCAAACCCGGCGTCTATCGGATGCTCGATGCCGGCGGGGAGGTGCTCTATGTCGGCAAGGCCCGCGCGTTGAAGAACCGGGTGACCAACTACACCCAGGTCACCCGCCTGCCCCGCCGCCTGCAACGCATGGTGTCGCAGACGCGGTCCATGGAGATCATCACCACCAACAGCGAATCCGAAGCGCTGCTGCTGGAGGCACAACTGATCAAGCGCTACCGCCCGCCGTACAATGTGCTACTGCGCGACGACAAAAGCTTCCCGTTCATCCTGCTGCGCGATGATCATGAATTTGCCCGCATTTCCAAACATCGCGGCGCGCGCGTGGCAAAGGGCAACTATTACGGCCCGTTCGCCAGTGCCGGCGCCGTCAACGCCACGCTGAACGCGCTGCAGAAAGTGTTCCTGCTGAGGAGCTGCACGGACAGTTTCTTCGCCAACCGCAGCCGGCCTTGTTTGCTGCACCAGATCAAGCGCTGCTCCGCGCCCTGCACCGGCCGCATCGATGCCGGCGCCTATGCCGAACTCGTGTCCGACGCGAAAGGCTTTCTCTCGGGCCGAACCCAGGAAGCGCAGAAGAAACTGGCCGGCGCCATGCAGAATGCTGCCGAAACCATGGACTATGAACGCGCCGCCGTGCTGCGCGATCGGCTGAAGGCGCTGACCTATATCCAGGGCAGCCAGGCCATCCATGCCAGCGACGATACCAGCGAAGCCGATGTGATCGCCATGGCGGTGGATGGCGGCGCCGTGTGCGTGCAGGTGTTCTTCATCCGCGGCGGCCAGAATTGGGGCCATCGCAGCTTTTTTCCCAGCCACACCGACGGCGTGGACGAAGCCGAAATACTGCAAAGCTTCCTCGCGCAACTCTATGAAGATCTGCCGCCGCCGCGCGAACTGCTGCTCGATCGCACCCTGCCCGAAGCCGCGCTGCTCGCCGAGGCGCTGAGCGTGCGCGCCGAGCGCAAGGTCACCATCCGCCATGCCCAGCGCGGCGGCGCGCGGCGGCTGGTCGAACAGGCGCAGCGCAATGCCGAGGAAGCCATCCAGCGCCGCCGCGCCGAAACCACCACCCAGGCCAAATTGCTGCGCGAAATGGCCGAAATCTTCGATCTGGATTCGCCGCCCACCCGCATCGAAGTCTATGACAACAGCCATATCCAGGGCAGCAATGCGCTGGGCGCGATGATCGTCGCCGGCCCCGAAGGTTTTCGCAAAGGCGAGTATCGCAAGTTCAACATGAAGGACGAGACGATCACGCCGGGCGACGATTTCGCCATGATGAAGGCGATGCTGCACCGGCGCTTCGCCCGCCTGGATCGCGAGGACCCGGACCGGGAGACTGACAATTGGCCCGACCTCTGCCTGATCGACGGCGGCAAAGGCCAGGTATCAGCGGTCATGGCCGCACTGGAGGAACTGGGCGTGGCCGATGTCGCCATCGTCGGTGTGGCCAAGGGGCCAGATCGCAACGCCGGGCGCGAGATTTTCCATCTGCCCTCAGGCCGCGAAATGACGCTGCCACCCAACGCGCCGGTGCTCTATTTCCTGCAACGCCTGCGCGACGAAGCCCACCGTTTCGCCATCGGCGCCCACCGCGCCAAGCGCAGCAAGGCCATTACCCAGAGCCTGCTCGACGACGTCCCCGGCATCGGCCCGGCCCGCAAGAAGGCACTGCTGATGCATTTCGGCACCAGCCGGTCCGTGAAAGGCGCCACGCTGGAAGATCTTGAGAAAGCCCCCGGCATTTCCAAGCAGATGGCGCTGGCGATCTGGCACCACTTCCACCCGAACGGTTGACGGGATAGGATGGCACATGGCCACACAGTTGAAATCGCCAACCGACCTGCCCGACGAACCCGCGCCGTCCGTGCAGCGCGGGCCGGAACAGGATGAAGATCTCGCCGGCTGGGCCTTCCACCAGGCGATGTTGCTGCGGTCCGGCCAGCTCCAGCTTGCTGATGCCGTGCTGATTGCCGAGGAACTGGAAGACGTGGGGCATGAACAATATGACAAGTTTGAATCGGCGCTGCGCCTGATCCTGTCGCACATGCTGAAATGGGATCATCAGCCCGCGCGAAGGTCGCGCAGTTGGCAGTTGACGATTGCAAACAATCGGGATCGCGTGAAGCGGTTGATGGAAGCCAATCCAAGCTTCAAGTCTCGTCGCGACGATGCTGTTCAAGACGCTTATCGCAGCGGCCGGAGACAAGCCTACGCCCAGACCAAACTCCCCCTGGCGACCTTCCCCGATGAATGCCCCTACGGCTGGGCCGATCTGATGACCCGCCGGCACACGCTCGACGGCGAAACGCTGGACCCATGATATGATCCTGTTCACCGCGCCGACGCCCGATGGCTACAAGGCCTCGATTGCGCTGGAAGAACTGGGCCTGCCCTATGAAGTGCGCACGCTCGATCTGGCCGGCGGCGAGCAGAAACGCGGCGAGTTCCTGAAACTGAACCCCAATGGCAAGGTGCCGGCCTTGGTCGACGATGGCCATGCCATCATGGAATCCGGCGCCATCCTGATCTGGCTGGCGGAAAAAACCGGCAAGCTGTTGCCCAGCGAACCGCGCGCGCGATCCGATGCGTTGCAATGGCTGATGCTGCAGGTCGGCGGCGTCGGCCCGATGATGGGCCAGGCCAATCTCTATGTGCATTACTGGCCGGAAAAACTGCCGGCGGTGATGTCACGCTACCAGAACGAAGTCCGCCGCCTGTTCGCCATCCTCGATGCCCGGCTGGCCGTCAGCCCCTATCTGGCCGGCGACTACAGCATCGCCGACATCGCGCATTTCTGCTGGGTGCGCACCGCAAGCTGGAGCGGCGTCGATCTGGCGCCCTTCCCCCATCTGCTGCGCTGGAAAGAAGCCATCGCCGCGCGGCCGGCGGTGGAGCGCGGGCTGCACATCCCGGAATCTTCGCCGGTGAAATACAAGGCAGGCGAAAGCACCGACAACCGCGCCTTCATCGAACGCACCCGCAAGCTGATGGGGCTGGGCCCAAGACAGGCCTGAACCGAAGCCCGACGCAAAGCGGGCGCCAGGCTTCACGGCCATCTTCGCTAAGCTGCCGGGATCACATGCCGTGGAACTGCGCCCAGTCGCTCATCGGCGCGCGCGCCGGGCGGGCGGCGTTGGCCTTGTCAGCCTCGTCGATGAAGCCGATCGCCATGCCGGTGAACAACATGCGTTCCGCCGGAATGCCGATGAACTCGCCGACCGTTTGCGGATAGATTGCCCAGCATTCCTGCGGGCAGCTATCCAGCCCCTCCTCCTTCAGCAGCAGCATCAGCGTCTGCAGATACATGCCGAGATCGCTCCACTGCGGCGGGCCCATCGTGCGTGCCACACTGCAGAACAGCGCCACCGGCGCGCCGAAAAACTGGAAATTGCGCGCAAACCACATCCGCCGCCCGGCCTTGTCCTCACGCGGAATGCCGAGCCGGGCATAAAGCTCCTCCCCCACTGCAAACCGATAGCTGTTGTACGGCTCCGGCAGCACCTTGGGGTAGATGTCATACTCGGTCGGCTCGGTCTGGCCGCCGGCCATCAGCTTGCCCATCATGATGCGTTTCAATTCATCCAGCCGCTCACCGCCGACCACATCGATATGCCACGGCTGCAGATTGCCGCCCGATGGCGCCCAGGCCGCGCGCTCGACGACCCGGCGGATCACATCGCCGTCCACCGGTGTCGGCAGGAACCCGCGCACCGAACGGCGGCTCAACACGGCTTCGGAAACCTTCATCACAAACCCCTGCAGCAACTTTCCACTTTGGTCTGGATTGCCTAAGAAGGCCTGGTGTTGTCCAGCCTCCCCAATCTGCTCACCCTGTCGCGCATCCTCGCCGTGCCCGGCCTGGTGTGGCTGATGTGGAGCCGCAACCCCTGGGAATGGCTGGCGGCGTTCGCACTCTATTCGCTGGCGGCGGTTACCGATTATCTCGATGGCTATCTGGCGCGCGCCTGGGGCACGGTCTCCAAAATCGGCCAGTTCCTCGATCCGATTGCCGACAAGATCATGGTCGCTGCGGTCATCGTCATGCTGGTCGATGCGCAGGTGCTGCACGGCTACAGCGTGGTGGCCGGGCTGATCATCCTGCTGCGCGAAATCATCGTGTCTGGCCTGCGCGAATATCTTGCCACGCTGGCGGTCTCGATGCCGGTCAGCAAACTGGCAAAATGGAAAACCGCGGCACAGCTCATTGCGCTGGGTGCGCTTATCTTGGTGGGTGTGGAGCCACTGCTACCCTGGCTGCCCGCCACCGAAATCGGCCTCGTTACCTTGTGGGGTGCGGCCATCCTGACGCTGATCACCGGCTATGATTATCTGCGCACCGGCCTGAGGCACATGTAGATGGTGACATTGCTCTATTTCGCCTGGGTGCGTGAAGCCGTCGGCATGGACAGTGAAACCATGACCCTGCCCGCCCACATCATCAGCGTGGCCGCCCTGCTCGACTGGCTCGCCACCCGCAGCCCCGGCCACGCCGAGGCACTGGCCGACCGCAGCCGCATCCATGTCGCCGTCGATCAGAAATTTGCCCAACCCGACACGCCAATCACCGGCGCCCGTGAAATCGCCATCTTCCCCCCGGTAACGGGCGGATGATCACCGCGCGCCTGCAAGCCGAACCCTTCGACGCCGCCGCTGAACAAGCGGCCCTGGTCGGCACCCGCACCGATCTGGGTGCTGTCGTCAGCTTCACCGGACTCGTGCGCGCCGATGGTGGCCTCGTCGCCCTCACCCTCGAACACTACCCGGCCATGACCCTGCCCCAGATGCAGGCCATCGCTGCCCAGGCCGCCGCCCGCTGGCCCGGCACGCACGGCATCATCATCCACCGCCACGGGCGTCTGTTGCCCGGCGACGCCATCGTCCTCGTCCTCACCGCCAGCCCGCACCGCGCCGATGCCTTTGCGGCGGCGGAATTCCTGATGGATTGGCTGAAGACGAAAGCGCCCTTCTGGAAACGCGAGTTATGGGCCGACGGCTCGACACGCTGGGTGGAAGCGAAGGCTGCGGACGATCGCGCCGCGGCGCGATGGGCAAGCGGCGCGCCTTCGTCACAGCAGCAAGAAGGGCTGGCCGCTCAGCGCCAACCGGAATTGCGTCAGCGTTAGCCCCGTCCAGAGAATCGCGACTGCAACCACCAGCCACAGGCCGGACCGCCCGGGCAGCAGGCGCTGCGCCACCACACCGACCAACGGAACGATCTGCATCATGTGCGTCGCAAGAAAATGCGGCACACGAAGGTCGCGGGCAGTCAGCGACCAGCCGGTGACCGGCATCATCGCGCCCCCTGGCGGATGGAAGCCGACATGATGGCTCATGTTGGCGCCCAGCCGGAATGCCGTCAGCAGGGTCAAGATGGTGCCAGCAACAAGGCCGATGACCACCGCCCACCGCAGCGCGACGCCAAGGCGCGCGTTCGCATCAGCAGCGGCCAGCAACCCGACCACGCCGGCCGCGCCGGTGACCAGGGCCGCGCCAACCGCCATCAGGCTGAACATCTGTGCATCCAGTGGCGTCGCGGTGTTGAAGTGCGAGGGCAACTGCCTGGCCGCCTGCGCAAGAATATAACCGATTTCCGCCAGCGCTGCGCCGGCCGACAATATGGCTGTCGTCAGCAACAAGCGCGACGACCGGATGGTCGGCGAGAACCGGCTCGCCACGATCCCCAGCGTCAGAAAATGCAGAATGACGGCAGCCTGAAATTTGGTCGGCTTTGCCCAGACACTCTGTTCGCCCAGCAGGCGCGGATCAACGAGCAGGCCGATGCCCGTGACGGCCAGCAGTGGCAGCATCAGTCCGGCCACCGTCAGCCAGATGGCTGCGGGCAGACCCAGATGTTGATGCGCCCAGCCAGCGGCTGCGCTGATTGCGTGATGCCTTGCGACCATCAAGTGGGCCCTTCCGACTCAAGTCAAACGACTCGGTTGACACTGTCTACCAGTTTGGAGGATGCTGTCATCGTTGCAGTTCGAGACACAAGGAAATCGCCATGATCCAACGTCGGCACCAAATGCACGCCAGCCCGGGCCAACGAAGGCGCCGGATCTGGCTTGCCGCACTATGCGCCACGATATTGGGTGCGCCGGCCATGGCAGGCACGCTCGAAGTTCGCGTTATCGGCATTGTTGACAATATCGGTGAGATTGGCTGCGCGCTGTACAGCGGCCCGGATGGCTTTCCGATGCAGCCGCGCAAGGCCGTGCAGGTGTGGCAGAAAGCCGATCCAACCGGTGTCACCTGCCGCTTCGATCGGCTGGCACCCGGCAGCTATGCCGTGGCGCTGTCACACGACCGCAACGGGAACCGGAAAACCGACAGCAATTTTCTGGGCATGCCCAAGGAAGCCTGGGGTGTGACCAACGATCGCCGGCCAAGCATGCGGGCACCCCGGTTCGACGAAGCCAGCGTTACCATTGCCGAGGGCCAGACGGTGTCGCAGACAATCAGGATCGCCAAATGAGCACAACCCTGCTGCAGGCCGGATCCGCCAGTGCCGATCGGTTTCGGGAACGCTATGGGCCATGGGCACTGGTAACCGGGGCTTCCGACGGCATCGGCCGATCCACCGCCGAACGTCTGGCGGCAATGGGCATCGATCTGGTGCTGGTAGCCCGCGACGCCGGGCGGCTCGCGGCGTTTGCCGATGCATTGCGGGCGGCGCACGATATCAACGTCAGGGTGCAGGCCGCTGATCTTTCGCAGCGCGCAGGCAGCGCGGCGGTGATCGAATCGGTGCAGCGACTGGATATCGGCCTGATCGTGGCCGCCGCCGGGTTCGGCACGTCCGGCCCGTTTCTGGCCGGGGATCTGGCTACGGAACAGAATATGCTGGATGTGAATTGCGGGGCCGTGCTGGCACTGGTGCACGGCTTTGCGCCGCTGCTTGCCCGACGCGGGCGCGGCGGCATTGTGCTGTTCGGGTCGCTCGTCGCCTGGCAGGGGGTGCCCAATGCCAGCCATTATGCCGCCACCAAGGCCTGGGTGCAGACCCTGGGCGAAGGCCTGGCCGTGGAGCTTGCGCCGGCGGGCATCGACGTTCTGACCATGGCCCCCGGCCCGGTGGGCAGTGGCTTTGCAGCGCGGGCCAACTTGCAGATGGGGGCTGCCGACACACCCGCCATGGTCGCTGATGCCATGGTGGCGTCCCTCGGCCGCCGCCGCGCGGTTGTGCCGGGCCGGCTCGGCAAATTGCTCACCTATTCACTGGCCCCGCTGCCACGGTTCATGCGAACGTTCATCATGGGAAAGGTGATGGGAGGTATGACAGTTCATCGTGAAGGGGCAACCGCGCACAACTGAACGCAATCTGCGCGAGGATATCGTGCGCGAAGCCCTGGCCATCATCGAAACACAGGGGCTTGAAAAGCTGAGCATGCGAGAGGTCGCACGGCGCCTCGGCGTCTCGCATCAGGCACCCTACAAGCATTTTGCCAGCCGGGACCATATTCTTGCCGAAATCATCGGCCGCGCCTTCGCGGCCTTTGCCGATTATCTGGACAGCGGTGCGCGCACCGGCACCGCCCATTCCGATATGGATTACATGGGCCGGGCCTATCTGGCCTATGCCACCAGGCACCCGCTGAACTACCGTCTGATGTTCGGCACGCCCCTGCCCGACCCGGCCGTTCATCCCGACATGATGGCCAAGGCCCGTCACGCCTTTGCCCTGCTGCGGGACAATATCGCCATGTTGCACCGGCAGGCGGCGCGATCTCCTAGCGAGAACGCCATTGACCTCGATGCCCTTTACATATGGTCAACCCTGCATGGGCTTGCCGGCATCCTGAAGGCCGACGCCGTGAACAGCATCGGGCTGTCGTCGGACCTGCTGGGCCGGGCACCGGCGGCCGTGCTGGCCCGTATCGGCGGCGCATTCGGCCTTTATTCGCCCGATGGCGGGGACGGCGATTGAACGGAGCGAGCACAATTACGGACGATCACCTCAACCCGCGCGCCTGGCGGAACATTGCGGCAAACTCACCGGCATCCAGCGCACCATTCACCAGATAGCTGCCGATCAGATAGGCCGGGGTGCCGGCGATGCCGAGGCCGAAGGCTTCCGTGGCGATGCGGCCAAGCCGTGCGGCGATGGCGGGGGCGTGTGTCGCACGATCCTGCTGCAACCGCTGCCAATCGCCGCCGATGGCGATGACGGCGGCCTCGATATCGTCGTTGTCGACCGAGGCGCGGCCGGTCATCAGCCGATCGTGCAGCGGCACATACAGGCCCTGAAAATGCGCCGCGATCGCCAGCGCGGCGGCATTGTCGGACACGGCGCCGAAGATCGGATAATCCTTGTAAAGCAGCCGCACCCCGCCATCGTCGGCCACCGCCCGGTGCATGGCGGCGTGCGCCGATCGGCAGGCCGGGCAGCGATAATCGGTATAGACCGCCATCGCCAGATCACCGCGCGCCGCACCACCGGATGGCCCGTCGGGGTCGATCAGCGCAGCCCGGGCAATCCGGTTGCCGGACACGTCGCGGCCCAGCGGCGCGCTCGCTTGCAACAGCGATGCAATCGCATAGCCGCCAGCGATCAGGCCGCCAGCGATCAAGACCTCCCGCCGGGTGACGCGCGGCGCGGTCATGCGTGGTGAGGCACGGTGAACATGCATCGTCTATGCCCGCCAGCGCCGCCGCGCACGAGGGAGAAAATCGGCCTGTCCTACGCAAGGTGCTTCGGCCTAAGCTGAAGCGCGACGCAGGCCGGCCATGACAGCGGCTGTGGCGTTGGCAGCGGCTGTGGCGTTGGCAGCGGCTGTGCAGGGCGGCCACCTGTGGCAAGGATCAGCGCCGCGTTGCAGAGGGCTTGAAGATGACGGCAGTTTCCACCCGGGTGTTCGTGCTCGATGGCCATCCTGATGGCACGTCGCTCTGTTCGGCATTGGCCAAGGCTGCTGCTGAAGCGGCGCGGGGGCGCGGTGCCGAGGTGCGGGTGATGCAGCTTTCAGCGATGCAGTTCGATCCCAACCTGGCCCACGGCTACAAGCAGCGCATGGACCATGAACCCGATCTGCAGGCCCTTCTGGACAATATACGCTGGTGCGATACCTTCATTCTGGTGCACCCCTTGTGGTGGGGGGCGGCGCCGGCCAAGCTGAAGGGCGTGTTCGATCGCGCCTTCCTGCCCGGCATCGCCTTTGCGAATGAGGGGGACGGGCATTTCCCCAAGAAACTGTTCGAAGGCCGCACGGCGCGGGTGCTGATCACCGGCGATACGCCGCCCTGGTATCTGTGGTGGGGCTATCGCAACGGCTGGCCGAATGTGCTGCGCCGGCAGATCCTGGATTTCGTCGGCCTGAAAGTGACGCAATTGAAGGTAGTTGGCACCATCCGCGACGCGACGCCGGCGCAGATCGATGGCTTTTTCGCGGTGGCGCGCAAGCTGGCAGCGTGATGGATATGCAGAAATTGCATAACATTGGGGAAAACGGCGGATTCCGATCGGTTCGGTCGCCAAACTCTGGCACACATTGTTGTTTCCGCCAAGGTCCTATCAAGACCAAGCATCAGAAATTTCACACAAAATCCCATGTTGGCTTTTACGATATATCTTCGTTCATCAAAACCCGCAAAAGGCTAACCTTGATCACCTTTGCATAGCTCGCCGCTTACTTGCCCAGATCGGCCGCCGCCGCCAGGCTCATCGGCCGACCAAGCAGCCAGCCTTGCACCTTGGCAAAGCCCAGGCTCTGCACCGTCTCCAATTGCGCATCGGTTTCAACGCCTTCCGCCACCAGCTCGGCACCGACACCGCCAGCGAACTCCGACAAGGCGGCGGCCAGCGCGCGGCGCGACGGGTCGGCCTCGATGCCAGTGACGAAAAACCGGTCGAGCTTGATGATGTCGGGCCGCACCTCGAGGATCTTCTGCAGGCCGCTGTAGCCGATGCCGGCATCATCAACCGCCAACCGCAGGCCGGCAGCGCGCAGTGGGGCAAGGGCTGCCATCAATGCTTCGCCATCGACCATCTCCTGCTGCTCGGTGATTTCCAGCACCAGCCGGTCGAGAGCCTGGCCCGCCAGCAACGACGTGAGCGCCACGGAACAGGCCGTGGCCGGGGAGACATTCAAGGTGAGATACGCACCGCTCGGCAACATCGGCAGTGCGGCCAGGGCACGGGCCACGGCGGCCAGTTCCAGCGGCTCGGCCAGACCAACGCTGGCGGCATCGGCAAACCATTTGTCGGGCGCACGCGGCGGCGCACCCCCCACGCCGGCGAACCGCGCCAGCGCTTCGAACCCGGCTGGCTGGGCGTCGCCAATGCGCCAGATAGGCTGGAACACCATGTCCGGGCCACCGCTGGCAATCACGTGCGCCACCGCAGCCCGGGTTTCGCGCATGCCAGCCTGCGCCGCGCGCCGGCGCTTCAGCTCCTCGGCTGCCATGTCGGCAAAGGCGCGCACCATCGCCAGATCGCGCGGGTTCAGGCTGGGGTCGGCCGCGGGGCCGAGGCAGCAGAACATGCCGAACACCTCGTCCCCTTCCAGCCGCAGCGGCACGGACACATGCGCACCGATCGGGACGGCGGCGGTGATCGGCAGAGCCTGCGCTACCGGCTCGGCGGCGGTATCGGGGATCAGTTCCGGCAGGCGCCCGGCCAGGATATGGCGGCAATACACATCATCGAGGCTGCGCCGGTCACCCGGCTTGATCAGCGCCTCCAGCCCCGGCGCATCGACATGGTGGTAGAGCGCCTCATCGCCATCGAACTCGGACACATAAGCCACCTGCAGGCCCAGATGGGTACGGGCGGCGCGCAGGAAGCCATCGATGATGTCGGGCAGTGGTTCGTGAAGGGGGGCCATTGGCTGGGCAATCAGGAATTCACTGGCATCCAGATGCTTCATCAGGCCGTCCCCTGGTTCATGACACGCCAATTACGGCCGCAGTTCGCGCCGGTTGCGCGGCCCCGTGCGTCAAATTCGGATCTCGGCAACAGAATCCGCCGTTGTTGCCAGCGTGCGAACAAAACGAAGATCCGACCTGCCTGGCACCAGGCGCACCGGCTGCGCCAACCGCCGCAACTCGCCATGGAACAGGCAGCGTGCCGTACTGCGCCCGGAAAATGGCACCAACATAGCGGGGTGGCAGCCGGGGTGTATGGCTGCTGCCCCGCCGGCTTGCGGTGCACCGGTCAGCACGGACCGGATGACAGATCAGAGCTTGGCGCTCAACTCCTTGATTTCCTTGTTCAGGATGCGGTCGTTGTCGCTATAGTCCACCGGACAATCGATCAGGTGTACACCCGGCGTATTCAGGCACTGCTCGAACAGGCCGGGCAGCATTTCGGCGCTGGTGACGCGGTGACCATGCGCACCATAGGCTTCGGCATAGGCGACGAAATCCGGGTTGCCATAGGTCAGGCCCCAATCCTTGAAGCCCATGTTGGCCTGTTTCCAGCGGATCATGCCATAGCTGCCGTCATTCAGGATCAGCACGATGATGTTGAGACCCAGGCGGACGGCGGTTTCCATCTCCTGGCTGTTCATCATGAAGCCGCCATCACCGCAGATCGCCATCACCTTGCGGTCCGGATAGACCATGTTGCTGGCCATGGCCGACGGCAGCCCGGCGCCCATGGTGGCCAGCGCATTGTCGAGCAGCACGGTATTGGGGTGATAGGCCGTGTAATTGCGGGCGAACCAGATCTTGTAGACCCCATTGTCCAGCGCGATGATCCCGGTGTCCGGCATCGCCTTGCGGATCTGATCAACGAGATATTGTGGATAGATCGGGAAGCGCATGTCGTCGATGGCAGCATCGCGATGCGCCACCTCGGCGGCGCGGGCGGCCAGCATGGCGGTGAAATCCCAGTGCGGCTGCACGCGGATCGCCTCTTTCAACTGCCACACCGCGTTGGCGATATCGCCGATCACTTCGATCTGCGGGAAATAGACCGGATCAACCTCGGCCGATCGGAACGACATGTGGATCACCGTCGTTTCGTCACCCGACATGAAGAACGGCGGCTTTTCGATCACATCATGGCCAACGTTCACAATCACATCGGCGCGGCGGATGGCGGCATGGACGAAATCGCCGGACGACAGGGCCGCACAGCCCAGGAACTGCGGGTGGCGTTCATCGATCACGCCCTTGCCCAATTGGGTGGTCAGGAACGGGATGCCGGTCTTCTCGACGAATTCCAGCAGCATCTTGCTGGTCATCGTGCGGTTGGCACCGGCACCGATCACCAGGATCGGCGACTTGGCGCCTTCGATGGCACGCACCGCGGCCAGGATCGATTTGGCATCGGCCAGCGGTCGGCGCGCATAGCTTGGCTTGAACGGCACCGCATCGGTCGGGTCATGCGCGATGTCTTCCGGCAGCTCCAGGTGGGTGGCGCCGGGCTTTTCCTCCTGCGCCAGCCGGAAGGCTTCGCGGGTGCGCGCCGGGATATTGTCCGCCGATGCCAGTTGGTGCGTATATTTGGTGATCGGCCGCATCATGTCGACCACATCCAGGATCTGGAAACGCCCCTGCTTGGATTTCTTGATCGGCTTCTGCCCGGTGATCATCAGCATCGGCATGCCGCCCAGAAAGGCATAGGCTGCTGCCGTCACGAAATTGGTGGCGCCAGGGCCCAGCGTGGCGACGCACACCCCGGCCTTGCCGGTGTGCCGGCCATAGGTCGCGGCCATGAAGCCGGCGCCCTGTTCGTGCCGCGTCAGGATCAACTGGATTTTGGTGGAGCGCTGGAGACTGTCGAGGAAATCGAGATTTTCCTCACCCGGCACGCCGAACACATATTCGCAGCCCTCCTGTTCCAGGCATTGCACCAGCAGATCAGAGGCTTTGGTCATGATTCATTCCCCGTTGAGTTGAATTTGCCGCCGCCCCTCGGCGCGGGCGCGGGTGCCCGTGGCATCGCGGATGGTGCCGGCGCGGCCCAGGCCCCAGGCCGGCATGTTGTTGTAAACACTTTCATACTGACCGGGCTCGATCAGATAGGTCTCGTGCCAGATGCCGACATCGCCGTTCGATCCAACCGCCCGGTTGAAGCGCTGCCAGGCCGGCATGTGCAGTTGATCGCGGCTGGTCGCGAAGGCCTGCAGATGGGCATGGCTTCGCCAATATTGCACCAGCGTGGTGCCGGGAAAGCCGAAGTAAGTCCGGTTGTGCAGCATGCCGAGTTCGGGCCGGCGCGACAGTTCGGCAATCATCGGCCCCATCGCCATGAAGGTCGGCCACCAACTGCCGACCTTCCACAACCGGTTGATGCGCACGCCGATCAGGAACAGCACGAACGGGCCATCGATCTCCGCGCATACCCGGCGATCGATGATGGCGCTCACGGCTGGCACACGAACACACTGAGATACCATGGTGTTACCTGCTGAGACCGCCGATATCGGAATGTTTGTTTGGCACCTTCGGATGACAGGAATTTCGTCAGTGCAACTGCGACAGGCTGTTCCGTCGCCTCACCCCGCACCTCATATCCCAGCGGGCGATAGCCGGGGTCACGCTGGCGCGCGATCGACAATATCCGCAAGCGCACACGGCCAACTGGGTATTCTAAGTTGTCATATACAAAAGTTGGCTTATTCAACTGCTTGGCAATCTGCGTTGCCAGCGAAAGATTGACATTTGCATTCTGCCCGTCGCACCAAAACACATCGACAGCCCACCCGTCGTTTCGGCCAAAACCTACAATAGCAACCGCTTTCAGCGTTCCGGGGTCAAGTTTGGTTTTCAACAGATCGGCATTATTTTCAGCCTCTTTCCTTAAAAGTTCGGCTTCAGCTTCCTTGATTGGAGGGGCTGCGTTTTCATCCGAGGTCGCACCGGGCTTGGGAGTTGATTCAACATCAACTCGTTCTTGAACCTCGTTCAAATTAGCTTCAGCCGTCAAAATGTACCTATTACACGGTGAAATTTGTTCAATAACTGGCGTGTTATTATTCAGTATTTTCTTGATTCCAAATTGGAGATCATAAAGACGCTGCTTAGCGTCTTGATGCTGCTGAGTTTCATGATCTGGAGGAAAAACTCCTAGATCGTATCCAGAAATTTCCAAAGACTGGCTGTTGATGAACATACACACAGCTTCTAATTTCGCCAATCCGGATAAGTTTTCTTTATCAGATTGCAAATCAGCTAAACCAGAAAATAAAATATCGTAATTCTTCTTTACGATTTCTTCTTTCTGCTGAACGGCCCTGTCGAACGCGATTTGACGATCGTTGCTGAGGCTTCGCCATGTATAGATGAGGCTGGGGAGACCGAAAATGAAAGCCAGAACGGTTGCCAGCGCCTTTACCTGTGGCTCCCAACGCAGGAGCCCACTTGGCTGCGACGGTTCCGACATTTCCGACTCCCCCGGCTGCCGCCTTACACCACCCCGAAGGCCAGCATGGCATCGGCGACCTTCTTGAAGCCCGCGATATTGGCGCCCTTCACATAATCGACATGGCCATCGCCGCTGGCGCCATATTCCAGGCAGCGTTCGTGGATGCCGGCCATGATGTCCTTCAGCAAACCTTGCAGATCATCTTCCTTCCAGCTCATCCGCGCCGAATTCTGGCTCATTTCGAGGCCGGACACGGCGACGCCGCCGGCGTTGGAGGCCTTGCCGGGCGCATAGAGGATCTTGGCGGCCTTGAAGGCATGCACGCCATCCAGATCGGTCGGCATGTTGGCGCCTTCCGATACAGCGATGCAGCCATTGCTCAACAGCAATTTGGCCTCTTCACCGTTCAGCTCGTTCTGGGTGGCACAGGGCAGCGCCAGATCGCATGGCACGCCCCAGGGCCGCGCGCCGCCGCCATGGAAGGTGCTGCCCTTGAACTCGGCCGCATAATCCGAAATGCGGCCACGACGATGGGTCTTGTGCGTTTTCACCCAGTCGATCTTTTCCTGGCTGAAGCCTTCGGGATCGTGAACGAAGCCTTCCGAATCCGACAGGGTCAGCACCTTGCCGCCCAGTTGCACGATCTTCTCGGCCGCATGGGTGGCGACATTGCCCGAGCCCGAGATCACCGCCGTCTTGCCTTCCACGTCCAGCCCGCGCGTCTTCAGCATGTTTTGAAGGAAATACACCGCGCCATAACCGGTGGCTTCGGTACGGATCAGGCTGCCCCCCCATTCCAGCCCCTTGCCGGTCAGCACGCCGGTGAAGTTGTTGGTGATGCGCTTGTACTGGCCGAACATGTAACCGATCTCACGGCCGCCCACGCCAATGTCACCGGCCGGCACATCGATGTCGGCACCGATGTGGCGATAGAGTTCGGTCATGAAGCTCTGGCAGAAGCGCATGATTTCATTCACGCTCTTGCCCTTGGGATTGAAATTGCTGCCGCCCTTGCCGCCGCCCATCGGCAGGCCGGTCAGTGCGTTCTTGAAGGTCTGTTCAAAGGCCAGGAACTTCAGCACGCTCTCGGTAACCGATGGGTGGAACCGCAGCCCGCCCTTGTAGGGGCCGATGGCATTGTTGTTCTGCACCCGCCAGCCGCGCTGCACGCGAATATTGCCCTGATCATCCTGCCAGCACACCCGGAAACTGATGACCCGATCCGGCTCGGCGATGCGGCGCAGGATCTGCGCTTCATGATATTTGACCTTGTCGGCCATGAAACCGAAAATATCCTCGGCGACTTCGGTAACGGCCTGCACGAATTCCGGCTGCCCCGGATTGCGCCGCTTCACCCCCGCGATGAAGCCTTCCAGATCGACATGTTCGGACACAGCCATGGTCACCCCCCATATTGCGATAATATTACCGCTCAAGCTACCGCCGGCCAAGCACCCCTGGTGGCCAGACTCGGGGCAGTGTATCAGAAAGGCACAGGCGCAAAAGCCGAATTAACCAGTTTATTTCCTTTCGTTTGCAGTCGCGTCGAAGCTCCAGACGCCAGGACCATCCGGCAAGCCGGCCCAGCCATGGCGCTCCAGCATGATTGCCACGTCCTCTTCGCCGCGGCGCCAGTTCAGCGCCATCGTGGCACGGCTGAACTCACGGCCCTTGGCGGCACCCTGCCACGGCTGATCGCGATAAATGAGCTGCGCCACCACGGCCCGGCGGCCACGCGCCGCCCTGTCGAGCAATTGGGCTTCCGCGCTGTCGCGCAGCTCCGCCGGCAGCCGGGCCGCCAGCCGCGCCCAGGCCTCGCGCGGGCCGTTCAGGCGCGCCTGGGCATCGGTGGTGAAGCGCGTGCGGCTGGAAAAGCGGATGTCGGCGGTACGCTCTTCCACCTCACTCAGGCTGCCTGGCAGGCTGCCACGCGCCGGAAACAGATCGACCTGGAAGATCGCCAGATCGCCGCCTTCATCATCATCGAGCACATGATCGAGCGGCGTGTTCGACACCAACCCGCCGTCCCACCACCATTGGCCGTCGATCTCCACCGGCGGCAGGCCCGGCGGAAGCGCGCCCGATGCCATGATATGCCGTACATCCAGCCGTTCATGTTCGGTGGAAAAATAACGGAAATTGCCGGTCTCGACATTGACCGCGCCCACCGCCAGCCGCACTTCGCCGCTGTTGAGCAAATCCCAATCGACCAGATCGTTCAACGTGTCGCGCAGCGGCGCCGTGTCATACAGATGGTTCTGCCCCGGCCACCACGCCGGCCACCACGGGAAGCGCGGCTGGAAAAAGCCCGGCGCGCCGACCAGCACCGTGGTCGCCGCCGACATCTGGTGACGCAGGCTTTCCGCCCAGTTGCTCCCTTTCTCGTTGATGCCGCCAAGCCAGGCCAGTGCCGGGCTGCTGGTCACCAATTCCCAGAATTGGGTCAGGCGCTCGCGCCGCCGCTCCGGGGGATTGCCGGCGATGATGGCGCCATTGATCGCACCGATCGAAATGCCCGCCACAGCCTGCGGACAATAACCGGCGGCATCCAACGCCGCAAACACGCCGGCCTGATAACTGCCGAGCGCACCGCCCCCCTGCAGCACCAGCACACGTTCACCGGGCAGGGCCGGAATGCTCGCCATCGCCGTTCGCCGTCAGGCCGCAGCAGCGACCGGTGCCGGCACCAGCGCCGCTTCATGCGCCGCAATCAACGCACGATCATCATGATCCCAGGGGTGAAAGCCCGGCCGGAAATAGGCCAGCCAGGGCAGCGCCACCTGCCGCAACACGCCCGGCGTGCCGACCAGATACCACCACAGCCGCACCTGCGCCCGCCAGCCGGTGATGCCATCCTGCGCCAGCAGCGCCAGCGCATCGGCCACCCGGTTCCTGATGAAATTGCGCGACACCCGGCCAAACACCAAAGACCGGATCGCCCAGCGCTTCATCGGCTTCAGGCTGCCGGTGATGTGCATATAGGTGTCGAACGCCACGCCCTTGTGCTCGATTTCCTCGATCGCATGCCACACCCACATCGCCGACGTTTCGGGGCTGGCGCCGGCAAATTGCCGGGCATCGCGGGCCAGCATGGCGTGGGCGAAAATGGCGGTGAAATGCTCCAGGCTCACCGTCACCAGCAACTGCGCGACGGGATGGGTGGTGCGCGCCTGCACCAGACTGTCGGCAATGCGCTGCTCGATGGCGCTGGTGTCATAGCCGGCGCCACCCACCTGGCGGTTGAAGGCAACATGTTCCCGCGTGTGGTGCGCTTCCTGTTTCACGAACGCATCGATCTGCGCGGCAAGCGCCGCCGGCACCTGATCGCGGAACCGCCGCACCGTCTCGATGAAAAACGCCTCACCCATCGGAAAGCTGGCCGACAGCGCATTGTGCCAGGCCGTCGCCACCGGATCACCGCCCAGCCACCAGCGCGCATGGGTGGTGGTCCGGCCAAAGCGCAGGTTGCGGGGCTGAATGGCCAGATCGGTGGGGGCGGCAGTCGGCATCATGGGTTCCTCTTGGCTGCACTCAATTGCGGCAGTGCAGCAAAGTCAAGCTCAACGCACCGCCAGCAGTTCGACTTCGAAGATCAGCGTGCTGTTCGGCGGGATGACATCGCCGCCGCCAGCCTCACCATAGCCGGCCTGCGGCGGCACGATCAGCGTGCGCGTACCGCCGGCCTTCATGCCGGCCACACCTTCATCCCAGCCCAGGATCACCTCGCCCATGCCGACCGTGAAGATGAACGGTTGGCCGCCATCGCGCGAGCTGTCGAACTTCTTGCCCTTCATGCCATCGATATACAGCCAGCCGGTATAGTGCACCGCCACCATCCGGCCGGGTTCGGCCATCTCACCGGTGCCGGGTTTGGTGTCGGTGATGCGGGTGCCGCCGGGCAGCACGGCGGTTGTGGGCGCCTGCGCGACCACCGGGCTGGCAACAGACGTGGCAATGGCGGCAAGCAACAGACAAGCGGTAACGGTTTTCATCGGTGTTCCTTTGGCGTGCAGGCCTCCCTGCCGTCAGAGCGCCAGCGGTTCAAGCCCCAGGCGGTGCCGCAGGAACGCGATCACACGGCGTTCGGCATCCTTGCCAGGGCCAGCGTCGGGCAGATGCACCGTCAATACACTGTGCGGCGGCAGGCCGGTGCCGGGGCGGGCATGCGCGTCTTCCAGCTCGATCGTCTCCACCCGGCCGGGAAATTCGCGCTCCAACCGGCGAAATCGGGCATCGGGCACCAATTTGTCGGACTTGTAGCGCAGCGCGAGCAGCGACAGATCCTCGTCGGCAAAGCGCTGCCGCGCGCAGGCGATTTCGGCGGCGCTGCAATCGAGACTTCCGGTGCTGGCACCCTTGATCGGCAGGCTGGGCTGGCTCAGCACCGGCGCGATCACCGCCGGCTCGGTCATCATCGCCAGCGCGAAACCGCCGGTGAAGCACATGCCGAGCGCGCCGACGCCCGGCCCACCGCATTCGTCGTGCGCCTGCCTGGCCAGCGCCCGCAGCCAATCGACGATTGGCGACGAGCGCCCGGCCTGCCAGGCCGAAAACTCGCGGCGGATGCAGATGTTGAGGAACAATTGCACAGCGGCCGCGCCCTTGCTGGGCGTGCCGCCGGGCGTGCCGAACAGGCTGGGGCACCAGACGCTCATGCCGCTCTGGGCAAGCCGGTCGGCGAAGTCGATGACCTGGGTGTGGAGGCCGGGGACCTCGTGAATGACGATGACGGCCGGGCCAGAGCCGCGGCGATAGACCGGGCGGGTGTAGGGGCCGGCGGTGAAGTTGGTGAGGCTGTAGTCGGGGAGTGGCATGGCGATCATGGTGCGGCGGGGTTGCGTTCGATGCAAGGACAAGCCGCTCCCCTCCCGCTTGCGGGAGGGGCCGGGGGTGGTCGGGCCTGAATCTAGCCCTGACGGCGCGGCCGGCGGCAAAGCCGCCGAGTCCGCTGGCGCGCCAAAACGAGAAGGGAAAGTAGAAAGAGCGTGGCGATGCCACGCCGTCGAAGCTGTTCTGCCGGGCTGATGCCCGCCAGCCAGCCCGGCCGGCCCCCGTGTGACTCTGGGCGCGAGTCGGGTGCCAAGGCTTCGCCTTGCCACCACGCCGCGCAGCGGCGTGGTGGGTCCTTCGGGACTTGAACCCGAAACCTACCGCTTAAAAGGCGGGCGCTCTGACCGATTGAGCTAAGGACCCATGCCGCACAACACGCGCCATCAAGCGCGGGGCCGCCCTTTAGGGCGAAGCAGCCGCGCGCGCAACTGTCTTGCGGTCAACTGCGGCACCGCGCACGTCATCGGATGCCGCCAATCGGGCGCCACCGCCACCAAAGGATCGAGCACGAACCGCCGCCGGGTCAGCTCCGGATGGGGCACGATCAGGTGCCGGGTTTTCACCACTTGCTGTCCGGCGGCAATGATATCCAGATCCAGCACCCGATTGCCCCAGCGCTGCCCCGGCCGGCGCCCGAAGTGCCGCTCCATCGCCTTCAACACATCCAACAGATCCGGCAGTGAACCCGTCCACTCCAGCGCAACCACCGCATTGGCATAGCGGCGCGTGCCCGGCCCCAGCGGATCGGTGGCGATGATCGGCGAGACCCGCACCACCCCCGGCAAGGCCGCGATCGCCGCGCGCACCACGCCGGCCGGGCGCCCGAAACGCCCGTGGCAACGGTTGGACCCGATGGCGACATGCACGATTGCCATATTGGCCCCAGCCCCTACAGCCTGAAACCATGACTGACGAGAGAATTGGCGAGACCCCGCACCCCGGCACCCCACCCATCGATTGCCCGCTCTGCCCGCGGCTGGTCGCCTATCGCGCCGACCAACGCGCGCGCCACACCACATGGTGGAACGCGCCGGTGCCACCGTTGGGCGATGCCGGTGCCCGCATGGCCATCGTCGGCCTGGCGCCGGGCCTGAAAGGCGCCAACCGCACCGGCAAGCCGTTCCATGGCGATGATGCCGGCAAATATCTGTTCGCGGCGCTGGCCGAACTCGGCCTGGCCAGCGAAACCCCCGACGTCTGGCACGCGCCAGATGTGTTCATCACCAACGCGGTGGCCTGCGCACCGCCCGGCAACCTGCCCGAAACCGCCGAAAAACACGCCTGTCGGCCCTTTCTCGCGGCCCAACTCGCCGCCCTGCCCGCCCTGCGCGTCGTGGTGGCGCTGGGCGAAACCGCCCACCAGGCCAGCATCAAGGCCATCGGCGGCAAGCTGCCAAAATATCGCTTCGGCCACGGCGCGACTCATATGCTGCCATCGGGCGTGACGCTGGTCGATTGCTACCACCCCAGTCGCCTCAATTTCAACACCGGCACCATCACGCCGGAAATGCTGCGCGATGTGCTGGCGGTGGCCAACCTTGTCAGCATGGCCGAGTAAGCCTATCTTACCGTTATGGATGCGATTGCGACACTTTCGTCAAAAGGCCAGTTGGTCCTGCCGAAATCCGTTCGCGATCGGCACGGCTGGAAAGTTGGCGACCGCTTTCAGGTGATTGAAACGGCGGGCGCCTTGGTGCTGCGTGCAATACCGGCTGCCACGTCAGGGCCATCGGCCAACATGATCTTTGCCGAAATTGACGCGATCGTGGCTGCGGCCCAGCCGTTCGAAACGGCTGATGCCGATGCAATGGCGACAGCAGCAGAAGTGCTTGCTTCGCTTGATGCTGCCACCCGCAGCCGCTGACGTCGCCAGCCGTGCTGCGCGCCCTGGACAGCAATATCATCCTGCGGGCGGTGCTGAATGATGACCCGCGCCAATCACCGCGCGCCCGCAGCATATTGGCGGACCAGGCGCTGTTGCTGACGACAGTAGCCCTGGAGAGCTTCTGGGTTCTCACCGTGCCGAAGCGAATTTCCCAGGCAGATGCAGCGAATATCCTGACCAAACTCATCCAGATGCCCAACATGATCGTCCCCGACCGGGATGCCCTGCAGTTCGCGCTCACCAAGGCCGCCGAAGGCGCCGACTTTGCCGATATGCTGCACCTCGCGCTGTCCGGCGGGGCGGATGTCTTCACAACCTTCGATCAGGGAATAGCGCCGTTTGCCGACGGCGCCCCGGTTCCGGTGGAATTGCTTCAGGGCTGAACCCGCGGCTGGCACAGTACGCACGTCGCATCAGATATCCTGCGCCAGCCGCGCATAAAGCTCCGGCCGGCGATCGCGGAAGAAGCCGAACGCCGCGCGGTGGCGGGCCGCCATGTCGAGATCGAACGTCGCCATCACCGTGCCCGGCGTCGCATCGTCCAGATCGTGCACGATATCGCCGCGCTGATCGCACGCGAAGCTGGTGCCGTAAAATGTCTGCGCGTGCGGCGTGTCGGCATCTTCCGTGCCGATGCGGTTGCAGGCCAGCACGGGCACGACGTTCGACACCGCATGGCCCACCATCGCCCGGCGCCACAGCCGGCGCGTATCCAGCGACGGATCGTGCGGTTCGGTGCCGATGGCGGTGGGATACATCAAGACTTCGGCACCCATCAGCATCATGGCGCGCGCGGTTTCGGGATACCATTGGTCCCAGCAGATGCCGACACCGATCACGCCATGTTTCGTCGGCCACACCTTGAAGCCGGTGTTGCCAGGCCGGAAATAGAATTTCTCCTCATAGCCCGGCCCGTCGGGAATATGGCTCTTGCGATAGACGCCCATGATGTTGCCGCCATCATCGATCATCGCCAGGCTGTTGTAATGGTGCGGGCCGTCCTTTTCGAAGAAGGAGCAGGGAATGTAGGTGCGCGTTTCCAGCGCCACTTCGCACATCGCCGCCACGGACGGATGCTGGCCGACCGGCAAAGCATTGACGAACAGCCCTTCGTCCTCATGCCGGCAGAAATAATGGCCTTCGAACAATTCCGGCGGCAGCACGACCTGCGCGCCGGCCGCGGCCGCTTCCCGGGCAGCAGCGGCGGTCATGGCGATATCGGCGTCGCGATTGCCGGAAAAGGCCAGCTGCAGGCCGGCGACGGTGATGCTACGGGTCATGCCGCCCATGTAGTGCGCGAATGTGGCGTGGGGAAGACGCCTTGCCCTTGTGCTCGTTCGAGAGGGGCTACTTGGGCTGCTGCTGCGTGATGCAATGGAAGCTGCCGCCGCCTGTCAGGATATGATCCGCCCGCATGCCCAGCACCTCACGGTCCGGAAACAGCGCCGCAATCGCCCGCACCGCATCCGCGTCGCTGGCCGTGCCATAAAGCGGGACCACCACCACGGCATTGGCGATATAGAAATTCATGTGGCTGGCCGGCACGATGCGGCCATCCACCTCGACCCGGCCCGGTGACGGGATCGGCACGACCTCCAGGCCAAAATCCCGCGCCCGCTCGGCGGCGTCATCATAGACATCCTTGTTGGGATCATCACGGCCGGCTGCCACCGGCAGCGCCAGCCGCCCCGGCCCGACAAACCGCGCCAGATTGTCGACATGCCCGTCGGTATGATCGTTCAGCAGCCCCTCGCCCAGCCACAACACGCGATCCAGCCCGAGATCGCGGCGCAAATGGCTTTCCACCTCCACCCGGTCCATCTTGGGGTTGCGGTTGGGGTTGAGCAGGCATTGCTCGGTGGTCACCACCAGCCCGGTGCCATCCACATCGATGGCGCCGCCTTCCAGCACCCAGCTATGCCGCGCCAGCGGCAGGCCGCACTGGCCAGCGACGAACGCCGCCACACCATCGTCGCCAGGCAGATCATATTTGCCGCCCCAGCCATTGAATCGAAACCCTGCTGCGGCCGCACCGAACGGCGATTGCAGGAACAACGGCCCGGTATCGCGCAGCCAGATATCGCCAAAGCCATAATCGTGCAGGCGCACATCTGCATCGCCCAGCAAGGCCCGCGCCGCCGCCGCGGCATCGGCATTGGCAACCAGCAACTCCACCCGCTCACCGCGCGCGACCGCACGGATCATGGCGGCGACTTCTTCCTGCGCCGCCGTCAGATCATCTTCCCAAAGCTCAGGGTGCGACGGGAATGCCGTCCAGGTGGCAGCGTGCGGGGCCCATTCGGCGGGCTGGCGGGCGGTCATTCATTCCACTCCTGCGCGACTGCGGTCGCGAATGCTGCGAAATTCGCTGTCGGGCAACCAGTTCGGCCAATCGGTGCCATTGGCCAGATTGCGGCCAAGCTCGGCAAACAGCGACAGATCCTGCATCACCCCCGACCAGTCCCAGTTGGGATCATATTCATCGGCCGGCTGGTGATAACGATGATCGATATAATCGTTGGCGGCAGCATCAGCCGCACCCGCTGGCTTGCCGACCAGTTCACCGCCGCTGATCGCCATCAGCATCGGCACGCCCAGCTTGGCCAGGCTGAAATTGTCGGACCGGAAATAGCGGCCCTTTTCCGGTGACGCTTCTGGCACCAGCTTGCGCCCCTGCGCAGCGGCCAGTTTGGCGGCCATCGCCTCCAGTTCCGACTGCCCAGCCCCATAGATGGTAAAGCCATCATGGGCCCCGTTCATGTTGACGATGTCCATGTTGACGCCGCCCACCGTCTTGCCCAGCGGAAACAAGGGGTTCTCGGCGAAATAACGTGACCCGAGCAGCCCGGCCTCTTCGGCGGTCACCGCCAGGAACACCGTTGACCGCTCGGTCCGCGGTGCCTTGGCAAAGGCATTGGCCAGCGCCAGCACGCCCGCCGTGCCCGAGGCATTGTCGAGCGCGCCATTGCAGATATCGTCCCCGGTCGCGTCAGCCTTGCAGCGGCCGACATGATCCCAATGCGCCGAAAACAGCACCACTTCGTCCGGCCGCTTGCTCCCCGGCAACATGCCGATGACGTTGTGCGACACCGATCGCACCACCTTGTTGTCGATGGTCAGCGACGCGGTCAGCCTGGTCGGCACCGCCCGGAACCCCGGCTTTTTGGCAGCCGCCTCCAGCGCTGCGAGATCAAGGCCGGCATTGGCCAGCACCCGCCCTGCTGCGGCCTTGCTGATCCAGCCTTCATAGTGCAGCGCCGGTGCCGCCGTCGCGCCCTGATCCAGCCCGATCGACGGCCGGCCGACGCTGGTGCCGATCACGCCCCATGGATAGCCCGCCGGTTCGTCGTCATGAATCACCAGCGCCGCCGCCGCGCCCTGGCGCAGCGCCTCTTCATATTTGTAGGTGTAGCGGCCATAATAGGTGATCGCCCGGCCATCGAACGGGCCGGCGGCCTTGCCGGATGCCGGCGTCTGCCAGTCCGGATCATTGACGAGGGCAATCACCGTCTTGCCGCGCACATCCACCCCGGCATAATCATTCCAGCCGCGCTCTGGGGCGACGATGCCATAGCCGACAAACACGATATCTGACGCCTGCACTGACACCTGCGCCTGCGGCCGCTGCGTCTTCACCGCGACATCGCTGTTCATCGCCAGCGTCAGCGGCGCGCTGCCGCCCGCAATGCTGATCTGCGCGACAGGATCGGTGGTGATGGACACCATCGGCACCGGCTGCAGCCACTTGCCGTTGTTGCCTGGCGTCAGCCCGATGGCCGCCATGCGCTGCGCCAGATAGGCGATGGTCTTTTCCTCGCCGGCCGTGCCAGGCGCACGGCCCTCAAACGCGTCAGATGACAGGATTTCGACATCGCGCTTCATCTGATCAAGATCGAGTTGCGGTGGTGGCGCTGCTGCGGTCAGCAACAGCAGGATAGGGAGGAATCGCATTGACAATGCTTGCCAGCCCCGGACGTGCGACGCAATGTCCCGATTATTGTGCCCGATTATTGTGGGGGTGTCGAAGCCGCCTTGAAACCTTGGGCCACGACATACCATTCGCTCGATCCCTTGCGACTGGCGGGCGGCTTCACATGCTTCACGGTGGTGAAGTGGCGTTTCAGTTCCGCCGTCAACTGCCCGTCACCGCCGCCAGCCAATACCTTGGCCACAAAACAGCCGCCAGGCCGCAGCAGCCGTGTTGCCATGTCCAGCGCCGCCTCGATCAGGCCCATAGTGCGCAGATGGTCGGTCATCTTGTGGCCGACCGTATTGGCGGCCATGTCGCTCATCACCACGTCCGCCGGGCCGCCCAGCGTGGCGAGGATCAGCGCCTCGCTGTCATCATCGGTGATGTCCTTCTGGAACAGGTCGACACCGGCGAGCGGATCGATGGCCAGCAGGTCCATGCCCACCACCCGCGCCTTTGGCCGGCGTTCCTTCACCACCTGGCACCAGCCGCCCGGCGCAGCGCCCAGATCGACCACCCGCTCGGCGCCGGCCAGCATGTCGAACTGCGCGTCCAGTTCCTTCAGCTTGAAGGCGGCGCGGCTGCGATAACCCTGTGCCTTGGCGGCCTTCACATAGGGATCGTTCAACTGGCGTTCCAGCCAGCGGTTGGATTGCGGGCTGCGACGGCGCGCGGTCTTCACCCGCACCTTGCCGCCGCGTGACCGGCCGTCACCACCTGCGGGCGTGCTGCCGCTCATTTCGGCATCCAGACGCCATCGCGGGTCATCAAGGTGCGCAAGATGCCTTCGCGAATGCCGCGATCGGCGACCTTCACATCGCCGCCCGGCCAACGCGTGAGGATGGCCTCCAGGATCGCGCATCCGGCCACGATCAGCTCGGCCCGATCCGGGCCCACACAGGCAATGCGCGCCCGGTCCGCAACGCTGCGCAGGCCGATCGATCGGCATAATGTCGCCAGTGCATGTGTGTCCACCGCACAGCCATCCACCCGCCGCCGGTCATAGCCGGGCAGGCCGAGCTGCACGCTGGCCAGCGTCGTGATGGTGCCCGACGTGCCGAGCAACTGCACCTCCCGCACGCCGCGCGCCGCCAGCCGCTCCGCAAAGCCCGCCAACAGCGGCAGGACTTCACCGAGCATGCGTTCATAGCCGGCCAGCCGGTCAACAGCCTCCGGCCATTGCGGCTCGGTCTCGGCGAGGCTGACCACGCCCCAGGGCATCGAAATCCAGTCGAGAATTTCCGGCGGCGCCGTGCTGTCAGCACCGTTCAGGCCCTTGGCGACCTTGCTGTCCACCAGCATCAATTCCGTCGATCCACCGCCGATATCGAACACCAGCGCCGGCGGGCCATCGGGATCGATCAACACATGGCAACCCAGCACGGCCAGCCGCGCCTCCTCGGCCGGGCTGATCACATCCAGCGCGATGCCGGTTTCGGCATAGACGCGCTCCACGAACGCCAGGCCGTTGCTGGCGCGGCGGCAGGCTTCGGTGGCGACATTGCGCGTCAACCGCACATCGCGGCGCGCCAATTTGTCGGCACAGGCCGCCAGCGCCGCCACCGTGCGGTCCATCGCGGCATCCGACAGCCGACCGGCCTCCATCAGCCCCTCGCCCAAGCGCACCACCCGGCTGTAGGCGTCAACCACCGTGAAGCCATCCGGCGACGGCCGCGCAATCAGCAGCCGGCAATTGTTGGTGCCCAGATCGAGCGCGCCATAGGTTCGGCCACGCCTGGCCATGGCGCTGTTGCCGCGGTGGTGCTGTTGCAGGCCGCCGCGCGGCGACGCCGCTGCGCTGCCCGATGGCAGCAGCGGCTGGCCGGGATCGGCCCGGGTAGGATTGGTATGGGCCGGCATCGGCAAGTCCAGTCAGATCATCATTCCTGCCTTGGCCGATTGTCACCGCGCCGCAGCAGAACCTGAAATCAAGCTAATCGCTTCGCAGGCCAAAGGCAAATCGCCCCAGATATGGGCAGGAGTTGACCCGCACAGCGACTGCGGCTAATGCCACCGCCTCAGGCTGATGCCCTGTCGTCTAAAGGTAAGACTCCGGTCTCTGACACCGTTAATCGAGGTTCGAATCCTCGCGGGGCATCCATTTTCCAGCATGCGCGAACTACCCGGCAAGCCTTCGTAGCTTTGGGTAGAATCCGGTCCTCGCAGGCACCCCCCACCTCCCCTAAACCGATATTGCCAGGTGGGCCTGCTCATCAACCGCCCCCCCGCGGCCGAAGGCGTTGCCGGTCCCCCCCGCGACAATGCCTGATGCACAATTCGCATCGGCAGCGCTCGCCTGGCTACACACCCATTTGCAAATATTGCCGGATCGTGGCGGCAAGGCCGGGCGTTCAGGCGCCGACCGCCCCCGGATCGGCGAACATCACCAGCCGCGCCAGTTCCGGCAACGACCGGCAGCCGCTGCGCCGCATAATTTCGGCACGATGATTCTCCACCGTGCGCTGGCTCAATTGCAGATCGGCAGCGATATTCTTGCTGGGATGGCCTTCCAGCACCATCGCCATTACCTGGCGTTGGCGCGCCGTCAGCTTGGCCAGCCGGGCCAGCGCGGCCGATCGTTCCGCCTCGGCGGCGCTGCGGCCTTCACCGCTGGCCAGCGCCCGGCGGATACTGTCGACAATCTGTGGACCGCTCACCGGCTTTTCGATGAAATCCAAGGCGCCGGCCCGCATTGCGGCCACTGCGGTGCCGATGTCGCCGCGCCCGGTGATCAGGATCGTCGGCGGCAACATGTCGGCAGCCTTCAGGCTTTTCATCAGATCCATGCCGCTTTCGCCTGGCAGCCGGACATCGATCAACAGACAGCCGGCGCGGTCAAAGCGCCAACTGGCGCGAAAGGCCTCGGCCGACAAATGCAGCCGGGCCGGCAGGTCCGAACGCGCCAGCAGCAAGCCCAGTTCACTGAGCAGCGCCGGATCATCGTCGATCACATGCACCAATCCGGTTTCGTCTTCGTCAGCAGGATCGCCAGCCGCGTTCGCCGACAGCGAGCCGAGCAGCGCAGAGATCGCCACGCGCAACCCCGAAGGCCGCACCGGCTTCGACAGCCGGACGATATCATTGGCGGCAAAGCGCACCAGCGTGTCGATGGAAATATCCCCGGTCAGGATGATCACCGGCACCGTGGTGCCATTGGCCTCGCGGATGGCACTGCGCAGCCGCTGCGCCAGCTCCAGGCCATCAAGGCCCATCGCGAGCCGGAAATCCGAAATGATCAAATCCGGCACCGTCGGCATCAGCGCCGCCAGCGCTTCGGTTTCATCGCGCGCCGCGATCACGCTGTGGCCACAGTCGCGCAGCATCAGCCCGAGCAGCTCAAGCAATTCCTCATCGTCATCGATGATCAGGATACGGCTGCTGGCCTTGGCGGGCAGCGGCGGCGAGATCTTGTTGCCCGCAGAAACGGCACGCGTGGCGGCAGCGCCTGCCGCCGGCTCCGCCTTGCGCTCGTCCGCCGCCAAAGGCACGTTGATGCCGAAGACCGATCCCCGACCCAGCCGCGATCGCAGGCTGATCCGGTGGCCGAGCAGATCGCCCAGACTGCGCACGATGGCGAGGCCGAGGCCAAGCCCCCGGCTACGATCTGCCGCCGCCGGGCCAAGCTGCTGATACGGTTGAAACACCGTTTCGACCTTTTCGGGCGGGATGCCGATCCCGCTGTCCCATACTTCGATCATCACCCGGTCGCCGCGCTTGCGGCCACCCAGGATCACGCCGCCCTTCGACGTATATTTCAAGGCATTTGCCACCAGATTCTGCAACATGGCGGCCACGTGCCGGCGGTCGGACACAACGGTCAGCCCGCTGCGCACAAAACGCAGCCGCAGCCCGCTCGCTTCGGCCTGCACGGCAAGCCCGTTCACGGTTTCTGCCAGCAGGGCGTCCAGATCGAACCGGCCTGGCCGCACTTCGACAGCACCGGCCTCGATCCGGTTGATATCCAGCAAGCCATCCAGCATCGCCGCCATCGAATCGAGCGTGCGATCCACGCGGGTCAACAATTTGCGGCCTTCGGGATCGGTGACCTTTTGCGCCAGCAATTCCTGCAACAACACCAGAGCCTGAAGCGGCTGGCGCAGATCATGACTGGCCGCCGCCAGGAAACGCGATTTGGCCAGATTGGCCGCGTCAGCAGCTTCGCGCGCCTCCTGCAGCGATGCCGAATTGCGCTTGCGATCGGTGATGTCGGTATAGGTGATGATCACGCCTTCGATGGCCTGATCGTGGCTGCGATAGGGCAGCACGCGCCGGCAATAGCAGATATCGGCCGGCGAAGTGACTTCACGCTCCACCGGCGGAGCACCGCTGCGCACAGCGGCCACATCGATATCCAGCTGCGGGTCCGGCGTGAACGGCGCAAGATCGGCCAGCGGCCGCCCGATATCGCCGGGAAGCATGTTGAACAAGGCCCGCGTTGCCGGCGTGAAGAAGCGGATATGGCTTTCCATATCCAGAAAGATCGTCGCGACATCGGTGCTGTACAGGATATTCTGCAAATCGTCGGCAGTAATGCGCTGGCGATCGATGGTTTCCTGCAACTGGCCATTCAGAGCCACCAGTTCCTCGTTCAGCGATTGCAGTTCCTCCTGCGAAGTGATCAGTTCCTCATTCGCTGTCTGATAATCCTGGTTGCGCAGCAGGGTGTCGGTGTGAATGGCAAACTGCTCCACGCCGCCACTGTCCGGATTCAGGGCCACGGCCGCCAACTCGGCGCGAATGCTGGACAGTTCGGATTCGAGCGCCAGCAACCGCGACGACGGCAACGCCGGCAGCGACCGCAACGCCGGCGGGGCCTGCAAAGGCGACATCACATCGGCGACAGTGGCCATGGGCAGCATTGGCCGGCTGCCGGGATTGCGCCGATACAATTGCGCTTCCTTGGCGATCAAGGTGAACGGCGCGCCGGGGCCGCGGCTGGCCTCCGTCACCGATTCCGCGCTGCCCAGCAACAGGATGCCGCCGGGCCGCAAGGCAAAGTGAAACAGGCTGATCGTGCGCGCCTGCGCCGCCGGCTGCAGATAGATCAGCAGGTTGCGGCACACCACCATGTCGATCCGCGAAAACGGCGGATCCGTCAGCAGATCATGGATGGCAAATACCACCGAGGCATGCAGCGTGGGGCAGATCCGCCAGCCGTCTTCATCGGCGATGAAATAACGCTTCAGCCGTTCCTTGCTGACATCGGCAGCAATGCTGGCCGGATACAGCCCGCGCCGCGCCGTGGCGATCACATCGGGATCAAGATCGGTGGCAAACAATTGCAGCTTCAGGACGGAGCCACTGCGCTCGATCTCTTCCTGCAAAAGGATCGCCAGCGACCAGGCTTCCTCGCCGCTGCTGCAGCCGGCGCTCCAGATGCGGATCGGTCCGTCGCCGGGATGGCTGCGGATCAAATCCGGCAAGATGCGTTCCGCCAGCACCCCAAATACCGCTTCGTCGCGGAAGAAGCTGGTGACGTTGATCAAAAGATCATTGGCCAGCGCCTTCAACTCGCCGCGGTCAACGTCCAGCCGCTTGATATAGCTGCGCATGGCATCGGCGCCAGTATGGCCAAACATACGTGCCCGCCGTTCGATGCGGCGCTGCATGGTGCCCAATTTATACCCGCTGAAATCATGGCCGCCGGCCTTCAGCCTGGCCAGCACCGGTTGAAGCCAGGCGCTGTCGACCGGATCGGGTGCAGACGCATCCGGACCGGCCTTCGGCCCATGCGTGAGCTGTGCCACGATAGCTGCGCCCATGGCCGCGACCGGCAGCACATCGTCCACGCACGCGGTGGCAATGGCCGCCAGCGGCATGCTGCGGTGGCCAGCCTCTTCGGGATCCTGGGCGATCACATAGCCGCCAGCGGCATGCACGGCGCGCACCCCATTGGCGCCATCGGCGCCATTGCCGGACAAGATGATCGCCATCACGCGCAGCGGAACATCCTTGGCCAGCGATTCGAGCAGAAAATCGACCGGCAGGCGCGGGCTGCGGGTTTTCAGCGCGGCCGACAGGCGCAGCACGCCGTCAACAACCGAAATACGGCCCCCCGCCGGAATCACGTGCACCCGGTCAGGCAGCAGCGCCATGCCGTCGGACACCTCGACCACCGGGATCGGCGTGCCGGCGCCGAGCAACTCGGCAAGGATCGAAGGGTGATCGGGGTCGAGATGCTGGACCAGCACATAGGCGATGCCGCTGGTGGCTGGCAGGCTGGCGATCAGACCGCGAAACGCCTCAAGGCCGCCCGCTGACCCGCCGATGGCCACGACCATCTGCCCCTGGTGGGCTGCGGTACCGGGCTTCGCAGACTCCGCATCGGCCGGCGCCGGCGTATTGCCGGCGGGCGGAACGGGCCCGCGTCCAGATTGATCGTTTGTCAGATATCAACGCCCCCGAATGGACACGCCATCAGCGTGATCAGCAATGTACCAGATTGCGCCCGCAACGTCACACGAAGCCCAATGGCCAGTGCGAGCAGACACACGCACTGGACGGCCTGTCAGCCGGGCCACGAGGGCCCGGCCATCGGCTCAATCGTCGAGTGCGTCCTTCACGTCATCCTTGGCCTTGCCAACGGCGCTCTGGACCTTGCCTTCGGTCTTTTCGACCTTGCCTTCGATCTCAAGGCCCTTGTCGTCAAACAATTTGCCGGTGGCTTCCTTGACGCTGCCGGTCACTTGCTTGCCGGCGCCTTCAACGCGATTCTTGTCGATACTCATGATACGCCTCCTGTGCCGGATATGGCACGGTGCTGCCCCGATCAAAGGTCTGGATCGGGACCCGCTGGATATGATCGGGGCAGCAACAAAAGCTTAGCCGCCCTGAGTATTGGCCGGCAGCAGCGGCTTCTACTCAGGCGCTGCCCCCTGCCCTACGCAGATGATTGGCCTGAACGCGGGTGGATTCCGCTGCTGGCCAATGGCGGCGACCATCCGCATCGCCATGGTCCCGCGTTCAACATGCAGGCACCCCTGGTCTGCAGCAATGACCTTCCTTGTCCGGAGTCACACGTCTCATGCTGATCCGCTGCGGCTATCGCATCGCCATCCATTGTGCGCAGCCCACCGCGCTGGTGCTGATGCTGACCCCGCATGATGATGATGTCCGCGCGCGGCCGTTGGTCGAAGCGCGCCACAACAGCCTCAACACGCCGACCACATTCTACATGGACAGCTTCGGCAACCGCTGCCAGCGGCTGGTGGCGCCGGCCGGGGCGCTGGTGCTGTCGGGCGATGCCATCGTGGATTGCGATGATCTAATCGATCCGCAGTGCCTGGATGCTGCGGAAATCCCTGTCGCCAATCTGCCGGCCGATGTCCTCGTCCATCTGATGGGCAGCCGCTATTGCGAAACCGACCAGCTCAGCCAGTTTGCCTGGAACAGATTTGGTGCGCTGCCACCCGGCTGGCGCCGCGTGCAGGCGATTGTGGATTTCGTGCAGAACCATATCGAATTTGATTATGGCAATGCCAGCGCCACCCGCACGGCGCGCGACACGCTGGAAAACCGTGTCGGCGTGTGTCGCGATTTCGCGCATCTCGCCATTACACTGTGCCGCTGCCTGAACATCCCGGCCCGTTATGTGAACGGCCATCTTGGTGACATCGGCGTGCCGGTGGTGGACCCGATGGACTTCAGCGCCTGGATGGAGGTGTATCTGGGCGGTGGCTGGCATGCGTTCGATCCGCGCAACAATGCGCGGCGCATCGGCCGCATCGTCATCGCCCGCGGCCGCGACGCCGCCGATGTGCCGCTGATCAACAGCTTCGGCCCGCACGACCTCACCGATTTCAAGGTATGGACCTATCAGGTGGCCGATGACGCCGCCTTGCCCGTCACCTGGCAGCCACCAGCGCCGCCAAAAGCCTCCGCCTAACGCTCTGCCCCGCCATAGTGGACCGCGTTGAACAGAAATTTGAACGTGCCATAGGCTTGGGCGCGCTGCACGACTTCCGGACCCATCACGAACAATTTGCCCCGCGCCACATCGATATCGGCCACCGCGATGGTGCCGGCCAATTGCTCCTGACCCACGGCCCAGCCACTGCGCAACAAGGATCGGCCCTGGAACCATGACACTGGCGCGGCCGTGCCATTGCCCGCAGCCGGCACGAAGCTGGGCGAGCGGTTGAAGAACATGTCGATTTCGCCCGGCAGGCCATAGGCCAGCGGCTGGCGGTTATCGACCTGGGCGCGCAGCACCGATCCGGGAATGAAGAACTGCTTGGTATCAAGGGCGCGCGTTTCGCCATTTTCAGTGCGGCTCTGTGCAAGCTTCAGCGGGGCACCGAACAACTCGGCCAGCCGCGCCGAACCGCCCATCGCCACCACCGCGCCGCCATTGCGGAAAAATTCCGTCAGCGCCGGCACGGTCTTCGCGTCGCTGAGCGTGCCGGTCGTGGCTTGCCATTCGGCCGGCGTGTCCTCGGGCTTCGGTTGTGCCGACGGCCGATCCACCCCCCACGCGCCCTTGCCCGGCAGCGCGCCGTCGGCGAACAGCAGCACATCGAACGCGCGTTTCAGGCCGCCCGCTTCGATCCGCTGCGGATAGACGACCTCGAATGGAAATTCGAACTGCTCGAGCAGCCAGCGCGTCCAGCCGGCGGTCATCAAGCCGCCATAACGGTCCACCAGCCCCAGCCGCACCGGGCGCAGCTTGATCGTCGGGGATGCCGGCGCCTTGGCCACCGCATGCGCGACCAGGCCAAGTTCGGCCACAGCCTTGTTGATGATGCTCCCAGCTGCGCCCGACGCCGGCACCCAGATCGCGCCCGGTGCCAGCGTGTCGTTGCCCAGAGTCACCGCGTCCCTGACCCAGGCCGGCTTCACCCCGGCCTTCAGCAGGCGGTTGGTCAAGATGGCGCTGTTGTTGGTCTCATGGCCGATCAGCCAGCCGGCGTTGCCGTTACCGCTGATGCGGCCCGCCGGCGGACGCATCAGATCATCGACAGCCACGAAACTGCCGTCGACCGCCTCCAGCACCCGATCGAACTGCACGGCCATCTGATAGGCCAGAGTATAACCCGCCACATCATAAGGCGGGGTCGGCGCGCCGCCGGGATAGGGCACATCGTTGGGATGGTCCTGCGGCTCGAACATGTCGAGCACGTGGGGGCGATAGGCCTGCGCGGTGCGCACCACATAACTGCCGGCCGGATAGGTCTTGCCGCCCGCGGTGAACGCCGCAGTGGCGCGTTCCACCTCGACGCCATTCTTGATAAGCGCATTCAGGAAGGTGACAGCGGTGGGCAAGTCGCGCTGGTCGGCGGGGATCACATAGGCGCGCGGGTCGCGCTCTGCCGGCGCTTGCAGCATGGTCGCATATAGCGCCGGATCGACCTTGCGCGCGCCGGCCCCCGGCAGCGCAGCGGCATTGGCCAGCCGCTCGACCTTGGATGGTGTGATCGTCCAGCTATCGCGGCTGCCCTTCTCGATGCTGTTGGCGCCCATCCGCCAGATGTTGAACAACAGCCGCTCACGATTGCGCGCGGCATAATCGATCACGGCGCGATTGAGCGTCCATTGATAATCCAGCGTGTCCTGCAGATGCCAGGGCCGCGGAGCTATGGGGAGCATCTCGTCGCCGCGCGGCAGTTGCGTGGCCGGCACCAGCGGGATGGTGGTGGGCGTGGGCCCGCCGATGATTTCGGTCAGCAAGCCGATACTGTTGTGGAAATAGGCGACACTGCGCTCCATGCCATTGTGCCAGGTCGAATATCGCGCCGCGCTGCGCATGCCGGAACCGGCCTTGCCTTCGGCAATCAGCCGCGAATGCATCGCCGCACCGACCTCGTTCAATTGGGTCATCACGATGGGATCATAGTTGAAATTGAACGGATCGCGGAACGGCGGCACGAACACCACCATGCCTTCCGGGCCGGTCTGGTGCTGGTTGTAGACGATTTGCGGATACCACTGCCGGAACAGCACGCGGTTGACGTTTTCCGTTTCGGGCATCTGCACCATATAACTGTCACGATTATTGTCGTGGCCGATATATTTCTGATAAAGCCTTGGTAGCGTTGCGAATTCGCGTTTCTTCGGGTCTTCGTGACGCATGTACCAGTTGGCGACCAACTCCATGCCATCGGGGTTGTCGTGGCCGAACAGGATGATGCAATCGTCCAGCATGCGCATGGTTTCGGGATCGGTTTGCGTCAGCATCCGGTGCAGCACCTGGATCTGCCCTTGCGATGTCACGGTTTCGGTGGCGTGCATGCCGGCATCGATCCACACGATCGCCTTGCCCTGCGCCGCCAGCGCCTTCGCCTGCGCCTCATCCACCCCGCGCGCCTTCGCCAGCCGCTGGGCGATGCTGCGATAGTCCTCCAGCCGCGCCAGATTGGCCGGCGTGGAGACAACAGCCACCCACATGGTCCGCCCCTCAGCGGTCTTGCCGATATCGAGCAGCTTCAGACGGTCAGATTCGCTGGCCAGCTTCTGCAGATAGGCTTCGTACTGCGTGTAATTGGCGAGGTAATAATCGCTGCCCGGCGGCTGCTTGAAGAAATCTTTCGGCGCCGTCTGCGCCAGGCTGGCCGCCGGCAGGCAAAGCAGGGCTGTTGAAACGAGCAGCAGATGCAATTTCATGATGGTCGCCCCCTTTGGTCAGAACCGTGCGCCGACAATGGCCAGCGCTTGACCCTCACGCCACCGGCAGATCCTTGGCCAACCGGTCACGCAGTTCGCGCTTCAGGAACTTGCCACTGGCGTTGCGCGGCAGTGGTTCGGCCATGAACCAGACGTGGCGCGGCACCTTGTAGGGGGCAATCAGGCCCCCGCAAAAGCTGCGCAGCGCGGCCTCATCAAGGCTTTCGCCGGGTTTCAGCAGCACCGCCACGCCGACTTCCTCGCCGAGCCGGTGATCGGGTACGCCGAACACGCAGCATTCGGCAATCGCGGGATGGCGATAGATGGCGGCTTCAACCTCGGCGCAGTAAACATTCTCGCCGCCGCGCAGCACCATGTCCTTCTTGCGATCGACGATGAAGATGAAGCCATCTTCGTCGATGCGGGCGATGTCGCCGGTGTGCAGCCAGCCATCGGTGATAGCGGCGGCAGTCGCTTCCGGGCGGTTGATGTAACCCTTGATGACCGCGGCGCCCCTCACCCATAACTCACCGGTTCCGCCCGTTGGCACCGTGTTGCCGGCGTCATCGACGCATTTGGCTTCATAGCTGGGCATGGCGGGGCCGGCGCTGTCGGGCTTGTCGACAAAGAAGTCGCCAGCAACCGACGTGATGATCCCGCAGGTTTCAGTCATGCCATAGCCTGTGCTCGGCCGGGCGCTGGCCACCTTGTCCTCGATCTTGTGCACCAGATCGGGCGGCACCTGGGCGCCGCCGCCCGACATCGCTGTCAGGCTCGACACATCGGTGGTGGCGAAATCCGGATGGTTGATCAGCTCGCGTGCCATCACCGGCACGCCGCCGATGGACGTCACCCGTTCAGCCGCGATGATGCGCAACGCTTCGCCGGCGTCCCAGCGGTACATCAGCACGATGGTGCCGCCGGCCGCAGTGGTGGCATAGGCGCCGCAATTGTTGGCGGTAACGTGAAACAGCGGCGTCGTCAGCAGCGATACCGGCACCGGCGGGTTGGCGGGCGGCGCGATACCGGTGGCGCGTTGCGTCGCCAAGGCCGTGGAAGCGCCGGCATAGAGCATGTTGTACAAGTTGGTGATGCACCCGCGATGGGTCAACTGCGCGCCCTTGGGAAAGCCGGTGGTGCCCGATGTGTAGAAGATGCAGGCATCGGCATCGGGATCGATCGCCACCGCCGGCTGAGGACCGCCCAATGAGACCCCATCCGCGATCATATCGGCGAACGCTGTCACGCCCGGCTCCGGCCCGCGCAGCCGCACCCCGACGAGCGTCAGGTCGGCCAGCGGCTCGGTGATTTCGCGATAGCGATCCAGCCGCTCGGCATCGAGGAACAGGGCCTTGGGTGCTGCATCGTTCAGCGCATAGGCCGTTTCCTCGGCGGTCCACCAGGCGTTCATGCCGACGACGGCAATGCCAGAGCAGACGCAGGCCCAATAGATCAGCAGCCATTCCGGATAGTTGCGCATGGCAATCGCCACCCGATCGCCCGGCCCGATGCCGCGCGCCGCCAGCCAGGCCGCGATGGCGTCCACGCGGGCGTGGGCCTCGGCATAGGTCAGCCGTTCATCGCGATAGACCAGATACGTCCGGTCGGCGAATTGCAGCGTCGATTGCCACAGCGCCCGCACATCGGGCAGCGCATTGCGATAGGCGCGCAACGCGATGCCATTGACATCGATGGTGATGATCTCGAACGCGCCGCCAGGGCCTGTCAGCTCTTCGCGCGCCTTCGCCAGTTCCGCGTAGTGCATGGCTCTCCCCAAGATTTGTTCTTGCCTGGCAGTGATACACGCGATGCGGCGCCCGGTAAGCTATCTAGAGCTAGCGGACGAGGCGTCGCCGAGCCCGCACCTGCCGGCCGTTGGGCGTTGGGCGCAGGTGACAGCGTGGCGCCCCCGTCATGAAACCTGGGTGGCCGTGCCGGCGACGACATACCAGGTGACAAACAGCCCGCACAGCATCCCGCCCGGCACGGCGCTGCCGGTGCGCGCCCAGATGAAGGTGCCTATGCCGGCAATGATGGCGAGCAGCGGCACGAACTGGATGGCGATGACGGTGGTCAGCGGATCGAACGCCGTCGGCAACTGGCCGGTGGCGAAGAAAACGCCGTAATCAATCACCAGCAACAGGATGAAGCCGCCGGCAAGGGCCAACATTGCAGCGCCATAGCGCCTGATCCAGCCATCGCCCGCCACCGCCAACCGGCCGAGCGCGGCCAGCATGACGATCTGCGCGAAGGTGATCGGGACGAGATAGACCAGCGCGATGCGGAACTGGCTGGCGCTGAGCGGCTTCAATGCCACCACCCAGAACCGGGAATCCACCGTGAACCACTCAGCCATCGCCAGCAGCGTCGCATAGCCGATGGCCATCGTCGCCAGCGCCAGCAGCGCCGCCAGCAGCCATTGCGGTGCGGGGCGCGGCGGCTTTGGTTGGGCGAAGCGCAGCAGCAACAGCGTCAGCCCGGCATTGATCAGCGCCCACAGCGTCACCTGGGTCGTGACCGTCTGCGGCAACAGGGACGACGGCGGCAATGCCAGCGTCACCAGAATGAAGGCCGGGAAGAAGCTGATGGCGGGCCACAAGGCCGCAAACGCAAACTGCCGCCACCAGCGGGCATCGCGGCGCGGATTGGCGGGCGGTGGCGCGCGGCGCAGCGGCGCGAAGACCGGCAACGCCAGCAACAGATCGAAACTGCCGACGAGGATGGCGAAGAAGCCGACCAACGCCATCCCGGTGGCAATTTCCTTGCCGAACCAGATCTGGTTGTCCGCCGGCAGCGGCGTGCCACCTTCCAGCGTCTGGCCGAACCAGTCCAGCGCGTCACCGATCGCAGCATGGCTGATATGGTCGCCGGGGTGCGTGGTGATGGGCTGGGTCAGCCGCCGCGCGGTGCCATCGGCGATGCGGCCGTAAATCCGGCCGGGCACGATGGCGGTCGTGCCGAACAACGCCTGCAACTTGGCGCTGCCCGCCACATCCTGCGCCCGGTCCACATCCCACATGATCTTCGAAAATTCGTCATAGCGGCTGAACACCAGCGCCAGGTTGCGCGGCCAGGTGGGTGTGCCATCGGCGGCGAACGGCTTTCCGGTGGAGGAACCCTGCAGCACCATGGCGCGATAGGCGCCGGGCATGGCCGCGGCAGCCGCGAGCGCCGTCCAGCCGCCCATGCTATGGCCTTCCAGGCCGATATTCGCCTTGTCCACCATCGGCAGGCTGCGCAGTTGGGCCAGCCCGGCCGGCCCACCAAAGCCTTCCGAAAACGCCGCGCCGCCCGAATAGCCGTGGCCGGTCTGGTCCAGGGCCAGCACGACATAGCCGCGCCGGGCAAATTCGATGGCGAAACCGTCCTGCGTCTCGCGGCTGTTGATATAGCCATGGACGGCAAGGATGCCCGGCGCCGGAGTCGACGCCGTCGCACCCGGCGGCACATAGAGCAGCGCGCTCATCAAGGTGCCGGCAGGCGAGCGGAAGCGGATATCCTGGACGCTGATGCCGCCGGCGGTCTGGATGCGACTTGCCTGCCACGATCCGCCCAGCACCAGCACCAGCCCGAGCAGAAACAGCCACCAGCCTTTGCGGATCATCGCACTCCCCCCGAATGGTCGCCGTCATCGCCGCTGAACGGTCTTGCGGATCGCGTTTCCGGTTTCGCGCCGAAACGTCGCGCGCTGTCCTTGCTGTGACGCGCGTCGCGCGTTCCTAGATCAGATCGCCACCCGCTGCCGATGCCGTCGTGCCATGCGCCTGATAGGCCTTGATGACATTGCGGCCGACCGTCCAGCGGTGCACTTCATCGGGGCCATCGACGAGGCGCTGCGATCGGATATGGGTGTACCAACTCGCCAGCGGCGTATCCTGGCTGTAGCCGAGTGCGCCGTGCAACTGGATGGCAGTATCGACAACCTTGTGCACCATGTGCGCGAGGAACACCTTGGCGATGCTGTTCTCCTGCCGCAGGTCCATGCCCTTTTCGGCCTTGTAGGCAATGTGCAGCAGCATCAGCCGCGCCATGTAAAGTTCGCTCGCGCACTCGGCGAGCATGAACTGCACGCCCTGGCGTTCGTGCAGCGGCTTGCCGAAGGTCGAGCGCTGGGTGACATGCGCCGCCGCGAGATCAAGCGCGCGCTGCGCCATGGCAACATTGTGCATGCCATGCCTCAGCCGCCCATAGGCGAGCCGGTGCTGCCCCATGTTGAAGCCATTGCCTTCGCCGCCGAGCAGATTGTCGGCGGGCACCACCAGATCCCTGATCTCGATCTCGCTGTGGCCGCCGCCCATCACCTGGGACAGCGGGCCTTCGATCGCCATCGTCTTGATGTCACGCTTGATGATGTAGCCGGGGTTGGGCAGCTCGACGATGAAGGTCGAAAACTGCTGGTGGCGCGGCGCATCCGGATCGGTGCGTGCCATCACCACGGCAAGATCGGCAGCGCTGGCCGCCGACGAGAACCATTTTTCGCCGTTCAGCACATAGTTTTCGTTGCCGTCCTTCACCGCGGTAGTGCGCATGCCGGTGGCATCGGCGCCGGCGGCCTTTTCGGTCATCGAATAGCACACCCGCTTGTCGCCATTGAGCAGGGGCTTGAGGAACTTCTCCTTCTGATGGTCGGTGCCATGCGCCAGCAGCGTCAGCATGGTTGCGTCGTCCGGCCCCTGGCTGTTCATCGACAGCGCGCCGAGATGGCTTTGGCCAAGCTCCATCTGCACCAGCGCATTGGCGAGCGGGCCCAGCCCCATGCCACCATGTTCCTTGGGAATGAACGGCAGCCACAGCCCCTGCGCCCGCGCCTTGGCCCGCAGCGCCCCCAGGATGGTCTGGTAATCGCCGCCGTCGTGTAGCGCCTTTTCCGCCGGACGGCATTCATCATTCACCCATTGGCGAACGCGCTCGCGAACGGCCTTGGCTTCAGCGGGAATCTCGAAGTCGATCGACATGGCGTGGTCTTCCTCCCCATTTTCCAAGCATGTTATCGCGCAAAAGCAACGTCGGCGACTATCATGTTTCGGTTGAAAGACCGCGCGGTGGCTCGGTTTCAATCCCGGTCGCAGCGATGCCCAGGCCATTCAAATGACCAGAACGGGCCAGTTTGCACACCCAGAACCTCACGAACCTTCGCGGACAGTAGCTCGCATCGATAGCGTGTGTTCAGCAGCCTGACGCCCGGGTCCAGCGGCCCCGGTGGACAAGCGCGATCTTGGTGTAGCCTGATGTGAACAACATGTTCGAGTCTGGTCAGGTCTTGCGTGCCGCTTCGGCAAGTTCACGACCGCCCAAGAAGGCTTCATCCTGTCAGCGTTCGAGAGGCTGTTTCATGGACCCGTCTGACATGCGCCAGGCTCAGCCCAATCAGTGGCTTCGAATTCCAGGTCGGACCATTCCCCGCCTGTGAGCGGTCCTTGCCATGACGCGTGATGCCGGGCGGGTCACAGAGCTGGCGGGAGGATGCCCCCGAAAGCCCAGGCCGCAGCTGGATTGGACGGACGCCCACTGGACGAAGGATTCAGGCAATATCCAGATATATCAGAATTTTCCAGACGGGGCTGGACCCCGTTGGAAAGGCAGTTGGCGGAGCGGGAGGGATTCGAACCCTCGATGAGCTTTTGACCCATACACACTTTCCAGGCGTGCGCCTTCGACCACTCGGCCACCGCTCCGCACCTGGAAGCGGCGGCGATAGCAACTGTGTGCTGCATGCACAAATGAAAAGGGGCGGCGCCTTGCGGCACCGCCCCCCTGACGAGACCCCGCTGCTGCGGGGCTTGGCCCTCCCTCGTCTTACTGGAGGAGCTGGGTAACCTGCTGGGCGGACTGGTTGGCCCGCGCCAGCATCGCCTGCGCCGCCTGGCCCAGCACCTGATTCTTGGCCAGGTTGGTCGATTCCTGGGCAAAATCCGTGTCCTGGATGCGGCTGCGCGAAGCCTGCAGATTGGTGCTGTTCGACGACAGGTTGTTCACCGCCGCTTCCAGCCGGTTCTGCACCGCACCGATGTTGGCCCGATCGAGGTTGACGCTGTTCAGCGCCTCATCGATCGCATCAAGCGCCGCGCTGGCACCATCGGCCGTCGACACATCAACCTCGGAAATGCGCAGGCCGCCCTTGTTGGTGCCATAAGCATTTTCTTCAAAACCGAGGTTGCCGAAGTTGGACGTGGCGCCAAAGGCCAGACTGCCAGCGCGCACATCGATGGTCTTGGCCGATTCCAGCCGCACCGTGCTGTACGCCGTCTGCACCGCCGTTGCCGACAGGTCGGCCACATCGGCCACACCCACCGCCGAATAGGCCGTGCCTGTGCCCTTGATGGTGGCGCCGGCCAGGCCAAGGTTGGCTGCAGTTGCACTCGCCGTATCGAAGTAAACGGTGATGTTGCGGCCGTCCTGAGCAGTCAGATCCAGGCCACCCAGGCCATTGTCCTTGGCGACAACGCCGGTCAAACCACTGAACTTGTTGATCTCCTTTGCAACGTTATCCCGGGTTTGCTGTGCGGTGTGGGTCTGGTCCAGCGTGATTTCCATCACCGTGCCGTTGATGCCCAGCAATGCGACACCCGTGGTGCCGATCACGGTGGTGGTGGTCGACTGGATGGTTTGCGCATTGGCCTTGGCTGTCACGCCGGTCAGCTCGCTGGAGGCGTTGATGGCGTTGGCGATGGCGATGGCGCTGCCAGCCTTCACCGACGATGGCGCCGCCGTGGAGCTGAACGTGTCATCATCGCCATTGGCAGCGCGAATGGCGACGCCGTTGATCGACAGATCGCCGCTATTCAGCGTGCGGGCGGTGGCAGCACTGGTGGCAACAGCACGCACATCCGACGACACGGTCGAAACGCCGCGATCGAAGCTGCCGGCTGCCAGCCCCGACCGGCTCAATCGGGCAGCGGTCGAGTTGTTGCTGCCAATCTCGATCGGCTTGCCGTTCAGGCTTTCCAGGCTGAACGAGCCCGACTGGGCACCGGTTTTCAGGCCGGACGCTGCCGCTGTCAGCGTGTCGAGCGAAACCTCGATATTGCGGCCATCATCGGCTTCCAGTCGCAGCCCGGCATTATTGTCGCCGGTGTCGACCGCCCGCACACCGGTCTGGCCGGCAATGGCGTTGATGGCATCCCGCACGATGCGGCGGCTGTCGGACGCATTGGTCGTGGTCGTGATCGAGGCGGTGGTGATGCCGTTGATCGTGACCGTGCCGGTGAGCGCGGCAGCCGTCATCGCGGTGCCGGTCATCACCGTCTGGCCGACCACGGCGCGTACGCCGGTCTGTGCAGTGGCAGCGTTGATGGCGGCGGCCTTTGCCAGCGCCGATGCAGACTTGTTGGCGGAAGAGACATTGTCGTCATCTTCCGACGAAGAACCGATCTGCACGCCATTGATCACCAGATCGCCGCCCTGCAAGGCATGGTTGGTGGCCAGGTTGGCAGAGGTGGCTTCGAAGGCGCCGGTGGCGGTGAGCGCCGGGCTGGCGCCCAGCCCCAAGTCACGCGCCCGGGCCGAACCCAGGCTGAACGACACGGTTTCGCCGGCGCGGCTGCCGGTCTGCAACTTCACCGAGCGCGCCGAGCCGTCGAGCAGCGACAGGCCGTTGAAGTTGGTGCGCGCGCCGATATTGTCGATTTCGCCGACGAGCTGCTTGACTTCGGCCTGCAGTGCGGTGCGATCGGTGCCGGTCAGCGTGCCGTTGGCCGACTGGACCGACAGTTCGCGCATGCGCTGCAGCATGTTGGTGACTTCGCCCATCGCGCTTTCCGCAGTCTGCGCCATACTGATGCCATCGTTGGCGTTGCGCATGGCCACGGCGAGCCCGCGGACATCGGCTGTCATTTTCTGGCTGATGGCCAGGCCGGCGGCGTCGTCCTTGGCGCTGTTGATGCGCATGCCCGTCGACAGGCGTTGCATGGCGGTGCCCATGGCATTGTTGGCAGTGCGCTGCGCATTCTGGGCGGTCAGCGCGTTGATGTTGGTGTTGATCACGGTCATCTGAGATACTCCCGCTTCCCGCCACCGCAGAGGTGCGGGGCGCAGCCATGGAAACGGCATGCGGTGAACGATGCTTAAACACGTTTTGAAAAGGCAGGATATTGAACGCGTTGGCCTTCCCCTTCCCGATTTTGCACCGTGACGGTGATGTGGCGGTGATCAACAAGCCAGCCGGGTTGGCGGTGCATCCGGGGCCGCGCACACCGCAGAGTCTGGAGGATCATCTGCCGTCCCTGGCGCGGGGTGGTTTCCGCCCCGTGGCCGCGCACCGGCTGGATCGCGACACATCGGGCTGCCTGGCCGTCGCGCTGAGCCGGCGCGGGGTGAAGGCGCTGGCGGCGGCGTTTGCGGGTGGCGGCGCAGAAAAAATCTATTGGGCGCTGCTGTCGGCGCTGCCGACTGAAACCTCAGGGCTGATCGATGCTCCGCTCGCCAAGATTTCGAGCGCGGCGGCCGGCTGGCGGATGGTGGTGCAGGCCGGCGGCAAGTCCGCGCGCACCCATTGGCGCGTGCTCGATCCGACAACACGGCTGGTCGAATTTCGTCCAGAAGCCGGTCGCACCCACCAGATCCGGGTGCATGCAGCGCATATCGGCGCAGCGATTGCCGGTGATCCGGTTTACGGCGATGGGGGGAATGGCCCGATGCGGCTGCACGCCCGCGCGCTGGCAATCACCCTGCCGGATGGCAAGATCATTCGGGTGCAGGCTCCGTTGCCGCCGGGTTGGCCACCGCACTTCGGCCCTGCCCCCGGCCCTGGAGCGCCCGGCCCTGAAAGCCAATGAAATCACTGTAATTTTCCGCCAGAAGCGCCAATCGCTGGTGCACGACGTCGGGCCCGATGCGCTGCACCACCCCGTCCACCAACAGGTTGAGCAACGACGCCAGCGCCGTGTTCATGTCCCAGAAATGGCCGAGCGCCACTTCGGCCGTCAGGATATGGGGTGTCAGGTCACGCGCCCACGGGCAATAAGGATCGGTGATCACCACCAGTGGCCGGCCGGCCTGGGCGACCTTTTCGGCCAGCACACGGAACTGCCGCGAATAACGGCGCACATCCAGCGCCACGAACACATCACCAGGACCGGAATCGAGCACGACATCATGAATGCCGGCCGCACTGTCGATCACATCGACATGCGGCCGCACATACGACAAATGCCGCGCAAAGCCGGCGGCCAACCCGGCCTCGGTCTGGAATCCGGCGACATGGATACGAGGACTGCCGGCCAGCAGCGCCACCACAGCCGCCCACTCGGGCGTTTCGGCCTGCGCATAGACGCCGGCGATGGCCGCTGTTTCGGCCTGCAACCGCGCATCGGCCGAAGGCGCCGGGCGGGTGAGCAACCAGGGCGCATCGCGGGCATCGCCGCGCAGATCGGCCTTCAACGCCGCCAGATTGGCATAGCCAAGCTGCTTGACCAGCCGTGCCACGGTCATCGCCGACACCCCGACCCGGGCACCGATCGAGGCCGCGGTTTCAAACGGCAGTTGATCGATATTGTCGGTCAACCAGCCGGCGATCATCCGTTCCGAAACGGTAAGATGCTCATATCGTTCCGTTAGTCGTTGGGAAACACGAGATGTCATTCCCGTTCGATACCATGGTTGCGGGTCCGTGCAATCGGGTGGAAACCGCAGGCTGCTCAAAAATCGACGTTTTTCCACTCCTCGCGCACGAACATCGGCGATTGGTCGGCATAATGCGGGCTGTTGCGGCGGATGGTGGCCGCGCCAAACTGGTGGATCGAGCGGGATTTGACCGCACCATCGTTCGGCCATTCCACCAGCATGATGAAGCCGTCGCCATTGTTGGCCACGCGCCGGCCATCCGGCGCGACGCTGGCATAGATCGCGCGTAGCGTATCGGGGCCGCCAAAAACCGGCAGATCAGCACCGCCGCGGCGCAAACGCTGAAAATCGCCAAGCGGCACATCAAGCCGACCAAAACTGGCCATCAGCGCATCGACCACCTCGCGCAGCTTGGGCTCGGCCGGGGACAGCGCATCACCGCGATAGACTTCGCGGCCGACGCTCGCCATCAGCGCCACGGCCAGGCTGTCGGCGCGGCCGCGGCCGTCGGCCGTCCAGTCCCAGGTGCGGAGCAGCGCCTGCGCCGCCGCCAGATCCGGCTTGCCATTGGTATCCACTGCCAGCACGGCCGCAATCCACTGCCCGGCCACGCTGGCGCGGCTATAGCCCTTGTCGAACTTGATGCGCAGCAGCGCGGCGCGGCTGATCGGGCCATTCACGCCGCCAAACAGTTCGGCAAATCGGTGCATGCGGTTGGTGGTGTAGGTTTCGATGCCCAGTACCGGGGCAAAGTCCGCCGCCTGCAGATTTTCGTCCGGCGCGGTCGCCACGGTCGGCGTGTTGTTCGAATTGCCAACCCAGCCAGCGCGCGGATCGACGACCATCGGGATGGCGTCCCACGGCTTGTAGCCTGACCAGAGCGTCGCCGATGTATCGCCGGGCAGCACGCCCTTCCAGTCAAAGCCCGGCCGCCGATCCGGGAACAAGGCGTTGTAAAACAACCCGATATGGCCTTCCTTGTCGGCATAGAGGAAATTGGTCGCCGGCACCGCCTGCATCGCCATCACCGCCTTCCACTCGGCGAAATTGCGCGCCTTGTTCAACCGATAATATTGCTCGATCTGTCGGACATCGCCAATGCCGGTGTGGCGAATGGCAAAGCCGCCCAGATCATTCAGGATCACCGCACCATGCTTGCTGCGATAGACCATGCGCGGGATCGGCAGCACCAACGGCCCCAGCCGCACCCGCAGCCACACGCGCCTGGCCTCCAGCGGCAGCCATTTGCCGTCCAGCCGATATTGGGTGCGATCCTCGTTCAGCACCAGTTTGTAGACATCGATCAGATCGGGCCGGTTGACGGTGTTGGCCCAGCCCAGATTGCGATTATGGCCCAGCAGCGGGAATGGCGCGCCGGGGAAGGTGGCGCCGGCAAAATCCCAGCCTTCGCCGCTGTGCACCACCAATTCCCACCAGGTCACGCCGCCTTCCCATGGCTGGTGGCTGTTGATGATCAGCCGCGTGGTGGCATCGTCGGATCGCGCCGCCGTCACCGCAAAGGCATTGCTGCCGCGTTCGTCGGCCGGGCCACTGTCGCGCGGCGGCAGCCTGCCTTCGTTCAGCGCGCCAAGCACCCGGTCCATGCCGAAGAAGAACGGGGACCGCAGCACGAAGCCAGCCACGATATCGCGCCCGGTCACCGGGAACAGACCCTGCAGCCGGATTTCACCGGGGTGGCGGCGGGCATAGTCGGTCAGGCCTTGCGCATAGGCCTCCACCAGCGCCCGCGTGTCGGGCGACAGATCGTTGTAGCGGGCATCGGCGATGGCGCGTGCATCGAGCAGATGGCTGACATAATCCAGCGTGGCGCCTTCCTCGCCCAGGATCGCCCCGGCGCGGCCGCGCACGGCGGCGAGCACTTCCTCCAGATTGCGGAAATCATCCTCGGCATGGGCCTGCGCGATACCATAGGCGACATCGGCATCGGTGCGGCCATGGATGTGGGGCACGCCCCATTCATCGCGATCGATGCGCACGGCGCGCTTCACGGCCGGCCCTGCGTCGGGCGGACTGGCGCTCAACGCGTCCCAGCTTGACAGGCCCACGACCACCGCGGCGACCGCAATGCTGGTCCAGAACAGGGCGGTGAACCAGCGTGGCATGTCAGTTGGCGCCCTTCACGAGCACGCCGCCCTTCACCACCGCCTGCACGGCGCGCAGCACGCCGACATCCTGGGTCGGATCGCCGGCCACGGCAATGATATCGGCATAACGGCCCGGCGCGATCTGGCCGACATCCGCCTCACGTCCCAGCGCTTCGGCAGCACGGATGGTGGCGGCGCGGATCGCATCGATCGGCGCCATGCCCCATTCCACCATCTTGCCGAACTGCAGGGCATTGTCGCCGTGTGGATAGACGCCAGCGTCAGACCCGAACACGATCTTCACGCCGGCCTTCCACGCGGCCTGGAACGTCTGCCGCTGCTTCAGCCCGACCTCGCGCTCCTTGGCGAGATTCTCCTCGCTGAGACCGTTCTTTGCGCCTTCGGCAAGGATATAATCGTCATTGTAGATATCCATTGAGAACCAGGTGCCGGCCTTCTTGGCCAGTTCAATGCCTTCGGCATCGGCCAGGCTGGCGTGCTCGATGGTGTCCACCCCGGCGCGGATCGCCGCCTTGATACCGCTTGTCCCATGCGCATGCGCTGCCACCTTCATGCCCAGCATATGCGCTTCTTCCACCAGGGCATTCATTTCGGCCTGGGTATATTGCTGCGCACCCACACTGGTGCCCACCGACAATACGCCGCCGGTGGCACAGTATTTGATCACTTCGGCGCCGCGCTTGTGCAATTCGCGCACCGTCCGGCGCACACCATCCGGACCGTCGGCGATACCAGGGCGATCAAACACGAAATTGGCCGGCAGTTCATTGGTGTCGCAGTGGCCGCCGGTGGCACCAATAGCATAGGTGGCCGGCACGATGCGCGGGCCGACAATCGCACCCCGCTCGATCGCCTGCTTCAGGCCGACATCCGCATAATCAACCGATCCCACGTTGCGCACCGTGGTGAAGCCGGCTTCGATGGTGCGCCGCGCCATGCCAGCCCCGATCGCCGTCCAGAAACTGCCCGGATAACGCAGCGCCTGCATCCCCGACAGCGTCGGATCGCTGGTCAGGTGGACATGCATGTCGATCAGGCCGGGCAGGATGGTGTGATTGCCCAGATCAAGCTGGCGCGCGCCAGCCGGCACCGCCAGTTCGCCCTGGCGGCCGACCGCCGTGATGCGGCCATCGACCACGATCACCAGCGGGCGGTCGCTGATGCGGCCACTGTTCACATCCAGCATGCGTGCTGCACTGATCGCCACGGTTTCGGCCGCCACCGGCGCGGCGCCGGCCAGCAGCACCGCCATCATCATCGTTGCCCGCATTTGCCCGTTCTCCCCTGTATCGCCAAGGGATAGGGCGGCAAAGTTGCCGCTGCAAGCAGGCCTTTCAGGCGACCAGCGACGGTTGCAGCGCCGGCAGCATCGGCACCGGCGCACCATCGCCCATCACCAGCGCCGCCAGGAACTGATCGACACACGCATCCCAGCCATAGCGCCGGCCGGCCGCCACACAGTCCGACCGCCGCGCGCGCGTCGCCTGTTGCATGGCCACCGACAAATCGTGCGACACTGCCCCGATCCGCCCTGAAGATCGCCCATCGGCGCCAAAACCATCCCTGCCGATGATGTCGAGCGGACCGGGAACCGGATAACCAGCCACTGGCGTCCCGCTCGCCAGCGCTTCGATCATCACCAGCCCGAACGTATCGGTGCGGCTGGGAAAGGCCAGCACGTCGGCAGCAGCATAAGCGCTGGCCAGCGCCGGGCCGTGCAGTGCGCCCAGAAAATGCGCCGATGGGTAGCGTTTCTGCAAGCTGTCCAGCGCCGGGCCGTCGCCCACCACCAGTTTGTCGCCCGCCCACGGCGCGCTCAGGAACGCTTCGATATTCTTTTCCACGGCCACCCGGCCGACATGCAGCGCCAACGGCCGCTTCAGCCCGGCGGCAACGGGATGCGGCGGCGTATCGGGCCGGAACAGGTCGGTATCGACGCCGCGTGACCAGGGCATGGTATGCGTGAGGCCATGGCTGGCCAGTTCGGCGGCCAGCCGCGGCGTCGCCACCATGATCGCGCTGGCTTCACCATGAAAACGCCGCAACACCCGCCAAACACGTTCGGGATTGATGCCGATGCGCGCCGCCACATAATCCGGAAACCGCGTGTGAAAGCTGGTGGTGAACTTCATGTTGTTGCTCATCGCCCAGCCGCGCGCCAGCCAGCCAAGCGGGCCTTCGGTGGCAATGTGCAGCGCATCGGGGCGAAATTCACGGATCAGCTTCGACACCCGGCGCCGCGTCGTCATCGCCAGCCGGATTTCCGGATAGGACGGCATCGGCAGCGACCAGAATTGATCGGGCGAAATCACCTGCACCCGCACGCCGCGCTCCGCCAGCAAACGCACCGTGGTGGCCAGGGTGCGCACCACGCCGTTGACCTGCGGCTCCCACGCGTCGGTGACCAAAGTAAGCTTCATGACGCTACCTACTTTCTTGCTATTTTGTAATGTTAGGCCAGCGTTTTGACAAATTGAGTCTGACCCTCTGGTGAACGGGCGGCTGCGCCCGCTGCGACCAGCGTCCAATCCTTGATTTCCATGCGCCCGTCCGGATGTTCGACCAGCGCCGTGCAGCTTTCCACCCAATCGCCATCATTGTAGTAGGCGACCCCATCGAAATCCCGGATTTCGGCCGAATGGATATGGCCGCACACCACGCCATCAACCCCGCGCAGGCGGGCCGCTTCGGCCACGGCTTCCTCGAACCGGCCGATGAAGGCGACGGCATTCTTCACCTTCTTCTTGATGTGCGCCGATATCGACCAATAGGGCAGGCCCAGCTTGCGCCGCGCCGCGTTGTAATGAACGTTCAGCCGCAGCAACATCGCATAACCAATGTCCCCGGCCCAGGCCAACCAGCGATGATACAGCACCACACCATCAAATTCGTCGCCGTGGCACACCAGCAGGCGCCGACCATCCGCCGTGGTGTGGATGGCCTCCAGCGCGATCTCGACACCACCAAAAGCCAGACCGGCATAGGGCCGCAGCATCTCGTCATGATTGCCCGGCACATAGACGACGCGGCAACCCTTGGCGGCCATCTTCAGCACGCGGCGCACCACGTCATTGTGGCGCGGCGGCCAATACCAGCCGCGCTTCAGCTTCCAGCCGTCGATGATGTCGCCGACCAGATAGAGCGTCTCGGGCTGCACGGATTTCAGGAAATCCATCAGCAGATCGGCGTTGCAGCCTTGCGTGCCGAGATGAATGTCGGAGATCCAGACAGTCCGCAGCTTGAGCTTGCCCGAAGGCGTGCGTTCGTCATCATCGAACAGCCAGGCCGGCGGCACCGGCAAAGGCAATGGCTCTGACCGGCGATCGGCACCGCGAAACATCACGCTGTCTGCAACGGCATCTGCACCGGCGAGCGGCAGTGAAGCCATCAAAGCCCCCTGTGTTTGCACCGGAAACTGCCCCGGCAACCGGCCTTTGCCCGGATGCACTAGGCCATGCGGATTACAAACGCGTGTCAGATCCGTTGCAAGCCAGTGGCAGCGACAGACTATCCACAGTTTCATCAACAGCGCGGCTGACGCTGCAATACAGGCCAAACGAAAAAGGGGCAGCCTTTCGGCCGCCCCTTCTCCTTGGCTTGATTGGCAATCGGTCGATCAGAACTTCACACGGGCCCCGAAGCGAACACCCCACAACGAACCGTTGAGCTGCACGCCCTGGGTCGGCTCGCGGAAGGTGGTGCCGCTGCGATTGGAGAACTGATACTGCGCGCAGGGCTGCGTCGGCACCGTTGCTGCTGCACCGCCGGCCTGCTGCAGACAGACCGCATTCACCGCTGTGCCGAAATACGGGAAGCCGACCTGACGGATGGTGCCCCAATTGTTGTTGAGCAGGTTCAGCACGTTTTCGACGGCCGCCATCAGCTCGATCTTGCCGCCGAACACGAACGGCACTTCCTGGTTGATCTGCAGGTCGAGCTTGTTGAACCGCGGCGCCCGGCCAAGGTTCTTCGGCGCAATCTGACCCTGGAAGTCGTTCAATTCGCTGTTCTGAACAAAGTTCTGGAAACCGGCGAAATCGAAGCCCGGCGCGTAGCTGACACGCGCATCCGCCGTCGGCGAGCTGACGTTCGGCACATAGAGCAGGTAGCGGGTGTTGTTGCCGACAGTGCCGAAAACCGCCGAACGGTTGTTGCCCGACGCCTGATCGGCCATCGTGTAGCTGAAGCGCTGGCCCGACAGCGAGTTGAAGAACAATTCGAAGCGGGTGACATTGTCACCGAAGAGGGCGGCGTCATAGCTGACCAGGAAACGATAGGCATCGTCGCGCTGATAGTTGGACGTGCCATAGGCGGCACTGTTGGAGTCAAAGCCGGCAGCCGTGCTGACGTAGTTGGAGAAGGCCACCGAAGACGTGCCGGGGCTGACATCCTTGGCGCGCTGCAAGGTGTAAGAACCGTTGACACGGAAGCCATTGCTCCACCGCTTGTCGAAGCGGCTGACGATGTTCCAGCTATAACCCTGCTGCGCGTTGGTCAGCAGGATGTCGGTGTTGGTCGTCGTGCCCTGGCCCGGCAGCACCTGATAGCGCAGACGGCCATCGGGCAATGTGCCGTTCGGCACCGAGCGCAGATCGATCCAGTTCAGCGAGTCGCGCACGCGGCTCCAGATCACGTCCGCACCCAGGTTCCAGTCGTCACCCAGGAAGCCGAGGTTGGCGCTGTAATCGACCGAGCCCGACACACGCCATTGCGACGGGATCCGATAGTTCGGATCCAGCGCGTTGGTCGGCGCACCGCCGGTGCCGGCAGTGCGGATGGCGGCGAGCAGTTCGGCCGGGACACCGGTCCCGCCGCTGACATTGTTCAGCGTGGCGGCACCGATCGACTGCACCTGCGCCGGCGATAGACCGGAAATGCCGGCGACCGTGAAGGTGCCGTCTGCGGCGCGGCGGACCTGGGCGCGGCCCAGCGTCGGACCGGGGTTGGAATAGTTGTTCGAAATCCAGACGTTGGGGTTACCGCCGCCGAAGATGCCGGCCGAACCGCGCAATTGCAGGCGCTCCATCGGCCGCCAGTTGAAGCCGAAACGCGGCTGGAACAGCGAACGACCGTTCAGCGTGGCGTTATTGGCAAAGCCGAAGCGGTTGATGAAATCATTGTTCAGGAACGGCACATCCGGGGTGTCGAACAGATCATAGCGGAAACCGGCGATCACGGTCAGATTGCTGCCGAAATCGATGGTGTCCTGCATGCCGAACGACCAGCTGTTGTTCTCGAACAGCGCCGTGACGGTGTCGATGCCGCCACGCAGCGGCACGGCAATGTCAAGTTCGTTGGCCCGGCGACCCTGCAGGTCGGCGATCGAGTCGAAGTACCAGTCACCCGACACACGCTGCGCGAACAGGTTGCGGATATTCTGCGTGCGGCGCTCGACGATGGCCTTCAACGTGTGGTTGTTCATCTTCAGCGTGGCGTTGAATTCCACGTTCAGCGAAGTCGACTCCAGCTCGTTGGCCTGGCGGCTGATGTCCGGACCGAACGTCAGCAGGCGAGTAGCAGCCGGGCAGGTGTTCGGCGGCGCCGACGACGTGGGCGCCAGGCAGGTGCGGAACTGACCGAAATCGGTGTTGCCGCCCACCGGCTGCTGCAGACGCACATAGTCAGCATAGGACACGCGAAGTTGCGTCGAGAAGCTGTCGCTCCACTGATCGTTCAGTTCGAAGATGCCGAAATGGTTGGTGGCACCCTGGTTGTAGTTGTTGGACAGCAGCGAAAAGTTCGGGTTGGTGGCGTTCAGCGCGCCGACGCCAGTCTGGCCAGCGAGGACCAAGCCTTCGTTGTAGATATAGGTGAAGGCAGCGCGGTGGCCGTCGGCAATGTTCAAATCGAACTTGGCGACCAGCTTGTCGTCCTTTTCGGAGATGTCGCTGGCGACACCCAGCGTGTCGAAATTATACACGGTCTGCGCGATCGAACCGATCTGGTTGAGCTGCACATCGGTGATGCCGAGCTGGTTCGGCTGCACGGCCGCCGGCACCGTGTCACGCGTCCGCTCATAGGTGACCGAGAAGAACAGCCGATCCTTGATGATCGGGCCGGTGACCTGCGCCGTGTAGATCTCCGATGCGAAATCGCCAACGCGCAACACGCCGGACGCGTTGTCGCCGCGCAGCCGGTCGTTCTGATAATAGACACCAGCCAGGGCCGTGAAGCGGTTGCCGCCCGACTTGAGCTGGGTGTTGATGGCGCCGCCCTGGAAGAAGCCCTGGCGGATATCGACCGGCGCGGCTTCGACCGAGAATTCCGAAATGGCATCGAGCGGTACCGGACCGCGAGTCGAGACCAGGCCGCCGGCCTCGAGGCCGAACGGGTCGCCGAAGGCCACACCGTCCACGGTGAAACGGTTGAAGCGGTTGTTCTGGCCGGCGATCGAGATGGCACCACCGTTGGTCGGATCGATGTTCACCAGCGGATCGCGTGCCGCCAGGTTGCGGATATCGCGGTTGACGTTGGCGACACCGGCAATATCGCGCGCCGACAGCACGGTGGCAGCGCCCGAAGCGATGGTAATGGCACTGCGGTTGCGGGTGGCGGTAACGGTGATCGCCTTGCCGGCAGAGGCCAGCATGACTTCCACGCGCTGTGGCACACCGGCGGTCAGGCCGCTCAGCGTTTCAGTGACAGGGTCATAACCCGGCGCTTCAACCGTGATGGCATAGGGGCCGCCCAGACGCAGACCGGTGGCATTGAATTCGCCGTTGGCGCCCGACACCTGCGCAATGCGCGTGCCCGACGGAGTGTGGATGACCGTCACGCCGGCACCAGCAATTGGCTGCCCCTGCTCGTTGACGATGGCGCCGCGGATGGCTGCGGTGGTTTCCTGGGCCTGAACGGCAGCCGGAATGACGAAGGCCGGGATTGCAAGCGCTGCAAGCGCTACACCAAGACGAAGATGACGCATGGGATATACCCCCTGGGGCTGGTTGGGTGTGGAGACTGCACATCGAGCAGGCCGCAAGATTCGGATGCCTGCGTAACAACCCGCCCACTGCCGCCTATTTGTGACGATTATGTTACAGGTTCATGGAGGGTTCATGACGGTTGGCTTTGGAGGCCATAACGAACGCAACTGTTGCGATGCAGCAACACCGGCGCAGCGCCGCGAGCGCGCGTGTCGCGCGCCGACAGGCGCAAGCCCGGCCGGGCGGGCGGCGCGCGCTCTTGCGCGCCGAACCGCTTCGACGGCGCGGCTTTGCCGCGCTCTTGCTTTCTTTTCTTTCTGAAGAAGCGGACTCGGCGGCTTTGCCGCCGGCCGCGGGAGTCAGGCACGAACTCATCATTGAAGGGTGACCGCGCGGCCGGCGGCAAAGCCGCCGAGTCCGCAGGGTTGGGTAGAAAGAGAAGAAAGAGCGCGGCAAAGCCGCGCCGTCGAAGCTGTTCTGTCGGCCTGAGGGCCGCCAGCCAGCCCGGCCGCGCTTGCGCGAGTCCATGTCCAGTGCTGCGCACTGGCCAAAGCCGCGCTGCGCGGTGGGCGGTGGGCGGTGAGGGTTTCGAACCCCCGGCCCTGTCCGTGTAAAGGAGACGGGGACAACACTCATCAAACTGATGGGCGGAAAACCCGCACTAAAATACGAGAACAGGAAGCGAACGTGCGGCTATCTGCGGACCATTTGCGGACCACCGTTCGACCGGCTTCGGAAGAACGAAATGGACGCTCGGTATGCGGCGTTCGCTCGCTTGCTCGATAACGGCCAGGTCTGCCTGTCGAACAACGCCGCCGGGCGGGCGCTGCTCTGCGTGCCGCTTGGCCGCAAAGCATGCCTGTTCTGCGGCTCCGACCGCGGCGGTGACCGCGCGGCCGTCCTCTACATGCTGATCCAGTCAGCCCGGCTCAATGACGTCGACCCGCAGGCGTGGCTGACTGACGTCCTCGCGCGCATCGCCGATCACCCGGCAAGCCGGCTCGACGAACTGCTGCATTGGAACTGGGCGGCGTCGATCAGGTTCGCACGGGCGGCCTGATGGCCGCGCCCAGCATGGTGTTCACCGCACGCTTTGCGGCAAGCCGCCTTGGCGTCGATCTCGATGTCATCGAAGAAATGGCCGAACAAATGGAACCCGAGGATGGCTGCCTCAGCATCATCGACAGCCTCGACGAAAACGCCGCGTCCGTCACCGGCTTCACCCGCAAAGGCCTCGACTACCTCGAAGACCTCCTCGACGAACGCCGGTCGGACTTCATGAAAGACATCTGAACTACCCCGCGGCCCTACCCGGATGGATACCTATAACCGCTCCCAGCATAACGAGCGCCGGCGTGAATTGGCATGCTTGTGGGCAGTATTGCTGTTGGAGGACGACTAGGCTGTCGTCTGATAGCACGCCGATCAGATCACTACCCAGCCGAAGATATCTTCCGAAGCGTCGATCTTGGCCTAAGATTCGGTTGTTTTCGGAGTATTTCTCAGTCACTCTGGAAGGAGGAGACCAGCACACACCGCCTGATAGGCAGCATCTGGATCAATGTATGTCCTCTAATCCTAAGACTTCGACTTTCTATAGGAGATTATTTGTGCACGCTATTTCCCACCCGCTTTCAATTTAATTTCATACTACAAGAGGTCTCTATCAAAAACGAGAGAGACTACGCATATGTTCAAAGGATTTAGGTTTCGTCGCGGGCTTACTGTAGGCGATTTTGGTTAGCGTCCGCTCACGTGGTGTAATTTCCCGGTGTAGATGATTGCGTTGCCGGGGGTGGGGCGAGCCCCACCCCCG
>NZ_JBHYDQ010000001.1:0-519974 GCF_051860625.1 Sandarakinorhabdus sp. | reverse complement strand
GCCGTCATCTTCGGCGAGCGGTTCATCAGGGCCATGGCGGCGTAATGTTCAACCGCCCGCCCGCACACGAAAATCCTGACAGTCCCGCGATCCAAGCTTCCTGGATAACCGACACCAGCGCCTTTTCCACCGTCTTCCTGGGCTCGAGGAAGCCAGGGAAGTAGGCGCCAGTCCGCAGCTTGGGGATCTTCAGGTTGAGCGTGCCGAGCCGGGTATCCAGCGATCGGTCGCGATAGCCGTTGCGCCATGTGCTGCGGTCGCCCGACCGCTCGTGGCGGCCGGCGCCGATCAGGCCGTCGACATCGGCCTCCATGATGATCTGCAGCACGCTTTCGGCAACGCTGCGCAAGAAATCGCCATCGCCGGTCTTCGCCATCAGCTCGGCAAGCGGTAGTCTGTCGTCGGTCATCGGGAACAACTCCTCAGTTACGGTTGAAGTCTGGAAACTCCACCATATCCGATGAGCCCGGTGGCCACCGAGATCGATTTGCCGGGGGTGGGGCTCGCCCCACCCCCGGCAACGCAATCATCTACACCGGGAAATTACACCACGTGAGCGGACGCTAACGCCGCCAAACGCATCATCAAAACGTCAAAAAACGCATAGCTACCGGTGCGGCCCTCACCAGATACATACCATTTGAAGAGGTGAGAGACGGCGGAAATGACGCTGTGCGCGATCTGCTTTTTGGCTGGATTCAGGACGAAGCAAACAAGGCTGCGATCCTCTTCAATGAAGATGTTCAGTCCGTCTTGGTTCGACGGGTAACCGCCCATTACGCTCCCGATCTGACGGATGACGAGCTTGAAGCAATTGGCCGTGATCCATTCCTCATTGCTCATGCCTTGGCAGACCCAGGCAACCGCTGCGTAGTGACGACCGAAACGACAAAGCGCCGGCAGCAGCGCCAGAATCGACGCATCCCTGACGTTTGTGCAGATGTTGGCGTTCAATGCTGCGATACGTTTGCGATGCTGCGTGCATTACGATTCAGTACCCGCTGGCGCGGCTAGGCCAGCATCGACGGTCCATTGGCCCTTACCCCAACGCCACCCGCCCGCCAGCGTGGCGCACCACCCCGCCCTCCAGTTCCAGATCGAGCAGCACCGTTGCCACGTGCGCCGCCGGCAGGCCGGATTGGCGGACGCATTCGCCGTCTTGTACCATGGCGCAGCCAAATGGAGAGACGGCAGGCGCGAAGGCTGGCGCTTGCAGGCGGCTTGTGGTGCGCGGCCCTTGCTTGTATGTCAGACACTTCTTGGATTTGTTGGACACGCTGGCATGAGCAATCTCCCGATCAAGGGCAAGGCGGCAGCGCGGGCAGCCGCCGAAGCGCACGCCAGCCGCTTTGACGCGGTGATGGCGGCGGCGGATCGTTCTGGGCTGTTGGCTGGCAAGGGCGGGCGGATTGGCGGGCGGATCAGCCCGGCGTTGATCGCGAAGGCCAAGGCGCAAACCGGGATCGAGACCGATACCGATCTGATTGAATTTGCCCTGGCCAATATTGCGGTGGAAGATCGGTTTGCCGAAACCTTCAAGGCAGTGCGCGGCGCCGTGGATGCTGATCTGCACCTGGAATTCTGACCCCCAGCTTTTGAGCGGCGGGTTCTGAATTGGCCGACTTTGATATCGATGCGGCGCTGCGCTGGGCGGGGCTCGATCCGCGCCGGCCGCTCGTGCGCCGGCCCGATGCCCAATTGCCCTTTGTGACCGCGGCGGATGTGGCGGGGTCGGCGCTGCTGCTCGATAGCTGTGTGTATATTCACCAGTTGCAGGGGCGGTTGCCGGCGCTGATCGCGCTGGTGATCGATGTGCGGCAGATCAACCACAGCAGCATCGCCGTGCAGGAATTGCTGCACGCCATCGGCGCACTGAATCCGGCCGATGCCCGCACACCAGCGGCGGTGGATGCCATCCGCGCCCTGGTGCAGGCCATGCCCGATCACCGGCTGTTCACCCCCGATGCCGATGTGCTGGGCCGCGCCGCTTTGCTGGCGGGGATGTTGTGCCGGTTGCAAGGCTATGGCCGCGATGCCCGGCTGCGGGCGCTGCTGGATGCGACGTTGTTTCTGCAGGCGCACAAGCTGGGCCTGACCGTGCTGACCGCCAATCTGGGTGATTTCGATTTCCTCCAGCAACTTGTGCCGGCCGGCCGCGTGTTGTTCTACCGCTGACCCCCTCACCCCAACGCCACCCGCCCGCCGGCGTGGCGCACCACCGCGCCTTCCAGTTCCAGATCGAGCAGCACCGTTGCCACTTGCGCGGCGGGCAGGCCGGATTGGCGGACGAGTTCATCGACCTGAACCGGGGTGGGCGAGAGGAGGGCGATGACGGCGGCGCGGGCGTCGGGCTCCGCGATGAGGGCGGGGGTGGGGGCGGCTTCGGCGACGTGCAGGGGGATGGCGGGATGGCCGGAGATTGTGTGCAGGGCCTCCAGCACGTCGGCGGCGGTCTGGATCAGGGTGGCGCCTTCGCGGATGAGGAGATTGCAGCCCTGGGCGCGCGGATCGAGGGGGGAGCCGGGGACGGCCATGACTTCGCGGCCGAGTTCGGCGGCGATGCGCGCGGTGATCAGGCTGCCCGACTTTGGCGCGCCCTCCACCACGATGGTGCCGGCGCTGAGGCCGGCGATGATGCGGTTGCGGCGCGGGAAGTGGCGGGCTTGTGGTTCGATGCCCGGCGGTTGTTCGGCCACCACCAGGCCCGTGGTGGCGATCTTCGCCATCAGTTCGGCGTGATCGGGCGGGTAGGGCACATCGATGCCGCCGGCGACCACGGCGATGGTGCCGCGATCCAACGCCGCGACATGTGCCGCCGCATCGATGCCGCGCGCCAGGCCGGAGACGACGACGAAATCCGCATCCCCCAGATCGATGGCCAGCTGCCGGGCAAAGCGCACGCCCGCCGCGCTGGCGTTGCGGGCGCCGACGATGGCCACCGCCGGCCGATCCAGCAGCGCGGTATCGCCATGGGCGAACAGCACTGGCGGCGCGGTTTCGGTGCGGGCGAGCAGCGGCGGATAATCGGCTGTGCCCAGAAACAGCAGCTTCGCACCCAGCCGGGCGGCGGTGGCCAGTTCCGCCTCTGCCGCGTCTGCGGTGCAGATGCTGAGTTGCCGGTTGCCGCGCCGCGCCAGATCGGGGAGCGCGTGCAGCGCCGACTCGGCCGTGCCGAAGCGGGCGACCAACTGGCGATAGGTGACCGGGCCGATGCTGTCCGTTCGGATCAGGCGCAGTCGCGAAACGGCGTCGTCGGGCAGGCTCATTTGGCCTTTTGCCCGATCTTCGATTCGGTGCCGGCGGCCAGCCTTTTGAGATTGTCGCGGTGCAGGAAGATCAGCAGCGCCGCCAGCGGCGCCAGATGGATGGCCCAGCCGATATTGTCACGCACCGCCCAGGCCGCCAGCGGGCAGGCGATCGCCGCCAGCATTCCGCCAACGCTGGAATAGCGCGTCAATAGGGCACCGCCCAGCCACGTCGCCAGCGCGATCACGCCGGCCAAGGGCGCGGCCGCCAGCGTGATGCCCAATATCGTCGCCACCCCCTTGCCGCCGCGAAAGCGCAGCCACACCGGGAAACAATGGCCGATGAAAGCCGCCGTGCCGGCCAGGATGGCAGCCGTCTCACCGCCAAGTTCGCGGGCGATCAGCACCGCCGCCGCGCCCTTGCCGGCATCGAGCAGCAGCGTGGCGGCGGCCAGCCCCTTGTTGCCGGTGCGCAGCACGTTGGTGGAGCCGATATTGCCGCTGCCCACGCTGCGGATATCGATGCCGATCATCCGCGTGAGCAGCAGGCCGAACGGAATCGAACCCAAAACATAGCCAATGCCGAGCGCGATCCATTGCATGGTGGCCAGCCTAGCCGCGCGAAAATCCGCCGTCTATGCTGCCGGCAAATCGGGGGTTTTGATGAAGATTTTGATCGCATTCGCCGTTGCGCTGGCTGCCACCGCCGGGGCCGCCCAGATGAAGCCTTCGGCGCCGCGCGACCCTGCGCTGGCGGCCGGACCGTATGAAACGCTGGTGATCCGCGGCGCCACCATCATCACCGGCAACGGTGGGCCGCCGTTCGGCCCGGCGGATATCATCATCAACGGCGGCCGCATCACCGATATCCGCAGCGCCGGCACGCCGGGGCTGGCGATGCGCCCGGGCCGCGCGCCCGCAAACCCGACGCGGGAAATCGATGCGACGGGGATGTATGTGCTGCCCGGTTTCGTGGACATGCACGGCCATCAGGGCGATGGGCAGAAGACGGACGACCCGGATTACGCCTGGAAATTGTGGCTGGCGCACGGGGTGACGACGGTGCGCGGCGTTTCCTTCTTTGGCGGGGACACGGCCCGCGCCCTGGCCGACCGGAAGCGCGCCGCCGCCGGTGAGATCATGGCGCCGCGCCTGTATGTGTACCAGACGCTGGGTTCGGGCGCGTCGGCTGGCTGGAAGGGCGGGCGGGTGCTCAGCCCGGAAAAGGCCCGCGAATGGGTGCGCTGGGCCGCATCCGTGGGCGTGGATGGCATCAAATTCTTCAACCGCGGCGATGAAACGCCGGAGATTGATCGCGCCGCCATCGATGAGGCGAAGAAACTGGGGCTGGGCACGGTTGCCCACCTGTCGCAGAACAATATCGCCGAATTCAACGCGCGGGATGCGGCCGCTGCGGGCTTGGGCACGATCACGCATTTTTATGGCCATTTCGAAAGCCTGCTGGATGGCCGCCGCGTGCAGGACACGCCGGCCGATTATAACTTCAACGATGAACAGATGCGTTTCGGCGGCATCGCCGAAATCTGGGACCAGATTCACGAACCGGGCGGGCCGGAATGGCAGGAGTATCTGAAGGCGCAAAAGGCCAGCGGCGTGGTGTTCGATCCCACCTTCAACATCTACAGCGCCAGCCGCGACCTGATGCGCGCCAAGCGGGCGGAATGGCATGACCGCTACACGCTGCCGAGCCTGACGAAATTCTTTGAATCCAACCGCGACAACCACGGCAGCTATTTCTTCGACTGGACCAGTGAGCGCGAATATGAATGGCGGCGATTCTACACGCGGTACATGCGATTGGTGAATGATTACAAGAATATCGGCGGGCGGGTGACGACTGGTTCGGATCCCGGCTTCATCTGGCAGACCTGGGGCTTCGGCTACATCCTGGAGCTGGAACTGCTGCGCGAGGCCGGCTTCGCGCCGCTGGAGGTGATCCAGGCCGCGACCATCAACGGCGCCCGCACCCTGGAAGAGCCCAAGGGCCGCGAGCCGGATTTCGGTCTGATCCGCGTCGGCATGCGTGCCGATCTGATCGTGGTGCCGGAAAACCCGCTGCATAACCTCAAGACGCTCTATGGCACCGGCTTTGCCCGGCTGGACGAGGCGACGCAGACCACGGTGGTGAAGGGCGGCATCCGCTGGACCATCCGCGACGGCATCGTGCACGATGTGCCGGCGATCCTGCGCAGCGTGGAGGCACAGGTGGCGGCGGCCAAGGCGGCGCGGTGATGTCTGTGTGAGTTTTTTCGTTTTGCGCCCAATGCCTTCTTGCTTCTGATTAACGTTACCGTCAAAAAGGATCCATTATGGATCCTAATCAACCAAATTTGGAAACTGATCAGTCAGGTTCGACCACGCGGGGGGTAAGTGGCGGCGCATACTTCTTTCTAACATTCGTTTTCATCGGTGCCGTTGTTTTTCTTGCTCGTTCTTTTTTCGCACAGGAATCATCGCAGGGTGTGCGCAACGTCCTGTTTGGCCTGCCTCCAGTATTAGTTTTGCTGTTCTGGATGATTGGGTCTTGGCTTGGCTTTGCTGGAAAGGCAGAATCGCGCCAGCGCTTTGCAGACAATATTTATTTTCTCGGGTTCATCTTCACGATGGGCGCCCTTATCGCAAGCTTTTTGCCAGTAGCAGTAGCCAATGGCAATGTGTCACCACAAGAAATCTATGAGGCGTTCGGAACGGCTCTGCTTTCTACTGCACTTGGATTGATATTTCGGGTCGTCGTGATGCAGCTCGCCCCCTCCAGTGATGAGGCGGCCGCCCAGATGGAAGAAGACCTCACCGCGCTCACCCGCCGTGTTGCCGCCGAAGCCAAAGGGATTGGAGACGACCTGGCGACAGCTCGTCGCGGCTTGGTGAAGCACAATGAAGCGATGGTGAAAGCCGTGCTTGGCGCCACCGGCAAGCGATTGGAGGCGGTTGTCAGTGAGTTTGATGACGCGGCAAAGGCCACCACGGGCCTGCTTGCCGCGCAAGCTGAACAGACTCGTACTGAAGCAGAGGCGCTGCGGCAACGGGTGGCCGTACGCGCCAACGATATCGTCGAGGCCGCGCGTTTGATGGCAGAGGCCCGAGAGCGCATGGGCGGCGCGATGGCCGGGCTGGCAGAGCCAGTGGCCAGACTGGGCACCGAACTGGAGGCGACTCAGAAGGCCGCTAATGAAACCGCGCAGAAGCTGCGCAACGATGTTGCGCAACTGGCGGCTGCGCTGACGGCTGCTGTTTCCGGTACGGAACGCATGGCGTCGGCATTGTCAGAATTCCAGGTTGGCGCGGTTGGCCAGCTTGGCCGGGTAAACAGTGCAGTCGGTGCGTTGGAAGCAACCACCAATCGTGCGGCCGTTCAGGTGGAAGCGGCAGCAACAGAATCGGCAGAACAATTGGCGCGGGCGGGTGCGTCTCTAGTGGGTGAAGCGCAGGGGCTTGGTCAGCAGGCTGGCGATTTCCAAAGCGCGCTTGACCAAGCAATGGCCAGCTTTGCGGCTGTGGTATCCAGCTTTGCGGATGAATTGGATCGATTGCGCAGCACGGTCGAACCCACACAACCAACAGCGGTGTTGCCGCAATATGGGCAGGCCGAATGATCAGCCGCGGCACGCGCCTCGGTACCCAGAGCGACCAATTGGTCCTGTTCACGCTGGTCGAATTGATGACCCACCTCATCTTTCTGGCGCTGTTGCTTGGGTTGGCGCTGCGCAAGGAAGCGGATCCGGCTTACGTAAAATTCAAGGCCGAGGAAGGTCAATTTGCCGCGCTTCGGGCAAAATGCGGGGATGACGGTACCCGCTGCGTAGTCCCGAAACCGGTTGTCAAGGTGGCGGGAAAGGGCGGGCAGGATTTGCCCAATTGTTTGGCCGGGAGCGAACCACTGGTTCGTCTGCGTGGCCTGGGTGACGGCCGAATTGCGGTGACGCCAGGACGCGTGCCGGCCGCAATGGCCGATAACCCGGTTTTGGCGCCATTTGTGACCAGCCAAACCTTGAGCCGGCAGGCCTTTCAGTCGGCAGGCGCCCGGCTGAGCAAGTCGGCGCGCAGTGGCGCGTTGGGCAGCCAAGCTTGTGCCTTTCGGGCAAGTTTTTGCCGATCGCATGGCGATATCGACTTAACCGAGGCGCAATTCCGACTTGTTGGCCAGAGCTTCTATGTCCCGTTCCCCGGTCGCTGCCGCTGAGCTGGCGCGGCTTGACGCGTCGGCCGGCGCGTTGCTGGCCGCGATTAAATCGGCGCGACTGTCCGCGTCTGGGAGCGTGGACGGGGCCGGTGTCGAGCCGATCTTGGATACACGTTTGTCGAACGATCCGGCTGAGACACGCCGGCCAGCCCTGAATGTGACCGGAACGCCTTCGGCGCGCGCGGTTCCGAGTGTAAGGCCAGCGCCCACCGTCGCTATGAACCGGATGCCGACTGACTTGCCCGTTCTGGCGCCGACGACAGCAGCGACACCGTCGGCAAAATTGATGACGCAGGGATTTCAACAACAGCAACATTCCACAGCGGCTCCCAGCCCAGCCGCGTCCCAGGGGCGTCAAACGCCAATCGCACCGATCCAGCAAGCCGGACTATCAAACTTCTTGGGCGGGATACTCAGGCGGCTGGGCTTCTGGAAACGTCCATGATCGCCAGCCTCAGGGACGTCAGCCTGGTTCTCCAGTGCGATCGCTGCGGCCGGAACAACTTCGCCATATCGGGCCTCTCCCACGTGCATTGCGTTTACTGTGGAGAAGCGCCCGTCAAGACTCAGCCTGAATTGATCACGCTAATTGATCAGCAGCTTACCGACAATATTTCGTCGACTTTCGTAGAAGACCTCGAGCCAACGAACAGTCAAATAGCCAAGCTGAATCCGCACACTGACAAAAAGCGATTATCAATTAGGACAGCTATAGACGCTGCATCTACAAAGAGTAGATCAGCGATCAGCCTGGATGATCAGCGAGGTCGAGCGATGAGTATCATTGTAGCAGGCACATTGTTTGCCGGATTGATCGCCATGATTGTGGTCGATCGCGCCAACACCAGCCGTCAGGAATCTAATGTGGTGTTTCATTTGGACCAGCAGTGGCAGGAGATCAGTGTCGATCCGGGCGCGCGCAGGTTGCAGTCGGACGGGCCGTTTCGCATGCGGGTAAATGGTGATCTATATGCCATTCCCCAAGACGGAGGCGTCAGCATTCCACCTGCTGGTTTGCATGGTCGCTTGGAAGCGCGAGCCGCCGGTCGACCGGTGACGGTCGAAGTGCTTTATTGAGCCGACGCTGTTGATTTCAGGCAGGCTGTCGCGAGCCCCTTGCGAGAGGGGCAGTTGCGTCTTGCCATCTGATTTCGATCGTAGATCCGTTCAAGTTGACTTGCCAGCATGATGGGAATGCTGGTGTCCAGTCCAGCATCCTGCGCCAATTCGTTGCGGGCGCGGGCAAATTCTTCTGTGTCTTGCGTATCCATGGGCCCGGCGAAATAACCAAGAGCCGTCAGTATTTCCTTTTGCCGTCTGATCCGTTCCGGCCACTCGCCAGTCGCAGCAGAGACTGGCAACGCCAAAATGAAAAGGCTTCCTGCCAAAAGCAAAGCACGCCCAATAATCATGATTTTGGCGGCGGTGGCGGAAACAGGTCTGCCAATGAAATCACCGATGCTGCAGTCTGCCAGCTGCTGCTGCCCACCGGGCACACCTGGCTGTCGGCACCAAATCCGCTGCCCAATCGATGGACCAAGGCATCGCGCGTAAACGGCCCAGTGGTTTGACCATCGGCCGCTAACCACCATTTTTCAGCACTTTGCGACGGGGGCGGCGGCGGCGGCGGGGGCCCATCCGGAGCGGATGGCGGGGCTTGGTGCAGGTACAGCAGGTCGGCAAAGGCGGCTTCGTTCTGCCAATCGCGCTTCAGGCTGCGCCGGTCCGCTATCGCGTTGGTCTCATCGCGCGGTGCATCCGAACCAGAACCTGCAACCGAGGACGACCATGTATCAAAGTCGTCTCCAAGCTTCTCATCCCACTTGTCAAACTGATCTTCTTGACCCGGCGCGCGTTCGCTGCGCAGTTTCAGCCAGTAAGCGTGGATTTCAAGGCTTTGTTTGTGACCAAAGCCATAGATTTCAAGCTCATTCTGACCGTCCAACCTTGTCTTGATCGGCGTGTAGATTGTCCAGGCGAAAAACTCGGCCAGTTTCGCGGCCGCCGACAGCAGACCAGGACCTGCATCCGCTTCAAACTCCGCGATCTGGGTCTGGATCTCGCGCCGAAGATTGGGCGCAATCTCGCTGCGACGAATCTGCGCTTCCGTACCAATGGCCAGCAGATTGCGCGGCTTGCCTGGCCTTGCCACCGAAACCTTCCAGTCGCCATCGGCCGATCTTTCGAGCCGACCAATCATGGTAGCCTTCAAGAACAGAGTGAGGTCGCTTCGCAGGCGATCAATTTCCGCCTGTTCGGGCACCACCGGCATGGCAAAATGTGTATAATCGCGGTGGGTGTGGATCGGATACGGATTGTTGACGCGCCCACTGATGTTTTCGATATACTCGTATCGCCAAGAATCTCGCATCCCCGCCAGCCAATCCAGCGGAAATCCCGATAATTCGCAATAACAGATCAGCTCGCTTGCTTCACCTGCCGCCAGTATCTCGGGGGTCACCTTCGCTGGGGCCAAGGAATTGACTGAACTGCCAAACGCACGTTGAAACGCATCCTTGTCTCCGGTGGCCAGCAGCATTTCATATTGGTCAGGTCGCGGGCTGAAGGTCGACATGCTGGATGGCAGCACCCACGGCATGGCACCGCTCATCAGTTGACGAAGGTGGGCAGCGGCGTCCGCCGGTGCCATTCTGCTCAGCACTTCGGTGATCGATGGCAACGCGTTGGCAAGCGGCTGCAGGCGTTCACGTGCGCCGGCGCGCAAGGCGGTCAGCACATCGGCCCGCCCCTGACCATCCACCAGATCAGGCAACAGACCGCGCGCCTTGCCGCGCGCATCGAAAAGGTCGTCAGCCCAGCGGGCGGCCTCGGCTTCTACGAGCTTGAAGGCTTTGTCATTCTCGTCGTCGTCGATCACGAGCGCCGTGCCGCTGTTGTTGCTTAGGGCGCGGTCACGAATTTTATCACGCTCCCGCGTGGCATCTTGTGCCAGCGCAGCGACGGCCTGCCGATAACCGTGCAATTTTCCGAGCAATCCCGAATATTGCTGTTCTTGATCACTGGCTTCCTGCCGACCGAGGTGAATAATGGTCTTGCGCAAGAGATCGACCGCTTCGCGGGCGGCCCTGGCGCGGATGCGAAAGGCGAGGCCCTGCGCCAGACACACGCCGGCATGCTTCAAATAAGTGTCGGCATTCTTCAGATCGGGCTTGCCCAACAGCCCGCCTTTCAGCGCTTTTGACAATCCATCCAGGGCAGCATTGAACTGTTTGTCGTGCAAAGTTTCTGCGACCCGATCGAGTTCTTCCGCCGCGGCCAACAACGTGCTGATGCGCCCGCCATCGCGTTCAAGATCCTGCCGGACGTCCTGAACCAAGCTGAATGCCAGATCGACACCACCCCGGGCACGATCATCAATTCGCGTGAACAATGCCGAAAGGAGCGAGCCGGAGTTGTGCTCAGGATCGTCGGCGAACCAAAGCCGCTCGAGTTTGTGGCGATGATCCGCCACCGCGCTCAGCCGCTTGGCTACAATGCCAGCCTGTGGGATCACATCCGCCTTGAACTGGGCTGCCAAATCGCGGGCGCGCACCTGCCAATCATCAGGAGTGGCGAGCTGTCGTGGTATGTCGGCAAAGGCAATTTGCACGTCTTCGATCAACTGACTGTCGAGTGTGCGATCACCTTGCGACAGCACCTTCTCAACCAGCGCTGAAACCGCAACTGCTCGCGGCTTGGGCCTTAGATGATCGGGAAAATCATCATAGAAATGATCCTCCAAGCACAAGACCTCGCGCAAGAACACATCGCGATCCGGTGCGCTGGCCCGGCGGCCCTCGCCGTCAAGGGCGACTCCAAAAAAGCTGCTCAGCATCTTCTGCGTGGCAACCTCGGTCGCTTCGTCCACCGCCAGAGCGCTGCGCGTGGTCAAGCGGGACTGGCCCACCGCGGAGTATGCCTGGCTGAATTGCAGGCCGCGCAATTGTCTATCGCCTTCCAGAGCATCAGGTACGAACAATGCGTCCTTGGGACCACGGCGATTCACCCGACTGGACCGTTTGCGCTCGCCAAATCCAGTGGTGGCGAAATCCTCCAGCAATGCGTCTGACATCATGTCATAAATGACATTGATGTCGCTCGTGTGATTCCCCGTTTCATTTGCAGTATCAAACAGATAAATATCGTCATACGGACGCTGGCGATCTGGATTGCTGGACACGCGATGAATGGCGGACGATGTGCCCCATTCGGTGACATAAGGCGGCTTGCGCTTGCGCATGACATGCTCCAGCTCGGAAAGTGCCGCAAAACCATTGGCCAGTGTGCGCTCCTGATACTTCCGATAGCCCGAAGGCAGCGTCAAATAGGCATCGACCTCCTTTAAGTCCGGGCCAGTGATCGAACGCAGGAACAGGCCGACGTCAATGAAAGTACCTGCGCCGGTGCCGCCGCCAAGGCCCGCGACCACCACCGCACGAACGTCTGTGCTGGGCTGCAGCCCCAGCAGCTCAAGTTTTCGCCTGTTGCCGGTGTTATCGCTAACGCTGCTCATGCGGCGACGGACTTGCTGGTTGAATTCGCGAATACGATCAAAAAACAACAAACGCGACAGGCTGCGCACTTGGCCTGCACCCTTGCTTGTGTCAATTCCCGAAAGCTGGGCAGACGGCAGCCATGATTCAAGCAAAGGAAAATTGCGAATTTGCGCCTGATACTTTCCAGGGTTGAAATTATCTGGCCGGATCGCCTCGCCATCAAGCTTGATCAGGTTGTGGTAAGGATCCTTGTCTGGGTCGATGCCTGATTGGCTGGTCGGCCGACTGTCCGTATCGAAGTAGAGAAAAGACGCCACCGGAAATTCGTCCAGGCTTGCGAGTTGGCGGCCATTCCAGCGCTCGGCCAAAATGCGGCGGCGCAGCCGCAGCAGCACCTCCATGCCGGTGCCGCCCAAGCCGATGAATACGGTTGGGCGAACCGGCAAGATCGTGGGCTGCTTGGGGGCTTTGCTGGCCATGTTGGCGCTCCGTGCGAAAGTCTGATCAGAAATTCTGGCGGCTGATAAACCAGGCGGCAACAGCGACGAGGACACCGACTGCAACGCCCGCGATCAGGCCATTGCGCGTTGCCTTGTCATAAGTTTCCATCCGCCCGACAGCGCCGTCGCGAACCACGCGATAGACGGCAAAGCCAACACCCGCAGCTAGAACCACGCCCAGGATCAGGATAATCTGACCCATGCCACTCTCGTTGGAACCTGCGGGCGGTAACGGATCAAGCACCGGGATCTCGGTGCCAGCAGCCGTGTCCGGCGGCATCAAGTCGGGAGTACCCAGACCGTCACCGTCCTGGAACGATATGAACAATTTGCCCGATCGCATGATCCGTCCCCAATAATCCTCATGCTCTGCCCATTTTGACAGAAATCACGGGCTTCGCGTAACCATTGGAGCTTTGGTGCCCCGACCCTTCACAGTAAAGCGCTCGCCACTTGAATTGGAAAGCAACAATTTCTCGCCGGAAGCGATTTTAATCTCCTTGCGCTCCCCACCCAGATCGACGATGTGCGATGAACGTTTTTTGGGCTGCCCACTGCGTTGCCAAAGCGCGAATGCACCGACAGCCATGGCCGGGATAACCAACCAAAGCCACCAGAGAGAGCGCTGCACGATCAGCTGCAGCCGCACATCGGATCGGCTCGTCCTCACCTTGAGCGGTTCCACGAACACTTGCGGCAGCTGCGATGCAACCAACTGGGTTTGCGCCTTTTCGCTCAAGACGCCGCTAGCCGGGATGGCGCTCAGCCGGTCAAGAAAATCCCGATCCCATTCATAGTCGATATCGGAAAGCTGCAACGTAAGCACCCCCGACGCCCGCCGTTCGGTGGTCATCAGGCCCTCGATCGGAACGGCCGGCAGTTCGAGCGTGATCGTCACCGGCCCTGAGCGCCCAAGAGCTGGTACGTTTGCCAATGCACGCGTATCGGCCGACACGCGCAACGTTTCCAGACCTGGCTGACTGGGCGCCACCCGAAAGGCCAGATCGAGCCGGGCCTTTCGAATCACGAACGGATAAAGCCGGTTCTCGACGCGGCCTTTCAGGCGGAGTGTTTTGGCAGCACCATCGCCGGAAATCTTGATCCAGTCGCGCTCGCTCGACAGTGATTGCGACGCACCATCAATCACGAAGCGTGTGGTCAACCTGTCAAGCGGGCGCAGCCGGGCCAGAGGACTGCCCAGAACAGTGCGCATCCCGGCTTTTGCCACCAGTTCGTCAAGGATCGGCCCGGCCCGCTTTCCGTAAGCGATTGCGTAGAAAATAAACCCTTCGCGCCGACCGAATTGCACGCTCTCCACTTCGTTGCGTACCGGATGGGCATAGACGCGGGAAAACTGCGGCGCTTCCATCAGCAGCCGAGTGAACGCCTCAGAGCGGTTCTGCCAGCCATCGCTGATACCGTCGGGCGCGTTCTGGTTGTTTGATACGAACCAGATCACGCCAGGGCGACCGCGCAACAACCGGGTGGCGCCTTTGCCCAGCGCCTCTTCGAAATCCGAATCGACATAGGCTCCACCTGGTTTGCGCGGAATGCTGATGTCAGCGATCCGTTCTCTCACCAGCTTTGGGTCATTTGGACCGGCGTAGATCACCTGCGGCGACTCGATACCCGGTGCCTGGCCGCTGCGGTTGAAGGTGGCCACGACGATCGGACTGCCAACCGGAGCGCTTTGCGCGATTAGAGCGCCGACCAACACGCGGAATCGCGACTGCGGGTCGGAATAAAATGGCTCCATCCAGCCTGAATTCTGGATAAGAAATACTTGCGGAAGGGCGTCCGACGCCGGCTGAGCAAGCAATGGCTTCGCCATAACGGCAAACAGCGCAACCATCATCCCCAAGATGAAGCGCATAGCGGCGTCTCCAACAAAATGGCTCTGCTTCGATCGGCAGAATCATAGATCAGCAACTGGTGTCGCCAGCCTGCCACTTTGACAGTCTTCAATTCGCGTAAAGTCAAGAATTTTGCAAGCGGTACCAGTATGTTGCCGCTCAGAAGGGTCAGTTGCGCCTGCTGCGGCGCATTTGTCTCCCCAAGCAGCAAATCGGACTGCGCCGTGGCATCGTCGCAGTCCAACATCACTGCACCGTCTGCAGTCTCTGCCAGTGGAAGCAGCCAGTGGCCGTCGGGTGGGCTGTATGGACTGGTTTCGAGATCATTGTCATCCACGCGGGCTCGCCCCCGCCAGCGCTGTTGTCCCAACGTGGCACATAGGCCGGTTGTGCGGTTCACCTGCGAACCGCCGGCAATGAGCCGTCCGATCGCCTGCTCGGCAGAACGAGCCTGTAGTTCGAATCTACCGTCGGGCCGTAGCCAGGGTGACAGACGCTCTACCAGTATCCAACCATCAGGGCATGGATGCCACTGCGCGACAAGCTGGCCACTGCCCATCCGCCGCAGCAACACATGGCCATGCCGTGCCGGAAACACGGCCAAATTGGACGAAGTCGTCGTCCTGCCAAAGGCATGTGCAACTGGCGCAGGGACTGCCTCCAAGGGCAGCTCCTTCGGAAACACAGCATAGCGTTGTGCGTCGGCTCGGCCATCGATGCGCGGCGGCAACTGCAATTGCCACAACCGCAGCTGTCCATCGACCGATGCTGGCCAGATCAACGCGTCGGCAAACAATGTCGGCGCTGCCAGCGGTTGCCCTGTGCCCGGCGTGACCAATATTAGGATGCCCTCGCTATGGTCGGCCAGTAGCCAGACAATCGCGTCACGAACAATGAGCAGCGCGCCATCTGCACATCCAGCCAGCTTTGCTTCTCCGGGATGGTCAGACACCAACCCCCAGGAGCACCACGTCGCTTCGACCGGGTCCCACCACCAAGCCTCACCAGTCACCGCGCAATAGGCTATCGGACGGGCCGGCAGGCCGGCAATCACGACGTCGGTGGTGCCGGCAGGCAGATCCGCCCAACCGGCTTCAGCTTGATTGATCGGTTGGCCGAGTTGATCGGAATTTGCTTCAATCGCCACCCATCCACAGTCCCGAGTGCGCAACGACCGCCGGCTGGGCAATTTGATTTTGTTATAGCCCGGCTCAAATCGGAAATCATCTGGCCACCAGCGACCAGGCAACATGCTGGCCCGCAACGGGCCTCGCCCCAAAGGCAGGACCTTCATCGAGCCGTCAGAAAGCTCGCGCGACCAGCCGGTTACGCCACTGCGCGTGATGCGCCACAACCCTGGCGGTCGCTGATGCGGATAGGGCGAACCTTCTCCGTCAGCATCATTGATTGACATCACGATCTCCCGTCACCAGCGCAACCAGCCCAACCTGGTTTGCGCCACCTGGCAACAAGTCGGGAAGCGCTATTGCCAGCTCCATGGCAGCCTGACGACCCTGCAACGCCCGGACGCGATCCCGCAGCGCGATGGGAGGCTGGGTGGTTGCCACCACGACCACATGGTCGGTTCCAAAAGGCGCGGTAACCCGAGCGGAGATCGTCGGGGACCGATCCATGGGCCAAATGCCACTGTCGCCGGCCCGATTGTTCGGGAACAGCCATTGCACCGTGCCATCGCCCGCGATGTTGAACAGGGTGAGATGGGCTGGGGCGGATCGTTGACTCATCAGCAGTTCGACCACTGTGCCGGCAGAATAAAGCGCGCCGGCGCCGCGTGGCAGCAAATCAACCATCATCGGTTGACGTTCGGCCAGCGCGCGCAGGAGCGCCAGCGCGCGCACCTTGTCCGCAGCGCCGGCTATGAGCCCGGTCCACGACTGATCTGGTCGGCGCTGAGCCAGTACATCGCCTGTCGCGACGCCCAGCACTTCGTCCTGCGATAAATCAATCACAAGGTCTGCCTGGTTCTGACTGGTTGCGTGAACCACAGTCTGCGGCAACACTGGCGGTGACTTTTCAGTTGCTGCCAGTATCCAGACCTTGACGCGATTGTCTGCCGATACTGCTTGAGCTGGCTGTGAGCGGCCAACTGGCAACGGCAATGCTTCGCCGGATCGCCCCGCCAGAAAATCGACAACCGGTATTTGGCGTCCTTCAGAAATCTGCCGGGCGCCCGATACCATGAATGCCCTGAATTCGGCGAGGGTGGTGCGTCCGTCACCATCAAGATCCGCCTGGCCGGTCAGCGCGCGCGCAAATTGCCAGCTCAACGCGCCATGGGCCGTGCCTTCGATCATCAATTCCGGGGTCTGCTGATCTTCCTGCGAAGCCCCGGCAAAGATCATGTTGGGCAAGCTATCCAGCTCTTGCCCCGCCGTTGCCGGTTCAGGTTCTGGCAAACGATCATCCTCGATCGGGCCATAGCTGGTAAATCGGGACCCCAGCGTGCTGGCGCGCTGGTCGACAGCGCGGGTCATGGTTCCGCTGTGACAGGAATCAGAAACAAACAATATGGGAACCGTTGTCGGCACGGCCCGGAACGCGGCGTTCAGATCGTTGTCCAGCAAGCGCTCGACACTGCCCGGCCCCTTGCGTGAGAACTGCGCAAGCAACCAAGCCTCGTCCTTGCCGTCGCGCTCGTCTCCCGGCACATGTTCGGGTTCTTGCCAGCCATGCCCGGCATAAGTGACCACCAGCGTGCCGCCCGATGCAGCCGCCGCCGCCCCCTGGTCCGAAATTGCCGCCAGCACCGCAGCGCGTGTTGCGGCCTGGTTGGTCAGCAGAATGACCTTGCCGCCCAGCATTCGCAGCCGACTGCTGATCAATTCCGCATCATTGACAGCTCCTTGCAGCGCGCCGATGGTTTTATACGCATCGATACCGATGACGACGGCATGAACTTCGCTGCTCTTACGCTGGAACGGTGGTGCAGCAGCCAGATCTCCCGCAGAAAACATGATATATACGGTGGCAATCACAGCTGCCTTCAGCCAAGGTACCCTAGCTGTCATTGTCGCCGAAATTCCACCCGGCGGTTCATCTGGTCACGCTCTGCCGCAGAGTATCGGCCCGGATCATCAGGCTGGTATGGCTTGCGCTCACCCATACCGGCAGTTCTAATATCGGCGCGCAGGCCGCGTCCGAGCAAAAACCGCCTTACCGCTTCGGCGCGGCGCAGCGATAGTTTGTCATTATATGCCGATTCACCTTTGGCATCGGTATGTCCGATAAGGGTGATCTGACGCGCCAGCGGCCGATCGGAGGCAATTATGCGCGCCAAATCGTCTGCAGCACGCTGACCGGCCACTGTAAAGGCATCGCTGTCGAACTGAAACTGTATCGGTAATGCAACACTGGTGACAGCTACGCCTCGAATGGCGCTGGCTCCAAGGCCGCCATTTTCGCCGCTGCGCGTGCGCGGGACGGCAACATAAGTCGGTGAAAGCAGGGCTGCAGTCTCTGCCCGCTTGCGCAAGCCGGATATTACTGAGGGCGGTGGCGGCTCCGGCGTCAATGCCGGATCAGCGATTTCGGTCAACGCGTCCTGCAAACGACTTGCTGCCGTGGTCCAGTCGCGCTTGTCAAAGGCAAGATCGCCCAGCGTTGCCAGCGCTTGCCACGACCGCCCGAAGCTTAACGACGCCTCCAACAAGCCAATATCGGGCGGAAATGTTTTAATCGAACTGTTGTAGAGTAAAGCAGAGATGCGACGACCAAGCCGCTCGGCCTCCGTTGGCGCGCATGCCGCCAGAGCCAACTGAACAGCGCCAAGGTCCGGCGATGCCCCCTGCAGCAAGGACTGCACCAGTGCTGGTTCTGCATCCGCACACACGGCAGATGAAGCAGTTGCGGTATCCGCGCCAAAAAGTACGGCCGCCGCAAGCCGCAAGCCAACCAACGCCTGCTTATCGAACGACATAATTCACCGTTGCTGCGATCCAGCCGCGCTGTGATCCTGTCGCCAATTGCCGTTCCGCTGCCAAGGCCCGATCAATGCCGCCGAGCCATTGCGCGGCATCTGGTCGGGCACGAAAGGCAGCCTCTGGCACGGTACGGCCGAGCGCTTCTCGACGTTTGACAACCAACGCTGTTAGTCGGCCGCGACCCTTGGGTTCCGCCGCCGTGAGCGCAAAGCCATAGCTGGCGTCAGGAATCCGCAAAGGCGCACCTGCACGCACGCGCCCATCACGGCCGGCAAGCGTCGACCGGGTGTTGGGAAACAACTGAGTCACTTTGCCATCGTTGCTCTCGTCGAACAGCAGGAGCCAGCCATCTATAGGTGATGTCACAGTGATGTCGAAGCGGTCGCCGATCAGCAGGGCTTGTCGGCTCATGACAAGCTTCAAGCCCCGATCAGACGCAGCGGCAGCGGTGATCTTGGGTGCATTGGCGGTGGCGCCGATGGACGGCGGCGGCAAGACCGTTGCCGCCACGGCGGGAACACTGGGCGGGCGAGCGGATGCTGTTGTCTGTGCAGCAGTCGTCTGCACTGGCTTTGTTGGCGCGCTGCCCATCACTGCGTCAATCCATTCACCAAAAGCTGCAACGCGGGTGTAAACGCCATAGGTGCCAGGTGTGCCGCATTGTGGTGTTCCATAGGAAACAATACCAAGCTGTACCCAACCGCCGCCACCACGTTGCAGCAACGGGCCACCAGAATCGCCGTTGCAACTGTCGACTCCGCCCTCGGACAAGCCTGCGCACAGACGGCGACCATCAATCCGGCCGTTGCGCTGCAAATTAACGTCCGACATCAACGTCTGATTGCAGGTTTCGGGATCGACCAACGGCATTTCAGCCTCCAGCAACAGCCGCGATGGCGCGCCCCCATCTGTGCGGCCCCAGCCAAGCACCGTGACAAATGGCGACGACAGTTGCTGTTGCCGGGCGGGGCTGACGCGATCGAGCCTGGCACGCGGCATGCCTGCTGTACCCGTAAGTTCAACCAAGGCGATATCGTTGACCAGGGTCGACCGATTGAATCCCGGATGCGGAACAATTCGAACGGCCTGCAACAACTGGCCGCCATTGTCGCGATCCGTTGAGCCAACGCGTGCCAGCGCCAGCCGCATGCGCTGGCCCTCTGGCCCGAAAACACAATGGGCGGCTGTCATGATCCAGCGTTCGGCAATCAGCGTGCCACCACACTGAAATCGCCGGCCGTCCGGCGCTTCAAACAGCAGAAATGCCTGAAACGGCCACTTTCCGGGCGGCGCCTCTGCGCCGCCAACCACGCGCGCACCCACCGCCGGTGCCGCCGCGGCGGGTGCCACCGCAGCGAAAGCCAGCGTCAGGATCATCCAAGCAATAAAGGGAAAGCGGGCGATCACTTGCGTGCGCTCTCCAGGCGAGACACGTTGCGACTGTTGGCCACCAACTGCTTGCTGCGCAGATAAGCCTCAGAAATCAGCTTGTCAGGCTTGGACAGCAAGCCATCAGCTTTCGCATAATAAGCCAGAGCAGCGGCTGGATCGTCAGGCAGCAATACTTCCTGGCAAACGCCAAGATTATAGAGAAGGCCGACATTCTGTGCATTTGCTGGGGAATTCAGGCCGTCAAACATGGCGCAGGCGCGATCCATTCGCCCACCCTTTGCAAACTCTACAGCATTTTTGAACACTTCGTTATCGGTTTTTACGAGACCGCTCGTACCATTCTTTATTTTCACCTCGACTGTCATGCTATAAGGTGACACAAGCCTCTTGGTAACTTCTGCAGCATCTTCGCGCAATTCAAGCAGAAGAGCTTCTGGTGTTGTGGCTGTTGACCTGGGCGTTGCATCCTTGCGTCCGAATATCATGCCAACAAAATCAATGGCTGCGCCACCACCATCCGCGCATTGTTCATATTGGCCCTGACGGGTCACCGTTTCTGAAAACAGGATCGACCCGTTGTCTACCCGGATTGCTTGTGGCACGACGGAATATTGGCCCGTCACTCTCTGGCAGGCAACATTTGATGTAACATTATTACATTTTGTGCCAAGACCTCCCCCGACACAGCGCGTTACCTCCTTCGTAAATGGTGTTTGACGGACACTTGCCTCCGTTACGGTTCCAGTGAACACGACGCGTACGCCGAGTTTTTGCCCGTTACGAATTGCAGTGGCCATTTCGGACTTGCTGATTACTTCGGTTGATCGAAAGTTCAGGCTGTCCATGGTGCGCAAATCAAAGGTGGGCCGCCCGTCCATCACCGCCGATTGCAGGCGGCCGGCAAGTGATGCTGTAAAAGACGCACCGTCGCGCCCATTGAATGGCAAGACGCCGATTGATCGCATCGCCGCCACCGCCGGATAGCGTGGCGCAACCTGCATATCATAATTGATCTTTTGCTGCGCCGCTGCCGGGTACCAGCCAAGACACGCAAGTGCAGCAAGCCGAAGGGCATAGCTTCGGATGGAAATCGGTCGATTGAACGTCGTTGTCATACGCCACCCCGCTGTTGTCGAAGAATGATCGTCAAATTGGCTGCCCCGCGCCGGATCGACAGCTGCGTTGGCAAACCTTCACCGATGCGGCCGAGCTGTTCGCCGATAGCAACACTGCGACTTGTCACACGCCCGTTGACGGCTGTTATTCGGTCGCCTGGCAACAACTCGCCATAAGCCAAGCTGGTGCGGGCAACAGACATCACCTCAATATGGTCGCCGTCCGAGACCACACGCAACTGCATCCCCAGCCCTGAAAATAGCGGCTGCGCGGGCAGGCTCGGCGCTGCGATGACTGGCTGTACGGTCGCCAGATCCAGGACCCGCGAACGGGCCAGCGCCGCGAACCGGCCTTTTGGAAAATCTCGCGAGTAGGCCTGGCAAGGGGCGGGCGATCGCGCTTCCCTGCATTGCAGCCAGGTTTCTGTTTCGAGATCGGCTGGCTGGCCTGCAAGCCGCGGCGGCGTGAAATAAAACTGCTCGCTGGACAGGCTGCCGTAGGTGAACGGCTCCTGTTCTCGCTTTGTCATGCTCAGCACATCGTCTCGTACCTGGCGGAACAGCAGGTTAATCTCGCGCCCTGGTTCGACGATGCGCCGCGCCAGTGCGGTGGCAAAGGGGCTGTTTGCACCACTGCCGTCGGCTGCCACCGTCCCAGCTTTGGCACTATAGACGACAAGACTGTCGCCCGAAGGCTCGACCGGCGCCAGCCCGCGGCCGATGTTGCGGCTGGCAGCCGATCGGCGCAATCCCGCCGGCGGGGTTCGGCATGCGTCCAGAATGATGATGCGCATGCGTCGCGCGCCCTCGACCATCGCAGTGACGGTCGACAGCTTGACCGCTTCGATATCGAGATCGCGGTCGTTTGCCAGCGCGGCATCGACGGGGATCAAGTAATTCTCTCCGTTATGCTCGATGCCGTGGCCTGCAAAATAGACCATAGCGACGTCAGCGCGTTCAGCTTTTGCGGCAAAGGACCTGATGGCACGTTCCATCGTCAGGCGATCAGCGTTTGCCACCAGCTCTACGTCGGCAAATCCAACAGCTTTCAGGCTGGCAGCAATCAGCCGGCCATCTGCGACAGGGTTTGGCAACGCTGGCGCACCGCCAACATAGGCGCTGTTCGCAATGATCAAGGCAACGCGTCCCGTCTGCGCGTCAACCGCCGTTGCACACAACAACATCCAGACCAGCGTGAAAATGCGTACCACGAAACCTGACCCCCCTCAGGATAAGTCGCATAAATGCCAAGTGATGATAGGCTTAACAAGCAGAACTTGCGGCTGGACGGAGTCACTGGCATCGTCCACGGGTACAGGGTGGCCAAAAGTTCTACGACTTTTTTTGGCGGTGGGGATATGAGCAAACGTAATTGGCAAATTTTCGTGGCAGTCTCGGTACTTATTGGCGGTTTTTTGTCGCCGCAGGTAAGTTTTGGTCAGACTCCGACTGTGGAAGAGGCCAAACAGCGGCTGCGACAGGCGGGCGAACGGGGCGGCTACGGCCGGGCTCTTGTGCACAATGATTCGCAGGGCGGCATAGCGCTGGCCTTCCCAGATCGACCCTCCAGCGTGCCCGCACCGCCGCCCGCAAATCCTCCAGCCCGATTCGGCGCCATCGATTTCGATCATGATTCCGCACGGCTGCTGCCAAGCGCCATTCCCACGCTGGATGTGTTGGCAAGCGCCATGCAAACTCCGGAACTGACGGGTCTCAGATTCCTGATCGTAGGGCATACATCGTCGGTTGGTGATGATCGCTACAATCTGCGTCTCTCCAATGAACGCGCCCGCTCCGTGGTCAGCGCCCTGGTGGCTCGCGGTGTCTCAGCAGACCGGCTGTTTCCCGAAGGCAAAGGCGAGGCCGAGCCGATTGGTGGTATAGACCCTGAGGACGGTCGCAACCGCCGCGTCGAGTTGTGGCGGCGCAGCGAATGATGGCGTCAGGGACCGGGGGTGGCGGCCGCCGCCGCGCACGTGGCGTACCCACTCACATCATTGCCACTTCGGCACAGGATGCGCCAACTCAAGGATGATTTGCTCAAGCCTGGCGGGTTTGCGGCAAGCAATATCCTGTCAATACTATCGATTTCTGCTGCATCCAATGGCGCAGTTCCAACGCCGAACATCTGACGCAGTGGTTCTGGCAGCAGTGGCAGGATAGGCACGGTGGCACCGTAACATATCATTTGCTCCACAAGATCCGGGTGGAGTGCCTTTACTTCGAACGTATCGCCTGGGCCTGGCAACGCAACATTCTGGCCAGGCTGAATCGAGCCGTCACGACGCTGGCGATTGGGGTAAATCAGCGCCATTTGTTTGGCCCCGTCAACGTAGTAGCACATGATATGGCCAGGACGGACTACAGCCAATGAAACGCTGATCCGTTCGTTCATGCCGACAATCGCCTCGGCTCCAACTTGCGCTGATTCGTAAATATCGAGCGCCCGTAGGGCTGGAGAGGCCGGTGAAATCAATAACCCGAGCGGATTGCCGGTCAGGCTGCCAGGCAATTGTGCAGCCTGCGGCAGGCGGGGGGCTTGTGTCTGCAAGGCTTCAAAAAGCTCGAACAGGATTTCGCCGGTTGCAATCAGCCCCTGCTGGCGTTGGAAGGACGCGATAGCCTGACGCAACTCGGGCGTGACGTCGGTTCCGATGGCGCCCTTGTACAGCCCTCGATCTGCCAATGCTTGTGCAATAGCTGCAACGCGCTGCGCAGGCTTCATCCGGTCAAAATTGCGGCGTAACGTTGCTACCGCTGTTTGGTTCGACGCAGTGCCCGCAAGGCACCGCTCGAAAGGCACTTGCGCAAAGCTGCCGATCGACTGGATCAACGCCAGATCGACCATCGCTGACAGGGCCGCCATGGGGCCGTCATTCCGACTGAACCCGGCGCCGATAAAGCCCCCGAAGAAACTGATGTTGCCCGCGACATCGCCGTTACGGCTCCGGCTGGCGAGGGCGATTGCCACTTGCGACGTGGTTCCCGGCAGTATCGCTGGCTGCTTGCCGCCCGTCTTCAGGTAGAGCGTCAGCTCCATGCGGGATTCAGTGTTGTTGCTGCCAAAGCCAAAACCAAGAGGCCCCAGCGTGACGCCGCCGGATTTGTTTCTGCCTTTCAGGTCCCGTTCGAAGGCTGTTACTGACCCTTCAACGACAAGGGCGTCCGGCGGCAGCGCAGCTAGAGTGTCTTCGCTGGGATCCGTTTCGATCTGGAAAAAGCGGCTATTGAGAGACATCCGGGCCAACGCGCGCACAATCAGGTCACGCGTGTTGGCACCGATTTCCTGCGCAGGCTCGTCAAGCCGGTGCACCAGAATACGTACGCGCTTCTGATATTGCGTCCGCGCCAGCAGCTGATCCATGCAGGCCAGTGCTGGCGCGAAATTGGTGGACGCCTGCTCAACCGGAGCTGCAGGGCGCGCTGCAACGTTGATGTCCTGCGCGGCAACCGGCATCGCCAGCGCGGTGCACAAGCCAACCAGCCTGCGAAAATACCGTGAATTCAACATTACGCCCCCTGGCCGATCTGCAGCGTCAGTTTGCGGCGCGCCCGCCCACGCAGTTTTGCACCGACAGCACCGTCACATTGCCCACCACGGTTGGCTGGTTGGGCCGGGCAGGGTTCGATCCGATATTGACGTCCTTGTCGCACACTGTCGTGGCACGAAACTGATTGGCGCCAATCCCTGAACGCACACGCGCCAATTGCGCCAACGCCTCGGCATCAATCAGCGTGGCCTGAACCGGTGTTGTCCGATGCTGGGACCGTTGCACCCCCAATCTGCCTTGAGTCGCAGCGAGACGTTGTTGCGGGGTCGGCCTGTCATATCGCGACTGGTAATTTCCCGCATATTGGGCGGTCGCGGGTTGGCCTGCCAGCAACATTGTGCCTGCCAGAGCCAGCCAGGTCAGTTTGGTGATAATCATGTCAATCCCTCCTGTATTCAGCAAACGGCGCCGCTGGTGCCGATGCGGATGCGGGTGCGGGTGCGGAAGCCCAAATCGATGGCGGTGACGTTCCCGGCCGCACCAGAGGCATTGCGGCCACCGGGACCGACGCTGCCGACCGCAACACATGTCCGGCTGCCCCAACCAATCGACAATGCGCTGGCTGAACGCACCGAACCGCGGGCACGTGCGCCGCCACCATCACCCACAACACTGCCCACCAGCACACGCGATCGCGCACCACCCCCGATGGCAATCGAGGTAACCCGATTGGCCGTTCCGAAGCTGCTGGTTGCGCCGCTGCGATCACCGATAACCGATCCGACGGCCGTGAAGCTGCTTGTGTAGGGGCCAACCGCCACAGACTGTTGATTGCCGACCTGGCCAACGGCGATCGTCTGTGCGTGACCAGTATAGGCTGGTAGAGCAAGAAGAAGTGCAATAAATCGTAAATTCGACATCCCGCTCTCCATTGTTATGATACTGGCATGGTTGTGGTGCGGAAGCAGCCCCACATTGCTGCTGACCCAGGCTGCCAATCAAAAAATAATTTTTTCCCGCACAGCCAGCATCGGCCGCCACGTTCCTCGCCACCACTGGTTCAGCGCAGGCATCCAGCCTGCCGCAACGTGGGAGTGAGAACAATGACCAAGGCTTTTGTGATGATCGCGATTGTGGTCGGCCTGTTCGCTGGGGCCGCCCAAGCTGCACCGTCTGGCAACAGCTTTGCCGGCGATGTCAATGTGCGGGGGAGCGTCGGCAAGAACAAAACCGTGGTAGCCATCGGTCCTAAGGCCGAGGCTTTGAGCTTCACCGGCGTAATTGCAGGACAAAACCTGTTCAAGGGTACCACCAACGTGCGGGGAAGCATCGAGGGCAACGAAACTGTCGTGGCCATCGGCCCCGGCGCAAAGGCCGTTTCCGCAACTGGTGCTGTCCTCAGCGAAATGCCCTGAGCACATTTGCCGTGATGTCTTGAGCATATCGGCCTATCAACACCGCCTCCCGCCTCCCGCCTCAGGCCCGCATCGGCAACGATGCTGACCCGGGGCGGGTACGGCCAGCAAGGTGGTTGGGCCTCCCCAAGCAAGATGCGCCGATCAGCACATCGATGGTCCATCGAGGATATCGCCGTTGACACCGCTTCCTGCCTCTGGCCTGCATCGGTAATGATGCCAGCCGGGGTGGGAATGGTGACGCATGACGGATGACGATATTTACTTGAGTGTGCGGTGGACAGAACTTCGTCGTTTCATCGTGGCTCGGGCTCGACCATTTCTTGCCAGGCTGGGAACCAGCATTGTTGCCAACAATGGCCTTGATGATGAAGCCTGGGAGAAGTTTCACCTTGGACTTGTCAATGATCTGGCGTCGCGCGTGACAGCAGCGCAGTTGAATTTCAGCGAAGGCGCCAAATCACAGACGCAGACAAGGGCCGAAGCAAGCTTGAGCCTGGTGGGCAATGTGGACCTTTTGCGCCGGCCCCTCAATGAAGCGGCAATTGCAATGTTGGCGAAGCGGCAACGAGGCGATGCCGAGGCCGATCTGTTTGGCATGCTGATCGGTGGTTTGCGCCGCGGGTTGAACGCAGCCCGCCGCGAGCTGACCAATGTAACCGAACATGAAGACCGCACTTGGCAAACCCTCGACCGCTTGAGCCGTGACTATCTGCGCGGTCCTGGAGCCCATTGGTCAAGCCGCTGCGACTGGGCATTTTTTTCTGATTTTTCTCGACACCTTAAGGGCTTGATAGATAGAGACCGCAATCTTGTGACTGATGTCACAACACTGGCCAGGTATTTTGGTCGCTTCTGCATAGACTGTCAGGACCTCGCCTACGAGATCGACTCCGATGGTGACCTTGTAGAACCGACTCTGCCTGTTTCAGGTTTGCCACGTTCTGATGCGGCACGCCGCTGGCTGACACTTTGCCTGGAAGGCTTGCCCGATGATGCGCGGGAAATGATCGCAGTTCAGTTCAACACGGGCCAGATCGCTGAGCTGAATGCGAAGTCTTGGCGGGAGCGCAATCAGATTTCCCGTCACCGTTTCGAGCGCAGTGTCGACGCCAGCCTATCAGCCCTGCGAGCGTGCCTGGAGGAAAAAATTAAATCCGGGTTTCCAGACGAGCTGCACCCGCGGTCGGTGTGGTCAGCAATCGACACGATCGACGAACGGGATTGAGGAGAAAAGGACAATGTCCGCGGATCGCCTGCTGGCTGCGCTTTTGGCCGGCCAACCACAACCCAACACATTATTCGACGATGCCGCATTTGCTTCGGCTGTCCACCACAGCCTGACCAGTGGTGTCCCACTGGCCAATGCAGATGCAATGCAGATCTGGTTGCATCCCGAGGCCCGGGAACTTTACGCCACGATCCGTACAGACCTCACCCGACGGGCCAAACGCCAGTGGGTCGGCCGTGGTCTTGATCTCAGTGCCGAACGGCTTGCCGCCGCAAGTGACGACGGCGAAAGCGGCGTGGCCGAGGAGATTCGTGCGCGTGGTTTCACCGTTACGACCCACCAGAACAAGGGCGACGGGCGGTGGCTCGTCAGTCTGCTGATCGAACCCGAGATCGCTTCCGAGCTGCCAGCCGGGATTTCGGTCGCCCTCAGCGATTCGGGCGGCCTTGGCTGGCTATCTGGACCGCTCGATCGTTTGGGCGGCATCGACGCTTGGTGGCCGCACAACGAAAGTCCCCGCCAGCGCCTGGCTGTCCATCAGCTGCTTATTGATTTTGCCTGAAGCGGCACAGCCATGCAGTCCGCACAATTTCCCACGCTTGGCGCCGGCAGTGTCCGTTTCATCACGTTGGAACTCTCCCGCTATCCGGAACTGGACGGCAAACAACGCTTTGCCGCTGTGCCCGGACTGCCGAACATTACCGAGCAACTGATTGACGCTCGCCAAAGCGAAGCTGTCGGCCGCCGCGATCGCGGAGTCTTGATCCAACTTGATGCCACCGCCATCGTTGATCGCAGTTACGGATTGGCCTTGGCGATTGCTGACAAGCGACTGGAATATGGCGGACCAGCAACAAGCATTGTTGCGACTGGTGTGCTCGTTGATCGGGGCCAAGGGCGGATTGGGCCGGTTAGCGGCCTGGGCGAAAAGGCCGCTGCCGTCGCAGATATGGTCGACGGCGCGCCGGAACCGGTGGTCTTCGCATTTCCGATTGACCAGGAAACAGCCATACCCAGCGATGTGGCGCGCCGGCTCCACGCACAGGTCCAGGCAGGCAAATTGCGTCTGGCCCCTTGTCGTCAACTCGATGACCTAGATTGGCTTTGGTTGGCGCCTGGCCTAGACCGTCCACACCGCAGAAGGCGCGGCGCTAGCGTTGCAGCAGTGGCTTTGTTGATCTTTGCAGTGAGTGCATGGGGGGGCTATCCTCGTTGGTTGGCTCATGAATGTGAAACTGATGCAGAGGCGCTGAATAATCCCAACATGTCCGCGCGGGCCATTGCTGCTGCTGTAGCCAGCTGTGACAGGGCATTGGATAGGCAGCCTGACCATGGACGACTGGCCTTTTTGGCCGGTCAGGCCCATGCTGCCAACGGGGGCGGTCAGATCGATGCCGCTACTTTGGCACTGTTCGCGCGTTCAGCGCGCCAAGGTGACGCAAACGGGCAGATTGTCTATGCTCAGGCCGTTTGGCTGGAGCCTTCATGGCAAGCCAATCGGCGTGAAGCGAAAGGGCTGCTGGAGCGCGCGGCGCGCAATGGCGACACCGCGGCGGCCGAGCAGCTTGGGGTGATGACGCTGATCGGCAATCCGAACAGTCCGCCTGGCGATGGAAGCCCCGAAGCGGCCGCACCCTGGTTCCGCGCCTCGCAGCCGAAATCTGGCGCAGCCCCCCTGTCGATCGACGACAGGCAAGCCGTCAAGGCCAACCGATGGCAAGACTTGGGCCGACTCGGATTGCTGACATCCCTTGATCGCCCGATTGCACAATATCCAGTTGGCACGACGATAGGTGTTGCCGCCACTACGCGCCGGCCTTCAGTGATTACAATTTGGCGCATCGAAACAGACGGCACTTCGGTACTGCTTGCATCCCGACCAGCGCCATCTGGTCAGTTGGCCCTGACCATATCGGCACAAGGTACAGGTTTGCAGCGACTGCTCGTTGCAGCATGGCCAATGCCGACGGTCCGCGACTACAACAACGCACGTGGCCTTGAAGCAGATACCATGCTGGCGGGATCAGACCGATTGGCCGTGCAGATGATGAGGCTGGCCGTGGTGGGACCTGCATAGCGGCATGCCCCCTGCTGCTGTTCTTGATTACCGCGAACTCAGCCGGGCGCGGGTGCCGCGGTTCCTGTTCGATTACACGGATGGCGGCAGCTATGCCGAAACGACGCTGGCGGCAAACCTGGCCGATCTGGCGGCCGTGCGGTTGGATCAGCGTGTGCTGGTGGATGTGTCGCGCATCGATACGGTGGTGACGCTGCTGGGGCAGAAGCTGGCGATGCCGGTGATATTGGCGCCGGTGGGCCTGGCTGGCCTGCATGCGCGGCGCGGGGAGGTGCAGGCGATGCGGGCGGCACAGGCGGCGGGGGTGCCGATGGCGTTGTCCACCGTGTCGGTGTGCTCGTTGGCCGAGGTGGCACAGGGTGCCGGTGCACCGCCTTGGTATCAGCTTTATCTGGTGAAGGATCGCGGCGCCAACGTCGCGATGATCGAGGCCGCCAGGGCGCAGAACTGCCCGGCGCTGGTGCTCACCGTCGATCTGCCGACGCCTGGCGCGCGATACCGTGATGTGCGCTCCAGCCTGTCTGGGGCGCCGGGGCTGACCGGCTGGCTGCACCGTGCCGCACAAGTGGCGGCGCGGCCGCGCTGGGCGGTGGATGTCGGCCTGCTGGGTGGCCCGGTCGAGATGGGCAATCTGTCCAGTCTGGTCGGCGCGAAGGCCCCGCTCAGCGATTATCTCGGCTGGCTGGCGCGCAATTTCGATGCCAGCGCCGATTGGGATCGGCTGGCCTGGGTGCGCGCGCAATGGCCGGGGCCGTTGATCGTGAAAGGTATTCTCCACCCGGACGATGCCGCGCTGGCGGTACAATACGGCGCCGATGCCATTGTGGTGTCAAATCATGGCGGCCGGCAACTGGATGGCGCGCTGTCGGCGGTGCGGGCGCTGCCGGCGATCCTGGATCGGCTTGGTGGCTGCGTGCCGGTGCTGGCCGATGGCGGGGTGCGGTCCGGCCTTGATGTGCTGCGCTTTGTCAGCCTGGGGGCGAGCGCCGTGCTGATTGGCCGGCCCTGGGTGTGGGCGCTGGGCGCGCGTGGGCAGGGGGGCGTTGCGCATGTGCTGGCGTTGATCCGGGCCGAGCTGGAGACGGCCATGGCGCTGACGGGTCGCACCCGGCTGGCCTGATGCGCCAAAGCCTTGTATCGCGCGGACCATGACCGATCGGCTGACCATCGCCCTTGCCCAGTTGAACGCCAGTGTCGGCGATGTGGCCGGCAATGCCGACGCCATCCTGCAGGCCCGCGCGGCGGCGGCCGGCGCCGATCTGCTGCTGACGCCGGAGCTGAGCATTGTCGGCTATCCGCCCGAGGATCTGGTGCTGAAACCCGCGCTGGTCGCCGCGGCGCGGGTGCAGGTGGAGCGGCTGGCGGCGGCGACGGCGGATGGTGGCCCGGCGCTGCTGGTCGGCGCGCCCTGGGCCGAGGATGGCAAGCTGTTCAATGCCATGCTGTTGCTCGATGGCGGGCGCATCGCCGGCATCGCCCGCAAGCATGATCTGCCCAATTACGGCACCTTCGATGAAAAGCGGCTGTTTGCCAGCGCGTCGCTGCAGGGCCCGATGATGTTTCGCGGTGTGCGCATCGGCGTGCCGATCTGCGAGGATATCTGGTTTCCCGATGTGTGCGAATGCCTGGCCGAAACCGGGGCAGAGCTGCTGCTGGCACCCAATGGCAGCCCGTTCGAAGTGACGAAGGGCGATCGCCGCCTGTCGGTGGCGGTGGCGCGGGTCAGCGAAACCGGCTTGCCGATGGCGTTTCTCAACCGGGTCGGCGGCCAGGACGAGCTGGTATTCGATGGCGCGTCGTTCGTGCTGAATGCCGATCGCACGTTTGCGCACCGGTTGCCCGACTGGGATGAAACGATCCGCATCACGCAGTGGCAGCGTGGGGCCAATGGCTGGGCCTGTACCCCCGGCGAGATCAGCCCGCCCGATGCGGACCCTGCCGATATCTATCACGCCATGTTGGTGGGCCTGCGCGATTATGTGAACCGCAACCGCTTTCCCGGCGTGGTGCTGGGGCTGTCGGGCGGCATCGATTCGGCGCTGTCGGCCGCCGTCGCGGTCGATGCGCTGGGGGCGGACCGGGTGTGGTGCGTGATGCTGCCCAGCCCCTACACCAGCCGCGACAGCCTGGAAGATGCCGCAGGCTGTGCAGCGATGCTCGGCTGCCGGCTGGACACGGTGCGCATCGAGCCGGCCATGCAGGCGTTTGACGCGATGCTCCAGCCCCTGTTTGCCGGGCGCGACGCAGACCTGACCGAAGAGAATATCCAGTCGCGCATCCGCGCCGTCACGTTGATGGCGCTTTCGAACAAATTTGGCCACATGCTGCTGACCACCGGCAACAAGAGCGAGATGAGCGTGGGCTATGCCACCATCTATGGCGACATGGCCGGCGGCTATTCGGTGCTGAAGGATGTTTACAAGACGACCGTGTTCCGTGTTTCCGAATGGCGCAATGCGCATCGCCCGCGGCTGGGGCTGGGCCCCGATGGCCCGGTGATGCCGGTGCGGGTGATCACCAAGCCGCCGACCGCCGAACTGCGCGACAATCAGCGCGATGACGACAGCCTGCCGCCCTATCCGCTGCTCGATGCCATCCTGCATGGTCTGGTGGAGCTGGAACAGTCCGCCGCCGACCTGGTGGCGCAGGGGCTGGACGCTGCCACCGTCGCCCGCATCGAGCGGCTGCTCTACATCGCCGAATACAAGCGCCGCCAGGCGCCGCCCGGTGTGAAGATCGGCGGCCGCAATTTCGGCCGCGACCGGCGTTACCCGATCAGCAATGCGTTTCGCACGGCCTGAGCTGGCGCTGCTCGCCGCACTGATGCTGATGTCGCCAGCGCTGGCGGCGCAGGCGTCGGCCCCACTGCCGCCGCTGGAGCTTTCCGCGTCTTCGCCGCTGATCGATGTGGAGATTGCCGGGCAGCGACTGCGGCTGACGGTGGACATCGGCGGCGACGATGTCGTGCAGATCAATCCCGGCAGCAGCGCCCATGCCATGCTGGCGGGCGCCGAGCGCCCCGATGGCAGGCCGGTCAGTCGCGGCAACTATCACGTGGCCGTTGGGCAGACATCGCGATCGATCCCCTTCGTCCGTGACGTGCTGCTGATCGCCGGGCGGCCCATCAAGGCGCGTGTGCTGATGCCGGATACCGCGCCGCCCGGGCAACCGCCCGGCAGTGACGGCACCATCGGCTTGCCGCTGCTGCCGCATAGCTCGCTGACGCTGCGCTGGCGGCCGGACACCGACGGGGATCACAGCGTTACCCTGCCGGCGCGGATCGGCCGCAGCGATGCCTATGGTTTCGATTGGGCGCTGGCCGGCGATGCGGTGCTGGATGTGGAATTGCACCCGCTGCGCCCGAACAGCGTCGCCAGTGCCGCCGCCGCCAGTATTCTTGCCGAGGCTGGCGCTGGTCGGCTCGATGGTCCGGTGCAGCGGGTGCTGATTGCCTATGGCGTCGCCCGCCCAGTCCGCGCGCTCGTGCTGGAACGGCCCGTCAAGATCGCCGGGCTGGTGCTGGCCACGGCCGATGTCCGCTTGTTCGATTGGGCCGGGCGCGCCGATCTGCCGCCTGACGCCAACCCGGATACGGCGCTGACCGTGATCGGCCGCCGCGCGCGCCAGCCCGGTTGGGCGGTGCTGAAGCTGGGCCAGGACATGCTCGCCCGCTGCGCCAGCATCAATTGGCAGCGCCAACCGGATCGATTGCAACTGACCTGCCTTGCCAGTTGAACAAAGCGGGGAATCCGGCGGCACAAGCATCTTGCCGCATGGCCTGTCTGGCGCAATGATGGAATATCCGGTCGATACACCGCTCAGACGGCGACCGTTCTTGGGGAGGAACGCACGTGAACATCAATCGTCGTGAAACCTTGGCTGGTGCCGCTGCTGCCGCCGCACTTGCCACTGCTGCCGCACCGGTCGCCGCACAGTTTCCGGATGGCACCTACGCAGGCGCCCGCCGCCTCGGCTCGAAGGAAAAGGTCGCTTACTGGGTGGCCACCGTGACGCCGTGCGATGCCAAGGGCATGTTCGATCCCGGCGCGATGAAGGCGGTGATGGAATGGCACCAGAAATGCGGCGCCGACGGCGTTGTCGTGCTCGGCACGTCGGGCGAGTTCCCGAGCTTCTCGATGGCCGAGCGCAAGTTCATCACCGAGACGGCGATGAAGCACAAGGGCAACATGAACATCATGGTCGGCCCCGGCACACCCAACATCATCGAGACGATCGAACTGGCCAAGCATGCCCAAAGCGTTGGCGCCGATGGCCTGCTGGTGATCCCGCCGTTCTACTTCAACCAGCCGCCCAACGATGGGCTGATCCATTATTACACCCAGTTGTTCGAAGCGGTGTCGATCCCGATCAACCTTTATCACATCCCCGGCACGTCGGAGGTTGCGATCACCCATGAACTGCTGCAGGCGATGATGAAATATCCGCATCTGGCCGGCATCAAGGATTCGTCGGGCAGCGCCGAAGGCTTCCAGAAATTCCTGACGGCTTTCCCGGAGCTCAACATGCGTTGCGGCACGTCGAACAACCTGATTCCGGCGGTGTCGGCCGGCATGGGCGCCATCCTGGCTGACGGCAACCAGTTCAGCGACAAGTGCGCGGATATCTTCAAGACCTACCGGGCCAAGGGCGACTGGCAGGCCAAGCTCGAGCATCTGCGCGCCGCGCAGACGGTGATCCGCGATCACAACATGGGCGCCAACACCTATGCGTCGATGAAATATGTGCTGTCGCTGCGGATGGGCGGCCCGATGATGTATGCGCGCACCCCCTATCCGCAGTTGACCGACGCGCAGAAGACCAGCCTGAAGACCGGTGTGGAAAAGGCGATGGCGCTGGCCTGACGATCCAGCCCCTCCGCCCGCCCCTTCCCATGCGAAAGACCAGACCGATGATGATCACCCGTATCCTGCCACTTTCCATCGCCGCCGCGCTGCTGCTGAACGCGGCGCCCGGCGCGCTGGCGCAAACCCCGGCCAAGGAAGGCACGGTGTCTGCGCGCACGACCGCCGGAGTCGCCAACTGGACCACCTACAATGCCGATCTGAAAGGCAGCCGTTATTCGCCGCTCGATCAGATCAATGCCGGCAATTTCAACGATCTGGAGATCGCCTGGCGCTTCAAGACCGACATTCTGGGCTCGCGCCCCGAATATAAGCTGGAATCGACCCCGCTCGCGGTGGACGGTGTTGTCTATACCACCGGCGGCACCCGCCGCGCCGTGGTGGCCTTGAATGGCGCCACTGGCGAACTGCTGTGGACCTATGCGCTGCACGAGGGCAAGCGTTCGGCCGAAAGCCCGCGCGCGCTGTCGGGCCGCGGCCTCAGCTACTGGACCGACGGCACCAAGCGCCGCATTCTTTATACCACCATCGGCTATCGCCTGGTCAGTCTGGACGCCGACACCGGCCGCCCCGATCCGGATTTCGGCACCAATGGCATTGTGGATCTGAAGACCGATTTCGATCAGGATCTGGGCGATCTTGATACCGGCGAAGTTGGTGTGCACTCGGCGCCGGCAGTGGCAGGCAACACCATCATCATCGGCGCGGCCTTCCGCGAAGGCTTCACGCCGCGCACCCACAACAACACCAAGGGCTATGTCCGCGCCTTCGATGTGCGCACCGGCAAGCGCATCTGGACCTTCCACACCGTGCCCAAGAAAGGCGAGTTTGGGTATGAGACCTGGCTGAACAACGCAGCCGACGTGAACGGCAACACTGGCGTGTGGACGCAGGTGTCGGTGGATGAGGATCTGGGCCTGGCCTATCTCGCGGTCGAATCGCCGACATCGGATTTCTACGGCGGCAAGCGGCCCGGCCCCAATCTGTTCGGCAACAGCCTGGTGGCGGTGGACCTGAAAACCGGCGAACGCCGCTGGCACTATCAACTCATCCACCACGAGATCTGGGATCTCGACAACAGCTCGGCGCCGCTGCTGATGGACGTGACGGTGGATGGCAAGCCGCGCAAGGTCGTCGGCCTGCCATCCAAGCAGGGATTCTTTTATGTCTTTGATCGGGCCACCGGCGAACCGGTGTGGCCGATCAAGGAAGTGAAGGTCGCCAAGGGCGATGTGCCCGGCGAGTGGTATTCGCCCACCCAGCCGATGCCCACCAAGCCGCCAGTCTATGCCCGCAACGGTGTGGAAGAAAAGGATCTGATCGATTTCACGCCGGAGCTAAAGGCCAAGGCGCTGACATTGACCAGCAAATACAAGCTTGGCCCGGTCTACACGCCGCCAATCGTTTCCACGCCGGAGAAATTCGGCGTGATCAACAATTGGGCCCAGGGTGGCACCAACTGGCCCGGAGGCAGCTTCGATCCCGAATCCGGCATCGCCTATGTCTATGCCTGCGGCGCCTGCATCTCCTCCACCGGACTGCTGCCGCCACCCGCAGGTCTGTCCGATATTCCGCTCGTCGTCGGCGTGGCCGGCCAGCCGGTGGTGATGATCAAGGGCCCCGGCGAAGGCGCTGGCGCGGACAGCCCGGCGCCATCCTCGCCGCCCGGTGCCGGCGGTGGCCCGCCGCGCCTGGCCGTCGATGGTTTGCCGCTGGTCAAGCCGCCCTATGGCACGATCAGCGCCATCGATGTGAACAGCGGCACGATCAAATGGCAGATCGCCCACGGCGAAACCCCGGATTTCGTGCGCAATCACCCGGTGATCAAGGCGATGGGCGGCATTGCGCGCACCGGCCAGGCCACCTATCAGATCGGGACGCTGGTGACGAAAACCGTGGTGATCGCCGGGGAAAATCAATACACCACCACCCCCGACCACCCGCGCGGTGCCATGCTGCGCGCCTATGACAAGCAGACCGGCCAGGAAGTCGGTGCGGTGTACATGCCGTCCACCCAATCGGGTTCGCCGATGACCTATATGGTGGGCGCAAAGCAGTATATCATCGTGCCGACCAGTGGTGGCAACGCATCGGGCGAGTTCATCGCCTATGCACTGCCGAACAAGCGATAACGGAGTGAAATGATGCGTTCGGTTGTGTTTGCCCTGCCGCTTGGCCTCGCCATTGTTCTGGGCAGCAGCGCGCTGGCCCAGGATGGCGGCAAATCGGTATGGCAGGGCGTGTTCACGCCTGAACAGGCAGAGCGCGGCGCCGGGCTCTATGCCCAGCGTTGCGGCGCCTGCCATGGTGCGGCGCTGAACGGCACCGGCGAAGCACCGGCGCTGATCGGTGGCGAATTCGTCAGCCATTGGGACACGCTGACGGTGGGCGATCTTTACGATCGGGTGCGCACCACGATGCCGCAGAATGATCCGCAATCGATGACTCGTGAAGAATATGCCGATGTGCTGGCCTTCCTGTTGAAGAACAACGGCTTTCCGGAAGGTGGCCAGCCGCTTGATCGCCGGTCGGAAGTGCTGGCGATGATCGGCATCACGGCGCAGAAGCCGGACAGCACCGGAAGCTGAACCGTGCAGCCGCCGGGCACGCTGCAAAGGCGGCCCGAAGAAGCTTGGGGGATGGATATGAAGAAACGCCTGTTCGTGGCCGCGGCCCTGCTGGCCGGCACCGCCGCCGTGGCCCAGCAGGCGGCCACAACCCCGCCGCGCCCGGTGTGGACGGTGGACACGCTGCCCAAACCGGCCCCGCTGACCGCGGAGACCAACAAGCAGCCCAACGGCTACCGCAGCGACCTCAATTTCTTCAAGCTGCCGCCCGGCCGCGTGATGGGATCGACGAGCGCGGTGGGTGTGGACAGCAAGGGCCATATCTGGATCGCCGAGCGCTGCGGCGCCAACAATTGTGCGACCAGCAACATCGATCCGATCATGGAATTCGATGAAAATGGCAATTTCATCAAGGCGTTCGGCGGCGGGCTGACGGTGTTCCCGCACGGTTTCTTCATCGATGCCAAGGACAATATCTGGCTGACCGACGCCCGCGCCGTGAGCGGACAAAATGGGGGCAAGGGCGCGACGGTGATGAAATTCTCGCCCGACGGCAAATTGCTGATGACGCTGGGCAAGCCCGGCGTACAGGGCAAGGGCACCGATGTGTTCACCGAACCCAATGCGGTGCTCGTCGCGAAGAACGGCGATATTTTCGTGTCGGACGGCCACGAAGCCGATCGCGGTGTCGCCCGCATCCTGAAATATAACGCCAAGGGCAAGTATCTGATGCAATGGGGCCAGCCCGGCCAGCAGCAGGGCGACCTGGAAGTGCCGCACGCGCTGGCGATGGATTCGAAGGGCCTGCTCTATGTCGGCGATCGCTGGAACAACCGCGTGCAGGTCTATACCCAGAACGGCAAATTGCTGAACAGCTGGTTCCAGTTCGGCCGGCCATCGGGCCTGTTCATCGACAAGAACGACATGCTCTACAGCGCCGACAGCGAAAGCCGGCGCCCGGTCGGCTATGGTTACAACCCCGGCTGGCAGCGCGGCATCCGCATCGGCAGCGTGAAGGACGGCAAGGTGACGGCCTTCATCCCCGACACCGATCCCGATCCCGACAAGGGCGCCACCAGCAACGCCGAGGGCATCACGGTGGATCGCAACGGTGTGATCTATGGCGCGCAGGTGAAGGAGCGCCTGGTGGCGCGGCATGTGCCGGTGAAGTGATTCGGCCCGGTTTCTGACTGTGTCTTCCGGCCCGGCCCCGCTTGGCCTATGGGCAGGCAGATGATCGTCACCCGTTTCGCTCCATCCCCCACCGGCCGGCTCCATGCCGGCAATATCCGTACCGCGCTGGTCAACTGGCTGCTGGCCAGATCGGCTGGCGGCCGCTTCGTGTTGCGGCTGGACGATACCGATCTGGCGCGCTCTACCGAAGCGTCGGCGCAATCGATCCGCGATGATCTGGCGTGGTTGGGGCTGGTGCCCGATGCCGAGGTCAAGCAGTCCGAACGCTTCGCGCTGTATCAGGCCGCGCTCGATGCGCTGGCGGCGCAGGGCCGCGCCTATCGCTGTTATGAAACGCCGGAAGAGCTGGAGCTGAAGCGCCGCGTTGCCCTGTCGCGCGGGCTGCCGCCGATCTATGACCGGGCCGCGCTGGCGCTTTCCGACCAAGACCACGCCGCACTGGCGGCGCAGGGCCGCAGCCCGCACTGGCGCTTCAAGCTGGACGACAGCGCCATCCACTGGGACGATGCGGTACGCGGGTCTTGCGATTTCGATGCGGCCAGCCTGTCCGATCCGGTGGTGCGTCGCGGCGATGGCACCTGGCTGTACATGCTGCCATCGGTGGTCGACGATATCGATCTGGGGATCACCGACATTGTGCGCGGTGAGGATCATGTCACCAACAGCGCCGTGCAGTTGCAGATGTTCGCCGCGCTGGGCGCAACAGCGCCACGGCTGGCGCACATGGCGCTGTTCACTGGCAAGGATGCCGCGCTGTCGAAACGGCTGGGATCGGATGGGGTCGATCAGTGGCGCGAACAGGGAATCGAGGCCGTGGCGATTGCTGCGCTGCTGGCCCGGCTCGGCACGTCGCAACCGATCGAGCCGGTGGCACGGTTGGCCGATCTGTTGCCCGGCTTCTCGCTCAGTCACTTTGGCCGCGCACCAGCGCGGTTTGATCCGGCCGATCTGGTCGCCCTGTCGCCGCGCTGCCTGCATCTGATGGACTTTGCCCAGGTGCAATCGCGCCTGCCCGCCGACTTGACGGAGGCCGGCTGGCTCGCCGTGCGCGGCAATCTCACCCGGATCGAGGAAGCCGCACTGTGGAGCCAAGTCATCACCGGGCCGATTGCGGCGGTGATCGAGGAGCCGGATTATATCGCCGCGGCGCGCGACGCACTGGCCGAGCTGGAATGGAGCGATGACATCTGGGCGCGCCTGATCGACACCTTGAAGGCCAGCACCGGCCGCAAGGGCAAGGCGCTGTTCCTGCCGCTGCGCCTCGCGTTCACGGGCCAGCCGCACGGCCCGGAAATGGCGGCGTTGCTGCCGCTGATCGGGCGCGACGCAGCCCTGGCCCGGCTGGCGGGCTGAGCGGGCGCCCGAACGCCGCACCTCTGGCAAAGCTTGGGCCGCGCCCTTATGGATAGCGCATGGCCTTTCTCGATCCGCCCGATGCCCAACAGCGCCGCACCCGATACTGGATCGGCGGCGGTGCGGTGCTGGCCACGGCCGCGATCATGACCCTGTTTCTGATCGAATCGCGCTGGGGCTATTCCAAGCCTGATTCAAAGATCATCTATGCGCAAAGCTGGAAGGCCGATCGCACGCGTGAACAGGCCATTGCCGACATGAACGCCACCAAGGCGGCACGGGAAGCCAAATTGGCCGAAGCGCGCGCCTTCATCGCGACACTGCAGGGCCAGGCGAAGATCGACGCGCAGGCGCAATATGATGCCTATGTCGAAGGCGGCGGCCCGGCCAAGGACATTCCTTATGTGCAGGCGCAGCCGGCCACCGACGCCATCGTGCGCGTGCCGCCGCCGGCCGAACCGCCCATCGAGTGAGCGGCGATCACGAGGACTGGCGCTGGATGGGCGCGGCGCTCGCGCTGGCCAGCCGCGGCATCGGGCAGACCACCCCCAATCCGTCCGTCGGCTGCGTGATCGTGCGCGATGGCCGCGTTGTCGGCCGTGGCCACACCCAGCCTGGCGGTCGCCCCCACGCCGAGGCGATGGCGCTAGAGCAAGCTGGTGAGGCGGCGCGCGGTGCATGCGCCCATGTCACGCTGGAGCCCTGTGCGCACAACAGCGTGCGTGGCCCGGCCTGTGCCGATAGCCTGATCGCCGCCGGCGTGGCGCGAGTGGTGGTGGCCGCCGCGGATCTTGATCCGCGCACCAATGGCAAAGGCATCGCGCGCCTCGCCGCCGCTGGCATCGCGGTGACCAGCGGCGTGCGCACCGCCGAGGCCGAAGCAGGCTTGGCTGGCTTTCTCACCCGGTTGCGCCATGGCCGGCCGCACATCACCCTGAAACTCGCCGTCAGCCTGGATGGCGCCATTGCGATGGCCGATGGCCGCAGCCGCTGGCTCACGTCGCCGCGCGCCCGTGCTGCCACGCATCTGCTGCGCAGCCGGTGCGATCTGATCGTGGTGGGCCGCGGCACCTGGGATGCCGATGCGCCAACGCTGGACGTGCGCCTGCCCACCCTCGAACCGCGCAGCCCGCGCGTGGGCGTGGTTGGCCGCGCAGGTGGCCTGCCAGCGCATGTCGCGCACTTTGCCGATCTTGCCGCCGTTGCTGCCGATCCGGCGCTGCATGTGCTGGTGGAAGGCGGCATGGGCCTTGCTGCCAGCCTGCTCGCCGCCGATCTGGTCGACACGCTGGTGTTGCACCGCGCGCCGATTCTGATCGGCGCTGGCCGCACGCTGGGCGATATCGGCCTGAACGATCTGGCGCATGCGCATGGCCGCTGGGCCGCCGCGCCGGCATTCATGCTGGGGCCGGACGGCATTGAACGCTTCACCCGCATCCGATAGGGCAGTTTCATGTTTACCGGCATCATCACCGACATCGGCACCATCACGGCGGTGGAGGAGCGCGGCGATCTGCGCGTCACCGTCGCCACTGGCTATGACACCGGCGGCATCGCCATCGGCGCGTCGGTGGCCAACAGCGGCGTGTGCCTGACCGTGGTCAGCAAGACCGCGAACAGCCTGTCCTTCGATGTTTCCGCAGAAACGCAGCGCTGCACGGCCAAGGGCATGTGGCAGGCCGGCGCCCGCCTCAATCTGGAACGCGCGCTCAAGGTCGGCGATGAACTTGGCGGCCACATCGTCACCGGCCATGTCGATGCGGTGGGCCGTATCACCGACATCAGCGCAGAGGGCGACTCCAAACGCTTCACCTTCCAGATGCCGGCCAGCGTCGCGCCTTACATCGCGCCCAAGGGCAGTGTCAGCCTGAATGGCGTCTCGCTTACGGTCAACGAGGTGGCCGATGATGATCTCGGCCACTGGTTCACCATCAATCTGATCCCGCACACGGCCGACTGGACGACCTTTGGCACGGCTGCAGTGGGCGACGAAGTGAATATCGAAATCGACGTGCTTGCCCGCTATCTGTTCCGGATGAACCAGCTTCGCGCTTGACACTGTAATGTGATAGCGGCACACATCGCATCACATTCTGATGTGAGGCGCGATGATGAGCGAGTCCCTGATAACGCGGCTGCGTGACCTTGTTGCCAGCGGCGAGGAATCGAAGGCCGGCATGGCCCGCGCCGCCGGCCTGCACGCCAACAGCTTGCGCGCGCTGGACGAAACCGACTGGAACCCGACAACCGACACGCTGCGCAAGCTGGAAGCCTGGCTGGCCGACCGCGAAGCCGGCCCGGCGCTGTCTCCCATCACCGACATCATCAACGAAGCCCGCAACGGGCGCATGTATATCCTGGTTGATGATGAAGACCGCGAAAATGAAGGCGATCTGATCGTCCCAGGCCAGATGGCGACGCCGGATGCCGTCAATTTCATGGCCAAACATGGCCGCGGCCTGATCTGCCTCGCCATGGCCTCCGAACGGGTGCGCGCGCTCGGCCTGCCGTTGATGGCGCAACACAATGGCACGCGCCACAGCACCGCCTTCACCGTTTCGATCGAAGCCAAGGAAGGCGTGACCACCGGCATTTCGGCCGCCGATCGCGCCCGCACCATCGCGGTGGCCATCGATGCCGGCAAGGGCGCCGAACATATCGTCACGCCCGGCCATGTGTTTCCGCTGGTGGCGCGCGACGGCGGCGTGCTGGTGCGCGCTGGCCACACCGAAGCAAGCGTGGACATCTCGCGCCTGGCTGGCCTGAACCCGTCGGGCGTGATCTGCGAGATCATGAACGATGATGGCAGCATGGCGCGCCTGCCCGATCTGATCCCGTTTGCCCGCCGCCACGGCCTGAAGATCGGCACCATCCGTGATCTGATCGCCTATCGCCACGCCCATGACCGGCTGGTGAAATGCGTGGCCGAGACTCGCCTCGAAAGCTGGCACGGCGGCGACTGGATCGCCAAGACCTATGCCAATACCGCCGAGTACAGCGAACATATGGTGCTGCAGAAGGGCCGCATCGAGCCCGGCAAGCCCACGCTGGTGCGCGTGCATACCCAATCGATGTTCACCGACATGTTCGCCGAAAAGGGCAACCGCGCCGGGCAGCTGAACCGCGCCATGGACGAGATCGGCCGGGAAGGCGCCGGCATCATCGTCATCATCCGCGACGGCAGCCCCACCGCCATTTCCGAACAGATGCGCGCAAAGGACCAGGGCGAGCCGATCACCTTGCGCGATTACGGCATCGGCGCGCAGATATTGGTCGATCTCGGTGTGTCCGAGATGATCCTGCTCACCAACCAGCACCGCAACATCGTCGGCATCGAAGGCTATGGCCTGAAAGTGGTCGGCGAACGCGCCATTCCTGCCCGGAGTTGACCATGCACATCCTCATCGTCGAAGCCCGTTTCTATGACCATATCGCCGACATGATGCTGGATGGCATCAAGGCGGCCCTGAATGCCGCCGGCGCCACCCACGAAGTGATCACCGTGCCCGGCGCGCTGGAAATCCCCGCCGCCATCGCCTTTGCCGAAGCTGCGGGCAAATATGACGGCTATGTCGCCAGCGGCTGCGTGATCCGCGGCGAGACGTACCACTTCGAGATTGTCGCCGGCGAAAGCGCCCGCGCCATCATGGCGCTCACCCTGGACGGGCTGGCCATCGGCAACGGCATATTGACCGTGGAAAACGAAGCCCAGGCCATCGCGCGCGCCGACAAGGGGCAGAAGGACAAGGGCGGTGAGGCCGCCAAGGCAGCGCTGGCCATGGTGGCGCTGCGGGAACGCTTTGCGTGAACCAACGCCCTCCCCGTTGTGGGGAGGGCGTTTTTACGCCGCCAGCGCCAGCGCCGTCGCTTCGGCAATGGCGCGCTTGGCGTCCAGTTCGCCGGCTTCCTGCGCGCCGCCCACCAGCTGCGCCGGCACACCGCGCGCGATCAGCGCGTCATACAGGCTGCGCTCCGGTTCCTGCCCGGCGCAGACGATCACCGTGTCCACCGCGAACAACCGCGGTTCACCGTTCACCAGACAGTGCAGGCCCGCGTCATCGATGCGCAGATAGGTGACACCGCCCAGCAGCTTCACGCCGCGGCGCTGCAGGCTCAGCCGGTGGGTCCAGCCGGTGGTCTTGCCCAGCGATCGCCCGGGCGCGCCGTCGCGGCGCTGCAGGATCGTCACCTCCCGCCCGGCATGTTCGATCTGCGGCGCGATGCCCGTCACCCCGCCGCGCGGATGGCCGGCGAAATCCACGCCCCATTCCCGGCAGAAGGTCGGGATATCCATCGCCGCCGACGGCCCGGCATGGGTGATCAGCGTCGCCACATCGAAGCCGATGCCGCCGGCGCCCATGATCGCCACGCGCTTGCCGATATCGCGCCGGCCCATGATCGCATCGATATAGCCCACAGCCTTGGGATGATCGATGCCGGCCACATCGGGCACGCGCGGGCGGATGCCGGTGGCGACGATCACCTCGTCATGACCCGCCGCAGCCAGCATGTCGGCATCCACCCGCGTGTTCAGCCGCAGGGTGATGCCGAGTTTTTCGATCATGCGCCGGAAATAGCGCAGGGTTTCGGAAAATTCCTCCTTGCCCGGCACGCGGCGCGCCAGATTGAACTGGCCGCCGATCTCGGCCGCAGCATCATAGAGCGTCACCTTGTGGCCGCGCTGAGCGGCTTCGGTGGCGAAGGCGAGGCCCGCCGGCCCGGCGCCCACCACCGCCAGATCGCGCGGACGCGTGGTGGGCTGCGGCACGATCAATGTTTCATTGCAGGCACGCGGGTTGACCAGGCACGAGGTCAGCCGGCCGGTGAAGGTGTGATCAAGGCATGCCTGGTTGCAGGCGATGCAGGTGTTGATCTCGTCCTCGCGGCCTTCATACGCCTTGTTGACCAGATCGGCATCGGCCAGCATCGGCCGCGCCATCGACACGAGATCGGCATGGCCGGCGGCCAGCACCTGTTCCACCACATCAGGCATGTTGATGCGATTCGACGTGATCATCGGCACGGTCACATGGCTCCGGATGCGCCCGGTCACTTCGGCAAAGGCGGCGCGCGGCACCATGGTGGCGATGGTCGGCACCTGGGCTTCGTGCCAGGTGAAGTGCGTGCTGATGATCGTCGCGCCGGCGGCCTCCACGGCCTTTGCCAACTGGATCACCTCGTCGCCCGACATGCCGCCGTCCAGCATATCCATCGCCGGAATGCGGAAGATCAGGATGAAATCATCCCCCACCGCCGCCCGCGCCCGGCGGATCACCTCCACCGGGAAGCGCATGCGATTCTCGAAACTGCCGCCCCATTCATCGGTGCGGGTGTTGGTTTTTTCGACGAGGAAGGTCGAGAGCAGATAGCCGGCCGAACCGATGATCTCCACCCCGTCATAGCCCGCTGCCCTCGCCAAGCTTGCGCAATTGGCAAAATCCGCCAGCTGCTTCTCGATGCCGTCCGCGTCCAGTTCGTTCGGGACAAAACGCCCGATGCGGCTGCGCACCGCCGATGGCGCCACACAGGCGGGGGTGCCGGCCAGCGGCCCGGCATGGAGGATCTGCATGACGATCTTCACGTCTGGATCGGCGGCATGCACGGCCTCGGTGACGATGCGGTGCTGGGCGGCTTCTTGCGGCGTCGAAAGCTTGGCGCCGCCGCCACCTTCGTGATTCGGCGCGATGCCGCCGGTAATGATCATGCCCACCCCGCCGCGCGCCCGTTCCGCGAAAAACGCCGCCATGCGCTCGAACCCGCCCTCGATATCCTCGAGGCCAGTGTGCATCGATCCCATCAGCACGCGATTCTTGAGGCGCGTGAAGCCCAGATCGAGCGGGGAGAACATCAGCGGATAGCGGTCATGTGTAGCCATGGCGACATGATACCCCAGCCGCAGCGCCGGTCATCCTCCCAGTTCCATGCGGGCTCGCTTGCTATCCCATCCGCGACACTCTGAAGCGCGGTGCGCACGCCGCAGTGCAACATGATCGTGCTGCGCGCATAACGTGCCCAAGCCTGTCCTCCACAGGCCAGCGTGGGCGGTGGCCTGGCGACCCGACCCGCTTTCCACCGCCCCCGCTGCCCCCGTTCTTGCTCCCTCTTGGCGGCACACCCCTTTTGCGCCTATGCCCGCAACAATGGCGGCGCTTTCCAACATCGATACCTGGATCTTCGACCTGGACAACACGCTGTATCCGGCGAAGGCGGCGTTGTTTCCGCAGATCGATGCCCGCATGGGCCAATATATCCAGCGGCTGCTGAGCGTGGACCCTGTCGAAGCGCATCGCATCCAGAAAAGCCTTTATCACACGCACGGCATGACCCTGCCCGGCCTGATGTCGTTGCATGGTGTCGATCCCCATCATTTCCTGACGGATGTGCATGATGTCGATATCGATGTGATCGACCCGCACCCTGAGCTGGGCGAACTGATCGGCCGGCTGCCGGGCCGGAAGTTCGTCTTCACCAACGCCGACGCGCCTTATGCGACACGTGTGCTGGCCCGGCTGGGCCTGTCCGAAGCCTTTGATGCGCTCCACGATATCCATGCCCTTGGCTATGTGCCCAAGCCGCAAGCGCCGGCCTATGCCCATATCTGCGCCACCCACGATATCGACCCGATCACATCCCTGTTCGTGGAAGACATGGCGCGCAATCTGGCGCCGGCCAAGGCCATCGGCATGACCACAGTGTGGATCGACAATGGCTCTGAGCAGGGCCCCGTCGGTGGCAGCAGCCATATCGATTATATCATCGAGGATCTGGCCGGCTTTCTGGCCGGCGTGTTGACGGAATTGGAGCGCACATGAGCATGATGGATGTGATCGAGGCCGGCTGGGAGAGCCGCGCCGACGTGACTTCGAAAACGCATGGCGAGCTGCGCCTTGCCGTCGATCATGCACTGGCCCTGCTGGACAGCGGCGAACTGCGCGTTGCCGAACCCGATGGGCAAGGCGGCTGGACCACCCACCAGTGGCTGAAGAAGGCCGTGCTGCTCAGTTTCCGGCTTAACGACAACCAGGTCATGCCCGGTTTTGGCAATGCCAATTTCTATGACAAGGTGCCGCTGAAATTCGATACGTGGGGTGACAATCGCTTTCGCGACGCCGGTTTCCGCGCGGTCCCCGGTGCCATCGTGCGGCGCGGCGCCTATATCGCGCCCGGCGTCGTGCTGATGCCCAGCTTCGTCAACATCGGCGCGCGCGTGGGCAAGGGCACCATGGTCGATACCTGGGCCACGGTGGGCAGTTGCGCCCAGATCGGTGAGAATGTGCACATCAGCGGCGGTGCCGGCATCGGCGGCGTGCTGGAACCGCTGCAGGCCAATCCGGTGACCATCGGGGACGGTGCCTTCATCGGCGCCCGCGCCGAAGTCGCCGAAGGCGTGATCGTGGGCGATGGTGCCGTGTTGTCGATGGGCGTCTATCTGGGCGCGAGCACCAAGATCATCGATCGTGCGACGGGCGAAATCCACATCGGCCGCGTGCCGCCCTATGCCGTCGTTGTTTCGGGCACGCTGCCAGGCAAGCCGCTGCCCGATGGCACCCCGGGGCCCAATCTTTATTGTGCCGTGATCGTGAAGACCGTGGACGCCCAGACGCGCAGCAAGACGGGCATCAATGAGCTGTTGCGCGATTGAGCCAAAGCACGACGATCAGAACGGAAACATGATGGTGATCGCGAAGATCGCCACGGCTCCCGTCAACAGGTTGAGCGGCACGCCGACCCGCACGAAATCCATGTAGCGGTATCCGCCGAACTGGTAGACGATCACATTGGTCTGATAACCGAACGGCGTTGCAAAGGCGGCGCTGCCGGCCATCATCACGGCGATCAGAAACGGCCGCGGGCTCACCCCCAGGCTTTCGGCCAGCGCCACGGCAATCGGTGTTACCAGCACGGCAACCGTCGCGTTCGACAGCGCCTCGGTCAACAGCGTGGTCGCCAGATAGAGCAGAATGAGCGCCATCAGCGGCTGCACGCCCGAGAGTGCACCGATCAGGCCTTCGGTCATCGCCGCGGCCAGCCCGCTTTCCTGCATGGCGATGCCGATCACCACCATGCCGGCGATCAGGATCAGTATGTCCGGTTTCAGGCCGCTATAGGCCTGATCGGCGCTGATCACCTTCAGCAGGATCAGCACGACAGCCCCCGCAAAGGCCGTCGCCGCGATCGGTGCAACGTTCAGCGCCGATAGGGTGATAGCGCCCACGAACACGGTCAGCGCGATGGCGGCCTTCAATGGCTGGAAGGGCTGCCGGGCCGCAAACAGTTTCACATCACCGATCTGGCCGGATGGAAAATCGAGCACCGTCGGCGCTGTCGTGGCGGCGTCCTCAACCGGCGCCTTCATGGCATCGGCGCCCAACAAGCGCCCGCTCAGCAACACCAGATAAAGCGCCCCCGCCAGCGCCACCGGCAGCCCCACCGGCGTGATTTCAAACATGGTGAAGCGCGGCTGTCCGGCGATACGGGCCATGTCGTCCACCAGCAGATTGGTGGAGGTGCCAACCAGGGTGCAGCAGCCGCCCATGATCGCCAGGTAAGACAAGGGCATCAGAAAGCGCTTTGGCGGCAGCTTCAGCGAATTGGCGACATCGCGCACCACCGGCGCGCCCAGCACCACGATGGGTGTGCTGTTCAGAAATGCTGACAGCACGCCGATGATGCCCAGTAACAGCCAGAGACCGGCCGCGCCAAGCCGCTGGCACATCGCAACCGCCGCCTTGATGCCCCGATCGAGCAGTCCCGACAGTTCCAGCGCATAGGCAATCACGAACAGCGAGGCCAACGCGATGATGGCCGGGCTGGCAAAGGCGCCCTGCACCTCGACCGGACGCACCACGCCCGTCATCAACAGCACTGCCGATCCGGCCAGCGCGACGACATCGGCCCGCTGCTTGCCCCAGATCAGCGCAGCAACCACGCTTGCCAGCACCAGCAACGTGAGGATCTGGTCAAAATTCACATAAGTCCCGACACGATGCTTGCGGCATGGCGCCATCCATATGGCCAGAACGTCGCAGCGAGAACAGCAAAGTTTGTAATGTGGCGGGCCCGGCGCCCTATGCTATCACCCTGCCATGGTGGATCCCAGTTCGCGCACCAGCCGCCAGGCCCTGGCCAGCGGGCTTGGCATTGCCTTGGTCGTGGCGGTCGGCGGCTTCCTGCTCGGCCGGGAATCCGCATCGGCGCCGCCCGTGGTCGTGGCCGCGCCGCCGGTTATCGTGGCGGTACCGGAGCCCATCGAACCGAGCATCCTGGGCCGCAGTGACTTGATCGCGCTGGCCGCGGCGGCGGCCGACGCAATCGCCAGCGGCAACCGCCTGCCGGACGATCTGAAGGCGGCCGACGGACGGCGGTTCGATATGCGACTGGCCTTCGGTTGCAACGGGCCGGCGCCAGCCGACAGCACGGCGCCGATGCGCTGGCGCTATGATGCGGAAAAATCCGTGCTGCGTGTGCAGGCGGCGCCGATCGGCTGGCAGCCTGCCGATTTCCTTGGCATCCCGCTGCCCGAAACGGTCGCTGGAATCGAGGCCTATTGGATCCCGCGGCCGTGGACACGCAGCGAGGCCTGTCCGCCCGCCGCCGCCCAGACAATCATTGCCGCAAACACGCCCTTCCCGCTGCCTCTGGCGCTCCCACAACCTCCCGCACCGCCCGAACAGAGCCTGATGCTGGTCCAGTTCTTCACCGCCGAGGCCGGCCGCCAGGCCGCGCGAGCTGACCGCCCGTTTACCGTGACGCAGCGGATGAGCGAATTGCCGGCCAGTTTTGCCAACGGCTTGCGGCTGCGGCTGCGGGGTCGGTTAGCGGGGAACGCCGGCGGCGGCCCGGTCTATTGCAGCCAACCGGGCGGGCCGCAACAACGCCCGATCTGTGCCGTCTCCGTCACGTTGGATCAGGTTGCCATCGAAGATGCCGAAGGCGCCGTGCTTGGCAATTGGGATGTGGGACAGCCTGTCCGTCGGGCAAGTTGATGCGCCCCAAAATGCACCGCAACTTGCAACGGGCTGCAATGGCGTAAGGTCACGGCGCCAACATGTCAGAAATGCTGCTTTTTTTTGACTGTCACAACAATGTCATGCCCCCAGCCTAGAGGCCCGGAAACCGCTGGGGAAACACACAGATGGCCGTTGCGCTCGCCAAAGCCCGTCACACTGCTGTTCGCGATGCGGTGCATCGCCATGATGAATTCAGCAAGCAAGGGGTGCTGGAGCGCGCCTTCACCTTCGCCTTTCGCGGGCTGGTCTATGCACAAATCTGGGAAGACCCGGTCGTCGATCTGGCGGCGCTGCAGCTGGGGCCGGGCATGCATCTGGTTACCATCGCCAGCGGCGGCTGCAATGTCCTGTCGTATCTGACGGCGGATCCGGCGCGGATCACGGCGGTCGATCTCAACACCGCGCATGTCGCGCTCGGCAAACTGAAACTGGCGGCGGCCCGCCATCTGCCGGACCAGCCGAGTTTTCACCGTTTCTTTGCCGATGCCGACAGCCCGGCCAATGTCGCGGCTTACAAGGCGCATGTCGCGCCGCATCTCGATCCGGTGTCGCGCGATTACTGGGAAGGGCGCGATCCCATCGGTCGCAAGCGCATTGGCGGGTTCGCCAGGAATTTCTACCGCCGCGGGCTGCTCGGCAGCTTCATCATCACCGGACAGTTGCTGGCCCGCGCCTATGGCATCGACACCCGCGAAATGCTGGAAGCCAAGAGCCTGGAGGAACAGCGCGCGATTTTCGAAACCAAATTTGCCCCGTTATTCGACAAGAAGTTCGTGCGCTGGCTGACCAGCAACCCGGCCTCGCTGTTCGGGCTGGGCATCCCGCCGGCGCAGTACCAGGCGCTGCTGGGGGATGCGCCCGACATGGCCAGCGTGCTGCGCGCCCGGCTGGAAAAACTGTCGTGCGATTTTGCCATTTCGGAGAATTATTTCGCCTGGCAGGCGTTCGGACGCGGCTATGGCAAACACGAGGCTGCCCCGCTGCCGCCCTATCTGCAGGCCGCAAATCACGCCGCCGTCGCCGCCCGCACGGACCGGGTCGATTATCGCCACATCAACTATGTCGATTTTCTGCGGGGCCAGCCGGCGGGCAGTTGCGACCGCTATGTGCTGCTCGACGCGCAGGACTGGATGACCGACGCGCAGTTGACCGAATTGTGGAGCGAGATCACCCGCACCGCACGGCCTGGCGCCCGCGTGCTGTTCCGCACCGCCGCCGAACCAACATTGTTGCCCGGCCGGGTTCCCGATGAATTGCTGGCGCGCTGGACCTATGCGGCCGAAGACTCCGCCAGCTTCACCCGCTCTGATCGCTCGTCGATCTATGGCGGTGTCCACCTCTATGTCCTCAACGCCGCATGAGTGACGATGGGGCGCTCGCCCAAGGCGCGGCCCACGCCGCCGCCCACGCCAAGGCGATGGACCGCATCTACCGGCGCCAACGGCACTTTTACGATCTGACCCGCAAATATTATTTGCTCGGGCGCGATGATCTCATTGCTGGGCTTGATGCCGGCACCGGTTGCCACGTGCTGGAGGTCGGCTGCGGCACCGGGCGTAACCTTATTGCTGCCGCTCGGCGTTTCCCGGGCGCCCGCTTCACCGGCATCGATATCAGCCAGGAAATGCTGGCCACGGCGCGCAGCAATGTGGCGCGCGCCGGGTTGGACGGCCGCATCACCCTGCGACCAGGTGATGCCACGGCCTTCGATCCGGCAGCGCTATCGGACGGCACCGGGTTCGATCGCGTCTTCCTGTCCTACACCTTGTCGATGATCCCCGACTGGCGCGCCGCGCTGGCGCAATCCGCGGCCGCGCTGGCGCCGGGTGGTCGGCTCGATCTGGTCGACTTTGGCCAGCAGGAACGACTGCCCGCCGCGTTTCGGGCGTTCCTGTTCAACTGGTTGGCACGGTTCGATGTCACACCCCGCGCCGATCTTGGCGAAGCGGTGGCCCAGGTGTCGGCGGCCCAGGGCCTGATCGGTGATTGGCGATCGACACGGGCCGGTTACGCATGGGTCGCGCAACTGCGTCGGTCACACTGAAGGCCATGACATGCTGGCTGCGAACGGCGATGGACGCCATTATCGCTCATGCGGATTGAGGCCAATCGGGCGAACTTGAAGCCTTCGCGGTTCATGCGATTGGTCAGCGCCTTGCTCTGGCGGACGGCTCGTGTCCCCCTCCCGCTGCCGCCAGCTTCCCGTGAGATACGGAACTGCCTATCCTGGGGCATAATCAGGGGAGTTCGGCATGCGCGACCACATCATCACGACACTCGAAACCGCGCTGGCTGCTGCCGATATTCCGGGCGCGGTGGCGGCGGTGGGCAATGGTGCGGGCACGCTTTGTGAGGTCGCGGTCGGCAGCAAGGGGCCAGGGGGGCCGCCACTGACCAGCGACACGCTGTTCCAGATCGCCTCCATGACCAAGGCGCTCACCTCGGTCGCTGCCATGCAATTGGTCGAGGAAGGCCGGCTCCACCTCGATGAAGACATCGGCACGGTGCTGCCGGAACTGGCCAGCCCACAGGTGCTGGAGGGTTTCGACGACAGCGGCCAGCCGATCACCCGGGCGGCCGCGGGCCCGATCACGCTGAGGCAGTTGCTCACCCACACCTCCGGGCTGGGCTATGAATTCATGTCGGCCGAGTTGACGCAGTGGCGGCAACATCACCTGGCTGCGCCCGGCACCAAGGCCAGCCTGACCCTGCCGCTGCTCGCCGATCCCGGCACGGCATGGATTTACGGCGTCTCCACTGACTGGGTGGGGCAGGCCGTGGAACGGGCGAGCGGGCGCGGCCTGGGGCAATATCTGCTCGATCGGGTGACCGGGCCAATGCTGATGGCAGACACCGGCTTTGGCTTTGATGATGCGGTGAAGGCCCGGCTGGCGCCGCTGCATGCCCGCCTGCCCGATGGCGGGCTGATGCCGTTTCCGATCCATTTCGATTCGACCGAATTCAATGCGGGCGGCGCCGGGTTGAAGGGCACCGCCAGCGATTATCTGACCTTCTGCCGGATGATCCTGAACGGCGGCGGGAACGACGCGGCGCGCATCCTGCAGGCCAGCACGGTGGACGAAATGAGCCGCAACCAGGTGAGCATGCCGGCCGGGCGCATGACCACCAACATGCCGAGCCTGACCGGCGCCTTCGATCTGTTCCCCACGATGGATTGCGGCTTTGGCCTGGGCTTCCTGATCAATCCCGAGCCCGGCCCCGATGGCCGCGCCGCCGGCAGCCTGGCCTGGGCCGGCATCGCCAACAGCTATTACTGGATCGACCGGCAGAACGACATCGCGGCGGTGCTGATGATGCAGCATCTGCCGTTTGGCGAACCGGCCGCACTGGATGTGCTGCGCGCCTTTGAACGGGCAGTTTATGGGCGCTGACCCAGCCGCAGCCTGATGGACGCGGCATGGGCGGCCAGGCCTTCCACGTCGGCAATCGCGGCGCCGGCCGGGCCGATGGCGGCCAGGCCACGCGGGCCGCAATCCAGGAAGGTCGTGCGCTTCATGAAATCCGCCACCGATAGCCCCGAGGCAAAGCGGGCGCGGCGGCCGGTGGGCAGCACATGGTTGGGCCCGGCGAGATAATCGCCGGCAGCTTCGGGGGTGTGGCGGCCCAGGAACACCGATCCGGCATGGCGCATACGGGCGAACAGCCAATCGGGCTCGTCGACCATCAGTTCGGCATGTTCCGGCGCCAGCGCGTCGAGCAACGGCAGCGCATCGGCCAGATCGGATATGGTGATGATCGCGCCGAAATCGCGCCAGGATGCGCCGGCAACGGCGGCGGTGGCCAGCGATTGCAACTGGCGTGCCACGGCCTGTTCCACCGCGTCGGCCTCTGCCGGCGACGTGGTGATCAGGATGGATTGCGCCACCGGATCATGTTCGGCCTGAGCGAGCAGATCGGCCGCAATCCAATCCGGATCGGATTTGCCATCCGACACGATCACCACTTCCGATGGCCCGGCCACCATGTCGATGCCGACCACGCCGTAAAGCTGGCGCTTGGCCTCGGCCACATAGGCGTTGCCCGGCCCGGTGATGACATCGACACGCGGCACATGCGCCGTGCCATAAGCCAGTGCGGCAATCGCCTGGGCACCGCCGATGCGGAAGATCCGGGACACGCCTGCCACCCGCGCCGCCGCAAGCACCAGCGGGTTCACCGTGCCGCCCGGCGTTGGCGTGACCATCACCAGATCGCGCACGCCGGCCACCACGGCGGGAATTGCGTTCATCAGCACCGATGACGGATAGGCGGCGCGGCCACCCGGCACATACAGGCCGGCGGCGTCCACCGGAGTCCAGCGCACGCCGGTGCGCACGCCGGCGGCGTCCACCGCATCATTGCCGGCCGGTTTCTGGCGTTCATGAAAATCGCGGATGCGGGTGGCGGCCAGATCGAGCGCGGTACGCAAATCCGGCGCCAGGCCGTCCAGCGCGGCATCGAGATCGGTAGCGGCAAATTCCCAGCCCGCCGCATCCAGATCGACGGAATCGAACTTCGCGGTGAGTTCCGCCACCGCCGCATCGCCGCGGCTGCGCACATCGGCGATGATGCCGGCCACCACGCCCGACACATCGGCGGCATCATCCCGCTTGGCATCCACAAGCGCGGCGAAGGCGGCGGCAAATCCCGGTGACTGTGCGTCAAGCCGCTGCGGCATCGTCAGTCCTTGGGTCATTCTCAACGAGGCTGCGCATGGCATCGATTACGCCCACGATGCGTGGATCGGTCTTGAAGGCGGCGCGGTTGGCGATCAGGCGGCTGGTGATCGGCGCGATCACCTCTACCTCGGCCAGGCCGTTTTCGGCCAGCGTCTTGCCGGTGGAGACCAGATCGACGATGCGGCTGCACAGGCCGACCAGCGGCGCCAGTTCCATGGCACCGTTCAGCTTGATCACCTCGGCCTGCAGGCCGCGCGCCGCGAAGTGCCGGCGGGTGAGATTGGGATATTTGCTGGCCACCCGCACATGGCTGAGGCGCGTGAGATCGGGATCGAGCCCGACGGGTTGTGCCACACTCAGCCGGCAATGGCCGATGCCCAGATCAACCGGCGCATAGATTTCGGAAAAATCATATTCCATCAGCACATCATTGCCGGCGATGCCCAGCCCGGCCGCGCCGAACGCCACAAACGTCGCCACATCGAAACTGCGCACCCGGATCACCCGCACATCGGCGCGGCTGGTGGCAAAGGTCAGTTTGCGGCTGTTTTCATCGGAAAAATCGGCTTCCGGCACGATGCCGATGCGGGCGAGCAGCGGCAGCGCTTCTTTCAGGATGCGGCCCTTGGGAAGGGCGAGAGTGATGGGTGCAATCATGATGCGGCGCGGTTTAGCGGCAGCCCGCACAAAACGCCACTGCGCCCGCGCCGCATGCCGTTGTGGCGGGCAGCGCGAAATATCTTCGCCGCGATTTGCGGGATCGGGAACGAGCGGTTTGTTCGCGGCATGCAGCTTTTCGGTTTTGACAGGGTTTACGGATCAGGTGGTCTTCCGCCTTGAAATTGCTGTATAATCAGAAAACCCGTGTGAACGGCAGGTGACAACAGCCGTGGGGGAAACGGCGTATCCACCTATTATGGCAGCATGGCGGCGTGTAGGACAGGGCGGGCGTTATGCGCGGCCGGCCTGATAATCGGGGCGCAGCCAGCGGATGGTGCCAGCGGCTTCCTCGGCGCCGCGCGCCGCGTTGAGGGCGACCAGCCGGGCCACGATTTCTGCGGTGGCCGGATCTGCCCGCCAGCCATAGGCCGCCGCCACCGCCGCATCGACGTTGAGAAACTCTTGGAGGCCCACAGTTGATGCTTATCGCCTGAGGGCTAGAAAGCAAACTACCCGCGCAACAGGCGGATGATGCTGGAAAAATCGTCGCTGCCGCCGCTGTTGTTGACGAGCAATTGGTAGAGGCTCTGCGCGCTGGCGCCCATTGGCGTGGATGCGCCGGCGGTGCTGGCGGCTTCGGCTGCGAGTTTCAGATCCTTCAGCATCAGCGCGGCGGCGAAACCGCCGGCATAGTCGCGGTTGGCGGGCGATGTGGGCACTGGGCCGGGGACGGGGCAATAGCTGGTCATGGACCAGCTTTGGCCGCTGGCCTTGCTGCTGATGTCGAAGAAGGTCTGCGCGTCGAGGCCGAGTTTTTCGGCGAGCACGAAGGCTTCGGCGGTGGCGACCATGGTGGCGCCCAGGATCATGTTGTTGCAGATTTTCGCGGCCTGACCCATGCCGGGGCCGCCGGCGTGGATGACGGCCTTGCCCATCTGTTCCAGGATCGGCCGGGCCTGTGCGAACGCCGATTGTGGCCCGCCGACCATGAAGGTGAGGGTGCCGGCATCGGCGGCGGCGGTGCCGCCCGACACCGGTGCATCGACCATGGCGAGGCCGCGGGTGGCGGCAGCTTCGCCCAGCTCGCGGGCGGTGGCGACATCGATGGTGGAACAATCGATCAATATGGCATCGGGGCGCGCTGCGGCGAACAATGTGCCTTCGTAAGCAGCGCGGACGTGATGGCCGGCGGGCAGCATGGTGACAATGGCATCGGCATCGGTGGCGGCATCGGTGGCGCTGGTGGCGGCGGTGGCGCCGCCGGCCGTCACCCGGCCGCGCGCTTCGGGCGACAGATCGAAGGCGCGCACATCATGGCCGGCGTTCACCAGATTGAGCGCCATGCCGCCGCCCATGTTGCCGACGCCGATGAATGCGATCTGCATTAACTCCCCTCCCGCTTGCGGGAGGGGCTGGGGGTGGGTTTGGCCCCCTGCATCCTCCTGCGATCTTGTGGTGCGTCCATTCCCACCCCCGGCCCCTCCCGCAAGCGGGAGGGGAGGGGTCATTGCCCGGTGAAATTGCCCGGCCGCTTTTCCACAAAGGCCGCCATGCCTTCCTTCTGATCGGCGCTGCCGAACAGGCCATGGAACAGGCGGCGTTCGAAGCGGACGCCTTCCTTCAGGCTCATTTCGAAGGCGGCGTCGATTTCTTCCTTCACGGCGATGCTGGCGAGCGGGGCCATGGCGGCGATGGTTTGTGCCAGTTTGAGGGCCTCATCGAGCAGGGTTTCGGTGGGGACGACGCGGGCGACGAGGCCGGAGCGTTCAGCCTCGGCGGCGTCCATCATGCGGCCGGTGAGGCACATTTCCATCGCCTTGGCCTTGCCGATGGCGCGCACCAGCCGCTGGCTGCCGCCCATGCCGGGGGTGACGCCGAGCTTGATTTCGGGCTGACCGAACTTGGCGTTTTCGCCCGCGATGATGATGTCTGCCATCATCGCCAGTTCACAGCCGCCGCCGAGCGCGAAGCCGGAGACCGCCGCGATCCACGGCTTGCGGGTGGCGGTGACGTGATCGTAACCGGCGAAGAAATTGCTGCCGTACATTTGTGCGAAGCTCTGGGTGCTCATTTCCTTGATGTCGGCACCCGCCGCGAAGGCCTTTTCGCTGCCGGTGATCACCAGGCAGCGCTGGGTTGCGTCGGCATCATAAGCGGCAAATGCTGCGATCAGATCGGCAAGCACCTGGCTGTTGAGCGCGTTCAGCGCCTGCGGGCGGTTGAGGCGCAGCAGGGTGACGGCGCCATGCTGTTCGATCAGGATGGTTTCATAGGTCATTGGCTTTACCCCATTGTCGGAATGACGAACGCACTGCCAGCGTCGCCCACGCCGCCATCTGGCCAGCGCCCGGTGACGGTCTTGCGCTTGGTCCAGAATTGCACGCCTTCCATGCCGTGCTGGCCGATGTCGCCGAAGGCGCTGCGCTTCCAGCCGCCGAAGCTGTGATAGGCGACCGGCACCGGGATCGGCACGTTGACGCCGACCATGCCGACATTCACGCGGGCAGCGAATTCGCGGGCGGCGTGGCCGTTGCGGGTGAAGATGGCGACGCCGTTGCCATATTGATGCTGGCTGGGCAGCGCGAGCGCGGCTTCGAAATCGGCGGCGCGGACGATCTGCAGGACGGGGCCGAAGATTTCCTCGCGATAGCTTTGCATCGTGGGGGTGACATGATCGAACAGGGTCGGTCCGACGAAGAAGCCGTTTTCGTGGCCCTGCAGGGTGAAGCCGCGGCCATCCACCACCAGTTCAGCGCCTTCGTCCACACCCATCTGGATGTAGGATTCGATCTTCGCCTTGTGGGCGGCGGTGACGACCGGGCCGTAATCGGCTTCGGGATCGGTACTGGTGCCGATGCGCAGTTTTGCGATGGCGGGCAGCAGCTTGGCGCGCAGGGCATCGGCGGTGGCTTCGCCCACCGGCACGACCACCGGCAGTGCCATGCAGCGTTCGCCGGCCGAGCCGAACGCGGCACCGGCGAGATCGCGCACCACCTGATCGAGATCGGCATCGGGCATCACCACGGCGTGATTCTTGGCGCCGCCCATCGCCTGCACCCGCTTGCCGCGCGCGCAGCCGTTGGCATGGATATATTCGGCGACATCGGATGAGCCGACGAAGCTGATCGCCGCGATGTCCGGGTGTTCGATGATGGCGTCCACCATTTCCTTGTCGCCGTTCACCACGCTGAAAATGCCATCGGGCAGGCCGGCGCGGCGGAACAGGTCGCCGAGCATCACCGGCAGGGTGGGATCGCGTTCCGACGGTTTCAGGATGAAGGCATTGCCTGTCACGATGGCGACGCCGGCCATCCACATCGGGATCATCGCCGGGAAATTGAACGGGGTGATGCCAGCGCCGATGCCGATCGGCTGGCGAAAGGCCATGATGTCGATGCCGGGGCCGGCGCCGTGGCTATATTCGCCCTTCATCACGTGGGGGATGCCGCAGCAGAACTCGATCACTTCCAGCCCGCGCTGGATATCGCCCTTCGAATCGGCCAGCACCTTGCCATGCTCGCTGCTCAGCACGCGGGCGAGGTCATCGATCTCGGCCTCTACCAACGCCTTGAACTTGAACATCACCCGGGCGCGGCGCTGCGGATTGGTGGCGGCCCAGGCTGGCTGCGCGGCGCGCGCGGCGGCGACGGCCTGTTCCAGCAGATCGGCGCCAGCGAGGCGGACTTCGGCCTGCACCTGGCCGCTGTTGGGATCATAGACGGGGCTGGTGCGGCTGCCGTGGCTGATGGTCTGGCCGGCGATATGGTGATCGATGATGCGCATGGGCCGCTGTTTACGCCTCGCCGTCGCCGCCCGCCACCCACAGTTGCATCAGTGCAGGCAACCATCCGTCACCGCCTGGCGGCAATGTTCGGCACCCGTCTCCACCTGCAGCGTCGCGTGGCCGATATCGAATCGGTGGTGCAGCGCGTGGGCGATATTGGCCAGCGCCTCGTCGCCCGGATGGCCGCCCGGCATCACCAGATGCGCGGTCAGCACGGCGCCCGTGGTGCCCTGCGGCCAGATATGCAGATCATGCACCGCTGCCACTCCGTCCAGCCCACCCAGCCAGTCGCGAACATCGGTGGGCTCGATACCCGCCGGCACCGCATCAAGCGCCAGCGCGGTCGATTCCTTCAGCAGGCCCCAGGTGCCGCGCAGGATGACCGCCGCCACCGCCAGGCCAAGCAGCGGATCGACGAACGTCCAGCCGGTCTGGCGGATGATGAGCCCGCCCACCACCACCGCCGCCGACACGCCGGCATCGGCCAGCATGTGCAGATAGGCGCCGCGGATGTTCACATCGCCTTTGCGACCGCGCACGAACAACAGCGCGGTGCCGGTGTTCACGACAATCCCGATGCCCGCCACGATCATCACGACATCACCCGACACCGGCAGCGGATTCATCAGGCGGTGGATCGATTCGAAGGCGATGCCGCCGCACGCCGCGACCAGGATCAGCGCGTTGGCCAGCGCCGCCAGGATCGGCGAGCGCGACAGGCCCCAGGTGAAGCGCGCGCTCGGCGCGCGCTGCGCCAGCGCAATCGCCCCCCAGGCAATCAGCAACCCGGCCACATCCGACAGATTATGGCCAGCATCGGCCAGCAACGCCATCGAATCATACCAGAGGCCGGCCGCCGCTTCGATGGCGACATAGGCGATATTGAGCGTCACACCGATGGCAAAGGCCCGGCCGAAATCCGCCGGCGCATGCGCATGGCCGTGGCCATGATGATCATGGCCGCCCAGCGGATGGCTGTGAGCGTGGGCGTGGCTGTGCATGGCCCCGTTCTAGGGGCGGCTCAGGGGTGTGTCGAGGGCAGCGGCGGCGGTGCCAGTTCCGGGTGGATCCAGGCCCTCTGCAACAGCGACTGCAACTGTTCGGACTGTTCCATCGCTTCGGCCTGCGCATCGCGCCAGCGCTGGCTGGCGGCATGCGTGCTGGCGGTGCCATGATATTTGCCCGCCTCCTGCCGACACAACTCGGCGCGCTCGTGCAGGGCCCGCAGCGCTTGTTCGATGAAGCGTTCCATCGTCAGGAATTGCGCGGCCAGCATGACCTCGGCGGTATAGACATGGCCGATGTGGCAACTGAACTGGGTGAGCGAGCCGAGCGCATCCACACCGCCAGCCGAAGCGCCGATGACGATGATGGCGGGGCGGTTCGGCACATGGGGGGAACGCGGGGATTGGCGTGTGGTTCCGGATTGGTGTTTCGGCAATTGTGCGTGTTTGCGCGGCCGGCGGCGGAGCCGCCGAGTCCGCTGGGGTGTTGAGAGAAGAAAGTAGAAAGAGGCGCGGCGGAGCCGCGTCGTCAGACGAATCAAAAAAGGCGGCCTTTGGGGGCCGCCCTTTTTTGCTCGCTGGCCGGTCTCGGCCGAGTCTGAAACCAACGCTGCGCGTTGCTTTCGAGCCGGCCTGCGACTGGAGCGGGCGAAGGGATTCGAACCCTCGACTTCAACCTTGGCAACCTTCTTAGGGTTGCTGTCGGGCAATGTATCCGGTTGTATAAGTACCTGAGTTTCCTGCATAAAATTGTTCACAGCGGTGTATCAAGTTGTAGCCCGCTGTTGGCCCAAACCTACGCAATTCCTACGCAGGAGACCTCAAGATGCCCGCACTTAACATCACAGAAGACGCCCTCCGTCGCATCGGTTTGCCGGACGCTGGCCGGGTGGTTTACTCCGACACAAAGCTGAAGGGCTTCTCTGTTGTTGTCGGCAAACAGTCCCGGTCTTTCTATGCCCAGCGGGACGTGCATGGCCGCACCCATAAGGTCTTTCTTGGCCGTCATGGTGAGATCAGTGTCATCGAGGCCCGCAAGGCGGCGGAAGATGTGATCCATGGGATGCGGCGCGGCGAGGCGCGCTACCTCGAGCGCGAGAACCCGACCTTGCGATCAGCCCTCAAAGGCTATCTTGGCGCGACAACCGCTTGCTCCGCGCACAAGACCTATGTGCAGCGGGCGTGCGAGGTGCGCTTGAAGGACTGGCTCGACCATGCATTGCGTGACGTGACGCGCGGCATGATCCGCACGAAGCACGCAGCATTGGGCCGGGAAGGCAAGACAATGGCCAATGACACGCTGCGGGCCTTCCGCACGGTCTACAACTATGCCTTGGCCGAATACGAGCGAGCCTCGTTGCCGGTCTGCCCGACCATCGCCTTGCGCGGAAAGTGGTTCACGGAAGCCAATGAACGCAACAGTGCCATCCGCGATCTGGCGGCATGGAAGAAGGCGGTTGATGCTCTGGAGAACCCTACCCACCGCCACATCTACATGCTCTGTCTGCTGACCGGTTTGCGGAAAACGGAGGCTTGCCGGCTTGAATGGAACCGGGTGCTTGATGACCGCATCTTCATCCGCGAGAACAAGTCCAACCGGCCCTTCTATCTGCCCCTGCTCGACGAACACCGCGCCGTGATCGATGTGATGAAGGGCCTCCACAAGCAGTGGGTGTTCCCTGACCGGACGAACAAAGGCCCGACGATCGATCCCCGCCACGAAGAAGTGCCGGGCACCATGCACAGCCTGCGCCACACCTTCGCCAGCGTTGGCGCTGAGATCGGCGTGCCGGATGACATTATCGCTCGGTTGCTGAACCACAGCAGCACGAAGATCACTAGCCGCTATATCGCGGTTGATGTGAGCGCTTTGCGCGAACCGATGCAGTTGATCGTCAATGAGATCATGAAGCGTTTACACGCCTCTACTGACTCCGACCTTGAGGAGGTCAAGTTGGCTGCCTGAATTGGCTGTAGATTCCCCATTGCATCCTGTTTCTGTTTGAAATACCAAAATGGGGTCAGTGCCATTCCGGTGCTGGCCCCACATATCGGGCAGAGCAGCCAAGGCGCTGTCCGTGACGGCACTAAAAGCCCTTGGGGACTGAGGCGCCTAGCCCTCCGCCCGCTCGCCATGCGCGAGTCGGCACCAGCAAAGGATCAAACCGAACGCCGGTTGGGAGTCGAACTCGATTCCGAGGATGCTTTGTTATGTCTGAGTTACTGACCACGAAAGAGACGGCGGATTATCTCCGCCTTGCCCCGACAACACTCGAACACTGGCGACTGGACGGCAGAGGCCCTGCCTTCGTCCGGTGGGGCCGGAGCGTCCGCTATCGCCGCGCCGACATTGAGCACTGGTTGGCTGAAACGACTGAGGGCGTGACGGGTCGCTGACACCCTTCACGCCCTCACGATTGCAACGAGCAGAACACCATCTGCGGTCGTTTCATAAGTCGCTTATGCCGGCTGCGACAACCGCTTGACTGCCCGTTGCCTCGATCTGTGAGGTGGCGAATGACTGAACACTACCGCAACCGTTATCGGGAAGCCGGCTGGGACATATTTCCGCTGAAAGGCAAGCATCCACGCGTCAAATGGTCGGCGTCCTACAGGGGGGAATGGTCTGAGGCCGACAATATTGGTGTCGCCCTCGGTAAGAGGTCTAACAACCTTGTTGATCTGGATTTGGATTGGCCGGAAGCGCCCGATGTCGCCCGAGGGCTGATCGGCACGGAAACGACGAGCATGTTTGGCCGACAGGGCAAAAGGTCGTCTCATTTCCTGTTCTTCAGCGAGATCAGAAAAACAAAGAAGTTCACGCTGCCCAAGTCGTTCCTTAGCCGTGGGGTTCCAGAGGAGCACGCGCTTACGGTGTGCGAACTGCGATCGAATGGTGCCTACACCATGTTCCCGCCCTCTATGCATCCGAGCGGTGAACGGGTCGATTTCGAAAATGAGTGCGAGGTGGCTCGCGTCGAGCCAGACCGGCTTTGCCGGCTGGCCGGCGTCATCGCCTTTACAAGCGTCTGTGTCCGATTCTGGCCTGGTGAAGGCGCACGGCATGAGGCGGCGCTTGCCTTTGCCGGGGTGATGAAGTGGGCCGACGTTCCAATCAATGTCACCCTTGCGATCGTCAAAGCCATGTCCGAAGGCGATCGTGAAATTGCCGACCGCATCAGAGCAGTCGAAGACACCTATGCACGCGACACCACCACATCAAAGTGGCGGAAGCTGTTCGAAGCCTTCGCCTTCCCTGACGATGCGAGGCCGGTGTTTGCGGATTGGTTGGCTCTCACCGACCATGCGGCTGTTGAGGAATACAACGAACGCTACGCCGTGATCCGTGACGGCTCACGCGTCCGCATCGGCACCACGAAGCGCGACCCGCACTACAATCGAGAAACGTGGGACTTGATGTCCGAGTCTGACTTCATGCTGCTTGAACGCAAGAGGAAGGAGGCGGCTATCTGGCTCCAGTCAGATGCGCGGCGTGAATACCCCAACGGCTTCGTCTTTGACCCCTCAGGGCGTCAACACGAGGGCTATTTGAACCTGTGGAAAGGGTGGGCCGTTGCGGCTGAGCCAGGTGACTGGTCTCTGATAAAGGCACACATCAACGAAGTTCTTGCCGACGGCAACGCGGAGCACGGTGACTACATCGTGCGCTGGATCGCATGGATGCTGCAAAACCCGGACAAGCCCGCCGAAGTGGCCCTCGTGTTTCGCGGGGAGAAGGGTGTCGGCAAAGGCGTGCTGGGGAGAGCCCTTGGGAAAATCGCAGGGCAGCATGGCATCCACCTGTCGTCCTCCTCGCTCATGACCGGACGCTTCAACGCTCACATGCGCGACTGTGTATTTCTGTTCGCGGACGAGGCTCTCTGGGCAGGCGACAAGGAGGGTGAGGGTCAGTTGAAGCGCATGACCACGGAAGACACGTTGGTGATCGAAGGAAAGGGCCGTGATGCGGTTGTGACCCCCAATCGCCTGCACATCATGATGGCGTCGAATGAAGACTGGGTTATCCCCGCATCCTCCGATGAACGCCGCTTCGCGATGTTTGACGTGTCGTCAGCGCGACGGGGCGATCATGACTACTTCGATGCTCTGACGAGGCAGATCAGCGGCAGCGGCCTTGCGGCGATGCTCAAGGAGCTTCTGAGCCTTGATCTTGGCCACTGGCATCCGCGTTCCAACGTGCCAAAGACCGAGGCGTTGCGGGGTCAGATCCAGCTTTCGGAAGACCCAACGCGATCGCTGTTCCGTCGCCTGCTGATGTTCGGTGAATTGCCCGGCATCCGTCCTGACCGGAATGTGCCAAACGAATTGCTGTTCGACGAACTTCGCAAGCTGATCGACAAGGAACCTTTTGGCCGAACACTGACAAGCGCGAAGGCGGGCCGCTTTCTTATGTCGATACCGGGTGTCCGTAGGAACAAGAATGGCTGGGCTTTCGACGGGTTGGACATGGAGACCGCTAAGCCGAAGTTCAAAAGAACCATGAGCTATCTGCTGCCTCCGCTGTCATCGGTACGACAGTGGTTCGATCCCTATGAGGCTTGGGACGAACAGGCCGATTGGGATTTCCCACCGCCTGATGATGGTGTTCCGATGTGACGGTTGGTCAGGGCTGTGACGGTTGATGGCTGCATCTCGAAACCGTCGCAGTGCTTTTTCTTATATAACGCAATCGGTTAGGCGATTTCTGTGACGGTTGTGACGATGTGACGGTTTGCTTTGTTCGCCGCTAGCAAGCCGAATTGCGTTGCCCACGCCCGATGCGATTTGCTGTGATCACATATATAGCGTCACAACCATCACAACCGTCACAACTCATTGGTAATTCAAACAAAAAGCGGTGCGAGGGTTGTGTGACGGTTGGATTAGGCAGGGAAACCGTCACAGCAGCCCCATTGATCGAACCACACTCCCCTCCCGCTGCCCGCGCCAGCCGGCAGCGACGGCGCGCTACCTGCTTACCGGTGTCTCAACTTTGAGACAGTGAACGTCTCATAGCTGCATCAAGTGTCTCAAAAATAAGACGGTGGCGCATGAATGGCGCCGGTTGAGCAGCGCCGGTGGCAGGCATTACGTCAATCTACAGCGATCAACATCGATCACCCCAATGCGGGAGCCAAGCCCCATGTCCAACGTGATCCGCCTTTTAGGGGCAGAGAAAGGCGAGACGCCGAAACCCCTGCGCAGCGTCCTCCATGCCCATGATCGCCCAGCGCTGGGCGGCGCTGCCCGTCGCTCGTGGCGATATGCGCGCCTCTATGCGGAATGCCTCGGCTGGCTAGTGATCTTGGGCGCGATCGTGGCGGCTGCCCGATGATGGCGCTCGTCACTCCGATGCGCGGCAAGGCGTTCCACGTCTGGTGGGACGGTGCCGCCTTCACCGATGGCCGTTCCAAACTGGCCCGAAGGGCGGTGGCCATACTCAACGGCGAGTTAGACCTACCGCAAGGCATCAAGCACGAGGGCGGCACCGATGGCCACGCATGGGAACGGGGCCGGCTTCGATCGCGCGATGACTTCCTGCTGACTGTCGGCTCCCTCGTCGATCGACTGGAAGGGGTTGCGCTGGTCGAGCTTTTGCCGGACGCATAAGGCCGATTTTCGGGGCAAGCAGCCGTTGCTGCCTACGCATTGCCTGCGCAGCGCGGCTCGACACACGCGAAACTGCTTGGATTTGAAGCTGGTAGCGAGCGCCGGCTTCAACCTTAGATAGGTTGTCTCCGCAGTTTTGCCTGTCTCGCCGCTTTCAAGCTGCCCCAAGCTGACTGAAATTGCGGCATGGGACAGTTCACTCACCCCTTAGCGCCGATGGTCATGAAAATGTTCGGCAAGCACACCACGCTAGACGTGACGATCGTAGCGGCAGAGCTAGGCTCCCCGACGCGACCACAGAAGGGGCCACGCGCCTATCGGATCGTGGCGGCAGACGTGCTGTGCTGCCTCCATGAACAAGGACACATTGTCCGGCATGGCAACATCGATCGCCACAAGATCGAAGACGGTGGCCATTGGTACACGTTGCCCACGTGTAGCTGACACAGAGACCGGGCAGAGACGGGCAATGCGAACTCGGCCCCTACGTCGTCACTGATCGCCGGAAGCGCAACGCAGATGCCTTTGGCTGTCAGTCTGTTATGCTCGCGCTAGCTATGTTGCTGCGTGAGATTTGCGATGCGCCTTCTCTACTGTGACGAGACCAACATGGAGGAGAGGGCGGGCGACTTCCTGCTCTACGGCGGGCTGATGATCGATGCAGCCCAAGCTGGGGCGCTCAGCCGAGCGATTGATGCCATCCGCGCCCAGCACCGCGTTCCCGAAGATTATCGCCTGAAGTTCAACCCTGGCCCTGAAACATTCTCGCACCAGCAATTCATCGACCTGAAGCGGGAAGTCCTCCAGACTGCTCACGCCCACGGGGCACAGCTACTTATCTACCTGATTTTGCATGACGTCGCCAATGACCCAGACGAGGCGCGGCGCAGTGGCATCAACACCGTTTGCTTGCATTTTCACCGCATTCTCACTGGGTCGCTAGATGACTACGGCATGGTGCTGATCGATCGCTTCAACGATGCCGGCAATCGGATCGAGGCGCATCTTCGGGACAAGTTCACCGTCGGCATAACTGGCCTTCCGTTCACACCACGGCAGAGATTGAGCCGCATTGTCGGCTTCCACTATTCAGCCATCGGGCAATCCCACTTTCCAAGCATCGTGGACATCGCCCTTGGTTCACTGCGATTTGCGATCAACGCGCACACGCGCGGCCAAGATCACAATCTTGCGACAGCCGGCGAACTGATTGGGTTGGTCAGTCCAATGATGTGGCGCTTTCGCGACAACAATGCGGTTCCCGAGATGGCTTTCACCTTTAGACCACAAGGGGTCAGGCACGCCCCATACCGAGAGCGGTATCAGTCCTTGAAAGATTTTCTCACTGCCAATGGCCTCGTCACGACACAGGAAATCGTGGCCCAACGCCAATACTGATACCTGAAACTCCCGACCAACGACCGCCGAGCAGCGATTATGTTGCGTCTGCTGGCCCCTTGCTCCAGCCGGGGCGGCTTCGTGCCGCCCCGTTATCACTCTAGGATTGCTATGTTTTGGCGCGAAGCCTTCACCTGCTTGATCGCCCATAACCTGCCTGTGTTGCGGGTCGAACGGCGCGGCAAATCGATTGCCGTGCATTGGCGCACTGTTCCCGCGCAATCCCAGCTTTCGACCGCCTCCCGGCTGCTAGGCCCTGTCCGTCACCATGTCCCTGCGGTGTGAGTCGCTGGCGCAAGCCGTCATCATCCAAGCCCTGTCAGACGCCAATATCGGCGTCCGAATCCGCAACACGCCAGCCCTTTGCGAACAGGCGGAAGCGGTCTCCTTCCTGACAGATACCGGCAGCGCATGGAGCCGTGCGCGGCATTTCTGGTGCGACCTGGCTGGCTTGGACGAGTCCCAAGTGCGCCATCACGCGATGCGGGCACTCGAAGGCAAACCGCCCATATCGATGCCTTCCCCGCCAAAGCGCCGGCCTCGACCCGGCAGCAAACTCGCCCGCGCCCTTGAGATGTTGGAGCGGCCAGACGGCGTGTCGCTTGCGGAAATGGCACAGGAGTTCGGCTGGACGCTGAGCAGTGCAAACACTGCGCTGACTAGCGATCTCCCAATCCGCTTCGGCATCCGTTCCGTGCGCTGCCCCGACGATCGATACCGGCTTCGCACTACCTGAATCCACGGCAGCGTTACCTGCATACCCCGGTCGCACAGGTGCAAGACCTGCCCGATGATGGGCCTACCACGAGCAGGTAGGGCCTGCGTCGATACTAATCGGCACCCGTCCTCCTGCCATGCGCAAGGAGGAACTATGCCGACCGAACAACAACTATCCGCCATGATCGAAGCCGCCGTCCGCGAGGCCGTCGATCGCACCACCCGCGAGTTGACCGCCAAGTTCGAAGACACAACGGCGGGCCTCAAAAAGAACCGCGATGAGCTGCTGACCGAGAAGAAACGCAAGCCATGGCAGGATGTTTTGGATGAGGCCGACGCATGGATGGCCCGATCAGACGAAAATCTTGCCAAGCACCGCGCCTTCATGGCTGGCGGCACGAAAGAGCCTGCCCCGAGTGGCCACGTCATCAGCCGCGAAGATGCCCGCGACCCGCAACGCTACCGCGCAGCGAAGGAAGCCGCCGCAAGAGCCGGCAAGCCCCTCGTTATCGCGGGCGACGGTGCAGCGCAGCAGTTCACCACGTCGCCGGTCAAGTTCCTGCATGACGAGATCAGCGGCACGCTTTTCGCCAACCGTGCCCTCGTCGATCGTGTCGGCCCTGTCCGACTCAAGGCATATGCGGCGGAACGCAGCGCCCGGCTCGTCGTCTTCAAAACGATCGACGATCTCCCGCCCGAGATGCGCCGCCGTCATGCAGAAATCGTCGCCAAAGGCGATGCCGATGCGCTGTTGGAGCGCGAGTCATGATCGAAGCGGCCTGCCTTACCGTCGCCTTTGAAGCGCGCGGCTATCGCGTCACTGTTCGGCCCAGCGGCCTTGTGCTGACCGGCGCAGGCGATGCCATGGACATTCTGACTGACCCGGCGATCAAGCTGGAAGCCCTGCCGCTGGCGATCCTGCTTTACGAGGCCATGACAGGGCGCGAGCCATCGGGCCTACATGACAGCTTCCGATGTGCTGCCGACAAGATGGCGCTGACACGGCAGGAGCGCCAATCTCTGTTCGATCAGGTCAGCCAGGAGGAGATCGATCGCCTGCTGTCAACAGCTATCCGCGCGCTGCAACTGCGCTGCGCCCGGCAGCGCGTCAGCGTCCCACCGCTTGCGCCGTCCGTGCTGGACTTGGCTTATTATGCCTAAGCCGCCAGCACAGGGCCGCCGTTGCACCGCCTGCACCCATCCGCGCGTGGCAAGCATCGATCGCGATCTCGTGGCCGGCATGTCCATGCGAGCGGTAGCCCGCAAGTATGGCCTGTCGAGCGACGCCGTTCACCGTCATTCGAAAGCGCACATATCAGAGGAACAGCGCCGAGATATCGCCGTCGAAATCAAGCGCGATCAAGCCCTCGCGGTGGCCGATGAACTGAACGGCGAAGCCGTCGAGATAAAAGGCGGCCTTGCCCGGATCGTCCGCGAGTTAGAACTGATCTTGAACAAGGCGAAAGTGCGCGGCGATGATCCGTTGGCGCTCGTGTCGCTGCGTGAACTACGGACAACCCTGCTCGATCTCGCCAAGGTCTATGGCGGCCTCAAGTCGGAACTGACGGTGAACGTCAACCTCAACGACAGCCCGCAATGGCTCCAACTTCGCGACGTGTTGCTCGGTGTGTTTGAACAGCATCCGGCAGCGAAGCAGGAGTTCATCGAGCGGGCGCGCTTCTTGCGGCTCGATCATGCTGGATAGCACGCTTCTCGACTTCCTTGACGGCTTGCACGTTGCACTTGATCCGGCAGCCCGCTTCGAGCGCGTCATCGGCCAGCCGGACGATTGGCAACGGGACTTCTTGCGATCGACGAGCGAGTTTTCGCTGGTGCTGTGCTCGCGGCAGGTCGGCAAATCCACATCAACGGCCTGCCTCGCTTGGGGCGCCATGACGCTGGGCCGCATGGTGCTGATCGTTGCGCCGTCAGAACGCCAGAGCAAGGAACTGCTGCGCAAGATCATCGACTTCAAGAACGCAGACCCAAGCGCCCCGCGCGTCGTCCGATCGACGCTGACAGAATTGGAACTCGCGAACGGTGGCCGCGTGCTGTGCGCCCCGGCCTCGTCCGACACGATCCGGGGCTTCACCGTCGATCTGATCGTGGTGGAGGAAGCCGCCTTCGTGCCGGACGATGTAATCACGGCCATCCTGCCCATGCGAAAGGAAGGCGGGCGGGTGGTGATGATCTCCACGCCAGCAGGGCGGCAGGGCTTCTTCTTCGATCTATGGCAGGCAGGCCGCGTTCATCGCATCTTCGCCCGCTCCGTCGATATTCCGCGATTGGCCGCCAAGGTCGAGTTTGATCGCCGCTTCATGCCCCTGGTCAAGTTCCGCCAAGAGCACCTGTGCGAGTTCCTCGGCTCCGGCACTCCGTTCTTCGATCCGCTGTCCCTTGAGGCCGCGATCTCCCAAGACAGCAAGGCGCTCGTCCTATGACCTATCTCCACCGTGGCGAATCGGTGATTCTGCCCACCGGCAACGATCCTGCTGTCCGGCGCGTCACCGGCCATCACCGTTTTCATATTGGCCTCGATCTCGGCCAGTCTGACCCGACAGCGATCGCCATTATCGAAGATCGCCAGTACCCTGTTTGGGATGGCTGGCAGCAGCGCCTAGAGAAACGTCAGCGCTCGGTCGTGTATGCGGACAGGATTACAGACACCCGCTATGTCGCGATCGCCCGGCACGTCGCAGCGCTGACGCAGCGCTCACCCATTGCTGATCGTTGGACGCTGACCGTTGATGCAACGGGCGTCGGACGGGCCTTCGTGGACGTGCTGAACGAGTTCGAGATCGCCCATATGCCGGTGCAGATTGTGGGTGGCAGCAGCATCACGCGGGTGGGCCGGTTCACCAACGTCGCGAAGAACCTGCTGATCACGTCGCTCGCCGGGGCCTTCGAAACACAGCAACTCGCGATCGCAGCCGACCTGCCGCTGCGGAACGACCTGATGGCAGAACTGGAATCGTTCTCGGTGAAGTTCACGGCTGCCGGCAATCAGGTGCTCGAAGCGGGCGGCGCTGGGCACCATGCGGACATGGCGATCGCCGTCGCCCTTGCGTGGTTCCGTTCGGAGCAGTCGAGCGGGCTGACGGGCGAGGAGCAATTGACGGGCTGGTTCTGACGCAGAGAGCCGGACAGAGAACGTAGCGGCTGATTATGGTGCTATCGATGAAGGAGAGAGGCGCTTATGATCGTGGCCGTGTGATAGGGTGCGTAGCCGGTAATGATGCCCGCTTGGTTTTAATCTTTGGTTGAACCGGGTCCCCATTCTCGGCGATATGGCTCCCGCTGCCGAGTGAGACCGATTGCCAATGCGAACCGCCACCGAGCCTGCTGCCAATCTGTTCCTAGCGGCAAGCCAATCGACACCTATCCATAGTGTTAAATCGCTGTCAGAAGCAGATTGGAAAACTGCAAACTTTATTATCCACGCAAACGCAGAGCACGCTCTTGCTGCTATGCCTTCGGGCACAGTCAACATGGCCGTCACTAGCCCTCCTTACTTCGGGCAACGCGACTACAATGTAGAAGAACAGATAGGTTCTGAAGAAACGCCCGAACTATACGTGGAGCGTTTAATTACTATTTTCCGCGAGGTTCGGCGCGTCCTCAGAGAAGACGGCACCCTATGGCTCAATCTAGGTGACAAATACCGAGATGGAGCGCTGTTGGGTATGCCTTGGCGGGTCGCTCTGGCTCTCATTGCAGATGGTTGGACACTTCGTTCTGACATTATTTGGCATAAACCGAACGCAATGCCTCATTCGGTTAAGATCCGGCCCACGCACGATCATGAGTATCTGTTCATGTTTAGCAAGGGCAAAGATTATTACTATGATGCCGATGCCATACGCGAACCTCATGTGACATTTACCGAAAACAGCAAAATGAAGGGAGGACGCAAGCACTTAGGCAAGCGTGGGGGCACTCCAGAGACAGGGAAGAACAACGGCAACACCAATTTGCATGACGCTCGATGGGACCAAGCCTTTCATCCACTAGGTCGAAACAAGCGCACAGTTTGGAGTGTGGCTCTCGGCAAATTTCGAGAAGCTCACTTTGCTGTTTTCCCTGAAAAGCTAGTGGAGCCTTGTATTCTGGCTGGAAGTCCGCGCGGCGGGATCGTTCTCGATCCCTTCTTCGGATCAGGAACGACCGGTCTCGTTGCACTGAACAATAATCGTCGCTTCGTAGGAATCGAATTGAACCATGATTATTGCGAGATTGCTCAACGACGACTGATCACATGATTTCTTGGAATGCGGGCAGTCGCTGCTTTAACTCTTCAACCAATAAAGGCTCAACTTCAAGAACCTGATTAGGGTTCTTGTTGATATAGACATAATCCTTACAGGCAAGCGCTGTCAGATCTCCAGCCCAACTCTCGGCAATAATCACTGGCAAGCAGTCAAATCCTGCTTCATGTGCTACTGCAATTGATTTGTGAATGTCACGGGTGAACAAAAGAGCGTGCCCACCGCCCATTGTTTCTCGCGTTTTTACTGGAATGAGGATGCGTCCTTTTTTCCCGACAACACTGACGTCGTATGTTTCTCCACCGAGTTTTATCTCCGCGTTGCCGATTGTTAGGTTCACGCCGCCATCATCGAAAATTGCGCTTAGGCTTCGGCGCACAATAGCCTCGAACAGAGTGCCCTTGATGGCGCGACGGCTGCCTTCCAGTCGATCGATTATGACCTCGGAAACGGCGGTCCATTCCCAACGCGATGGTTCGGGGAAAATCTTCCCGACTGACGCTCGAACCTCGTTTAGCAAGACAGCTTGCTTTTCCAAGGAAGAATTTCCCGGCATGGATGAGATCATCGGGCGCAATCGCTGTTCGGGTGCGTCGCGAAATATCCAACCCAACAACAGCCACTTGGCTTTGTCCTGCGCGTAAGGGCGAGCAATTCCGTCATAGAGTTGCACACCCATCGGCAGTGGCGCCCTTAAAAAGCGCAAGATGACTGCCCCCGCCTTCGCGGAATCCTGATCCGATACAAACGCGTGCAGAGACTGGTAGCCCTGCTTAACCAGGAATTGGACGAAATATTCGAAAGCGGGCTTATTCTGTTCCGCAACGATGGCAAGTTCCCTGAGCCGCAGATTTTCGACGACGAACGCCATACCTTATACTCCCACTGCCAATGTGGATTTTCATTCTCACTTGGCTGCAAATGCGGCAAGGGGCGTTGGAAAAACAAAATGCAGAAACCTACTCGCTTTGGCGGCGTATGGACGCTCTGAAAGCTCCTGTGCCCAGCTCGCCCCCAAGGCCATTAGAGCCGCAAAAGACGAATTTTTTGCCTGCCGGCTCCGTCCCATTTAGTGAATCGCGAAGCGCAAGTGTCGCCAAGTCGTTTCACAGGCACTGCACTCATTTCTAGCGCGGGCGTTCCCGACGCACGCTGTAGTACCAGCTGCGGACTGTCTCCGGTGCAAAACGACCCTTTAGCACCGTCTCGCTGTATTGCTTCGCTGCGCTTGCGACGGACTTAACCTCGCCTGACCGGATAATCTCATCGATCGCATGAGCGGCCTCATGCGGGTCTAAGTGGGTGCCCGTCCAATCCCACTTCTCTTTCTTCACACGGTCGAAGCCGAGAACCTTCGGCAAGTCCATCGGGTTGCGCACGTCACGATTAGCGAAGTGTTCAAGGAGGCCCGCTGCTGTTTCCCCGAGGTAGCGACTCACCCAAGCCGGTAGCGGCAGGCCCTCGTGGGTGCAGAGTTTGACGGCCTCCCAAGCGGCCTCCGCATCGCCCTTCTCCTCAAGCACGTCGAGCAGAACGATGTTGGCGAACTTGTCCACGGCGGCAACAGACTCCCGATGAGCGCCACGGCTACCAAGGCTCCGCCATCACAGCAAGGAGGCGAGGATGCGAATCTACACGGTGAAAGAAGCAGCGGAAATCAGGTGCGTGCCCGAAATCGAAATCATCGATGCGATCCGCACTGGAGAGATCAAGGCTACTGACGCCGGCTCGATGGGACCGAGCTTTCCCGCACCCTTCACGACCAACCGAATTCGCCACAGGGATCATCTTCGCATCAGCGCTGACGAACTCGACCAGATTCACCCCGACCTGTGCCATCGCTGGCAGTTGCTCAGCTGCCTCGGCGTAGCCGAAAAGCAGGACGCGCTCGATCTTCTCAAGGCTGCGCTGACCGCTTGGTATGGAGCAGCCCTCGACGATCCTAACGATCGCGAAGCGTGGGGCGTGATCGACGTTCTCGAGTCATGGGCCATGTTTATGGGCGCGCAGAGTAACGGCACGATTGTAGAGCAGAAGAAGACCGCCTGACCCAGCAAGCAGAATCATTGCGTAGGCCCGCCCAGCAAAAACCTACACAGCACCTACACAAACGGATGAGGCCGCCTTGCGGCGGCCTCACAACCCATTGATTTTATGGACAACGACTGGAGCGGGCGAAGGGATTCGAACCCTCGACTTCAACCTTGGCAAGGTTGCGCTCTACCCCTGAGCTACGCCCGCTCATCTCGTCGATGAGAGGCGGGCGTCTAGCGCGGGAGGCTGGGGGGTGCAAGACTCTTTTTTGCGAACCGGCTTTAACCGGCCTGTGCGCAACCGCCGTCTTGGCAAACCACCTGCCTGCCCCCCATATGGCACTCGAAGCGAAATCACCGGAGCAGCGATCTTGGCCACTCTTCCCAACCCGGCCGCCGAAAAGGCCAGTATCGAAGCATTCCGCCGCGACGTGATCGACGCGTCGAAAACCGCGCTGGTGCTGGTGGATTTCTGGGCAGAATGGTGCGGGCCCTGCAAGACGCTGGGGCCAGCGCTGGAGCGGCTGGTTGCGACACGGGCGCCCAAGGTCAAGCTGGTCAAGATCGATGTCGACAAGAATCAGGCGCTGGCCGCGCAGTTCCGCATCCAGTCCATCCCCACCGTCTATGCCTTTCTGGATGGCCGGCCAGTCGATGGTTTTCAGGGCGCGCTACCCGAACGTGAACTGGCCCAGTTCGTCGATCGCCTGCTCGCCGGCGTGCCCGCCGATGCCGATGAAACGGCGCTGGAAGAGCAGATCGCCCAGTTGGTTGCTGCCGCGGAAGACGCCACCGCTGCCGGCGCCCATGACGAAGCCATCGCGATGTTGAGCGCGTTGGTGCAGGAACTGCCCGACCGCCATGATCTGGCTGGCCGGCTGGCGCTTGCCCTGCTGGCCGCCGGCCAGGCGGATGCCGCCGCCGCCGCGCTGGCCGCCGTGCCGGCGGACGTGAAGGACGAAATCGTGGCGCGGGCGCGGGCGGCCGTGGCCCTGGCCGCCGCTGCGCCGGAGCCGGATGAGCTCGCCGGCCTGGTGGCGCAGGTGGAGAGCGCGCCCGACAATCACGAAGCCCGTTTCGATCTGGCCAGCGCGCTGGCGGCGCGCGGCGACCGCGATGCGGCGGCTGAGCACCTGCTGGCCATCATCAAGGCCGATCGCGGCTGGAACGAGGGCGCGGCGCGCGCCAAATTGCTGACCATGTTCGAAGCGGCCGGCCTGGCCGATCCGTGGAGCGTCAAGACCCGCGCTGCGCTACGCGCCATCTGGTTCGCATGAGCGCCACCGAAGCCCTCGATCCGTTGCCGGCCGCGGTGCCGGTGTTCCCGTTGACTGGCGCCGTGCTGTTTCCGCGCGGCGTGCTGCCGCTGAACATCTTCGAGCCGCGCTATCTGGCGATGGTGAAGGATGCCATGGCCGCCACCGGCGCTGCCAACCGGGTGATCGGCATCATCCAGCCGCGCGCATCCGACAATGAACCGCCGCCGCTTTATCAGGTCGGCTGCCTGGGCCGAATCAGCGATTATCGCGAAACCGACGATGGCCGCATCCTGATTGCGCTGGTCGGCACCAGCCGATTCCGCGTCGGGGCCGAGCTGGAGCGCGACACGCTGTATCGCCAGGTAATGACCGATTATCACAGCTTTGCCGATGATCGCGACGAGCCGGACGCGCTTGATGCCGCGACGCGCTCCGCCGTCGAGGATGCGCTGCGCCCCTATCTGGATGCGCGCGGGCTGGCGGCGGATTGGGAGGCGGTGCAGTCCGCCGACGATGAAGCGCTGGTGACGACGCTGGCCAGCGTGTTGCCATTCGAGCCGGCGGAAAAGCAGGCGCTGCTGGAAACCGTGACCTTGCCGGAACGGGCACAGACGCTGGCGGCGTTGATGAGCTTTGCCACCGGGCCAGGACCAGGCTTTGGCGCTGGCCCGGCGCGGCTGCAATAATCATGTCAGGCGCTGCACTCGATCCCCGCCTGCTCGGCATATTGGTGTGCCCGCTGACGCGCCAGCCGCTGCGTTACGACGCGGCGGCGCAGGAATTGGTCAACGACACCGCCGGGCTGGCCTATCCGATCCGCGAAGGCGTGCCGATCCTGCTGGTGGACGAAGCCCGCGAGTTTCTGCCGAACACGGGCTAAGCGAACAGCAACCCCTTGAACGCGCCATTGCTGCGCCAGCCATCCATGTAGCGGAAAAAGGCGTTCGGCCCGGCCGGATAGCCGACCGCATATTTGGCGCGCGGGTCCATCGGCTGGCCTTCGTTGTTGTAATAGCCGGGCGTGCAATCCGGATTGTTGATCATCATGCCGGGGCCGGACAGCAGCAGATTGACCCAATCCTCCTGCGCCTTGGGATCGGGTTCCGTCGTTTTCAGGCCGTGATCGGTCATGTGGCGCACGATGGCGGCGATGGTGGTGCCGGTTTCCATCCAGTTGTGCGGTACATTTACGATGAAATTGGCGGCCTGGGCGAACTGCACCAGGAACAGATTGGGGAAGCCGGCGCTGTTCAGGCCGTGTAGGGTGCACATGCCATCGGCCCAGGCCTCCGACAGTTTCTGGCCGCCGCGGCCCACCGGATCGAAGCCGGCGCGCTCTTCGGTGGGGGTGCCGACTTCAAAGCCAGTGCTGTGGATGATGCAATCGACCGCGTAATGCTGCCCGTTCACCCACAGGCCGGTCTCGTCGATGCGTTCGACGCCCTGGCCGTCGGTATCGACCAAGGTGACGCCGGGCCGGTTGAACGCCTGCAGATAGGCATCGTGGAAGCACGGCCGCTTGCAGAGCTGACGGTACCAGGCCTGCAATTTTTCCGCCGTGGCGCGATCCTCGACCACGTCCACCGCGCGATTGCGGATTTCGCTCATTTTCTCGTGATCGGCCATTTCCCAGGCGGCGGCCATCTTGTCCGGCGTCCAGTCGGAAGGCGGCAGCGCCATGATGCGCGAACGGATGCGTTTGGACAGATCGGTCCAGCCATCCTGCACCCAATCTTCGGCGGCGCCGCCCATGCCGACATTGCCGGCGAAGTTTTCCAGCCAGCGCGTTTGCCAGCCCGGCGTGGCGATGGATTTGAACCAATCGGGATCGATGGGTTCGTTGGCGCGCACATCCACCGATGACGGCGTGCGCTGCACCACGAACAGCGCCTGCGCATCGCGGGCCAGATGCGGCACGCACTGCACGGCGGTGGCGCCGGTGCCGATGATGGCGACGCGCTTGTTCGCCAGCCGGTCCATCGGCGCACCGTCGGCCGAGCCGCCAGTATAGCCATAATCCCAGCGGCTGGTGTGGAACTGGTGGCCCTTGAAGGTGTCGATGCCGGCGATGCCGGGCAGCTTGGGCACGTTCAGCGGCCCGGTGCCGATGCCGACGAAATCGGCAGTGAAGCGATCGCCGCGGTCGGTTTCGATCACCCAGACAAAGGCGTCCTCATCCCAGGTGCAACGGCTGACTTCGGTGTGGAACAGCGCTTTTTCATACAGGTTGAAGGTGCGGGCGATGGCCTTGGCCTGGCCCTGGATTTCCGGGGCGTGGGCGTATTTCTCGGTCGGGATATGCCCGGTTTCCTCGAGCAGCGGCATGTAGATGATCGATGCCGTGTCGCACTGCGCGCCCGGATAGCGGTTCCAGTACCAGGTGCCGCCGACATCGCCGCCGGCCTCAATGATGCGGAAATCGGTGATCCCGGCCTGCGCCAGCCGCGCACCGGTGCACAGGCCGGCAAAGCCGCCGCCGACCATGGCAAAGCGCACATGATCGGTAACGGGTTCACGCTCCACCCGCGGGGTGTAGGGATCGCCCAGCATCTGCGGGAAATGCGTCGCCAGCCGCACATATTGGGCGTTGCCTTCGGGGCGCAGGCGCTTGTCCCGTTCGGCGCGATATTTTTCGAGGAGAGCATCACGATCGATCATGGCGGCGACAGTGGGGCGGCCCGCGTCGGCCGGCAACGCTGGATATTGTCAGGCGGTCACAGATGCCGGGCCGGGTCCATGCGCTGATGCAGGATGCGGATCACCCGCACGACATCGCCTTCAACCCGGTACAGCGCCACATGGCTGCCCACAGTCAGCTTGCGGAGGCCATCGGTTCGGTCGGGAACCATTGGTGCCGATTCGGGATAGGCTTCCAGACGCTTCAGCGCAGCCGTCAGCCGCAGTACATAGGCTTCCGCGGCGTCAAACCCAAAGCGTTCCGAACCGGCATCGATCAGCGCGTCGAGGTCTTGCCTTGCCGCCCGACCAAGATCAAGAACGGCCATGCCGGCGGCGCGCTTCGGCCAGTATCTCCTCCAGCGTCACACCACTGCTGCCGCTGGCCAGTCCTTCTTCAATTGCGGCGTCGAATGCCCGCTGCCTCTCCGCCTGCCGCGCAACAAGCCCCGCAACAAGTGCCGCCCGGCTCGATGCATGGCCGGCAGATACTAGCGTGTCGATGTCCGCCACGGTCTCGGCGGGGAGTTCGATGGTTTTCAGCACGGTCGCCATGGGCGTAATCATGCCACAAGCGCTGGCATCAAACCAGTTCGCCCTTCAGCAGCGCCGGCAGCTTGCCGGTTTCGCCGCGGGCCTGGTTCATGAAGAAATTCTTCAGCGGCGGCAGGCGTTCGACCGCCGAAAGCCCGATGCGGCGCACCCGGCTGGGGACGCGGCCAGGCAGAGCGAACAGGCGGTTGAGGCCATCGGTGACGGCACAGACCAGGCTGTTGTCGAACCGGCGCCACGCCGAAACCTGCGCCAGCACATCCGGGCTGCCGAGATCGAGGCCATTGCGCGCGGCATTGGTGAGCACTTCGGCGGCGGCCGCGACATCGCGGAACCCCATGTTGAGGCCCTGGCCGGCAATGGGATGGATACCATGGGCGCTGTCGCCGAGCAGCAGCAGGCGGTTGTCGGTGTAACGGGCGGCGTGGTGATAGCCCAGCGGCCACACCGTCTGCGGCGCGATCACCTCGATCTCGCCCAGCGTACCATCGCAGCGCGCGGCGATTTCGGCGGCGAGCTGTTTGGGACCGAGTTTCTTGGCGGCGGCCATGTGCTTGCCGTCCACCGTCCATACGATCGCGGTGCGCGGGCGTGCCCCGTTACCGGCGTCTTCGCTGTCCAGCATCGGCAGCAGCGCCAGCGGGCCTTGCGGGTAGAACAGCTCACACGCGACATTGCCGTGCGGCACGCTGTGGCTGACCATGGTGATCAGCGCGGCGTGCGGATAATGAAATTGCGCGATCGGGATGCCAGCGGCTTCGCGGGTGGGGGACCGGCGACCGTCGCAGGCCACGGCCAGTGCGGCGCGGAAGCTGCGGCCATCGGCCAGAGTCAAGGTCGCGGCGTGATCGTCGCGCACCAGGCTGGCGACCGTCACCGGGGCCAGCAACGTCACTTCCGGGCAATTGCGAACGGCGGCAAGCAGGCCGGTGCGCAGGTGGCGGTTCTCCACCATCGTGCCGAGGGGATCATTGCCTTCACCCGCATCGAAATGCAGGAACTGCGGGTGGGCGGCATCGGTGACGCGGATTTCGCCGATCGGGCAACCATGCGTGTCGATGATATCGCCCAGCCCCAGCGCACGCAGCATCCGGCCCGATGCGCTGGCGACGGCGCTCGCCCGGCCATCGAAGGCCGCGGTGGTGGTCGTATCGAGATCCTGGGTATCGACAACGATGCTGGTCACATCGTGGCGGGCCAGCGCCAGCGCCAGTGTCGATCCAACCAATCCGCCACCAATGATGATGACATCTGCGTGCCAAGTCTGCATGACGCAGCATTAGACCAGCCGCACGATTCCCCCAAGCGGGACATGATGTCATAAGCAAACCACCGCTGCCCATGCTTGACCGGCGGGGCGGCTTGATTCATGATCTGTTCTGTTCTTTGGGTGATTCCCTCAAACCAAGGCGCAATTGCGATGGCCACACGGGCAAACATTGCCACTGCCGGCCGCTCTGGCGGGGCTGCGCCCGGCTGGCTGTTGCGCGCGCGGGTTGGCGCCGTCTTGCTGATCAGGCAGCTTGTCCGGATCATGGCTGGTCTGGCGCTCGGCGGTCTGGCGGTGGCGCTGGCTGCGGCGCTGCTCAGCTATTCGCCGCGTGATCCGTCGTTCAACACCGCCACCGCGCTGCTGCCCGGCAACACGCTCGGGGTGCCCGGCGCGCATGTCGCTGATGTGTTGCTGCACCTCGCTGGTTGGCCGGCGTTGCTGCTGGTGCCGGCGCTGGTGCTGGCCGGGTGGCGCATCGCCTTCAATTTTGCCGTGCCGGTGCTGCGCATGGCTGGCGCCACCCTGGCCGGCGTGGCGGCGATGGCGGCGGCGGCCGGCGGCTTTGATCTGCCTGATTTCGGCGCGCCGGCCGGTGCGGGCGGCTTGATGGGCCTGGCGTTGGTGGCGCTGGCCAACACGCTGCAAGCCATTCCCGAACTGGCTGATGTGCCCGCCGGCGCCGTGCTGGCGATACTGCTGGCGCCGGCCGGGCTGGTGTTGCTCGCCATCGGCACCGCGATCGGCCGTGACAGCGTGTCGGACGCGATCGCAACCATCAAGGGCCTGTGGCAACCGGCCGAACCAGAGACGCAGGCCCTGCCGATCCCCGCCGCACCACGCCGGCCGCGCCCGGCGCAGGACGTGCCGATGCCACTGGCGCCGGAAGCCGGCCCGGTGGTGGTGGAACGTGCCCCCTCCCCTGCCGCCGGCCGCCGGGTGCGCCGCGACACCCAGGCTTCGCTCGATCTGGGCGATGCCGCCGTGCTGCCCGGCCTTGATCTGCTCAGCGCGCCGCCATCCGCACCGCGCGCCCGCATCGACGCCGCATCGCTGGAACAGAATGCCCGGCTGCTGGAAGGCGTGCTGGAGGATTTCGGGGTGCGCGGCCGCATCGGCGAAGTGCGCCCCGGCCCGGTGGTGACCATGTATGAACTGGAACCGGCGCCGGGCATCAAGGCCAGCCGGGTGATCGGCCTGGCCGACGACATCGCGCGGTCGATGTCTGCCCTGTCGGCGCGGGTCGCCGTGGTGCCGGGCCGCAACGTGATCGGCATCGAATTGCCGAACCAGACGCGTGAGATCGTCTCGCTTTCGGAACTGCTCGGCACTGCGGCGTTCGACGGTCGCGGCATGGGGCTGCCGCTGGTGCTGGGCAAGGATATCGCCGGCGATCCGGTGGTCGCCGATCTGGCGCCGATGCCGCATTTGCTGATCGCCGGCACCACCGGTTCGGGCAAATCGGTGGGCCTGAACGCCATGATCCTGTCTCTGCTGTTCCGGATGACGCCGGCGCAGTGCCGGTTGATCATGATCGATCCCAAGATGCTCGAGCTGAAGATGTATGACGGCATTCCGCATCTGCTGGCACCGGTGGTGACCGAGCCATCAAAGGCGGTGCGGGCGCTGAAATGGGCGGTCGAGCAGATGGAGGATCGCTATCGCAAGATGAGCGAGCTGAACGTGCGCAGCCTGGCCAGTTTCAACCAGAAAGTGAAGGAAGCGCGCGCCGCCGGCAAGCCGTTCATCCGCCGCGTACAGACCGGGTGGGACCCGGAAACCGAAATGCCGATCATCGAGGAAGAAGTGCTGGAGTTCGAGGCAATGCCGCTGGTGGTGGTGGTCGTCGACGAACTGGCCGATCTGATGATCACGGCGGGCAAGGAAGTGGAAGTATTGATCCAGCGGCTGGCGCAAAAGGCGCGTGCCGCCGGCATCCACCTGATCGTCGCCACGCAGCGGCCATCGGTGGATGTGATCACCGGCGTCATCAAGGCCAATCTGCCGACCCGCATCAGTTTCCAGGTCACCAGCAAGATCGATTCGCGCACGATTCTGGGCGAGCCCGGCGCCGAGCAACTGCTGGGCAAGGGCGACATGCTGTGGATGCAGGGCGGCCGGCTGGTGCGTGTGCACGGGCCGTTCGTGTCGGATGACGAGGTGGAAGCGGTTGCCGATTACTGGCGCGCGCAAGGGGAGCCGGACTATGTGGAGTCCGTCACCGAAGAGCCTGCCGACATGGATGGGCAGCTTGATCTGTCAGGCGCCGGGCTGAGTGGCGGTGGCGGCCGCAGCGACGATGAAGCCGACATCTATGCCAAGGCCGTCGACGTGATCGCCAAGGCGCAGAAGGCCAGCACCAGCTTCCTGCAACGCCATCTGCGCATCGGCTACAACAACGCCGCCCGCCTGATCGAGCGCATGGAGCAGGATGGCTTCGTCAGCCGACCGGACCATGTCGGTCGGCGCGAGGTGCTGGTGGACGAATATGGCAATCGGCGGTGAGGGGCGCAGGGTAGACGCAATGGACAACGATGCACAGCGCAGGGAAGTTGACCAGAATTACGACCGGTTTCAGCGAATACTGGGGTCGATTCTGGCGGAACACGAAGGCCAGATCGCCCTCATGCGGCATGGGGAGATTGTGGGGTTTTTCGATCATGTGCGCGATGCGCTGAACTGCGCCAGAAGCAGGTTCTCTGATGGCATTTTCTCGCTGCAAGACGTGACGCGAGAGCCGATCGATCTCGGCATTTTCTCTCATGCCGGCGGTTAGCGGCCATAACAATGGCCTGCAGATCATTGTTACCGTTTTTGTTGCGCCGCCGCTGGATGAGCAGCGTTTCGAGATGATCGAAGCGCCCGCACTCATCGACACGGGCGCCAGCCGATCCCTGATCACTCGCGATATTGCCAAGCGGCTGGCACTGCCACCCCGCGGAAAGCACCCCTTGGTAAGCGCACGCGCCACAGAACTGGTCGACCGCCATGCCTTTCGCCTTGGCTTTCGTGTGGACGAAACCCCCGGACCGTGGTTTCTCGACTTCGATCTGATCGGATCCGAATTTCGATCCCATGCCAGTTTCGAGGTAATTGTGGGCATGGATGTTCTGGGCGCCGGTACGCTGCAGATATGGCCTGACCGCAGCTTTCGCTTCGCCTTCTAACCCCGCGCGAAGAATCCCACCGTCAATGCCGTGCCGATGACAATCACCGTCACTTTCAAGGTCTTTTCCGGCACGACTGCAAGCAGCCGCGCGCCGGCATAGCCGCCGGCCATGGCGCCGATGCCGATCACCACCGCGTGGGCCCAGGCGACATTGCCGGTCAGCGCGAATAGCGCCGCTGCCGTGGTGTTGGCCAGCGCCAGCAGCACATTCTTGGTGGCCGCCGCGTTGCGCACCGCCACCCGTGCCAGGGTCAGGCTGGCGAGGGTAAGGATGCCGGCGCCGCCACCGAAATATCCGGCATAAAGCGCGATCAGAGACTGGCTGAGCGTCGTCACCCAGGCCGGCGGCGGCGGCTTGTCGGCCGGCGGCTTTGGCCCGAACGTGCCCCAGGCAAACAACAGGGTTGCCACCAGCACCAGCCACGGCACCAGCGCGGTGAACACCCGCACCGGCGTGGCATTCAGCAGCGCCGCCCCCGCCACGCCGCCAATCAACGCAATGATCGCCAGCGCGCGGAACGACAATTGCCCGGCGCCGGCCACCAGCTTGCGCCCGGCGAGCCCGGTGGTGATCTGGCCCGGAAACAGCGCCATAGTCGAGGTGATGTTGGCGAGCTTTGGATCGAGTCCCGCCGCGATCAGCGCCGGCAGGGTGATGAAGCTGCCGCCGCCGGCCAGCGCATTTTGCGCGCCGGCCCACAGGCCGGCCAGCAGCAACAGGCCGATCATGGCAGGTTCGGGCAGGGTTTCGAGCATGCTGCCCCCATCGCCCGTGCGCCGCGCCTTGGCAAGCCATGCGCTTTGGTGGTGTTTTCAGGGCCCGCCTGCCTTGGCGTCATGGGCATTTGCCGCTACCGTGGCCGGACATGCAATTGTTGGGCCAATTGCAAAGGGATTGATTCGCAGATGGTTCAAACCGAAGTGAGAGAGCGCGGCACCCAGGCCGGCCACAGCGGCGAGGTCGTCCGCGGTCTGTCGGTGGATGGTATCGGCAAGCGCTATGACAATCGCGTCGTGCTGCGCGACGTGTCATTGTCGGTGCGGCGCGGCGAGGTGGTCGGCCTGCTCGGCCCCAATGGCGCGGGCAAGACCACCTGTTTCTATTCGATCATGGGCCTGGCCATGCCCGATTCCGGGCGCATCCTGCTGGATGGCCATGACATTACCGGCCTGCCGATGTACCGCCGCGCAGCGCTGGGGCTTGGCTATCTGCCGCAGGAAACGTCGATCTTCCGCGGCATGACCGTCGAACAGAATATCCTGGCCGTGCTGGAAGTGTCGGAGCCCGATGCGAAGGCGCGCGCTGACCGGTTGGAACAGTTGCTGAGCGAATTCAACATCCTGCGGCTGCGCAGTGCGCCGGCGATGGCGCTGTCGGGCGGGGAACGGCGCCGCGCCGAGATTGCCCGCGCGTTGGCCGCCAACCCGTCGATCATGCTGCTCGATGAGCCGTTTGCCGGCATCGATCCCATCTCCATCGCCGATATCCGTGCGCTGGTGGTGCAGTTGCGCGCGCGCGACATCGGCGTGCTGATCACCGATCACAATGTGCGCGAAACGCTGGAAATCGTGAATCGCGCCTGCATCATCTATGATGGCCGCGTGCTGTTCGAAGGCACGCCCGAAGCACTGGTGGCCGACGAAACCGTGCGCCGCGTGTATCTGGGTGAGGATTTCACCCTGTGATGCTGGCAATTTCGGTGACGCGCGCCTGAAATGGGGCTGGGGCCGCGCCTTGAGCTGAGGCAATCGCAGCAACTGGTGATGACGCCGCAGTTGCAACTGGCGATCAAGTTGCTGACCCTCACCAATGTCGAGCTGGAAGGCTGGATCGGCGAGGAAATGGAGCGCAACCCGCTGCTGGCCAGTGGCGATGTGGTAGAGGCCGGGCCAGCGGCGTTGATGCGGGCCCCGATCCATTGCCCGTATCCGAACATCCCAGCGACACGGGCCTCGAAAGCCTGCTCCGCGATGGCGTTGCCGGTGGTGATGCGCCGCTGGAAGCGGATTACAGCACCGAGCGTTTCCACCATGATTGTGCATCCGATCAACCCGCCGACTGGGGCGAGCGCGCCAGCCAGAGCGGCGGCGACGATGAGGGTTTTGATTTCGACCGCATCGCCAGCAGCGACGAAACCCTGGCCGAGGTGCTGGAACGCCAGGCCGTGGCGCAGTTCGGCGGTATCGATCTGGCCATCGCGCGCTTCATCATCGATGGGCTGGATGAATGCGGCTATCTCGGTGAAACCGTGGACGATATTGCCGACCGGCTGGGCACCAGCCCGAACCATGTCGAACAGGTGCTGGCCCGCGTGCAGATGTTCGATCCGGTTGGCGTCGCGGCCCGCACCCTGTCGGAATGCCTGATCGCGCAGGCCCGGGCAGTCGATCGCTGCGACCCGGCCATGCACTGTCTGCTGCGCAATCTCGATCTGGTGGCGCGCGGCGATATGGCCGGGCTGGTGCGCAAATGCGGCGTGGACCGTGAAGACATTGTCGAGATGATCCGCGAGCTGAAGGCCTATGATCCCAAGCCGGGCTTGCGTTACGGCGGGGAGGCGGCGACGGCGGTCGTGCCGGATGTTTTCGTGGTGCGGGGGCCCGATGGCAGTTGGCAGGTGTCGCTCAATCAGGCGACGTTGCCGCGGCTGATCATCGATCGCGAATATCAGTCCGAACTCGCCGCCGGCGCCGATCGCGCCACCACCAGTTTCGTGAATGAATGCGTGGCCAGCGCCAACTGGTTGTTGAAGGCGCTCGATCAGCGCGCCCGCACCATCGTGCGCGTCGCCACCGAGATCGTGCGGCTGCAGCAGGGGTTTTTCGAACAGGGCGTCAGCCAACTGAAGCCGCTGACGTTGCGGCAGGTCGCCGATCTGATCGAGATGCACGAATCGACGGTCAGCCGGGTGACCAGCCACAAATATCTATTGTGTGAACGCGGCCTGTTCGAATTGAAATATTTCTTCACGTCTGGAGTCGGCTCCGGCGATGGCGAGACGGCGTCGGCGCTGGCGGTGAAGGACCGCATCGCGCGGCTGATTGCGGCCGAGGGCGAGGATGTGTTGTCCGACGACAAATTGGTGGACGTGCTGCAAGGCGAAGGCTTTGATATCGCCAGGCGCACGGTTGCCAAATATCGTGAAGCGCTGGGGCTGGGGTCATCGGTGCAGCGCCGGCGTGCGCGCGCGTTGAAGGCGGCCTGAACCCTGATGCCTAAACCCTGATAATCGTCCCCGGATAGGCGGGCAGTGCGGCGTCGGCAGTCATCAGTGCCATGCCTTCGCACAACGCCTGCGCCACCAGAAGCCGGTCGAACGGATCGCGGTGCAGCGCCGGCAGATGTTGCACCGTCAACGCATGTGGTCCGGTAATCGCCAGCTCCTGCCAGCCGTGATCGAGCAGCCCGCGCCGCAATAAACCACCATCGACCTGGAAATCGGAACGCCCTTGCCCGGCCTTTATGGCGATTTCCCACAGGCTGGCGGCGCTGAACCATGGTTGATGGTCAGGATTGTCGATCAGATTGCGCGCGGTCGCGGACAGGCGTTCCGGCGCGCTCGCCGACCAGAGCAGCACATGCGTGTCCAGCAGCAGCTGCACGGTTTACCTGGCGCCTTCGAACATATCGGCGATTTCCGCTGCACCCATGCTGTCGAAGTCTTCCGGCACCTGGAAATGCCCGACCAGAAAGCCGGTGCGCGCCACAGCCTTGATCGGCACCAACCGGGCAGCAGGCTTTCCGGCGCGTGCAATGGTGAAGCTGGCACCCTGTTCGACATCGCCGATCAGCCGCGAAAGATGGGTTTTTGCGTCATGGATATTGATGGTGGACATCGCAGTCTCCGGTTAGTCCACATACTTAGTTCAAATCCCGGCAAGAGACAATGCGCCGCTTCACCCAAGGTTCAACTGTGCTAGGCAAAGGCGTGACCATGCGCGCAATTCTTGCCTTGATCGCCATGCTGCTGCTGGTGCTGCCGCGCCCTGCCGTTGCGCAATCGATCCTGCGCGATGCCGAAACCGAAGCGTTTTTCCGCGACATCAGCAGGGATTTGGTGATTGCCGCCGGGCTGGAGCCGCGCAATGTGCAGTTCGTGCTGGTCGGTGATCCCAGCATCAACGCCTTCGTGACCGGCGGGCAGAATGTGTTCATCCATAGCGGTCTGATCGTCGCGGCCGACAATGTGAACGAGTTGCAGGGCGTGATCGCCCACGAAATCGGCCATATCGCCGCCGGCCATAATGTGCGCTTTGGCGAAGGGGCCGGGCCGGCCAGCAAGATCTCGCTGCTGTCGCTGGTTGGTGCGGCCGCGGCCATGGCCATGGGCGCCGGCGAGGCGGGCATGGCCATCCTGGGCCTGGGGCAGACGGCAGCCATGGGACGATTTCTGGCCTTCACCCGCGATCAGGAAAGCCGCACCGATCAGGCCGGCGCGGTCTTCCTGTCGAAGGCCGGCATTTCCGGGCGTGGTTCGATCGAGTTTTTCCGCAAACTGCAGGGCCTGGAGTTCCGGCTCGCCATCCCGCAGAACAATGAATATGCCCGTACCCACCCGCTGTCGGGCACCCGCGTCAACAATCTGCTGGCGGTGTATGAACGCGATCCGGCATGGAACACGCCGCCGGACAAGGCGCTGCAGGCCCGGTTCGAGCGGATCAAGGGCAAGCTGATCGGCTTTGTCGAGGAACCGCGCATCGTCATGCAGCGCTACCCGGAAGGCACCAACACGCCGGCAGCGCTCTATGCCCGCGCCTATGCCTGGCATCGGTCCGGTTATCCCGATCTGGCGACGGCAGAGGCCGCGCGGCTGGTGGCCAGTGGCCCCAATGATCCCTATTTCCTGGAACTGCAGGGGCAGATCCTGCTGGAATCCGGCAAGGTTGACGAAAGCCTGCCAGTCTTGCGGCAGGCGGTCGCACGCGCGCCTAACGAACCGATGATCCTCACCCTGCTCGGCCATGCCCTGGTGGCCAGCGAAGATTCCGGGTTGCAGGCCGAGGCCGAGCCGCTGTTGCGCAAGGCCGTCACGCTCGATCGCGAGAATCCGTTCACCTGGTATCAGCTCGGCGTGATCTATGATCGGCGCGGTGACAAGCCGCGCGCCGCGCTCGCTGCCGCCGAACGCTTCAGCCTGGAAGGCAACGCCATGGGCGCGATGATGAACGCGCGCATGGCGCGGGCGGGCTTGCCGGCCGGGACGCCGGACTATATCCGGGCTGACGACATTACATTGGTGGCCGGCGACGCGCTGGAACTGCAGCAACGCAAGAAAAAGAGGTAAGCATGGCCAGCGCAATGGGTTTCTGGAACCGCCGGCTCAGCATGGCGGCTGCCGTCGCATTAGCGCTGGCCGGCACCGCGCTGGGGGCCGGCGCCGCCTGGGCTGCCGGGCAGAGTGCACCGGGCGCCAACCGCGCCGAGATCGAGGCCATCGTGCGCGATTATATCCTCAATCACCCCGAAATCATTCCCGAAGCGGTCGCCCGCCTGGAACAGGGCGAAATGCGCAAGGCGCTCGCCGCCAATCGCGCCGCCATCGAAACCCCGTTCGCCGGCGCCATTGCCGGCAATCTCAAAGGCGATGTGAAGCTGGTGGTGTTTTTCGATTATGCCTGCCCCTATTGCCGCCAGGGCCATGCCGATGTGCAGAAGCTGGTGCGCGAAGACCCCAATGTGATGGTGATCTACCGCGACTTCCCGGTGCTCAGCCCGGCCAGCACCGAGGCTGCGCTAACCAGCCTGTCGGCGGCGCAACAGGGCCGTTATGCCCAGTTCCACGACGCGATGTTCGCCAGCCCCGGCCGCGTCAGCCTGGCGCGCACATTGGGCATCGTGAAGGGCGTCGGGCTTGATGAAGCCCGCACCACCGCCGCGCTGACCAATACCGAACTGAAGGCGCAGGTGGATCGCAACCTCGAACTCGGCCGCAATCTCGGGCTGACCGGCACGCCCAGCTACATCATCGGCAACCGGATCCTGTCGGGCGCGGTCGGCTTTGATCGGCTGAAGGAAGCGGTGGTTGCCGCCCGCACCGAAGCCAAAGCCCTTGGGGGCCGTTAAGTTTGAGCCATTATCGCGGCTTCGACGGCGCCGAGCTGGCGCTGACCGAAATCGGTGAAGGCCGGCCGATCATCCTGCTGCACGGGCTGTTTTCATCGGCCGACATGAACTGGCTGCGTTACGGGGCGGCAGCCGAGATCGCCAGTGCCGGCTATCGGGTGATCATGCCGGATTTCCGCGCCCATGGCCGCAGTGCGGCGCCGCATGATGCCGCCGCTTATCCGGCCGATGTACTGGCGCTTGATATCGAAGCGCTGATTGGGCAGCTTGGCCTGACCGATTTCGACCTTGGCGGCTATTCGATGGGGGCGCGCACGGTGGTGCGATTGCTGGCGCGCGGCCAGAAATCAGGTTGCTTGCAGCCGGCGCGGGCCGTCATTGCGGGCATGGGGCTGGACGGGTTGACCGGCGGCACCGCGCGCGCCGCGTTTTTCCAGTCGGTGCTCGCGCAGCCCGACGGCTGGCCCAGCGGCAGCCCGGAGGCCTTTGCCGCGGCGTTCATGCGCCAGAACAAGATCGATCGCACCGCCGTCAGCCTGTTGCTGGACAGCCAGCAATCCACGCCCATCGACATGCTGCGCGGCATCGAAACGCGGACGCTGGTGTTGTGCGGGGTGGATGATCGCGACAATGGATCAGCAGCGGCGCTGGCGCTGGAACTGCCCAACGCGGCGCTGGTTGAAATCCCCGGCAATCACATGAGCGCGGTGACCAAGCCAGATTTCGGCACGGCCATCGCCGCCTGGTTGGGCCATCATTCCGGCTGAATGGCGCGGCCTACCCAGTGCAGCGCCGCGCCATGCCGCGCCAGCCAGCGCCGGGCCTCTCCCGCACGCGGATCGAGCTGGCGGTTGAGCGCGTGGAAGGCCGGGGAATGATTCTGGTGGATGAGGTGGGCGGCTTCGTGCGCCACCAGGGATCGCCGCACCCAGGCCGGCGCCAGGATCAGCCGCCAACTATAGGCGATGCGGGCCCCTTCCGGGCGCAGCGCGCCGGCGCAACTGCCCCAGCGGCTGGTGGTATCCCCGACACTCACCCGGGCGACCTTGCGATCCAATTGGGCGGCAATTTGCCGGGTCGATGTATCCAGATCGGCCAGCGCCCGCGCCTTCAGCCAGCGTTCGATGCGGCCGGCCAGCAGCGGCAACGGCCCGCCGATGCGCAAGCAAGCGTCAACCAGAACGGGCGTACGCTTGTGGGTTTCCTGCCAGTCGATCAACACGGGTTCGCCATCGATGGGAATGATGAATCCGGGGGCAAACGGGATTGGTCGCGGCCAGCGCGCCACTTGGGCTTCCAGCCAGGCCCGGTGGCTGTTGAGCAGGGCCGCGCCGATATCTTCGCTGCCGCGCGCCGGCAGGCTGATTTCGATGTGGCCGGCGACGGCGCTGGCGCGCAGCCGAACGGCGCGCTGGCTGGCGCGGCGGGTGAGCACGACGGGCACGATGCGGCCGCCAATCTCAAGCTCGGTTGGCATCATCGAAGCCTGTCTGGGGCGGGGCCAGCGCAGCATGGCAGGGCCTACAGCGGCTTCTCGATGATATGGTCTTCCAGATCGCCGATATGATCCTCGCTGATCACCCGTCCGGCCACCGATTGCCCGGCGCGGTGGATCGACTGGCGATCACCGGTGAGCAGATGATGCCATGGCGCCAGCCCCTGACCGCGGTGTACACGCAGGTAGGAACAGCTTTCCGGCAGCCAATCCAGCTCGTCCAGCCGATGCGGGGTCAACCGCACGCATTCCGGCACCAGGGCCTTGCGATTGCGATAATCGCGACATTGCGCGGTTTTCGGGTTGAGCAGCCGGCAGCAGACATTGGTGGGGAACACCTCGCCGGTGTCTTCATCTTCAAGTTTGTGCACGCAGCATTTGCCGCAACCATCGCACAGGCTTTCCCACTGCTCGCGGCTCATGCGGGCAAACGGCGTGGTTTCCCAGAACGGCTTTTCGGGCGGCTTATCGGACATGGCTGGCCAGCATATCGGTAACCTGCGCGGCCGTAAGCCCCTGGTGCGGCAGGAACGCAATCGGCCGGCCATCGGGGCCGAACAAATAGATCATGGCGCTGTGATCCATCAGATAACTTTCGGGATCGCTGGTGTCCATGCGCTTGGCATAGACGCCATAGGCCCGGGTGACGGCGGTGATTTGCGCCGGCGTGCCGGTAAGGCCGACGAGGCGCGGATGAAATGCTGCCACAAAGGGCTTCAGCACGGCCGGCGTGTCGCGGACCGGATCGATGGTGATGAAGATCGGTGCGACCTTGGCGGCGCGCGCGGCATCCTCCGCGGCAAAAGCGGTCAGCCCGCGCCCCATCACGGCCAGATCGGTCGGGCAGACATCGGGGCAAAAGCCATAGCCGAAGTAGATCAAGCGCCAGCGGCCGGCGAAATCCGCCTCGCGCACCGTGGCGCCATCCTGGTTGATCAGGGTGAACGCCCCGCCGATGCTGGCGCCGGCCAGATTGCCCTGCGGTGCCTGCGGCGCGGCAAAGCGCAGCCAGCCAGCCAGGCCGGCGATCACGATGGCCAGACCCAGCACCAGCCACAGCCGGAGGCGCTTGCCTCTGTTCATCGCCGGTTCGAGAGGTTATGCCCAATCATCCGGGGAAGGCATAAGCAGCAGGGGGCATGGGCACAAGGGGATGACCTGGTGATGATGAGACATAGGGTGGCTGCACTGATGGCGCTGGCGTTGGCTGGCCCGGCGGCCGCGCAATTTTCCGACAGCTATAATTTCCTCAAGGCCGTGCGTGATCGGGATGTCAACGCCGCGATCGAGATGGCTGACAAGCCTGGCACGACGGTCGTCAACACGCGGGATAATGATTCAGGTGAAGCGGCTGTGCATATCGTGACACGCCGCGGCGATCTCGGCTGGCTGGGGCTGTTGTATCAGAAAGGCGCCAATCTCAACGTGAAGGACAGGGACGGCAATACGCCGCTGATCCTGGCCGCCATCACCCGCTGGACGGATGGTGCAGCGACGCTGATCCGCCTGCGTGCCGATGTCAACGCGCAGAATCGGCTTGGCGAGACCGCGCTGTTGAAGGCCGTGCAGTCGCGCGATCTTGGCCTGGCCAAGGCGCTGATCGATGCCGGTGCCAACCCTGATATTGCCGACAACAGCGGGATTTCACCGCGTGCCGCGGCGGACAATGACTCCCGCGCCGCCAGCATCGCCAAATTGTTCAAGGATATTCCCGCCAAGCCCAGCGGCCGCGTGCAGGGGCCGTCGCTGTAGCGGACGCTGTAGCGGTTTGGCGACAATGTCGCATACAATCTGCCACATGGGCGAAGCAGGATCAGGAGCTTAAGGCGGTGGCGATGGAACGTCCATCCATTGCAGCAGCCGCATTTGATCGGCCCGGGGTGCGTGTGCGCACGCTGGCGGCCATCCGCTGGATTGCGATTTTGGGCCAGTTCACCACCTTGTTGGTGGTCGGGCTGGGTTTTGGCTACCCGCTGCCATGGGGTTCGCTGCTGGCGGCGGTTGGCGCATCGGTCATCCTGAACGTCGGCCTTTCAACACTTTACGAGCGCAACGATCGCATGACCGGGCGGGAGCTGGCGCTGCATCTGGCGTTTGATCTGATCCAGGCCGGCGTGCTGCTGTTCCTTACCGGCGGGTTGGCCAATCCGTTCGCGCTGCTGCTGATCGTGCCGGTGACCATCGCAGCGACGCTGCTGACCGCCAAGGACATGGCACCGCTGGTTGCGCTGGCGTTCGGCGTGCTGGCCATCGTCTGGTTCTGGGCGCAGCCCTTGCCGTGGCTGGGGCCGCCACCGGAGTTTCCGCTGATCTATCGGTTCGGGGATGTGATTGCCTACGCGCTCGCGATCGGATTCCTCACCGTCTATCTGTGGATGGTCTCGGCCGAATCCCGGGATCGGGCCCGTGCGCTGGTTGCCACCGAAGCCGCGCTGACCCGCGAAGCCCGCATGAACGCGCTGGGCAGCCTGGCGGCTGCCGCGGCGCACGAACTGGGCGGGCCGCTGGGCTCGATTTCGTTGATCGCACACAGCCTGGAAGAACAATTGGGTGACGACCCGGATTTCGGCGACGATATCCGCCTGCTTTCGGCCGAAGCCGCGCGCAGCCGCCGCATCATGAAGGGCATCGCCACCCGCGCCGAAGCCGAAGACCCGTTCGCGACCCTGACACTGGATCTGCTGCTGCACGAAGTTGCGCAGAGCGTGGTGCCCAGCCGTGTGCCAGTGCATGTGGTGGCAACGCAGCCGCAGCCGCTGGTGCAGCGATCGCCGGAGCTGCTGCATGCCTTCAACAATCTAGTGTCCAACGCCGCGCGCCATGCCGCCACCGAAGTGCGCATGGAAGCCATTGTGACGGCTTCGGAAATTCGCGTCGCCGTGACAGACGACGGTTTCGGTTTCCCGACCGAGTTGCTGCCGCGGCTGGGCGAGCCGATCCTGGGGCCGACGCGGTCCAAATCCAATTCCACCGGCCTTGGCGTGTTCATTGCCACCACGCTCATCGAACGGACAGGCGGCCGGCTGTCCTTCTCCAACCGGCCCGAAGGCGGCGCGCGCGTGGACGTGCGCTGGCCACGGGATGTGTTTGAGGTTAGTGAACCACAAGTGGCAGAACAGGAGCCCAACTGATGGCGAGTGCGCCCGAAACTGAATCCCGTCCGCTGCTGCTGGTCGATGATGATGCCCCCTTCCGGCAGCGCCTTGGCGTGCTGCTGGCGCGCAAGGGCTTTGCTGTCACCGCAGTCGGCAGCCTGTCCGAAGCCCGCATCGAAGCGGCCAAGCTGAAGCCCGGCCACGCTGTTGTCGACATGCGGCTGGAAGATGGCAACGGTCTCGATCTTGTTACCGAACTGCGCGCGATGAGCCCCGACGTGCGCATCGTGATGCTCACCGGCTATGGCAATCTCGCCACGGCCGTGGCGGCAGTGAAGGCCGGCGCCATCGATTATCTCGCCAAGCCGGCCGACCCGGAAGACATCGTCCGCGCGCTGTCGGCCGATGGCAGCGCCCGCCCGGAAGCCCCGCCGGAGCCGATGTCGGCCGATCGTGTGCGCTGGGAGCATATCCAGCGCGTGTATGAACTGTGCGAGCGCAACGTGTCCGAAACCGCGCGCCGGCTGAAAATGCACCGCCGCACGCTCCAGCGCATCCTGGCAAAGCGGTCACCAAAATAAGCGAGCCCCCTTGCAATCCCGTGCCAAGTCGGTTGGATACGGGGATGTTCAATCGTCGCACCACACGCCGCACTGCTTTGGGCCTGCTGGCCGCTGTTCCCCTTGCGCCGGCGCTGGCGGCAACCGACACCGCATCGGCGCGTTTCGCCACGCTGATTGCCCGGGCGGCGGCCGATGATGCGGCCCTGTCACCAACCGGCGCGCCCGGCCAGCGGCGACCTGCGGGTGAGCCGGTGTTCATCGATCCGCTGTCTGACGCCTGGGGTGCGGCGACGCTGGCCAACAAACGACGGGCAGCGGCGGAACTGGCCGGCATCGACCGCGCCGCGCTGTCGCCGGCCGAGCGCATAGCCTATGACGTGTTCGGGCGCAGTCTGCAGCAGACCATCGGGTTTCACGATACCGGGCTGTTCACCATCCAGCGCCGGCTGGCCCTGAACCCCAGTTTCGGCCTGCATATCGAAATGCCGGATTTCGTTGCCGGCAGCGGTGCCTTGTTTGAAACGGCGGCGGATTACGCGGCTGGCCTGGAGCGGCTGCGGCTGTTTGCCGGGCATATGGACATGGCACTGGTGCGGCTGCGCGAGGGCCTGGCCACTGGCCACATCCAGCCGCGGGTGCTGGTCGAGAATGTGATCCGCCAGGTCGAGGCGCTGCTGGCACAGCCGGCGGACGAGACGGCCTTCATGATGGCCGTGAAACGCCTGCCGCCGGCGCTGATGCCCGAACAGGAGCGCTTGACCAACGCCTATCGCACCATGGTGACAGGCACCGTGCTGCCGGCCTATGCGCGCTGGCTGACGTTCCTGCGGGACAGCTATCTGCCGCGCACGCCCACGGCGCCGGGTCGCTCGGCGATCGCGGATGGCCTGCGGCTCTACACGTTCGAGCTGGAGCGGCACACCACATTGCCGATGGCGGCGGCGGATATTCATGCGCTCGGCCTCAGCGAGGTTGCCCGCATCCGCGCCGCGTTTGAAACGGTGCGTACCGATCTGGGCTTTGCCGGCGATCTGAAGGCGCTGTTCGAGCATGTCCGCACCGACCCGCGCTATTATTGCAAGACGGAAGCCGAGTTGATCGGACGGTTTGCGGAGATTGAATCGCGCATCTGGCCGGCCATGCCGCGATTGTTCCACAACCGGCCGAAGGCGCCGTTCAAGGTGGCGCCGCTGCCATCATTGGGCGGCCAGCGCGGCACCGGCTATTATCGCGCCGGGCCGCCCGATGGCGTGTCGCCGGGCATTCTCTATTTCAACATGGCGATGCTCGATACGCGGCCGATCCCGACGCTGGAGACGCTGACGCTGCACGAAGGCATCCCCGGCCATCATTTCCAATCGACCTTGGTCAACGAGGACAAGGCGTTGCCGGCGTTCCTGAAACGCGGCGGCAGCACGGCCTATACCGAGGGCTGGGGGCTGTATGCGGAATCGCTGGGCCGTGAGCTCGGGATGTTCAGCGATCCGTGGCAATGGTTCGGCCATCTCGACATGGAAATGCTGCGCGCCGTGCGGCTGGTCGTCGATACCGGCCTCCATGCTCTCGGTTGGGGCCGCGATCGTGCCATCGCCTATATGCTGGATAATACGTCGATGGCGCCGCGCGACGTTGCGGTGGAGATCGACCGCTATATCGCCCAGCCGGGCCAGGCCTGTGCCTACAAGATCGGCGAGCTGACCTTTGCCCGCCTGCGCCGCGAAGCGACCGCAGCGCTGGGACCGAAGTTCGACGTGCGCGATTTCCATGATGTCTGCCTGAACACCGGCGCGTTGCCGCTGGCCGTGCTGGAGGCCAAGGTGAAGGACTGGATCGCCGCAGGCGGCGGGCGTCAGTCGTAGCCCAGCAATGCGCTTTCCGGATCGACGAGACCCAGCCAGCGATTGGCGGCCCGCCGGGCCAGCGCCACCGTGATCGCCTTGCGCCGGGCCGCGCTCAGGGACCGGGACGGCGCTGCCCGCACTTGTTCGGCGTCATAGCGATCAGCCACGATCAGCCCGGTGATCTCCGGCAGAAACGCCGGCGTGTGCAGATCGGCCAGCGGCAGGCCGGCTGGTACGGCCCAATAGAAACGGTCACAATGATCGAGATATTCGGGCCATTTGCGATCGCCGCGCAGATCCGCCAGGCTGACCTTGATCTCCACGATGGTCAATTGCCCGGCGGGATCGATGCCCAGGATATCGGCACGGCGACCATTGCCGAGCGGCACTTCGGCGAGGGGACTGATCCCGGCGCGCAGCAGCCATCGGCAGGTGCCGCGCAGCACATCGGTTGCAACAAGATCATGCGCCATGGGCGAGATGTGGCAGAACGTAGCAGGAACGGCAAGCTGCCGTGCCGATCAGCGATAGAAGACGTGATTGCCGATCCTGGCGACGCGCTTCAGCCGCCAGCCTGGCGAAAGCCGCGCCGCGTGGAAGCTGTGGGCGCCTTCGGCCACCTCATGCCATAAACCGGCCACTGCAACACGGGCGACGGCCATGGCGGTGGTGAAGGTGGCGCTGCTGCGCTTCACCTGCGCCGCATCAAAGCTGAACTGGCGCGGCGCGTTGATGACGCTGCAGATATTCTTGCCCCAGCGGCCCGACCGCGCGCGATTGACGACCGCTTGCGCCACAGCGAGTTGGCCTTCCAGCGTTTCGCCACGGCTTTCGAACCACACGGCCGTGGCCAGGCAATCGAGTTCAGCCGGCTCAGCAGCCGCAATCTGCTTGTCGACTGCGGCCATCTGCACCAGCGCCGGCAGGCCCGGCGCGGCAGCGGGCTGTTCGACGGCCGCGATGACAACGCGGTCGTCTTCGGCCGGCAGCACAGGCAGGTCAGTTTCGGCCAGCGCCGGCCCGGCAAGCACCAGGAACAGCAGCATTGCGATGCGCGCTGTCAGCAGTTCAGGGGCGTTTGCAACCATTGAAATCGTTGGAGCGTAGGATACTCAGCGCTTCAATGGCCGGACAGCATTTCGGCGACGAACTGCCCTGCCTGCGGGATATCCAGTTCGATGACCCATAAATCGGGATCACGCCCGCGCGCCCGATCGATCCAGCCCGCCACGGCATCGCCGCGCGCCAGTTCGGCAAATTCATAAACCCCGCTGGCGCCAAACACGGCCGCCAGCAGACATTCCTCGCCCGCCTCGCGCGTCACCACGGCAATGGCGCCGGCGATATCGTCGCCGTGCGCCAGCACCGTGGCAAAGCCGCCGGCTGCACCGACCCGGCGGCGCAGCGCATCGATCCTGAAGCGGCTGGCCAGCCGCGGCAGCGACTCCTCCCGCGGCGCCACCCGATCAGCCGGCCGCCACGGCCCGGCGTGGCGGCGACGGGATGGGAACAGCGCGCGGCTCCACCCAGCCGATCGTGCCATCTTCCCGGCGATAGACCATGTTGTGGGCGCCGGTGGCACTGTTGACGAACAGCAGCGCCGTCGTGTTGCGCAGATCGAGCATCATCACCGCGTCGCCGACACTTGTCGTCGGGATATCGACCCGGGTTTCGGCGATGATCAGCGGCGCATCGCCTTCCGGTTCGGCATCCTCGACCGGTGCTGCGAAGATCTTGTATTCGGCATTGTCCAGCGGCGGCAGTTCGGCCAGCGGCGGCACACTGCGCGCAGCAGCCGGTGAGTGGCGATCTTTCAGCCGGCGCATGTAGCGGCGCAATTGCTTGTCGATGCGTTCGGCGGCGGCATCGAAGGCCGGATGCGCTTCGGGGGCGCGGGCCGAGCCCTTCAGGATCAGATCGGCCATGACATGCATGACGATATCGCAGGAAAAATGCGCATGTGGTGCCGGCCCCAGCGTGACATGGGCCGACAATGCCCGCGGAAAATATTTTTCCGCCATCGCGATCAGTCGTTCGCGCACATGTTCGGCAAAGGCCGCCCCGGTTTCAACCTGGTGACCCGAAATGCGAATATCCATCACTCATCCTCCTCGCGCTGGTGATCCGCCCAGATTTGGCGTCACGACAGCCAGAGCGGGTCTTTCAGGCCGGTCAGGAACTCGGCGTGGCGGGCCAGCTCGTCAGGGCTGGCAGCATGGGCACGCGCGGCTAGACTCACCCGCTCATAGACAGTGTCGTCGGCACGTGTCTCGCTGGCAAGATCGAATCCGATCTGCCGACCACCGGTCAGCTCGACATAGACCCGCGCCAGCAGTTCCGCGTCGATCAGGGCGCCGTGCTTGGTGCGGCCAGACAGATCAATGCCATAGCGATTGCACAATGCATCCAGCGTGTGCTTGGCCCCGGGGTTGGCCTTGCGGCTGATTTCCAGTGTGTCGATGGCGCGCGTCAACGGAATGATCGGCATCCCGGCGCGTTTCAGTTCCCAGTTCAGAAACTCCATGTCGAAGGCGGCATTGTGCGCAACCATGGGTGCATCGCCGAGAAACGCCAGGAAATCATCGATCACCTGTTCGAACACCGGCTGCCCGGTCAAAAACTCGCTTGACAGGCCGTGGATGCGCTCAGCATCCTTGGGCATCGCGCGCTGCGGATCGAGATAGGTGTGAAAACTGCGCCCGGTCAGCGTGCGGTTGACCATCTCCAAGGCGCCGATCTCGACAATGCGATGGCCATCACCGGGCATGATGCCAGTGGTTTCGGTATCCCAGACAATCTCGCGCATGAGGCCCTATGTATCGACTGGCGGCCTGAGAGCAAGCGTTTGCGGGGCAAGCGCTACAGCGACGCAACCAGCCGTTTCACCGCCAGCCAGCTGTGGCGGCGGCCGCGGCCGGTTTCGATCACCACATCGGCGCGGCCCCGCTTTTCGCGGTCGGGCATCTGGCCTTTCAGGATGCCCGCGAATTTCTCCGGCGTCATGCCGGGCCGGGCGAGCACGCGGGCGCGCTGGACCCGGAACGGGGCGGACACCACGACAGTCAGATGGCAGCGCCGCCACCCGTCCTTTTCGAACAACAAGGGCACATCCAGAACGACAGCGGGTTTCAGCCGGTGCGCACCCAGAAAAGCGCTTTGCGCCTCGGCGACCAGTGGATGGAGGATCTGTTCCAGTACGCGCAATTTCCGATGATCGCCGAACACCGCCGCGCCGAGCTTTTCGCGATGCAGGCCGCCGGCGTGGGTGGTGCCGGGAAAAGCCGCTTCGATCGCAGCCAGCGCTCGTCCGCCGGGGCCTTGCACGCGGCGGACCTCGGCATCGGCATCGAACACCGGGACACCCAGCTTGCGAAACATGCCAGCGATCGTTGATTTGCCCATGCCGATGGAGCCGGTGAGGCCGATGATGATCGTGCGGCTCATCGGGTCAACAATGCCCGCAGTTCAGTGTCGTGGCAGCGCGGGGCTGCAGCCCCGAAGAAGCTTTCAAACGCCACGGCGGCCTGGCCGATCAGCATCTGCAGGCCATCGATCGTGGCCAGCCCGCGTGCTCGTGCCGCCTGCAGCAGGGGCGTATCGAGGGGGACATAAACTGCATCGAACACCACCGCCGAAGCGGGCAACCCCGATATATCGATATCAAGGTCTGGCTGCCCGGCCATCCCCAGGCTGGTGGCATTGAACAGCAGCGCCGTGTCGGCCGACGCCGGCAAGGCGCGACCCCAGGCCATGGCCGCGCCTGGCTGCCCGGCCTGCGCCAGCATGGCCGTCGCCTTCGCGGTATCGCGTGCGACAATGCTGACCCTGTTGGCCCGGAGACGTTGCGCTGCGATCAATGCGGCCCGGGCGGCGCCGCCACTGCCCAATATGATGACGTCGCGGCTAGCCACCGGATGATCGGCGAGCGGCGCGCAAATGCCATCGATGTCGCTGTTGGCGCCGCCGAGCCGGCCATCGGGGAGCAGCCTGACGATATTGACGGCGCCCACCGCCGCTGCGGACGCATCAAGACCATCGAGAAAATCCATCACCGCAACCTTGTGCGGCACCGTCACGTTCACACCGCGCAGACCCATCGCCGGCAGCGCCCGGATGAAGTCCGCCAGATGATCTGGTGCGACCGGAAAGCGGCTGTAATCGCCATCGATGCCCAATTTTCCCAGCCAGAAGCGGTGGATGAGCGGCGATTTCGAATGCGCAACCGGCCAACCGATCACACCTGCCACGGCTGGCTGGATCATGACGGCAGCAATCCGCGCGTGCGCAGATAATCCAGCACCGCCAGCAGCGGCAGCCCGCGGATGCTGAATTGATCGCCGCTCACACGGCTGAACAGTTGCGCGCCCAAGGCTTCGATGCGGTAGCAGCCGACACAGCCGAGCACGGCGTTGCCTTCCCGGTCAAGATAATCGGCGATGAACGTGTCGGACAGGTGCCGCATCGTCAGCGTTGCCGCGCCTGTGCTGCGCCAGACCGGCTGTCCGGCTTCGCAGATGACCGCTGCTGAGATCAACTGGTGGGTGGTGCCGGCCAGTTGGCGCAACTGCGCTTCGGCCCGGTCCCGCGTTTCGGGCTTGTTCAGCAATTCGCCGTCGGCCGTCACCGCGACAGAATCAGCCCCCAACACCAATGCGCCTGGGTGCTGCCGGCTGATCTTCAACGCTTTCACCTCGGCAAGTGCGTCGGCAATCCGGGGCGGCGGCGCTGCTTCTGCCAACAGCGCCTGGGTAATCGCCTCCTCATCGACATGGGCCGGCAGTGCTTCGTGCGGCACCCCGGCCGCGGTCAGCATCGCGCGCCGGGCCACTGATTGGCTGGCCAACACCAGCATCATGGCTCGCCCGCCGCGCTGGCCAGTTCGGTGCGCGCCTGGTGCAGATTGATGATGGCTGCGGCGGTTTCCTCGATGCTGCGCCGGGTGACATCGATCACCGGCACATCATGATCGGCAAACAGCCGCCGCCCGAAGGCCACTTCGGCTTCGATCCGCTCCGGGCTGACATAATCCGTGTCCGGCGCCTGCCCAAGGCTGAGCAGGCGATTGCGGCGGATCGACTGCAGCCGATCGGGCGCCGTCGTCAGCCCGACCAGCAGCGGGCCGGCTATTTTCCAGACATGCGCCGGCGGCGGCGATTGCGGCACCAGCGGGATGTTGGCGGTCTTGTAGCCACGATTGGCAAGATAGATCGACGTCGGTGTCTTCGAGGTGCGGGACACACCGAGCAGGATGATGTCGGCCTCCGCCAGTTCCTCGGGACTGGTCATCGCACCATCATCATGCACCATCGTGTAGTTGATCGCATCGACGCGGCGGAAATAGGCCTGGTCCATCACATGCTGCCGGCCTGGCCGGCGTGTTGCGGCCTGGCCCAGCAGTTCCGACAGCGCGGCGATGGTGGGATCGAGCGGCGAGACCATCGGCAGGCCCAGCGTCGCGCAGCGGCTTTCCAACCGGTCCCGCACGGCGCCATCGACCAATGTGTAGATGACGAGGCCGGGCTTTTTCGCCACCTCCACGATGACACGGTCGAGATGGCCTTCGCTGCGCACCATTGGCCAGAAATGCTTCACCGCCTGCGCGTCTTCGAAGCGGGCCAGGCTGGCCTTGGCCACCGATTCGAGTGTCTCACCGGTGGAATCGCTGATCAGATGCAGGTGCAACAGCTCCGGGTTGGGATTGCCTGGGCTCATGGCATGCCTCCTGGTGGGCCCCAGCAGAAATATTTCAGTCTGATGACTCTGTGGAAAACCATGGGTGTTCACCGTTAATGCCAGTGTGGAGTTTGGGGCAAGCCGCATTTCCACCAGTTTCTGCCCTGCCCGCGCGCCACTTCATCCGCAGGCGAACATATTCACAGGGGGGGCTGTGGATAACGGGGATGAAATTGTCGAATCCTGTGATTCCCGCGAGTCGTGGGCGCGTTGGTTGTGGATGATCCGGCGCATCGGATTTTATCCCCATGTTGCGACCTGTCATCTACCTGTCACATTCTTTTCAGATTCATTGCATGAAGGGTTGTTGCGCCGAGACGGGCTGAGGCCTTGACCGGTTTCGCTGGGCCGTCGAAAGAAAGCTCATGGCTGAACCTCTTTCCAAAGACCCTCCGCTGCTTGCCGTGCTGAAGGGTGAACGACGTGATCCGCCGCCGGTGTGGCTGATGCGCCAGGCCGGGCGTTACCTGCCCGAATATCGTGCCCTGCGTGCCGAGAAGGGCGGGTTCCTTGAGCTGGTCTATGACAGTGATGCCGCGGCCGAAATCACCATCCAGCCGCTCAAGCGCTTTGGCATGGATGGGGCGATCCTGTTTTCGGACATATTGATCGTGCCGCATGCAATGGGCCAGGGGCTGACCTTTGGCCCCGGCGAGGGCCCACAGCTGACGCCGCCGCTGCATGATGGCGATTATTCAGCACTGGAACCCAATCCGCTGTATCTCGCCAAGATTTATGAGACCGTCGCCAAGGTGCGCAAGGCGATCGACCCCAGCGTGACGATGCTGGGCTTTGCCGGCAGCCCGTGGACGGTCGCGACCTATATGGTCGCCGGCCATGGCAGCAAGGATCAGGCGGAAACCCGCCGGCTGGCCTATGCCGACCCGGCGCGGTTCCAGGCGCTGATTGATCGCATCGTTGCTGTGACCGTCGATTATCTGTCCGGCCAGATCGAGGCGGGCGCGCAGGCCGTGCAATTGTTCGACAGTTGGGCCGGCACCTTGTCGCCAGCACAGTTTGAACGCTGGGTGATTGCGCCCAACGCCGATATCGTCGGCCGGTTGATGGTCCGTCACCCCGATGTGCCGGTGATCGGCTTTCCCAAGGGTGCCGGCGCCAAGCTGGCGGCCTATGCGGCGGAAACCGGCGTCGATGCGGTTGGTCTGGATGAGACCGTGGATCCCACCTGGGCGCATGCGATGCTGCCGCCGGACATGCCGGTGCAGGGCAATCTTGATCCGCTGGCGCTGATTACCGGGGGCCATGCGCTGGAAGAGGCCGTGATGCGCATCCGCCACGCCTTGAAGGACCGGCCCCACATCTTCAACCTGGGGCATGGCATCTTGCAGGATACGCCGATTGCCCATGTCGAGCATCTGTTCAGCCTGCTCAAGAAGCCGCTGTAATCCATGATGGCATGGGGTGTTGGTTGGCTGGGGGACGCCTATCTGTGGGTGAAGGCGCTGCATGTGGCGTTTGTCATCTTCTGGATGGCCGGGCTGTTCATGGTGCCGCGTTTCCTGGTTTACTGGCACCCGGTCGCTGTTGGCGCACCTGAATCGCTGTTGTGGGATGAACGTTGCCGCCGGCTGCGCAGGATCATCCTGTCGCCGGCAATGGTGGTGAGCTGGATCGCTGGTCTTTCGCTGGGGTTTCACCTGGGCTGGCCGTTGTGGCTGCTGGTGAAATTCCTGTTTGTTATCGGCTTGACCTGGTTTCACCACTGGACGGTGACGATGAGCCAGCGCTTTGCGGCTGGTGAACGTCCAGTGAGCGAGAAGAGCCTGCGCCTGGCCAATGAAATCCCGTCGCTGGTGACGCTGGCCGTGGCGGTGCTGGTGATCGTTCAGCCGTTCTGAGCCCGATGGCTGGGCTACCAGTGGAAGCGGTGCTGCCCGATGTGCTGGTAGCGCTGGACCAGAACGCACCTGTCGCTTTGATCGCCCCGCCGGGCGCCGGCAAGACGACGGCGGTGCCGCCGGCCTTGTTGAGCGCGCCGTGGGCACACGGCCAGCGCATCATCCTGTTGCAGCCGCGGCGGCTGGCGGCGCGCGCTGCTGCCGAACGCATGGCCGACACACTGGGCGAGGCAGTTGGGCAGACCATCGGCTATCGCACCCGGCTCGATTCCCGCATATCGGCAGCCACCCGCATCGAGGTGGTGACCGAAGGCATTTTCACGCGGATGCTGGTGGCCGATCCGGAATTGCCGGGTGTTGCTGCCGTGCTGTTCGATGAAGTGCATGAACGCAGTCTCGACAGTGATTTCGCGCTGGCGTTGATGCTGGAGGCACGCGAGGCGCTGCGCCCGGATCTGCGGCTGCTGCTGATGTCGGCGACGCTTGATGGCAGTGGCTTTGCCGGCATCATCCCCGAATTGTGGGTGATTGAATCGCTGGGCCGGATGTTTCCGGTTGATGTGCGCCATATCGGCCGGCGCAGCGAGGAGCGGCTTGAAGATGCGATGGCCGGTGCCATCCGCGGCGCGCTCGCCAATGAGAGTGGCTCGATCCTGGCGTTCTTGCCCGGCGTTGCCGAAATCGAGCGCACCGCCGAACGGCTGGAACCGCGCCTGCCGGCCGATGTCGATCTATTTCGATTGCATGGCGCCCGCGAAGGCGCTGACCAACGCGTGGCCATCGCGCCGGCGCCGCCTGGCCGGCGCAAGCTGGTACTGGCGACCAGCATCGCCGAGACCAGCATCACCATCGATGGTGTGCGGGTGGTCGTTGATTCCGGGCTGTCGCGGCGGCCACAACTTGATCGCAGTGTAGGCCTGTCGCGGTTGGTGACGGTGCGATCCTCGCAGGCGGCCGTCACCCAACGCGCCGGACGGGCGGGTCGGACGGCGCCGGGCGTTGCTATCCGTTTGTGGGATGCAGCCGAAACCGCGGGGCGGGCGGCCTTTGATCCACCGGAAATCCTCGATGCCGATCTGGCTGGCCTGGTGCTGGAATGCGCGCGCTGGGGTGTCGCCGAGCCGGCCAGCCTGAAATGGCGCGACCCACCGCCGGCGGCTGCCGTGGCAGATGCGAGGCGGCGGTTGCAGATGCTTGGCGCGCTGGATGAGGATGGCCGGGTGACGGCGCACGGCGAAGCCATGGCCGCGCTGCCGCTGGCACCGGAACTGGCGCATATGCTCATCCGCGCGGCGCGTGACGGCAATGGCCTGTTGGCAGCGCGCATGGCCGTGTTGCTCGGCGAGCGCGGGCTTGGCGGGCGCAGCGATGATATCGAGCAGCGCCTGGTCGGCTGGGCCCGCGAGCGGGGCCAACGCGCCGATGCAGCGCGCCGGCTGGCGCAGCGGTGGGCGCAGGCGGTGGGCGCGCGCGAAACGCAGATCGAGATCGAAGCCGCGGGTGCGGTGCTGGCGTTGGGTTATCCGGACCGCGTCGCGCGGCGGCGGGGCGGCGCTTTTCTGATGGCCAATGGTCGTGCCGTGGCCGTGCCCGGTGAATCGCCACTGGCCCGTTGTGAATGGATTGTCGTTGCCGATGCCAGCGGCAGTGCGGCCGGCGCACGGCTGTTGCTTGGTGCGCCTTTGAATGGCGATGTGGAGGCCTTGCTGCGCGATCGCATCGAAACGCGTGCCATCTTCGCCTTTGATCCGGCCACCACTGGCGTCGCCGCCGAAACGCAGCGCCGGCTGGGTGCGATCACCCTGGCGCGGCAGCCACTTGAGCGTCCTGACCCGGCGCGCGTTCGTGCTGCGTTGCTGGCGGTTGTTGCTGAGCAGGGCCTGGCACTGCTGCCGAGGAGCGATGGTGCCATGGCCGTGCGCGCCCGGCTGGGTTTTGCGACCGCGCATGGTCTTGCTGTGCCAGCCAGTGATGACGCTGCGCTGCTTGCCTGCCTTGCCGACTGGCTTGCCCCGTTGCTGGGCCGGCGCCTGTCGGATATCGGCGATGCTGCCCTGGCTGACGCCCTGCTCCAGCGTCTGGACTGGTCGCAGCGCCAGCGTCTTGATCAATTCGCGCCAGTTCGGCTGGAAACGCCGGCCGGCAGCAGCCACGCCATCGATTATGGCGCGGATGGCGGCCCGGCGGTCGATGTGCGTTGTCAGGCGCTGTTCGGCCTGGCCCGGCATCCGATGGTGGCCGATGGTCGCGTGCCGCTCACCCTGCGGCTGACGTCCCCCGCCGGCCGACCGATCCAGGTGACCAAGGATCTGCCTGGTTTCTGGGCCGGCAGTTGGGCCGATGTCCGCAAGGAATTGAAGGGCCGTTACCCCAAGCATCCCTGGCCGGAAAACCCCCTCGACGCCCCACCGACTCTGCGCGCCAAGCGGCCGGGGCAATCGGGATGATGCAGGCGGAAACGTGCACCCGGCAGGATTCGAACCTGCGGCCTGCGGTTTAGGAAACCGTCGCTCTATCCTGCTGAGCTACGGGTGCGCGGCCTCTTCAAGGCCACGACCGCAGCGCGTTTTCAAGCGGAAATCTGCATCGCGCGGCGGCGGCGCATGGCAGCGCCGGCCAGGCCAAAGCCTGTCAGCAACATCGCCCAGCTCGCCGGTTCCGGCACCGCAGTGCCCGGCAGATCGGTCAATGCCGTGCCGCTGTCGAAGGAGACGGCGTTGACAAACATCTGCCCGGTCCCTGACTGGCTAGACCCCGTTCGGTCACCCATCAGCAGGATCTTTGCCGCTGTGTCGGCAGCGGCCGTGCCGGCATAGCGCACGCCATCGATCCGGTAGATGACCTCGCTTCCGAGCAAGAGAAATTCGTAGGTTCTATATATCGTCGTATCCAGGGCGATGAATGTGCTGCTGCCGTCAAAATCGATGGTCACGCCGGGCGTGCCGGAAAAGGCATAGCAGTTCGTCGTTGCCGCATTGCAGTTGGTGGCGTTGAATTTCATCTGCGCCCGCCGCGTGCCATCGTTCAGAAAAGCATACCAATCATCCGCACCATCCGAGAAACGGGTGCTGAGGCTGAGATAATTGCCAGACCCATTATCGGCGATCGTCCAGGATGGCGTGCCGATTGCATTGAACCAGCCGAACCAGACGCCGCGACTGTTGGCGGTGGTGAGGATGGATTCGCCTGTACCCTGGGTGATTGTGGCGGCCCCGCCAGTGGTGATCTGGCTCCAGTCCGGGTTAGTGAAAAACGGCAGGCTGCTTGCGACCACGGCTGCGGCGGCGGGTGTCGTGCTGCTGATGGCGATCGCTGCAAAAACCACGGACATTCGGCGCATGTGCAAACCCCTGACAAAATTCCTGCGAATCCATGTCAGATCACTTGGCCGATGGATTGTATAAATCGGACAATCAGGCGTCGGATCGTGCCCTTGGCCGGAATGGCAATGGCAGCAACTGCACGCCATCATCGCGCAGGGCCTTCACCTCGTCGGCGGAGGCCTCGCCATGCACGCTGCGGGTTTCGCCGCTTTCGTGAATGGCGCGGGCTTCGGCCGCGAAACGGTCGCCGACATAATCGCTCTGCGATTCAAACGCGCGCTGCATCATCAGCAGACGGGCCATCGGATCATCATTGGCCAGACTTTGCACAGGTGCCCTCTGGGCCGATGCCTGGTTGGATTTCGCGGCCACTGCGGGTGCCATCACCGCCTTGCCGACATTGGGCGATCCGCACAGCGGGCACAGCAGCAGGCCACGCGCCTGTTGATCATCGAAATCGGCACTGCTGCCGAACCAGGCTTCGAACCGATGCGCGGCGTCGCACGCCAGATCATATACCATCATGGCGCTGTTACCCGAAAATCGCGCCCATGTTGCAATGCTGGCACTTTGCCGCGCGCGGTCGCGACCTCATCCAGATCGATGTCACAAATAGCGACGCCTGGCGTCTCGCCCATATCGAGCCGTACCTCACCCCAGGGTGAGACCACCAGGCTGTGGCCATAGGTGGCGCGTCCATCGGCGTGTTCACCGGTTTGGGCCGCGGCAATCACCCAGCAGCCGGTTTCGATGGCGCGGGCGCGCAGCAGCACATGCCAATGCGCCATGCCCGTCGGCCGGGTGAACGCGGCTGGGACCGCGATCATCGCAGCCCCGGCGCTGGCCAGCGCGCGGTGCAAGGCCGGGAAGCGCACATCATAACAGATGGTCAGGCCCAGCGGCCCCCACGGCGTGGCGCCGACCACAGCCTCTTCGCCCGCTTCATAGGCCGCAGACTCGCGCCAGCTTTCGCTGCCCAGCGCGACGTCAAACAAATGGATCTTGGCATAGCGCGCAGTGATGGCCCCGGTGGGATCGATCAGGAAGCCGCGGTTGACGAATTTGTCGGACGCCGTGCTGCGCAGCGCGAGACTGCCCAAATTCACCCACACGCCATGCCGTGCCGCCGCGGCGCACACCGCTGCCAATACGGGGTCATCAGCTTCGCTGCGCACATTGCCGGCGGCGCGCGCCCGGTCGCGATCGACCAAGCCACTCATTTCGGGCGTGAAGACGATTTCGGCGCCCTGGGTGGCAGCCTCGGCGATGCGCGCCGAAAGCTGGACGGCTTCGGTCGTTGGATCGATGCCGGTTGTGGTCTGGATCAGGCCTGCGCGCAGCCTCATGCGCCGAGCATCGGATCGAGCCGGCCGGCGCGATCCAGGGCCATCAGATCATCGCAGCCGCCGACGTGCGTGCCGTCGATGAAGATCTGTGGCACGGTTTGCCGGCCGCCGGAGCGATCCAGCATTTCGGCGCGGCGCGGGCCGCCAGTGCTGATGTCGATTTCCTCGAAGGCAGCGCCCTTGGTTTCCAGCAATTTCTTGGCCCGCGTGCAAAACGGGCACAGGAATTTCGTGTAAATTTCAATTTTGGCCATGGCCTGTTCCAATCCGTGAGCCGGGGGGATACACCTACACCGCCCAATGTCAAACTGCGGCAGTCCCGAACTGTTCCGGCCCGGCGTGTTCAATCCTGTCGGGCAGAGCGCGGGTGTAGGTCAACACCGCGACATGTCGCGCCCCGGCCCGCTGCAACTGGCGCGCACAGGCCGACACTGTCGCGCCGCTGGTCATCACATCATCGACCAACACGACGGCACGCCCCTGCACGGCGGCCTTGCGCGCCACCTGAAAGGCGCCAACCACATTGCTGGCGCGCTGCTTGCGGGTCAGCCCCCTGGTGCTGGCAGTGGGCTTTACCCGAATCAGGGCATCAACCAGTAATGGGCGATCGGCTTGCCGGGCCATTTGGCGGGCGATTTCGGCGGCCTGATTGAAGCCGCGCCGCCACAGCCGCCAGCGGTGCGATGGCACCGGCACGATGACTGCATCGTCGGGCAAGGTCCCGGCGCTGCGCAGCATGGTGCGCGCCATCAATCGAGCCAGATGCAGGCGCCGGCCATGTTTCAGGGCGAGCACCACCTGCCGCGCGGCCCCGCCATAGGCCAAGGGCGCGCGTGCCGTTTGAAACGGCGGCGGTTCGGCCAGACAGGCGCCGCACAATGCCGCAGCATCGCCATCATGTGGCAGCGGCACCCCACAACAGGCGCATTGCGGCGGGCCCAGAAATTGAAGCGCACCAAAACAGGCCGCGCAGAACCGATCATCCCCGTCGACAATCAGCCCGCATCCGGGGCAGCGCGGCGGCAGCACGGCATCGATCACGACGCGCAAGGGCAGGCTGAACAGAGAGGTGGCAGTGCTGGCCATTTGCCCGAGCTTGCGCGTGGCCCAGCCGCCCGTAAAGGGGGTGCGATGGTTGCCGATTTGCCATTTGATCCCGTCTTGCGCCGCCGGCGCCACGCGCAGGCCGCGCACAGATTTGCGAGCGCGGCGTTTCTGCACGATCGCATGGCCGAGGAGCTGCGCGAGCGCGTGGCGATGATTGCCCGCCCGTTTGCCGATGTGCTCGATCTGGGCGGGCCTCGGCCGGTTTGGCCGCACGGGGATGGGCTGGTGGTGCGGGCGGCACTGGGCCAGGGTGGGCATGAACCCGCGGGCCGGCTGGTGGTTGCCGACGAGGATCACTTGCCCTTTGCCGATGCCAGTTTCGATCTGGTGGTGGCGGCCGGCAGCCTTGGTACGGTCAATGATCTGCCCGGCGCCCTGGCTGGCGTGCGCCGGGTGTTGCGGCCCGATGGCCTGTTCATGGCGACATTCATTGGCGGCATGAGCCTGGTGGAGTTGCGCACTTGCCTGTTGGAAGCGGAAGCCGCGGTGACCGGTGGTGCCGGGCGGCATACGGCACCGATGGTGGAGGCGAGCGCGGCCGCCGGCTTGCTGGCGCGTGCCGGCTTTGCGATGCCGGTTGCGGATGTTGATCGGGTGACCTTGCGCTACGCCAGTCTGTTCGGCCTGTTCGATGATCTGGCCGCGATGGGCGCGCGTTCGGTGCTGGCGGCGCGCCGGCCACTGCGCCGTGATGTGTTGATGGCGGCGGCGACGCGCTTTGCTGAGATGGCCGATCCGGATGGAAAGACAGCAGTCACCATCGAAATGCTGCACGTCGCCGGCTGGGCGCCCGGCCCCGGTCAGCCACAGCCCAAGGCGCCGGGCAGTGGCACCGCCAGCCTGGCCGCTGCGCTGAACAGCCGGGCGTGAGACTTGCCGGCAAGGCCTGTTTCCCCCTAGGCTTGGATGATGCAGGCTGCCGCCACCTATCTGGTCGTGATCGAGGACAGCCCGGAAAGCCGGGTGGCGATGCATTTTGCCGTGCAGCGCGCGGCCCATGTCGATGCGGCGGTCGCGCTGATCAGCGTGGTGGCGCCCACCGAATTCCTGCATTTCGGCAGCCTGCAGACCGCAATGGCCGCCGAAGCGCGCGCCGATGCGGAACGTCTGCTCGACAAGCTGGCGGACGAAGCGGAAGAATTATCAGGGGCGCGACCGGCCACGCAGGTGCTGAACGGCGAGCCGGCCAAGGCGATCCTTCAACATGTGAAGGACAATCCGGGGATTAGGGCCCTGGTGCTGGGCACGGCCTCGCGCGGTAGCCCGAGTGCGCTGGTCAGTTTTTTTGCCGGCGAAACCGCGGGCAGCTTGCCGTGCATCCTGATGCTGGTGCCGGGCGGGCTGGAGCCGGAGCGGATCGCCACACTCGCTTGATAGTGGATAAATCCGGTCTTATTTAGGTTGAACCGCCGATGGCCATCAGCCATAGGCTGCAGTGACAAACTTGAAGGTGCTTGCCCGATGTTCATCGAAACCGAACAGACCCCCAACCCGCTGACGTTGATGTTCCGCCCGGGGCAGAAAGTGACCGGCGGCGACAGTGTGGATATCGCCACGCCGGAGGCGGCCGATGCTTCGCCACTTGCGGCAGCGCTGTTTGCGCTGGGCGATGTGGACCGGGTGTTCTTCGGTCACGATTTCGTGTCGGTGACGCGCAATCCGGCCGGCGCCGAATGGGTGGGGTTGAAGCCGCAGATCCTGGGTGTGCTTGTTGATCATTTCAGCAGCGGCGCCCCCCTGTTCACCGGCACAGTGGCGCAGGCAACATTTGACGATGATCCCGCTGATGCCGAAATCGTCATGCAGATCCGCGAATTGATTGAAACCCGTGTGCGCCCGCAAGTGGCCGACGATGGCGGCGACATCGTCTATCGCGGCTTCAATAAGGGCACAGTGTTCCTGGAAATGCAGGGTGCCTGCTCGGGCTGCCCTTCCAGCACGATGACGCTGAAGATGGGCATTGAATCGTTGTTGAAATATTATGTGCCCGAAGTCACCGACGTGCGGGCGATCTGATCATGGCAGGCGAACCGCTCGATGCTGGCGCATTGGCGCAACTTTTCACAGATGCGCGCACCTATTATACGTGGGACGACACGCCGGTATCCGAAGCTGATCTGCGTGCGCTATATGATCTGGTAAAGATGGGACCGACGTCGGCCAACAGCAGCCCGGCCCGCTTCATTTTCTGCCATTCCGCCCAATCACGCGAACGGCTGGCGGCGTGTGTGAGCGCGGCCAACCAGCCCAAGGTCAAGGCGGCGCCAGTCACGGTGATCATCGGGTTCGATCCGGAATTTTATGATCGCCTGCCCGAATTGTTCCCGCACGCCGACGCGCGGGCCTGGTTCACCGGCAGCGAGGCCTTGGCCCGCGAAACCGCCTTTCGCAATTCATCGCTGCAAGGCGCCTGGCTGATCATGGCGGCGCGGGCGCTGGGGTGGGACACCGGGCCGATGTCAGGCTTTGCGAAACCGGCCGTGGACGCCGAATTCTGGGCCGGAACGAAGATTGAAACCAACTTCATCTGCTCGCTGGGCAAGGGCACGGCCACCGGCCTGTTCCCGCGGTTGCCGCGACTGGCGTTTGAGGATGCGGCGCACATCCTGTAACGGACAGGCGTGACTGCATCCCCGCCCCTGTTGCTGGCGATTTCCACCTCGTCCCCGGCGCTGTCGATCGCATTGGTGGCGGGGCCAAAGCTGCTGGCGCGCCATCACGAACTGATCGGGCGCGGGCATGCCGAAGCGCTGGTGCCCGGCATAGCGGCCCTGTTGATTGGTCAGCCGCGCCCCCAGGCCATCGTGGTGGATGTCGGGCCGGGCAGCTACACCGGCATTCGCATCGGTATCGCGGCCGCGCGGGCGCTGGGCCTGGCGTGGGACGTGCCGGTGCATGGGGTGTCGGCGCTGGCGCTGGTGGCAGCAGCGGCCTTTGCCGCCAATCCGGCGTTGGGAGATGTTTTGGCCGTGATCGACGCCGGGCGCGGCCAGGCGGTGGGCGCTGTTGTGCAGCGGGCGTCGCCGCTGTTGCCGCCGCGCGTGATCAGCCAATTGCCATCGGCGGTCGCAACGGCGGGTGCTGGCGCGGCTTTGCTGCCGCCTGGCGTGCAGCCGCTGCACGACCATCACCCCGATGCCGGCTTTGCCGGGCAGGTACCACCGGCCTGGCTTGTGCCGCCGGCTGCGCTTTACCTCGACGATTGAGCCGCTTATGGCGTCTGCTGTGGATCAGCCAGGCTCTTCGCCCCGCGCATTGATGCCGGCACTGCTGATTGTGCCTGCTGATGAACGCCACCTCGATGCCATGATGATGGTAATGCATGCCGCCTTTGACCCGCGTTATGGCGAAGCCTGGTCGGCGGCACAGTTGCTGGCAACCATGGCGATGCCCGGTTGTTGGGCGCGGCTGGCCTTGCAAGGATCACAGCCCGTGGGCTTTACCTTGTGTCGCGCCGTGACCGATGAAGTTGAATTGCTGTTGATCGCTGTAGCCCCGCAATTGCGTCGGCAAGGTGCCGGTAGTCGACTGCTGGCGCGTGCGCAGGAAGATGCACTTGCCCGGGGATGCAAGGTGTTGTTCCTTGAGGTACGCGAAGATAACCAAGCTGCTCGTTATCTTTACCAAGTTTCCGGCTTTGCTGTGATCGGCCGTCGTGCCGACTATTATGCCGGCAAGGATGGAAGTCGCCGCGCCGCAATTACCATGCGTTTTGGCTTGGAAACATTGATCGTGTGACAGTTTTTTGTTGCAAAGTCCGCCCCTGCGGCTCAGGACGTGTGCTGCGGAAGTAGGGATCCGTGCTTTTGGGGTCAAGGAAGAGAAAATGACAGATAACACTCATTCACATACCGAACTGCTGGCGCTTACCGCCGATATCGTGGCTTCCCATTTCGCCAACAACACCGTGCAACCGTCTGATGTGCCTGGCGTGATTGAAAGCGTTTATGCCACGCTGTCGCGGCTTGGTAGCCCGGTGGCGCCGCCGCCGCCGAAGCAGGAACCCGCTGTCGCCATTCGTTCGTCGATCAAGCCTGATTTCATCGTGTGCCTTGAAGATGGCAAGAAGCTGAAGATGCTGAAGCGTCACCTGATGACGCGCTATGGCATGACACCCGATGATTACCGCACCAAGTGGGGCCTGGCGGCTGATTATCCGATGGTCGCGCCCAACTATGCTGAGCAGCGCCGCACATTGGCCAAATCAATTGGCCTAGGCACCAAGCGCACTGCCAAGCCGCGTGGCCGTCCGCGCAAGAACCCGGTCGCCTGAACCGCCCGGAACGGCCCGGAACTGCAGCGCCTTTGGCTTGAGCTGCAGTTGCCCGGCGGGCATTCGCCCGCTTGCTACCGCCCGCCTTGCCGCCTAAACGGAAGGCAGGGCAGGCGGAAGCGTGGGTGAGCAGGAGAGCGCGGATGGGCGAGCAGATCGACATCGAGGCCTTGTGCCTGAAAAAGGGCCTGCGCATCACCGAGCAGCGTCGCGTGATTGCCCGCGTGTTGAGCGACGTGACCGACCATCCTGATGTGGAAGCACTGCATCGCCGGGTCGCGCAGGTTGATCCGCGCATTTCCATCGCCACCGTCTATCGCACCGTGAAATTGTTCGAAGAAGCCGGCATCCTGGAACGGCACGAATTCCAGGGCGGCCGATCGCGCTATGAAACCGTGGCCGATGGCCACCATGATCATCTGATCGATATCGACACCGGCGACGTGATCGAATTTCACGATCCGGAAATCGAAGAGCTGCAACGCCGCATTGCCGACCGGTTGGGCTATCGCCTCGTCGACCACCGGATGGAGCTATATGGCACGGCGATCAAACCGTCCAACTAGGGCGCCGCTGGCGCAGCGGCGGGCGCCACCAACAAGGCGTCTTGGCACGATGCGCACGGCCTTGGGCACGGCGGCCACTGTCGCCGCGACGGTTCCCGCCGAGATACTGCTGCGCGCCTTCACCCTGCGCAATCGGCCCTATCTGCCGATCTGGTTTCATCGCGGTTTGTCGCGGGCGATGGGCGTGGCCATTCGCACACACGGCCGGCCGGCGGCGCGCAATCGCGTGCTCTATATCGTCAATCATTTGTCTTGGGCGGATATTCCGGTGCTCGGCGCCCGCATCCGCGGCAGCTTCGTGGCCAAATCCGAAGTTGCCGGCTGGGGCCCGGTTGGCTGGCTGGCGAGCTTTGCCCACACTGTCTATGTCGCCCGCGATCGCCGGCAAAGCGCCGGCACCCAGAGGAACGAGATTGCCGAGCGGTTGCGCGCCGGCGGCAGCATCATCCTGTTTCCGGAAGGCACCAACAGCGACGGCACCGGTGTGCTGCCTTTCAAATCCGCTCTGTTCGCCGTGGTCGCCGATGTGCCGGGCGTGGTGATCCAGCCGGTGACGCTGGCCTACACGCGGATTAACGGCCTGCCGGTCACCCGTAGGCAGTTGCCCGATCTGGCCTGGGTGGGTGATACCGAACTGGGCCCGCACGCCATGAGCTTCATCGGCCTGGGCCGGGTGACCGCGGAGATATTGTTTCACCCGCCCCTCGATCCGGCAGCGTGGCCCGATCGCAAGGCCCTGGCACTGCATTGCCATGACGTGATTGCCGCCGGCTACCGCCGCTTGATGCGCGGCCATGTGACCGGGGAAGCCTGATGACCTTGGCGGGCAAAGCCGCTATGCCTGAAGGGGTTCATCTGGAGATTGCTGCGACCGTGTCGTCCCCCCCCACCGAATTGCCGAGGCGCTATCACGTCAAGTCCTTCGGATGTCAGATGAATGTCTATGACAGCGAGCGGATGGGTGATCTGCTCAGCGCGCAAGGCATGGCGCCGGTGGCGACTCCGGAAGAGGCCGACGTGGTGGTGCTCAACACCTGCCACATCCGCGAACGGGCGGCCGAGAAACTCTATTCCGATATCGGCCGCCTGCGCCAGCCGCGGCGCGATGGCAGCCGGCCGACCATTGTCGCCGCTGGCTGCGTCGCCCAGGCCGAAGGCGCTGAAATTGCAGCGCGTGCCCCGGCGGTTGACGTGATTGTCGGGCCGCTGGCCTATCATCGCCTGCCGCAACTGTTGCAGCAAGCGCGTGGCGGACGGGTGATCGACATCGACATGCCGGCGGTGCCGAAGTTCGACTCATTGCCGGCCCGGCACACAACCCAAGCGAGCGCGTTCCTGACCGTGCAGGAAGGCTGTGACAAGTTCTGCACCTTCTGTGTGGTGCCCTACACCCGCGGCCCGGAGACCAGCCGCCCGGCGGCCGATCTGTTGGCGGAAGCGAAGGCCCTGGTGGCGCGCGGCGTGCGGGAGATCACCCTGCTCGGCCAGAATGTGAACGCCTACAGCGACAGTCTTGGGGGCGGCCTGTCGCTTTCCGGCCTGATCCGCGAACTGGCGCAGATCGACGGGCTGGCGCGCATCCGCTACACCACCAGCCATCCCCGCGACATGGAAGGCGCCGGCGGTGACGATCTGATTGCCGCCCATGCCGAAGTGGCCAAATTGATGCCCTATCTGCATTTGCCGGTGCAATCGGGTTCGAGCCGCATCCTGAAGGCGATGAACCGCGCCCACACCCGCGATTCCTATCTGGCAACGCTGGCCCGACTGCGCGCGGCGCGGCCCGATATCGCCCTTTCGGGTGATTTCATCGTCGGTTTTCCGGGTGAGTCCGACGCGGATTTCGAACAGACGCTGTCGATTGTCCGCGAGGTTGGCTACGCCGCTGCCTACAGCTTCAAATACAGCATCCGCCCAGGCACACCGGCGGCGACCATGGCCGACCAGGTGCCGGAGGCCGTGAAGGATGAGCGGCTTGCCCGCCTGCAGGCCACCATCAGCGAGGCCAGCCTGGCCTTCAATCGCAGCACCGTCGGCCGGCGCTGCACCGTCCTGCTGGAACGGCCCGGCCGCAAGCCCGGGCAATTGATCGGCAAGACACCCTGGCTGCAATCGGCCGTGGTGTCATTGCCGGGTGCCGTGATCGGTGATCTGGTGGAAGTGGAGATTGTATCTGCCATGCCAAACAGCGTTGAAGCCATGCCTTGCCGCCCGCAAAGCCAGGTCGCCTGATGGGCCGCAAACCGCACCGTGGCGGCAACCCGCCCGGGCCCACCGATCGCGTCAAGCTGGAGATCCAGTTCGACAAGGTGCAATTGCTCGGCGCGCTGTTTGGTCAATATGATCAAAATCTGATCGCCCTCGAAGGCCAGCTCGGCGTCTATATCAGCGCCCGCGGCAATCGCGTGATCGTGGAGGGCGAAGCCGATGCCGCCGCCCGCACCCGCGATGTGCTCACCAGCCTTTATGCCCGGGTGGTGAAGGGTGAGGATATCGACACCGGCGATGTGATCGGCGCCGTGGCGGTTGCGGCGCAGCCCATGCTGGAAGGGCTGGTGCATGCCGACACCGGCCAGGCTGCCACTGCCGCCATTCGTACCCGCCGCAAGACCATCGTCGCGCGATCGCCCACCCAGGTCCGCTATATCGAGGCGCTTGGCTCGTCCGACGTGATCTTCGCCCTTGGCCCGGCCGGCACCGGCAAAACCTATCTGGCGGTGGCGCAGGCGGTCAGCCAGCTGATTTCCGGTTCGGTGGACCGGCTGATCCTGTCGCGCCCGGCCGTGGAGGCTGGCGAACGGCTCGGCTTCCTGCCCGGCGACATGAAGGAAAAGGTCGATCCCTATCTGCGTCCGCTTTACGACGCACTCTATGACATGCTGCCGGCCGAGCAGGTCGAGCGCCGGCTGGCATCGGGTGAAATCGAGATCGCGCCGCTGGCCTTCATGCGTGGCCGCACGTTGGCCAACGCCTTCATCATCCTGGATGAGGCCCAGAACACCACGCCGCTGCAGATGAAGATGTTCCTCACTCGCTTCGGCGAGCGCAGCCGCATGGTGATCTGCGGCGATCCCAACCAGGTCGATCTGCCCAACCCCGGCGCCTCGGGCCTTGCCGATGCCGTGCGGCGTCTGGACGGGGTGGAGGGTATCGCTACCCTGCGCTTCTCGGTGAAGGAGGTCGTGCGCCATCCGATCGTGGGCCGCATCGTGGAGGCCTATGAAGGCCCCGCCCAAGACGGCTGATGCTGACGGTTGAAACCGATATCGTTGCCGCCGGCTGGCCGGAGGGGCCCGATTGGGAAGCGGTGGCGCGTGCGGCCGTCGCGGCAGCCGTCGCCGAAACCCCGCACGCCGATCTGGACGCGGCGCCGATGTCGGTCGAAGTCGCAGTGCGCCTGACCAACGACGCCGAAGTGCATGAACTCAATCGGCAATATCGCGGCAAGGACAAGCCGACCAACATCCTCTCCTTCCCGATGCTGAGCGCCGACATGCTGGTGCAGCTTGCCAACAGCGATGATGGCGAGGTGCTGCTCGGCGATCTGGTGCTGGCCGTCGAAACCGTGCTCGCCGAAGCCGCTGCCAAGGGCTGGACACCCGGTCAGTATGTCGCGCATCTGATTGTGCATGGCACGCTGCACCTGCTAGGATATGATCACGAGGACGACGAGGCTGCGGCCGACCGGATGGAAGCGCTGGAACGTATCATCTGTTCACGGTTGCACCTGCCCGACCCGTATGAAGGATGAAGCCTGACCATGCCCGAGGGCGACAGTAGCGGCGACAGCCATAGTCGATTGCGGAGCCGCAGCTGGTGGCGGCAAGTCCGCCACTTGTTCAACCGGGCCCAGGAAACCTCGCTGCGCGAAAGCCTGGAAGAGGCGATCGACGAAGCCGAGGATGCTGAACCCCAGGGCGCCCTGGGCGACGATCTCGGCCCCGTCGAACGTGCGATGCTGCGCAACATGCTGCATCTGGGCGATGAATGCGCCGGCGACATCGCGGTGCCGCGCGCCGACATGGTCACCTTCGATGCCGACCAGGGCTTTGCCGCGCTGGTGGCGCTGTTCCGCGAAGCCGGCCACAGCCGCATGCCGGTGTGGCGCGGCGAACGCGACAACATCATCGGCATGATTCACATCAAGGATGTGTATATGCAGATCGCGGACACGTTCAGCGATCAGGTCAGCTCCGCGCCGTTGCTGAATCTGGATATAGAGCCGTTGCTGCGCGACGTGCTGTTCGTGCCGGCTTCGATGGCGATCGTCGATCTGCTGGCCCGGATGCGGGCCGGGCGCACCCACATGGCGATCATCATCGATGAATATGGCGGCGTCGATGGCCTGGTCACCATCGAGGACCTGGTCGAGGAAATCGTCGGCGACATCGAGGACGAACATGACGAAGCCGCCGCTGCGCTGATCCAGGCGGTGGGCGACGGCCTGTGGGAAGCCGACGCGCGCCTGCCGATCAGCGACCTGGAAGAAACGCTGCACATGACCCTGGCCGATGATGCCGTGGGCCTGGATGTCGATACGCTGGGCGGTCTGGTGTTCATGCTGGCCGGCCGCGTGCCGGCGCCAGGCGAGCATGTCGATCACCCCGCCGGCTGGCGCATCGAAGTGATCGACGGCGATCCGCGCATGGTGAAGCGCTTGCGGATACAGCTGACGGCGGCGTGAGTGGGTTGATGTGACTGCTGTTAGAGATGGCCCGGCTAATCTGGACGGTCTGAAACCGCCGTGATCGTGCCATCGCGGCCGCGCACATAGACCCGGCCACGCCAGACGAGCCGCCGTTGAAATTGCGCGGCCAGCAGGCGCAGTGCCACCAGCATATCGAGCAACGGCGAAAGCCAGAAGCTGGCATCCCGTCTGGCGTAGGAGCCGTTGACTCCGGCCAGCACCCCGATGCGGCTGACCAGCAGCACGGCCTGCACCAGCAGGAACCACAGCGGCCAGCCGCCGATCAGCGCGAGCAGCAGCAATGGCAAGGGCGCTGCCTGCAACATCACCACCTGTGCCAGCGGCAGGAGTGCCACCCCACCGGCATGGTGATCGCGCATGACCAGCGATCGCGGCCAGTTGGCCCAGACCTCTTGGGCGGACCCGTACATCTGCACCACGACCGGCACATCCGTTTCGTAAAAGCCGACGGCATGGCCGGCCTTGGCCAAGGTGCGGGCGATGGTGATGTCTTCACACAGCGACGCCAGCGCCGACCCGATCGCATCGGTTTCGGCAAGCACGGCCCTGGCAGCGAAGAAACATTGGCCGTTGGCCATCACCCGGCGGGGATCACGCGTCGCATAACCGGGCGGGCCAAAGCGATAGACCAGCGTCGTCAGGAACGCGGGGTGCAGCATCGACTGCAGCCACCCCGCGCAGGATTGTTGCGTGGCAACCGACAGGGCATCAATCTTTTCAGCGTGGACAAAAGCGGCGAGGGCGCGGGTCAAACCCGGCGCAACGATCGTATCGGCATCAAGGGTCAGCAGCCAGTCGGCGCGCGCCGCAGCCGCGCCCTGCTGCAAACCCCAGGCCTTGCCGACGGCCGTCATCGGCACCGGGGACGCGTCGATGAATTTTACCCGCGCATCAAGCGCCGCGGCTGCCATCACGACTTTGCGTGTGCCATCGATCGATCCGCCATCGACAATCAGGATTTCAGTGATTTCGGGAACCGTGCCCGCTTCGGCAAGCAGGGCCTGCAACATGGCTGGCAGGCGCCGTTCTTCGTTGAGCACCGGCACGATCACGGCAATGGAAAATGGCGCCGGCGCTGTGCTGGCTGGAATGCGGCGCATGCTCGCCACGCGCAGGAACTGCCGGAACACCCGCACGGCCAGGACGGCCTGGATGATCACCACAACCAGCAACAGCAGCAGGATCGCCATGGCTTGTCCTTGCGGCACGGCAGTTAACCGCTGAGCCGGCAGATGTCGGCCCTGACGTCTGCCACCAGGCGGTTGACGTCGGTGGCTGCCGTGACCAACCTTGGCTGCCCATAGCGAAAGGCCAGCCGGCGGGGGTTGGCGGCATCAGCGCCGATGCCCACCGGGACGACGTTGACCGGGCGGCCATGGCGGCGGGCGGCAGCAACAGCGGCCCGCGCAAAGCCCGGCTTGAACGGTGCCAGCAATTCGTGGCGCGGTTTGCGCTGGGTGTGGGGGTCGATCAACGGGTAGCTTTCCGGAAAGATGACGACAACGCGGCCGCGGCCAAGCAGCGTCACACACTGCCGAAACGACCGTTGCTGATAGGGTTGGGCTTCTTCCAGTCGATAGGCGGATGCAGCGTCGAGGACGGGCAGTTCATCGGCCAGCCGATCCTTGGCGGTACGCAGCGTCACGGGCCAGGCGCAAGCCCGCGCCAGCGTTTCCATCAGCCAACGCTCCGCGCGGGAGGTCACCCAATCCAGCCCGATCAGGATGTGCAGCGGACGGCGGCTGTGCGCCAACAGGCCGAGACCATCGAGCAGATGGTGATAATGTCTTACCGCCAGCACCACGGGCCCGGACCCCGGCACCTGATCGAGCCCGGCAGCGGTGATTTCGGACCGGTTGATCGCCACTCTGGCGCCCAGCCGCATCGCCAGGCCCGAAATATCGACAAACGTCGCCGGCAAGATCAGGCGTCGCTGCTGAGCATCGTTGGCCGCAGCGCTGGCCAGAACCATGCCAGCATCACGGCCGAGGCCAAGCCGAGGCCGATGGCGGCAGGGACCCAGATCTCATTGCCGAGGCAGATGCCGGCAGCAAACAACAGGTTGCAGATATACATGATCAGAAAGAACGTCCCCTGATCATCCGAGATCGGCCGCAACCCCTGATCAAGATAGGCAGATACCGCCATGAAAATCATGCCGGTTGCCATCCAGCCGAAGAAATTCACGATGGGAACGCCCAGATATGGGCCAACATCTTCCCAGACCCAATATTGCAGCAGCAGATCGGGATGCGACATGGCGGGATCGAGCACCATGTCCCAAGCCACCAGCATGGCGGAACCCAGCAGGATCGATGGCCATAGGCGCGTCGAGCCAGACCATGTCCGAATGAGCGCCGTGGCCACAGCGAAGGCGGAAAATCCCATCGAAAACCACGAAAGCGGGATCACCGGCGGCACCTTGCCCATGATCTTGAAACCGAACAAATCCGTATATTCATAATTGCCGAACGGCCAACCGAACGAGGTGCCGGTGAGTTCAAACATCAGCGACAAGGTGACGGCGACGCTGAAGAAAATCAGCATGGCGCGCCGCCCGGCGATGACTGTGCCGAACGCCAGCACGGCAGCGGCACCCAGGATGATCTGGAAGTTGCCGCCCTGCGCCAACGCCAGCGGGAACAACGACGCAATCACGCCCCAATCGCTCCATATTTCCGGATGCGGCACCATGATGGCGATACCGGCAAGGCCGAACAGCGAGAGAAAGACGTGGCACAGCAGCAGCGCCCACGCTGTACGTTCCAATGAATATTGTTTCACCCCGGGCTCCGCAATCGATGTTCGTCGCCACCCCTTTTTGAGCAAAGCTAGGCAACTGGAGCGCAAACCGATACAGTCGCGACTTGATCATGTCCCTGAGGCGTTTGCGCCGATGCTGCGGCGAATTGACCGGTCAGGGCGGGGTTCGGTGATCAGCTTGTGGCTTATCGACCGACCGACCGGCGGCCCTGTTCATCCTGCCCCAACTCGCATAGATGAGAGTGGGGTAATGGCGCAGCGTGCCAGCGTGAACCTGGACGCTGGAACCGGACGCAGCACCAAAATCGAAGCCGGTTTCTTGTCGTTTCGGCGGCCTTTCCGGGTAGCACTGCCAGCCCGGCACAGACAAAAGCGAGCTGAACGATGGTCGATGAATATGGTTTTCCGCGTGACCCTGACATGGATCATGCAGGGCTGATCCTTGATAATTTCGTCTACTGCAGTCGTGCGGCCGAAGGCGTGGACGATGCTGAGGTCGATCGCATCATCGAATGGTCGCAACGCCGCAATGTCGAACGCGCCATCACCGGGGTGCTGGTGTTCGGGAGCGGCATATTCTTCCAGTGGATCGAGGGTCCGCCGGATGAGGTGGAAAAGCTTGTCGCCAGCCTGCATGGCGATCCGCGTCATTACGACATCGTCCCGCTGGACCGGAGCGTGGAAAATCGCGAGCGGCTGTATCCGAATTGGGAGATGGAGCGGGTCGGCGCTGAAGACATTCGTGAGGTGCTGCAGGAAGCGCTGGAAAGCGCCGAAGATGAAAACAACATCGCGACCCTGCAGCGTATTCTGAAGCACCTCGATTTGGCCCCCATAGAGGCGCTTGGGCGAAATTGACCTGGTTCAGCTGCGCAGCGCCTCGATGGGAGAAAGCCTTGAGGCGCGCGTTGCCGGCCACCAGCCGAAGAAGATGCCGATGGCTGCCGAAACCGCAAAGGCAATGATGATGGCTGCTGGCGTGATTTCGGTGTCGAAGCCGATGAAATTATCGGCCGTCTTGGCCAGGCTGGTGCCCAGCACGACGCCGATGCCGCAGCCGATCAAGCTCAGCATCAAGGCTTCCATCAGGAATTGCAGGCGGATTGCGCCGCGCGGGGCGCCGATGGCCATGCGGATGCCGATTTCGCGGGTGCGTTCGGTGACGGAAACCAGCATGATGTTCATGATGCCGATGCCGCCCACCACCAGGCTGATCGATCCGATGGCGGCCAGCAGCAGCGATACGGCGGTGGTCGCCGTGCTCAGCGTGTCGGTGATGGCGGTCAAGTTCGCCACTTGAAAATCATCCACTTCGCCGGCGCGCAGATTGTGGCGGCGGCGCAGCAGGCGGCTGATATCATCGATGGCCGGCTCCAGCGCCTCGGCCGACCCGACGCTTACGGAAATCGTGCGGATCGTCCCGCGAAAGGCATTGGCCTGCAGCAGGCGCTGCGCACTGGTGAGCGGCACCACGATCGTATCGTCGCGATCCTGGCCGCCAAAGCCCTGCCCGCGCTTTTCGAGCACACCAATCACCGTGAAGCTGACGCCCTTGATGCGGACGGGCTGGCCGGTTGCTGCGCGCGCGCCATAGAGTTTTTCCGCCACGGTCTGCCCGATCACGGCCACGCGCGCGCCGGCCCGGTCTTCGCGCGCATTGAACGGCCGGCCTTCCGCCACTGGCCATTCATTCACTTCGAACCACGCCGGTGCCGCGCCGGTGACATTGGTGGCCCAGTTGTTCGGCCCGGCCACTACCTGTGCCGGGATGCCGGCCGACGGCGCTGCTGCCACGACATTGGGCAGCGCGGCAATCGCATCGGCATCATCGATGCGCAGGCTGGCGCCGCTGCCGGCACCGCCGAAAATGCCGCCCTGGCGCCCGCTGCCCGCCGTGACGATCAACAGATTGGAGCCCAGCCCCGAAATCGAATCCGCCACTTGTTTCTGCACACCGCCGCCAATCGCCAGCATCAGAATGACCGCAGAAACCCCGATGATCATGCCAAGCATGGTGAGCAGCGATCGCAGCCGGTTGGCCACCAGCGCGGTCCAAGCCTCCGCCAGCATCGCGTTCAGCATGGCCGCGCGCTCATGCTGCCGCTGCCGGATGGCCGAACAGCGCGGTGTCGTCAGGCGGGCCGTCGTGCACGATAAGGCCATCCTGGATGCGCACCACGCGGTTGGTGACGCGTGCCACTTCGGGATCGTGGGTCACGATCACCACCGTCACGCCGCGCGTTTCGTTCAGTTCGCGAAACAGCGCCAGCACCTCCTGGCCGGTGCGGGTATCGAGCGCGCCGGTCGGCTCATCGGCCAACAGCAGGGCCGGCGCATTGGCCAGCGCGCGCGCAATCGCCACCCGCTGCTGCTGGCCGCCCGAAAGCTGGGTGGGGCGGGAATTGAGCTTGTCGCCAAGGCCGACACTGGCCAGCAGGGCTGCAGCGCGCGTCCGCCGATCGGCCGCCGATGCACCGGCATAGACCATCGGCAGCGCCACATTGGCCTGCGCGGTCAGCCGTGGCAGCAGATTGAACCCCTGAAAGATGAAGCCGATGCCCTTGCCGCGCAGCCGCGCCATCTCGGTTTCGGACAGCGTCGCCGTGTCCTTGCCGTCAAAGCGATAGCGGCCGGCCGTCACCGTATCGAGGCAGCCAATCAGGTTCATCAGCGTGGATTTGCCCGATCCCGATGGTCCCATGATGGCGATGAATTCACCGGCCTGCACTGCAAGATTCACCCCGTGCAGCGCCCGAAAGCTGCCGGCTTCGGATTGATAATCCTTGATCACATCGTGCAGGGCGATCAGCAGGTTCATTTTGCCGTGGCATCCTGCCCGCGCCGGTTGCGCGGCTGCTGCCCGGGCGGGCCGCTGAACATGCCGGGCGCGGCATCGGCCTTGTTGAGGCCGGTGATCACCTGTTCGCCGGCCTTGATCGGTCCCGAAACAATCTCGCTGGCCAGCGGATCGCTCGCCCCCAGCCGCAGCCGCCGCGCCGTTGCTGTTCCGGCATCATCCACGAACACGATCGCTTCGTCGGCGGCCAGATCGGTCGCCGGCTTGAAGCCTTCCGGGCGGAAGCCCAGCGCACCATTGGGCAGCAACAGCACATTGTTGCGGCTCGCCACCTGAAAGCGCGCGTCGGCGGTCATGCCTGGCAGCAGCGCCCCATCGGCATTTTCGGCCTCCACCACCACCGTGTAGGTCACCACATTCTGCTGCGTTACCGGATTGAGCCGGATCTGCTTCACGGTGCCGGCAAAGTTGCGGCCGCCATAGGCATCAACGGTGAAGCGCACCTGCTGGCCGGCCTGAACGCGCGCGATATCCGCTTCGGCCACCGAAGCCTCGATCTGCATCCGCGACAGATCGCGGGCGATGGTGAACAGGGTCGGCGTGCTGAACGCGGCAGCCACCGTGGTGCCTATATCGACTTCGCGGCTGATCACCACGCCCGATACCGGCGCCCTGATCACCGAAAACTGCAGATTGGCGCGATCCTGAGCCACCTGCGCGGTTGCCGCCTGCACTTGTGCGGCGGCGCCCCGGCTGTTGGCGACCAGCGTCTCATAGTCCTGCCGGCTGATATAATCCTTGGCGACCAGATCGGCAGCGCGGCGCACATTGGCGGCCTGCAAGGCGGCCTGCGCCCGCGCCTGCGCCAGGCTTGCCTCGCTGGCGGCCAAGCGGCTGGCAAACAACGCGGGATCGAGCCGCAGCAGCACCTGCCCCGCCCGCACAGTGTCGTTGAAATCGGCGTGCAGGCTGATCACGGTGCCCGAAACCTGCGTGCCGACCTTCACGACGCGGATCGGGTTGAGCACGCCATTGGCGGTGATCGTCTCGGCAATGTCGCCGCGCGCAATCGTTTCCGTGACAAAGGGCGGTGGTGGCGGCGGTGCCGTCAGTTGGCGCCACACCACAAGCCCGGCGATCAGCACGACAACCAGCGCAACAGCGATCAGGGACCGGCGGCGGTTCATGGCTTGGTTCCCTCATAGGCGCTCATGTCGCCAACGGCGCGGGCCAGTTCGGCCTGGGCGGTGCGCACGCCAAATTCGGCCTGCACAAATTGTTGCCGCGCCGCTGCCAGCGCATTCTGGGCATTGAGCAGATCGGCAAAGGTCCCCGTGCCGGCCTGGTAGCGGCCCTGTGCCAGATCGGCGGATTCGCCGGCACTGCGCAGCAAGGCGTTGGCTGGTGTCAGGCTGGCCAGCGCATTTTCGAGCGCGACATAGGCTTGCCACACCGCCAGCCCGGCCGATTGGCGCACCTGTTCCAGCACCGCTGTCTGCTGGGCGCGCTGGGCGCGGGTCTGGGCGATCTGATAGCGGGTCGCCCATCCCGAAAACAGCGGGATCGACAGGCTGATGCCGGCGCTCGAAAGATTGCGATCGATCGATTCATCCAGCGCGCTCAGCGTGTTGGCGGCCTGAAATCCCACGCTGGGCCGCCCAGCCGATCGCGCCACCCGTTCATTGGCTTCGGCCGCCTCCACCTGCGCACGGGCGGCCCGCAGGTCTGGCCGCAGGGTTTCGGCTTGACTGATCAACGCATCGGCGCCGGCCTGCAGCGCAGGCGCCGCAGCAAGCGGCGCCAATTGTTCAAGCAGCAACGCGGTGCCCGGCGGCAGGCCCATGGCCACCGCCAGCCGGCCGGCGGCACTCGCCACATTCCCGCGCGTCTGGATCAGCGTCAGTTCGGCCTGTGCCGCCTGGGTTTCGCCCTGTAGGGCATCAGCACCGGTCGCAACGCCGGCGGCCTTGCGCGCAGCGGCGAGATCGCGGGATTGCCGGGCAAAGGCGAGATTGGCGCGATTGGCTTCCTCCACGGCGCGGTTGGCGGCCAGTGCATTCCACGCCGAAACCACCTCCAGAATCACGCCCTGGGCGCTGTCATCGAACTGGGCCTGCAAGGCCCGCGCATTGGCATCGGCGGCGGCAATGCGCCCGGCGCGCGCGCCGCCGTCGATCACCAGCCAGTTCAACCCCAGCCGAACAGTGGTGGTCGTATTGCTGACCGTCGATGCGCCGCCGCCAATGATCTGACCATTGCCATCGACAAAGCCGGTATCGCGAAAGCTTTGCGAACGATTGAGCGTCGGGCCGATCTGCGCGTCGATTTGCGGCAGCAACGGCCCGCGCGCGGCACCAGCCTGGGCTGCTGCGGCCTGCGCCGCGGCCCACGCGGCTGCCGTGCGCGGGTTGCGGCACAGTGCAAGATCGACGGCATCGGCAAGCGCCAGCGGTTTGGCCGGCAGTTCGCAGCCCCCGGCCCGATCGGCTGGCAACAGGCTGCGCGGATCGGCCTGCAAGGCCGCCATCGCAATGATCAGAAGGCCAAGCATGGCCATGTCCTATGCGATGCGCGGCACTGGCGAAAGAGGCTCAGCGCCGCAACCGCCCCGCCCGGCGTTCAGGCCACCAGCTCGGTCTCCCGCGGCACCCCGTTTACCACGGCGGTATCCACGCCCAGATCACGGGCAATCTCCCGCGCGGTCATCTTGGCTGACATCATCACCGATGGCGTGCCGCCGCCCGGCTGCGTGCCTTGCCCGACAAGGTAGAGATTGCGGATATCTTCGGATTTGTTGTGCGGACGGAAAAAGGCGGTCTGGGTCAACACCGGTTCCACGCCGAAGCCGTTGCCAAGGTAGGAACCCAGCGTTTCGGCAAAATAATCCGGCGTGATGAAGCTCTTGTGCTTCAGACGCGCGGCCAGATCGGGGATATAGCCGCGCTCTTCCAGGAAGGTCAGCACCCGGTCGCACAGTTTCGGCCCTTCGACGTCCCAATCCAGGCCGCTGGCGTTGTTGGGCACCGGGATCAGCGTGTAGGCCGCGTGATGGCCGGGCGGCGCCAGGCTGGGATCGGTCAGGGTCGGGATGTGGAGATATTGCGAGAAATCCGGGCTCATCACCTTCTTCTCGAAAATCTCGTTCAACAGCGCTTCGTAACGCGGGCCCAGGATGATGTTGTGATGGCGCAGATCGGGATCATTGTCGCGGCGTTCGTACCCGAAGTAGATCACCATCAACGACATGGATTGCTTGCGGAATTTCACCAGCGCATCGCGGTTGATGCGGCGGTGCGATTTGTCGATCAGCTTCATGTAGGTGGTGGCATAATCGGCGTTCGACACCACGACATCGGCCGCGATGGTCTCGCCGCCCTTCAGCCGTACGCCGGTCGCCGTCCGGTCCTGCACCAGGATCTGGTCGACCGGCGCATTCACCCGCAGCCGGCCGCCCATCTCCTCGAACTTGGTGATCAGGGCCGAAACCATGGCGCCGGTGCCGCCCTTGGCAAAATGGATGCCCCAGGTTTTCTCGACGAAATGGATCATCGCATAGATGGCCGGCACCTTCATCGGGTTGCCGCCGACCAGCAAGGGTTCGAAACTGAACACCTGGCGCATCTTGTCGGATTTGAAATATTTGCTGATCAGGCTGAACAGCGGCTGCACGGCGCCCAGCTTCAACAGATCGGGCACCACACCCAGCATCGATCCCAGGCTGCCGAAATAGGTGTAGCCCAGTTGCAGGAAACCGCGCTGGAAGATGGCACGCGCCTGCTCGTGGAACGCCTCGTAACCTTCCAGATCTTCCGGCGCGAGTCGCTTGATCTGCTCCCGGGTGCTGACCGGATCGCCGTCGTAATCAAAGAAGGTGCCATCATCGAAATAAATGCGGTAGAACGGCAGGATCGGCATTATTTCCAGATATTTGCTGGTGTTGGGTCCGCCCGAGATGCCTTCCCGGATCCGACTGTTTTCATCCAGCACATGCGCCGGAAAATCCGGCTCGCCCAACATGGCATGGTCCTGCTGCAGGCTGAACAGTTCCTCGATGAAATGCGGCACGGTGAGCACGGTCGGCCCCATGTCGAACACGAAGCCATCGGCGCGGCGCACATAGGCCCGGCCACCCGGCGCATCGAGCGCCTCGACAATCTCGGTATCAAATCCAAGGCTTTGCAGCCGCATCGCGCACGAAATGCCCCCGATGCCTGCTCCAATAACAACCGCTTTACGTCTTGGCATGTGGTCCGACCTTTTCTTCGCTTTGTGCTGGTAGTCCCCCAACGCGGTTTAAACAAAATCTGAAATTGTCGCAGGCTTGAACAAGCTGCCGTGGTGGGCCGCGAAAAAATGAAACTACGGGCAGAGCCCCTGACCCGGCCCGCCGGCGGCCTTTATCCTCTGCTGCCGAACAATGCGCTGCCCACCCGCACCACGGTGGCGCCGAGCAGGGCTGCGGTCTGGTGGTCGCTGGACATGCCCATGGAGAGGCCGGGCAGGCCGAGCCGGCGGGCGTGTTCGGCCAGCAGTGCGAAATAGGGGGCGGGTTCCAGATCGGCGGGGGGGACGCACATCAGGCCGGTGATATCGAGGGTGGCTTCCCGGGCCTGCGTCAGCAGCGCGGGGAGATCGGCCAGCGCGCAGCCGCCTTTCTGGGCCTCATCGCCGATATTGACCTGGAGATAGCATGCGGGGCGTTTGCTCAGCGCGGTTTGCGCCTTGGCCAGTGCGGTGACCAGGCTGGGGCGGTCGACACTGTGGATCACGTCGAACAGCGCCACGGCTTCGGCGGCCTTGTTGGATTGCAACTGGCCGACCAGGTGCAGCACGATGCCCCCAGAGTCCGCGGCTGTTTCGGCGATCAGCGCCGGCCATTTGCCCTGCGCCTCCTGGACGCGGTTTTCGCCGAAATGGCGTTGCCCGGCGGCGATCAGCGGCCTGATATCTTCAGCAGCGAAGGTTTTGGACACGGCGACGAGCAGTGGCCGGTCGCTGCGCCCGGCATCGCGGCAGGCCCGGTAGAGCCCGGCCTGCACCGCAGCCAACCGTTCGGAAGCATCTGTCATGCGATCAGAAGGCGATGCTGGTGCCGAGATAGACAGCCTGATCGTCACGGTCGGGCAGCACCAGGCTCGGCGGTTCCGGCGCGATGCGATAGCGGACGCCGCCGGTGACCGACAGGCGCGGCGCCACGCGATAGGCGCCGCCCAGTTCGAGCGAATAACGGCGGGTGAGCGGCGCGAAGGCCAAGGGTTGGCTCTGTTCGGCGGTGCCCTCCAGCTTGGTGCGCCAGTTGTTGCCACCATAGGACAGGCCCAGGTTGAGCGCGTCGGTCATCCGGCCGGCCAGCGGCGCCGAGAGCACCGGTTCGGCATGGCTGTAACCGGTATCGAGCGCGAAGCCCTTCCAACCGAACGAAACATTGACGCCATAACCGGCGGGCACGACCAGATTATCGGCCGGCGTCGCCGCCTTGGAGCGATCGGCCGCCGGCGCGGTGACTCGCGTCGCCAGCGCCAGCGACAGCGCACGCAGATTTTCGGCCTGGCCCGATGGCGTGAAGCGGAAGCCGCTGGACAGTGACTGCGGCTGTGCCGGTGCGCCCGGCGCCGTGAAGGCAAACCGCCCGAATTCAGCAATCTTCGGCTGGAACGGCGTGATCGGCGTGTCGACCGTCAAGCGCTGCTTTGGTGTCTTCGATGCTGGCTTTGCGGCCTGCGCCGATGCGGCCAGCCCGACGCATAGCAAGCCGGCCACCAGCATCTGCGCGATGCGGTGAGCAGAGGCGCGCGTGTGCGCGACCGAATCGGCCCCAAGCTTCATGTCATCAACCTAGCAACAGCCATGCGCCAAGCCCATAAAACTTTGGACGTATAGCCAGCCTGAACGGCGCCAAGCCCGCGTTTTTGCAAAGTTTGTGGCGGGAAGCCCACAGTTGTTGCAGCCAAGCCTTGGTACAGCGCGCCTGCAGGCCTGTCTGTGGGCGCGTCGGGCTTGGCGGCAGAGGTGCAACATGCCAATAAGCAGCGCGAGCCGGCCCGACGGGGCCGCATCCGATGAAGGGCCTGCCATGCGGCGTATCGTTACCCTGGTTTTCCTGTCTTCGCTGGCACTGATGGCGCCGGCCTGCGGCCGCAAGCAACCGAAGATTGCCGCTGAAGCGCCGCCGCGGGTGACCACGCTGGGCATCAATGCCTATCTGTGGCGCGCGGCGCTGGATACGATCGGTTTCATGCCTTTGGCCCAGGTCGATTCCAATGGCGGCGTGATCATTACCGATTGGTATGTGTCCCCCCAAAGCGCCAATGAGCGGGTGAAGGTGACCGTCACCGTGTTGGATACCGAACTTCGCGCCGATGCGTTGACGGTGAATGTGCAGCGCCAGACGTTGGGTGCCACCGGTTGGACCGATGCGGGCGTGCGCGCCGGGACCGTGCAGCGCATGGAAGAAACCGTGCTGGCCAAGGCGCGGGATCTGCGGCGCAGCACCATGGCGCCAGACCGTTGATCCGCTGACCAGACGCCATGCCCCGTTTTGACCATCAGGCCGCAGAAGTGCGCTGGCAGGCCATCTGGGAGGCGCGCGAAAGCTTCGTCGCCCGCGACGACAGCCCGCGGCCCAAGGCCTATGTGCTTGAAATGTTTCCCTATCCGTCAGGGCGCGTGCATATTGGGCATGTGCGCAACTATACGATGGGCGATGTCGTGGCGCGCACCCGCCGCGCGCAGGGTTTCGAGGTGCTGCATCCGATGGGGTGGGATGCGTTCGGCATGCCGGCCGAAAATGCCGCGATGGAGCGCGGCGTAGACCCCGGCAGTTGGACCCGCGCCAATATCGAGGCGATGCGCGCCCAACTGAAGCGGCTGGGCTTTGCGCTGGACTGGAGCCGTGAGCTGGCCACCTGTGATCCGGGCTATTATGGCCAGGAACAGGCGCTGTTCCTGGATATGCTGGCCGCCGGGCTGGTCTATCGCCGCGAATCGGCGGTGAATTGGGATCCGGTCGACATGACCGTGCTGGCCAACGAGCAGGTGATCGACGGCCGTGGCTGGCGATCGGGCGCGCTGGTGGAGCGTCGCAAGTTGAACCAGTGGTTCCTGAAAATCACGGACTTTGCGGATGATCTGCTGGATGGGCTGAGCGGCCTCGATCAGTGGCCCGACAAGGTGCGGCTGATGCAGGAGAACTGGATCGGGCGTTCGACGGGGCTGCGGTTTCGTTTCGAGTTGGCGACTGACTTCCCCACCCCCGGCCCCTCCCCTGAAGGGGAGGGGAGAGGTTTCGACGTGTTCACCACGCGGCCGGACACGCTGTTCGGCGCCAGCTTCGCCGCCATCGCCGCCGATCACCCATTGGCGCAGCAATGTGCACGCGACAACCCGGCGCTGGCCGATTTCATCGCGCAGTGCCAAGCTGGCGGCACCGCGGCGGCGGATATCGAAACACAGGAAAAGCTGGGCTTTGATACCGGCTTGTCGGTGATCCACCCGCTGGATCCCGGCCTTCAGTTGCCAGTATTCGTCGCCAATTTCGTGCTGATGGATTATGGCACCGGCGCGCTGTTCGGCTGCCCAGGCCACGACCAGCGTGACCTCGATTTTGCCCGCAAATATCAGCTGCCGGTGCTGCGCGTGGTGGCGGCTGAGGGCGAGGAGCAGGCGCCGATCCACAACGATGCCTATACCGGGCCGGGCCGCATGGTGAATTCGCGGTTCCTGGACGGCATGACCGCCGAAGATGCGCGCGCTGCGGTGATTGCCCGTGCGACGTCCGAGGGCTGGGGGACAAGCGTCACGCAATATCGCCTGCGTGACTGGGGTGTCTCGCGCCAACGTTATTGGGGCACGCCGATCCCGATCATCCATTGCGACGCGTGCGGTGTGGTGCCGGTGCCCAAGGCCGATTTGCCGGTGATCCTGCCCGAAGACGTGAGCTTCGATGTGCCCGGCAACCCGCTGGAACGCCACCCGACCTGGGGCCAGGTGGCCTGCCCGACGTGCGGCGCGTCGGCGCGGCGGGAGACCGACACGCTGGATACCTTCACCAATTCATCCTGGTATTTCATCCGCTTCGCCAGCGCGCCGCTCGATCGTCCGTTCGATCCGGCGGTGGCGGCGCAATGGCTACCGGTGGGCCAGTATATCGGCGGGGTGGAGCATGCCATCCTGCACCTGCTTTATGCGCGCTTCTGGACGCGGGCCTTGCAGCGCATCGGGGCCCTGGATGTCGCGGAGCCGTTTTCCGGGCTGTTCACGCAAGGCATGGTCACCCACGAGACCTATAGCCGGCCGCAGGGCGAAGGCCTGCCGCCGATCTGGTTCGCGCCCGAAGAGGTTGATCGCCGCAGCGACGGCGCCTGGTTGAAGGCGGATGGTGACAAGGTCGAGGTCGGCCGCGTCATCAAGATGTCGAAATCGAAGAAGAATGTCATCGATCCCGATGCCATTCTCGGTCGCTATGGCGCGGACGCCGTGCGCTGGTTCATGTTGTCGGACTCGCCGCCGGAGCGCGACTTGGCCTGGTCGGAAAGCGGTATCGATGGTGCCTGGCGCTTCGTGCAGCGTGTGTGGCGGTTGGCGGAAGAACATGTCGCGACCGCCGAAGGTGTCGCAGACGGCAAGCTGGATCGCCAGGTGCATCGGGCCATTGCCGCAGTGACAAGCGATATCGATCGGCTGCAGTTCAACAAGGCGGTTGCGCGCCTGTATGAACTGGTCGGCGCACTGGAACGCGCCAGCCCCGGCCCCAGCCGCAGGGCCGGCGTTGTCACGCTGATTCAACTGGTTGCGCCGATGGCGCCGCATCTGGCCGAAGAGGCCTGGGCGCTGCTGGAGCAGGACGGGCTGGTGTGTGACGCGGCGTGGCCGGTGGCAGACCCGGCGTTGCTGATCGACGATGAAGTGACCATCGCCGTGCAGGTGAACGGCAAGTTGAAGGGCAGTTTCACCGCCGCCAAGGGCAGCGAGAAGGCCGTTCTGGAGGCCGATGCGCTGGCCCTGCCGACAGTGCAACGCAGCCTGGATGGCGCGAGTCCACGCAAGATCATCGTGGTGCCCGATCGCCTGGTGAACATCGTTGCGTAGCCCCGGTCTGCTTCACGCCCTGCTGTTTTTGGCGCTCGCCGTTTCCGGCTGCGGCCTGCAACCGGTCTATACTGGTGGCAGCGCCTCGGCGCCGGCCAGCCTGATGGCAGACATCGGCATTGCGCCGATCCCCGAACGCGCGGGCTTTCTGGTGCGCCAGGCGCTGGAGGATCAGTTTGGTCGCGCCGTCGACAATCCGCGCTATCGGCTTGAAGTCGTTCTGGACGATCAGATCACGGCCTTTGGTTTGCGCGGTGATTCTTCGGCGGCCCGCGAACGGCGCACGTTGCGCGCGCGCTTTCGGCTGGTGGAGGCGGCCACTGGCCAGGTTGTGCTGGATGACAGCGCGTCGGCCGATGCCGGTATCGATCGCGTCAGCTCCAACTATGCCGTGGTTGCAGCGGAAAATAGCGCGCTCGACCGGCTGTCCGTTGATATCGCTCGGCAAATCAGCGCCCGGCTGGCACGCCATGCCCGCGCCACCGCCAGGTGAGCGGCGGCGATGAAGGCCGACCCTGGCCGCATCGCCAGCATCGCCCGGGTCTGGCCGCCGGAGCTGCGGCTGGTGCTGCTGTTCGGGCCGGATGATTCCGCCTCGCGCGATCTGGCCGGCCAGCTGGTGGCGGGGATCGCGCCAGAGACGCTGACCGAGATTGATGGCAGCAGCCTGAAGCATGACCCGCAAGCGCTGGTCGCCGCCGCAACCAGCCTGTCGATGTTTGGCGGTCGCGAGTTGGTGCGGGTGGACGGTCTGGATGAGGCCGGGCTTCCTGCTGTCGAGGCCCTGCTGTCGGCGCCTGCGGGGCATCCGGTGGTTGCCGTGGCTGGCGATCTGAAGGCTGCCAACAAATTGCGCCAAGCTGCGGAAAAACATGCCGCAATCGCCGCCTGTGCCCAGTATGAGGCGACCTTGCGTGATGCGCCCAAGCTGCTCGCCGAGATGGCTGCGCCGCTGGGTTTGCGGTTGGAGCGCGGGGTGGCTGAAACATTGTTTGCATCTGCCGCGGGCGATCGGCAGGTGATGCGCCGCGAGCTGGAAAAATATGCGCTTTTCAAGGACTCAGCGGCCGATAATCCACAGCGCTTGGACGCGGACGATCTCGCGGCGCTTGGCATTGCCAGTGGTGAGGCGGAACTGTTCGCTCCGATTGCAGCCATCACCACTGGCGACGTTGCGACAGCGAGCGATCTGTTGGCGCGGCTGCCCGATGGGACTGCGATTCCACTGCTGCGCGGATTGGAGCGCCGGTTCGTGCAATTGATCGCGTTGCGCGTCGAGGTAGATGCGGGTCGCAGCCCCGATGCCGTGGTGGAAGGTGCAAGGGCAATCTTTTTCAAGGAGAAGCCGATAATTGCCAAAGCCTTGGCGATATGGACGCAGGATCGTCTGCGCCGCGCCATGGGCGAGATTCTGGCTGCAGAACGCGCCGTCAAGGCCAGTGGAGGGCTTGCCGATGTGGGCGCGCATGCGATGCTGCTGGCAATGACGCGCCGGGCGGCAGCGGCGGCGCGCAGACGTTAGCTGGCGCCGAGGCGGGCGCAGAGCATGTCGAGTTGATCGAGATCGGCAAAGCGGATGGTCAGGCTGCCGCTGCTGGCGCCGGCAGCGACCTGCAGGGCGACGGGCATGCCGAGTGCCTCAGCCAGTTGGCTTTCCAGGGCTTCGCTGTTGGGATCATTGGCCGTTGCGGGGGGCGGTGATGGCGCGCCTTGTTTGCCACGCCCGCCAGCGAGCTGCTGTTCCAGGGCACGCACAGACAGGCCCTGACGCACCACCTTGTCGGCCAGTGCCTCGGCATCGGCGGTTCCGACCAGCGCGCGGGCATGGCCCATGGAGAGTGTGCCGGTTTCCACCATGGCCTGCACCGGGGTTGGGAGGTCCAGCAGGCGCAGTAAATTCGTGATGTGGCTGCGGGATTTGCCGACGATATCGGCCAAAGCTGACTGGGTATGGCCATGTTCGGCGATTAGCCGTTGATAGCCGCGGGCTTCTTCGATGGCATTGAGATCGGCGCGCTGGATGTTCTCGATAAGTGCAATTTCAGAGACTTGACGGTCATCGAGCGGGCGGACGACGACGGGAATCTCGTGCAGGCCGGCGGCTTGCGCTGCGCGCCAGCGGCGTTCGCCGGCGATGATCTGGTGGCGGCCGGCGTGTGGGCGGACGAGGATTGGTTGCAATATGCCGTGGGCGCGAACCGAGGCGACAAGTTCGGCCATGGCCTGCTCATCGAAGTGGCGGCGGGGCTGATAGGGATTGGTGGCGATGTCGGCGACGGGCAGGCGCACCACGCTTGGGGCATCGACGGATGGCGGCGAAGCGATGTCGTCCAGCAGGGCCGACAGCCCGCGGCCGAGGCCGGATTTTTTTCTCGTTTCAGCCATTTGTTTGGCTCCTTATCCCGCCAGTGCCAGTCTGGCATCGATGCGGCCGAGCAGTTCGCGGGCCAGCGCGACATAGGCTTCGGAGCCGAGGCAGCGGCTGTCGTAGATCAACGCCGGCAGGCCGTGGCTGGGGGCCTCGGACAGGCGGACGTTGCGCGGTACCATCGTTTTCAACACCTTTGCACCCATCACGGCGCGGACATCGTCGCAGACCTGATCGGACAGCCGGTTGCGACGATCGACCATGGTCAGCACAATACCCAGCAATTCCAAGCGCCTGTTGAGGCCAGCCTTCACGCGATCGATGGTGCCGAGCAGTTGCGACAGGCCTTCGAGGGCGAAAAACTCGCTTTGCAGCGGCACCAGCACGCTGTCGGCCGCGACCAGTGCATTGACGGTGAGCAAGCCGAGCGATGGAGGACAGTCGATGAGCATGAAATCAAAGGGTGGCAGTGTGGCGAGCGCGTCAGCAAGGCGGTGGGTGCGGCGGTCGGTGCTGACCAGCTCGACTTCTGCACCGGACAGGGCAGACGTTGCCGGGATCAGCGACAGGCCCGGAACGGCGGTGGGCTTGACGGTGTCTGCGGCCGGAACATCGCCGATAAGCAATTGATAAAGCGAGGGTTCGCGATCCTTGCGGCCGACGCCGAGGCCAGTGGAGGCATTGCCCTGCGGGTCGCTGTCGATCACCAGCACGCGCTTGCCGATGGCGGCCAGTGCGGTGGCCAGATTGACCGCCGTCGTCGTCTTGCCGACGCCGCCCTTCTGGTTGGCAATGGCGATGATCATCGGCGTTTCACCCCTGTTGCCACCACGATGCGGGCGGCCGAATCGGTGCGGCTGGGAATCAGCTCGTGACCAAAGTGGAAGCGCTGTGCCGCGCTGGCAAGTTCTTCCTGCACGCGGGCGCCCTTTGGCAGGATCCAGCGCGTGCGTGGGCCGGCAAAGCGGACGCTCCAATCGAACAAGGTGGCCAGCGGTGCGGCAGCTCGGGCAGTGATGATGTCAAAACGCTGGGTTGGTGTGTCCTCAACGCGGGCGTTGGTCACTGTAACCTGGGCAGATGAGCCAGTTTCTTGGGCTATCGTGGCCAGAAACGTGCATTTCTTGGTGATGGATTCGACCAACATGAAGTTGGCGGTGGGGTCCATGATGGCGAGGACGAGGCCGGGGAAACCGCCACCGGCGCCGATGTCCAGCCAGCGTTGGCCGGGCCCGGCGATGGGCAAGAGCTGTGCTGAATCGCGGAAGTGGCGGTCCCAGATGTGCGGCAGTGTGGATGGCCCGATCAGGTTCATGCGCTGCTGCCAATCGGTGAGCAACTCGGCGTAACGGTCCAGACGCGCCAATGTTTCACGTGAAACATCAAACTCGGCTGCAAAGGCTGCGCGTTCCGGATTGTCCATCAGGCGGCCCGGCGCGATGCGAGCGGCAGCAAGGCGATGAGCGCCGCCGGCGTGATGCCCGGAACACGGCTGGCCGCGCCGATGGTCGCTGGGCGCGCGCGGGTCAGGCGTTCGACCATCTCGTGGGACAGGCCAGGGACTGCTGCAAAATCGATCGATGCGGGCAGCACCAGGCCCTCATCGCGGCGCAGCGCAGCCACTTCGGCATCTTGCCGGGCCACATAGGAAGCGTAGTTGGCATCCACCGCGAGGCTGGCGAACAGCTCGTCAGGGATGCTGGCCAGTTGTGGCCAAACACGGCGCGCCGCTTCATGGGTAACGGCCGGGAAGCGCAGCCAGTCGAACAGGTTGCGTGATTGGCCATCCTGACGCACATCAATCCCGTGGGTGGCGAGTTGGTGAGGGGTGGCGGATAGCGTGTCGAGCAAGCTACGGGCCACGTTGCGTGCCGTGGTTTCGGCGACAAAGCGCTCAGCCTGCGCGGCGGGGATCAGGTCCAGCGTCTGTCCGAGCGGTGTCAGTCGCTGATCGGCATTGTCGGCGCGCAGGCGCAAGCGATACTCGGCGCGGCTGGTGAACATGCGATAGGGCTCAGCGGCACCGTGGGTGGTGAGATCGTCGATCATCACGCCGATATAGGCCTGGGTGCGATTGATGGTCAGTTCGGGCAGTCCAAGCGCCGTCGCGGCGGCATTGGCGCCGGCGACCAGGCCTTGGGCGGCGGCTTCCTCGTAACCCGTGGTGCCGTTGATCTGGCCAGCGAGGAACAAGCCGGCGATGTCCTTGCAGGCCAGGCCGGGCGTCAATGCGCGCGGATCGACATGATCATATTCAATGGCATAGCCCGGCCGCAGGATGTGCGCGCGTTCCAGGCCCTTGATGGTGGCGATGAATTCTTCCTGCACGGCCAGCGGCAGGGAAGTGGACAGGCCATTCGGATAGATGCTGATGTCGTCATAACCTTCCGGCTCCAGGAATATCTGGTGGCCTTCACGGTCACCGAAGCGCACGACCTTGTCTTCGATGGACGGGCAGTAGCGTGGGCCAAGCGAGTCGATGTGGCCGCCGTAAAGCGCCGATTCGCCAAGGTGATCCCGGATGATCTGGTGGGTCTTTGCATTGGTGCGGGTGATGGCGCAGGGCAGGGGCGGGCGCGGGTTCGGCTCGCTGCTGCGGCTGAAGCAGGGATTGTCGCCGTCGCCGTGTTGCCAGTCTAGCACAGACCAGTCGATACTGCGGCCATCGAGGCGCGCCGGAGTGCCCGTCTTCAGCCGGTTGACCGGCAGGCCAAGTGCACGCAGAGCAGCGCCGAGGTCTGACGCTTGTGCACCGACGCGGCCGCCGGATTCGCGCTGGTTGCCGATGTGCATCATGCCGCCCAGGAAGGTGCCGGTGGTGAGGACTACGGCGGGGGCGCTTAGACGGCCCTGTGCGGTTTCCACACCAGTGATTTTGCCCTGGTCGATGATCAGCGCTTCAACGGCGGTGGTGATGACGGACAAGTTCTGGTGCTCGGCCAATACGCTGGCCATGGCCTGACGGTAGAGTTTGCGGTCGACCTGCGCGCGAGGACCGTGGACAGCCGGCCCCTTGGAACGATTCAACAGCCGTGATTGCAGGCGCGCTGCGTCGGTGACGCGCCCCATGATGCCGCCGAGGGCATCGATCTCGGTAACGAGGTGGCCCTTGCCGATCCCGCCGACCGCCGGATTGCAGCTCAGGGTACCTGGATCATCAGCGCGCAACGTGACGAGGGCCACGCGCGCGCCGCGGCGGGCAGCGGCGGCAGCCGCTTCGCAGCCGGCGTGGCCCGCGCCAACAATGATGACATCGAAGTGCATGAACGGGCTTTAGCCGGTTGGTGCGCGATGTTCCACGTGAAACATCATTGGCTGGCGCCCTAGAGGCCGGCAGTGATCTTCTGGCTGGCGGCCATCATTTCCGGCAGGATCTGCTTCTGCATGTCCTGAATCGTGGTGCGTGATGACGGGCAGCAGACGTTGAGCGCGGCGATCACCTTGCCTTCGCTGTTACGGATCGGCACGGAGATGGCGCCAAGGCCGACCTCCAACTCCTGGTCCACGATGCTGTAGTTCAGGACACGCGCTTCCTCGATCAGTGCACGCAGCTTGACCTTGGAGGTGACGGTGTTGGGGGTGAGTTTCTCGAGCTTCACGCGCTCCAGATAGTCTTCGCGCACATCCTCGGGCTCGGCAGCCAGCAGGATGCGGCCGGTTGACACCGCAAAGGCCGGCGAGCGCTTGCCAACAGTGATGCCGACATTGATCAGCCGTTCCGACGTGGCCCGCGCGACATAAAACACGTCGTCGCCGGCGAGGACGGCGGCAAACACCGATTCCTTCAGGGTGTCCGCGAGTTCATTCATGACCGGCTGGATGACATCGAGCATGCTCATCGACGAAACAGCCGAGTAACCGAGCTTGAGCACCTTTGGTTTCAGATAAAAAAGCTTGTCATCCTTGTCGGCATAGCCTTCGCGCACCAGGGTGAGCAGCAGCCGACGGACAGTGGCGCGGGTCATGCCGGTGCTGCGCGCGATATCAGAGAGGGTCATTTTCGGGCGGGATTTGGTGAACGCCGAAATAACTTCCAGACCACGCGCGAGTGACGCGACATAATCACGGTCACTCACATCGATCACGTCCATCGAATTCATGAAACTGCTTCCAGCGATTGAACCGGCCCCGTCAACCTAGCGGCGGGATACCTGCCATACAAACATATTTGATTTCAAGAAACTCATCGAGGCCGTGGCGGGAGCCTTCGCGGCCGATGCCCGACGCTTTCATGCCGCCGAACGGCGCGCCTTCATAGGATGTGGCACCGGTATTGACGCCAACGATACCGAATTCGAGCGCTTCACTGAAGCGCCAGACGCGCGCGTGATCCTTAGTGAAGAAATAGGCGGCCAGGCCGTATTCGGTGTCGTTGGCCAGGCGCACAGCTTCGGCTTCGGTATCGAAACGGAACACTGGCGCGACCGGGCCGAAGGTTTCCTCGCGGGCGATCTGCATGGCCTGGGTGACGTCCTTCAGGATCGTCGGTTGGAAAAATGATCCGCCCAGCGCGTGGCGGCCGCCGCCGGAAACCACGCTGGCGCCGTGGCTGAGTGCGTCGGCGATATGTTCTTCGCATTTGGCCACCGCAGCCATGTCGATCAGTGGGCCTTGCACGACGCCGTCGGCAAAGCCGTCCCCGATCTTCATCGCCTCGACCGCCGCGGTCAGTGCAGCCAGATAGCGATCATAGATGCCCGATTGGACATAGATGCGATTGGCGCAGACGCAGGTCTGGCCCATGTTGCGGAATTTGGTGGCAATGGTGCCGGCCACCGCCGCTTCGAGATCGGCATCATCGAACACCACGACCGGGGCATTGCCGCCCAGTTCCAGCGCGATCTTCTTGATGGTGGGCGCGGCCTTGGCCATCAGTTCGCGGCCGACTTCGGTCGATCCGGTGAAGGTGAGCTTGCGCACCGTATCGCTGCTGACCAGCTCATCGCCGACCGCGGCGGCGGAGCCGGGCACGATGTTGAACACGCCAGGCGGCAGGCCGGCGCGGATGGCGAGTTCGCCGAGTGCCAGCGCCGACAGCGGCGTGGCGCTGGCCGGTTTCAGCACCATCGTGCACCCCGCAGCGATGGCGGGTGCGGCCTTGCGCGGGATCATCGCCATCGGGAAATTCCACGGGGTGATGGCAGCGACAACGCCGATCGGCTGCTTGAACACCGCGAGGCGGCGATCGCGGGCGTAGCTGGGCAGCAATTCGCCGTAGATGCGCTTGGCTTCCTCGGCATAAAATTCAAAGAACGCAGCGCCATAAAGGATCTCGGCGCGGGCTTCGGCCAATGGCTTGCCTTGTTCAGCGGTCAGGATCTGCGCCAGATCCTCGACATGTTCGACGACCAGATCATGCCAGCGGCGCAGGATGGTGGCGCGTTCCTTGGCGGTGCGGTCGCGCCAATCGGGCAGGGCGGCGTCGGCCGCGGCGATGGCGGCGGCGGCTTCGGCCTGGCCGCCTTTGGCAACCTGGGCCAGTATGGCGCCGGTCGAGGGATTGGTGACATCGAAGCTGGCCAAACCGGCCGGTTTCAGCCATTCCCCATTGATGAGCAGCGCGTCTTTCAACAGGCTCTGGTCGGTCAACTTCATGTCATGCTCCTCATAACGCGCTGGGCATCGCGCCGGCCACGCAGAAGCTTGCTGCGCACATAATGACGCATAGCGAACATGTTGCGGCAGCGTCTACAGGCTGATAGCGCGGTAAGCCCATGGCAACTCTGTTGTGGGGCAGCTAGACTATCGAAGTCAACCGGCGAACCCGCGTTCGCATGGTGAACAATTTGCGGGGAAACGGACGTGCGGGCGCAGCAATGACCGGATTTGTGCGGATCCTGTTCGAAGGCGAGCCCGTGTTGGCGCGCGCTGGCGAGAGCGTTGCTGCGGCGCTGACGGCGCATGGGATCAAGGGTTTCCGCACCACGCGATCCGGGGCCGAGCGCGGCCTGTTCTGCGGCATGGGCGTGTGCCAGGATTGCTTGGTGGAAGTGGATGGCCAGCCGAATCGGCGGGCCTGCATGACCAGTGTGAAGGAGCCGCTTAGCATCCGGCGGCAGCAGCACGGGCAGTCGGGCGTTTGCGATCCGAAATCGCTGCCGCCGGCGACGATCGCGGACATGCCGGTCGACCGGCCGGAATTGCTGGTGATCGGCGCCGGGCCCGGCGGGCTGTCGGCGGCCATTGCAGCGCGCAAGGCCGGTGTGGACGTGCTGCTGGTGGATGAGCGGCGCTTGGCCGGCGGGCAATATTTCAAGCCGGTGGCGGTGGCAGGCGACGATGTGGTGCCGCCGGATGCGCAGCATCGCGAAGGCCTGGCTTTGGCGCGGCAGGCGCTGGATGCCGGCGTGGTGATCCGCAACGGGGTGACGGTGTGGGGGGCGTTCAAGCCGCTGGAATTCGTGGCGTCGGTGGAAGGCGCCGGGTCGCGGCGGATCTTGCCCAGGGCTGTGATTGTGGCGACGGGCGCCTTTGAACGGGCCTGGCCGGTGCCGGGTTGGCATCTGCCCGGCGTGATGACCACCGGGGCGGCGCAAACCTTGTGGCGCACGGCGCGGCGGCTGCCGGGGCGGCGAGTGCTGATTGCCGGCAATGGCCCGCTGAATTTGCAGTTGGCGGCGGAATTGCAGGGCGGCGGTGCCGACGTGCTGGCGGTGGTGGAGGCGGCGCCGGCGGCCACGCATGATCTGGCAGCGGTGGCGGCGATGGCTGCGGCGTCGCCGGGGCTGGTGGTGCAGGGCTTGCGCTATCACTGGCAGCGGCTGCGTGGCGGGGTGGAAATGCTGCATGGCATGGTGGTGCGGGCTGTCGAGGCGGCGCCTGCGGGGCTGCAAGTCACGCTATCTGGCAAAGGCAGAGAGCGGGTGTTCGACACCGATGTGCTGTGCCTGGGCTATGGCTTTGAACCGTCGAACGAATTGCTGCGCGCGCTGGGGTGCCGGCATGATCATGATGCGGCGCAGGGCCGCCTGGTGACGTGGCGCGACGCGGACGGTCGCACCAGTGTGGCGGGCATTTATGCGCTGGGCGATTGCACCGGGCTGGGCGGCGCCCGGGTGGCGGCAGCGGATGGGCTGCTGGCGGGCTTTGCGGCGGCTGCCGATCTTGGCCATGGCATCGGGCCGGCATTGGCGCGGGAACGGCAGGCGGCGGCTGCAGCGGGGGAGCGGCATCGCCGTTTTCAGCGGGCGCTTTGGCAGGTGTATCGCGTGCCGCCGGCGATGGCCCCAGGCGACGAGACGCTGATCTGCCGGTGTGAAGAGATTAGTTTCGGCGCGGCACGGGCGGCGCTGGCCGATGGCCATGGCCAGGCCGGTGCGGTCAAGCGCGCGACCCGCATCGGCATGGGGCCGTGCCAGGGGCGTTATTGCCGGCCGCTGCTGGAGGCGCTGATCCGCGAAAGCGGCGGCGCGGCGCCCGATGAGATGTCGGGCTTTGCGCCGCGGCCGCCGGTGAAGCCGGTGCTGATCCGCGATTTGGCTGGCCGCTGAGTGATGGCGCCGGATTTGCCCGCCGAGATCGGTACGCTGGTGGTTGGCGGCGGTGTTGTCGGAAGTTGCGTGGCGGGGTTTCTGGCCGACGAAGGCCAGGATGTGCTGGTGGTGGATGATGGCGGCGGGGCCGGATCGTCGTCGAACGCCGGCAGCCTGCATGTGCAGATGCAGAGCCGCTTCATGCGGCTGTACCCGGAAAATGTGCCCAATATGGAACGGCAATTGCCGCTCTATCCCAAGGCGGTGGCGTTCTGGCAGGCGCTGGGTGCGCTACTGGGCGCCGATTTCGATCTGAAGATGACCGGCGGGCTGATGGTGGCCGAAAGCCAGGCGCAGCTGGATTTCCTGGGCATCAAGGCCGCGCGGGAGCGGCAGTTCGGGCTGGATGTCGAGATTCTGGATCGCGCGGCGCTGGACCGGATTGCACCCTATTTCGGGCCGGCGATTGTCGGCGCCGAGCTGTGCGCGAACGAGGGCAAGCTGAACCCCTTGTTGTGCAATGCCGCGATCAGGGCCTGGATCAAGGCGCGCGGCGTGGTGCTGGCGGAGCAGGTGCGGGTGACGGCGATTGCGCGGGCCGGCGCGGGCTTTGCGGTGACGACATCGCACGGCAGTGTGCGGGCCGGGCGCGTCGTGCTGGCGGCGGCGGCGGGCAGCAAGGCGCTGGCGGCCAGTGTGGACGCACGGATCGCCATCCCCGCCACGGCCGAACCGCTGCACATGAACATTACCGAAGCGACGGCGCCGATGATCGGCCATCTGGTGCAGCATGCCGATCGGATGATCACGCTGAAACAATTCGGCACCGGGCAGATCGTGATCGGCGGCGGCTGGCCGGCGCGGCAGGATGTGCCGGGCGGCCATGCCGAGGTCGAGCTGGCCAGCATGATCGCCAACGCCAGCCTGGCGCAGCATATCGTGCCGCGCATCGGCAATCTGCGGATCATCCGGACCTGGGCCGGGATCAACACGTCTGTGGACGGGATGGGCGTGCTGGGCGCGGTGCCGGCGGCGCCGGGCTTGTTCATGGCCATTCCGGGCGATGCCGGCTATACATTGGGGCCGTTGTCGGCGCGGCTGGTGGCCGATGTGGTGCTGGGCCGTTCGCCGGGGGAAGATATCGGCCCGTTCCGGCCGGACCGATTCTTCTGAAATTCGTTCGCTATGCGTACAGACTGCGCAGAAATCGTCAAAAGCCTGGGCGGTGCTCGTGGGTCCACACTCTCACAACGCTGATAAGTTACAGGAAAATTTGGTCTTGCGCGGCGTGACCCTTCTGCCCATAGTGAACAGATGGTCGCACTGCGAACAATATAGGAGCGGAATCGTTGGGGGCGACTCAGCCGGAACGCGGTCCATTGGGGCAGCATATCACGCGCCGCAGCGCGCTGCGCCTGCTGGCGGCCACCGGCGCGGCGACGGCTGTCGGGTTGACGGCTGGCTGTGGCAGCGACGACAAGCGCACCACGTTGCGCTGGTGGTCACCGCAGGCGGCGCCCGATCAGTTGCGCGTCTACAAGGCGCAGATCGCCGCTTTCGAAGCCGCCAATCCCGCCATCCGCGTGGTGTTCGAACCGACGTCGGACGAAGGCTATCCGGCGCAATTCGCGGCGGCGTTTGCGGCCAAGCAGGTGCCCAACATCGTCACCCATTTGCCGTCCTTCGCTGCGCAAAATTATTATGCCGAAGGCCTGCTCGAACCGGTCGATGATGTGATCGCGGCGGTTGGTGCGGACCAATATTTCCCCGGCGCCAACGACGTGTATCGCACCGCCGACGGTCATTATTGCGCCACCGGTATCGGCAATACCGCGGTCGACATGTTCTGGTATCGCAAGGATTTGCTGGCTGCTGCCGGTATCGCGGCGCCGCCAGCCACGTGGGATGAACTGCGCAGCGCAGCGCAGAAAATGCAGCGCGGCGGCGTGTATGGCGCGGCGCTGCCCTATGGCATGAACGCGATGACGTCGCTGATCTTCATCGGCTTCATCCACCGCGCTGGCGGCCGTGTGTTCACGCCCGATCTGGAGGTCGGCATCGATGCCCAGGCGACCTATGACGCGCTGGAATTCTTCCGGTCGATGTGGGAATTTTGCCCGTCGGGCGCGTCCAATTTCAGCTGGGGCGAAAGCCTGACGGCGTTCGTGTCGGGATCGACCGCGACGGGCATCTACGGCGGCCGCGTGCTGGCCAATGTTGCGGCGCAGAATCCGGCCATCGCCGATGCGATCAGCTGCACCACCTACCCGACCCTGTCGCGCGACATTCCGGCGTGGACGTTCAATGATTTCCCCTGCCTGCTGATCCCGAAGGGCGCGCCCAACCTGGCCGAAACCAAGGCGTTCGCCGCCTCGCTCTACCAGACCGAGCTTTATGTGCAGCAACTGCACGCGGCGCCCGGCCATGTGCTGCCGGTGCTGCGCACTGTTGCCGCGGACCCGACCTATCTCGCCAATCCGCTCATCGCCAAATATGCCGGTGAAGTCGATCTGATGACGCGCACCGCGGCGGCCGGCCATAATCTGGGCCAGGAAACGGCGGCCCACAAACCCAATCTGAAGGCCAACGAGATCATCGCCAGCAACACCATTGCCGAACTGGTGCAGCGCGTGGTGCTGAACAAGGAAAATCCGCGTACGAGCGTCGCCGCCACCGCCAAGAAGCTGGCGGAGCTGATGCGTGCCTGACGCCGCCGCCGCGCGGGGGCCGTCGCTGGAACGCCGGGATGCCCTGCTCGGGCTGGTGCTTATTGCGCCGACCATCCTGGTGCTCGGCGCGGTGATCGTCTATCCGCTGCTGTCGGCGATCTATCTGTCCTTCTTCTCGATCTACACGCCGACGCTGGACGGCAACTGGGTCGGCCTCAGCAATTATCGGGAATTGCTGGCCAATGGCGGTTTCTGGAGCGCGCTGCTGACCACCGCGATCTGGACGGTCGGCACGCTGACGCTGCAGATCATCGTCGGGGTCGGCATGGCGTTGCTGCTGCACCAGAATATCCTGTTCCGATCCCTCGCGCGTGGTCTGGTGCTGTTCCCCTATTTCCTGTCGACCGTCGTGGCCGTGCTGGTCTGGCGTTGGCTGTTCAATGATCTCTACGGTATTCTCAATGCCATGCTGATGTCGGCCGGCATCATCGATGCGCCGGTGAACTGGCTTGGCGCCATGCCCAATGCGATGCTGAGCATCATCGTGGTCGGCGCCTGGAAATTCTTCCCGTTCGTGGTCATCGCCGTGCTGGCGCGGCTGCAGACCATCCCCGAGACTCTCTATGAAGCCGCCAAGATCGATGGCGCCGGGCCGATTGCGCGCTTTTTCGATGTGACGCTGCCGCAGTTGCGCGATGTGTTGACCATCGTGATCCTGCTCAGGACGGTGTGGGATTTCAAGGAGTTCGATCTCATCTACCTGATGACCGGCGGCGGGCCGGTGAACGGCACCCGTACCTTGCCGTTGATCGTCTACCAACAAGCTTTCGGGCTGAACCAGATGGGCATGGCCGCAGCCTATGCCGTGTCGATGATGCTAGTGATGCTGGTGTTCATGCTGGCCTATCTGCAGCGCGCGCGGGCCGCATCATGAGCACGCGCCGCCCTGCCGTGCTGGCCAGCCTGATTACCTGGCCGCTGGTGCTGATCATCTCCTTCCCGTTGGTGTGGATGCTGCTGACATCGATCAAGCCGGCGGTGGAATTGTTCAGCCGGACGCCGAAGTGGCTGCCCGAAGCCGTCACCTTCGAACATTACACCCGCGTGCTGACGGACACGCCGTTCCTGAAATATTTCGGCAATTCGATGATCCTGGCGATTTCCACCACCGTGCTGGTCATCCTGATCAGCGTGCTTGGGGCCTACAGCCTGGTGCGCTTCAAATATCGCGGGCGCGAGACGCTGGCGACCTTGGTGCTGTTCACCTATCTGCTGCCGTCGGTGGTGCTGATCTCGCCGCTCTATCTGATGCTGGTCAATCTGGGGCTGGCCAACACGCTGGCCAGCCTGGTTGCGGCCTACATGACCTTCGCTCTGCCCTATGCGCTGTGGCTGCTGCGATCGTTCATGGCCGGCATTCCGGAGGATCTCGAATCCGCCGCGATGGTCGATGGTGCCAGCCGGATGGGGGCGTTTATTGATGTGGTGCTGCCGCAGGCGTTGCCAGGGATCATTTCCACCGCGCTGTTCACCTTCATCCTGGCCTGGAACGAATATCTTTATGCGCTGGTACTGGTGAACAGCGATGAGGCGCGGCCGTTGACCACCGGCGTGATGAACATGCTGATTTCGGCGTTCAACATCGAATGGTCGCTGCTGATGGCGGCATCGGTTATGATGAGCGTGCCGTTGGTGATATTGTTCGCCTTTTTCCAGCGTTATCTGACCAGCGGCTTCGGCGCTGGCGGCGTGAAGGGCTGACGCGCGTGAAAGTGGTATTTGAACAGGTTCGCAAGCTGTTTGGCGAGACGGTCGCCATCCCCAGCCTGGACCTGACGATCGAGTCCGGCGAATTCGTGTCGCTGTTGGGGCCATCGGGCTGCGGCAAGACGACGACCCTGCGCATGCTGGCCGGGCTGGAACAGACGACCAGCGGCAATATCTGGATCGGCGATCGCAATGTCGTCGATCTGGCGCCAGCGGCGCGGGATATCGCGATGGTGTTCCAATCCTACGCGCTCTACCCGCACATGACGGTTGCCGAGAATATCTGTTACCCGCTGAAGAAGCGTGGGCTGGCCAAGGCGGACCGGGCGACGAAGCTTGCCGAAGTGGCCGAGTTGCTGAAGCTGGGCGCGCTGCTCGACCGCAAGCCGAAGCAATTGTCGGGCGGCCAACAGCAGCGGGTGGCGCTGGGCCGGGCGCTGGTGCGCGATCCGTCGGTGTTTCTGCTCGATGAGCCGCTGTCCAACCTCGATGCCGCGCTGCGCGCCCATATGCGCGCCGAGCTGATCGAGCTGCATCGGCGGCTGGGCAAGACGATGGTCTATGTGACGCACGACCAACTCGAGGCGATGACGATGTCGACGCGCATCGCCGTGATGAAGGACGGCGTGCTGCAGCAATTTGCGCCGCCGGCGGAGATCTACAACCGGCCGGCCAATGCCTTTGTTGCCGGATTCATCGGCACGCCGGCGATGACGCTGGCCGATGGCATTCTGGACCATGAAGGCGGCACGGCCCGGCTGCATATCGGCGAGATGGTGATCGAACTGCCGTTCGCGGTGGCCACGGTGGGCCCGCGCGCCGTTTCCATCGGCATCAGGCCGGAGGATGTGCGGGTGGGGACAGGCCCCTGGGCTGCCGAAGTGCGCCTGGTCGAGCGGACCGGCCATGAGACGATCCTGTTTCTGGATGCCGCCGGCCAGTCGCTGACCGCGCGCCTGGCCGGATCGGTGTCGCTGCGCGCCGGCGAGATGGTGCCATTCGATTTGCGGCGGGACCGCCTGCATCTGTTCGACAAGGCTGACGGACGCCGGATCGAGGCCATGGTGGCCGATCCGGTGACTGCGTGATTGAGAAGGAAGAAGCAAGTGGATCGGAACAGTGTCAATTGGTCGGGCCCGATGCCGGCTGTCACCACCGCCTTTCATGATGACGGCCGCATCGATGAGGCGGGCTTTGCCGCCAACCTGCTGGGGCTGATCGAGGCGGGTGCCACCGGTGTGGTGGTGGGCGGCTGCACCGGCGAATTCTGGGCGCTGAGCCATGACGAGCGCAAGCATCTGTTTGCGGTGGCGTACGAAGCCATCGCGGGCCGCGCGACGCTGATCGTCGGCACCGGTGCGATCACCGTGGAGGAGACGGTGGCGTTGACCCGCCATGCCGAAGCCATCGGCTGCGACGGCGCGCTCATCCTGCCGCCCTATTTCGTGAAACTGTCGGATGACGAGATTTTCGCGCATTATGCGGATGTGACGGGCCAGATTGGCCTGCCGGTGGTGCTGTACAATATCCCCGGCAATGCCGTGAACGCGATCTCGCCGGCGCTGGCGGTGCGGCTGGCAGCGCTTGATCCGGTGGTGGCGATCAAGGAAAGCTCCGGCGACTGGAACAATTTCTATGGCACCTATCTGGCGGTGCACGACCAGTTGCGGGTGTTCTGCGGCCCGTCGTCGGTGTTTGGTGTGCCGGCCGTGCAGCTGGGGGCAGATGGCACCATCGATTGCTTCCCGAATGTCTGGCGGCGCGGTGGGCTCGATCTGTATTTTGCGGCCAAGGCCGGCGACAGCGCGCATGCGGCAGATTTGCAGGCAATCGGGCGCAAATTGACTGACCTGTTTACCAGCGAGGGCCGCACGCTGTATCCGGCAACCAAGGCCGCGATGGACATGCTGGGCTATCCGGCGGGCGGCCGGCCGCGGGTGCCATTGCGGCCGTTGACGGGGGCGCCGCTCGATGGCCTGCGCACGGGCATGCAAGCGCTCGGCCTGTTGTGATCAGCGATAAAAAGGGAGTTTTGTCATGAATGTTCAGACCAGAATATCGCGGGCTCCGGCACTGCAGCCGCCCGAATATGCGGTGGCCTTTGGTGATTATATCGGGATCGGGCCGAACGGCAATTTGTGGGTGGACGGCTGCGATGTGGCCGATCTGGCCGCCAAATATGGCACGCCACTCTATATCATTTCCGAAAACCAGCTGCGCACCAGCTATCGGGCGTTTCGCGACGCGTTTCGCGCCCATTACCCTGACGTAGAAATATTGTTCGCCAACAAATCCAACAACGGCCTGGCCATTCGCCACATCATGAACAGCGAAGGCGCCGGCGGCGATTGTTTCGGCGCGCAGGAAATGTACATGGCGCTGCTGGCCGGCACCAACCCGAAAACACTGGTGCTGAACGGCTCGAACAAGCAGACCGAAGAGCTGGAAATGGCGATCGCCAACGGTCTGTGCGTGAATATCGATGCGATGGACGAGCTGGACCGCATCAACGAAGTCGCGCAGCGGCTGGGCGTGGTCGCCGATGTCGGTATCCGCCTGAAGCTGGATCTCAATCCGCTGCATGACCGGATGGGCGTTTCGATGCACGGGCCGGGCACGCTGAAGCAGCAGAGCGATTCCACCAAATGGGGCATGACCCGCGAACAGACCGCCGACATCGTCGAGCGCGCGTTGGCGATGCCGGCAGTGCGGCTGATGGAGACGCATTTCCACCTGTCGCGCATGTCGAATGACCCTGCGGATTTCGCCGTGATGGCGCGCGAGATGATCACATGGTCCGGCTATTTGCGGGATCACACCGGCTGGGTGCCGCCGTGCATCGATATCGGCGGCGGCTGGACCTTCGGCAAATGGTACGGCACCGGGCCGAACAGCCAGCTCGATGACCAGACCGCGCCGACGGCGGAAGATTATGCCCGCCTGTGCTGCGCCGCGATCAAGGATGAGGCGCAGAAACTAGGGCTGCCGCTGCCCAAGCTGCGGCTGGAGCCTGGCCGCGCGCTGTCGGGACCGGCGGGCGTCGCCGTGGGCCGGGTCGGTGCGGTGAAGGAAGGCGAAACCCGCAAGTGGGTGAACATGGATATTTCCACCAACCATCTGTCGTGGGCGGCGGTGCTGGATTGGTATTATCATGCGGTGCCAGTGGTCGATGCCGGGGCCGAACCGACCGAGACGGTCGATCTGGTCGGGCCGCTGTGCAACAGTGATGAGGTGGGCAAGCATCGGCGCATGCCGGCGTTGCAGCGCGGCGATCTGGTCGCCTTCCTCGATACCGGTGGTTACACCGAATCCTCGGCGGCGCGGTACAATGCGCAATTGCTGCCGGCGACGGTGCTGGTGACGGGCAGCCGCGCCGAAGTCACCACCGAACGCGAGCAACTGAAGGATGCTGTCGGCCGCTTCCGCGTGCCGGCGCACCTGCTCGCCGCTTCGTTTGCGCCGGCCGAATAACATGGATCTTGGTATTTCAGGGCGCCGGGCGCTGATTTGCGGCGGCAGCAAGGGGCTGGGCCTGGCCGCGGCGCAGTCGCTGGCGCGCGACGGCGTTCACCTGACGCTGGTGGCACGATCACCCGACACGCTGGCGACGGCGGCGCAGCAGCTTGCCGACGAAACCGGTGTCGAGGTCAACTTCGTTGCAGCAGACCTGACCTCACCCGAGGACCGGGCTGCGGTGCTGGCGGCGTGCCCGGACCCGGATATCCTGGTCTGCAACCCCGGCGTGCGGCAGACGCCGGACGATTTCCGCACCATGAGCCGGGCCGACTGGGATTTCTGGCTGGAGGCACATTTCCATTCGCCGCTCGATCTGATCCGCGCGGTAGTGCCGGGCATGTGCGACCGCAAGTTCGGCCGCGTGGTCAATATCTCGGTGAGCAACATCAAGTTTCCGCAGGTGAATTTCGCCCACAGCCACTCGGCGCGGGTTGGCCTGGCCGGCGCCATCGCGTCGATGGTGCGCGAACTCGTGCCGCACAATGTGGTGATCAACAGCGTGCTGCCGGGGTTTTTCGATACCGACGCGCTACGTACCAATCTGCACAGCCACGCCGCGCGCGGCAACACCACCTACGAAGCGATTGTCGAGGATCGGCTGAAACTGACCCCGGCCCGGCGCTTTGCCGATGCGGCGGAGTGCGGTGAGCTGATCGCCTTTTTGTGCAGCGCCAATGTCGGCTTCATGACCGGGCAGAATATCGTCATCGACGGCGGCGTTTACCAGGGATTGTTCTGACGATGGAGGCTGCGGCGCCCGCGTTGATGCTCGTGCCGGCTGGCCGGGTGGTGATGATATCGGGGGCGTCGCGCGGCATCGGGCTGGCCATCGCGCGCAAGCTGGCGGCCGAAGGTTATTGTCTGTCGCTTGGCGTACGCAGTCCTGCCCGCTTCGATGCCGGTGGCTTCGATCCGGCGCTAACGTTGATTCATGGGTTCGATGCGACCGTGCCGGAGACGGCACTGGCCTGGGTGGAGGCCACTGCGGCGCGGTTCGGGCGCATCGATGGCCTGATCAACAATGCCGGCGTGCTGCGTCAGATCGATTTCGCGGACGGCGACGAGGCGATGCTGGACGATATCTGGGCGATCAATGTGAAGGCGCCGTTCCGCCTGATCCGCCACGCGCTGCCGCATCTGGCGCACGGCGACAATGGCCGTATTATCAACATCGCTTCCACCGACGGTAAGCGCTACCGGCCCGGTGTTTCGGTGGGTTACACGATGAGCAAGCATGCGGTGCTGGCGCTGACCCATGCTGCCAAGTTCGCCGGCTGGGAACATGGCGTGCGGGCAACCGCGCTGTGCCCTGGCGCGGTCGACACCGATCTGATTGCGAATATCCCCGGGGTTACGCCGCGACAGGACCGGATCGATCCGACCACGATCGCCGAAACCGTCGCCTTCCTGTTGCGCCTGCCGAACAGTTCGTCGGTGGCGGAGCTGGTGATGAACACGCGGCTTGAGACCTCGATCTAGCTGCTTTGTTTGCGCTCTGCCGGGGTACATTTCGACTCAGAATGTTGCCGCATAGCGGTTGCCTGTGCGCTCTGCGCCCACATTGGGAGGCGCTATCCAGTGCAAATGGGCCACAGTTTTCGGGCAAATGATCGTGACTCGCAACACAGTGCAGCCGGTTGCCGACTTGCAAAAGCGATCATTTATATATTAAAAACAGTATTTTACCCAGAACGCCAGCTGCGTTGAGCAACAGTGCGATGTGGCATCGACGTCCAAATTTCGGCGGCATGAAATGTTCGCATAGCAGATGCCTTGCAACACTATTGACACTCGAACGCGTTGACATTCAGACTGTGATTCCAAGGCCGCGCGTGGGGAAAGAGCGGGCCAGCCGAACATTCAAGGGGGAGCTGGACGCGGTCCGGCCTGCACAAGGGGAACGATAAATGTCGAGACTATCAACGCGTCGCCATCTGATGTCGTCGACGCTGCTTTCGGCCATGCTGGCGATGTCTGCTGGTGCCGCCTTTGCGCAAAGCGCGCCGGCCGCCGACCAGACGATGACGACTGCCAACGTGGCGGCCAATGCGGCCGAAGACCCGGCGGAAACCATCACGGTCACCGGCTCCCGGCTGGCGACCAAGAATGTCGTCTCGTCCAGCCCGGTGCAGACGATCACCGAGGAGGCGTTCGACATCCTGGGCGCCACCGACACCATCGATCTGCTCAACACGCTGCCGTCCGTCACCCGTGCGCAGGACACCAGCTTTGCCAACGGCGCCAACGGCACCTCGACGCTCGATTTGCGCGGCCTCGGTTCGATCCGCACGCTGGTGCTGGTCAACGGCAAGCGCCTGCCGCCAGGCTCGCCGACGCCGGGTGGTTATCCGTCGGATATCAACCTGATCCCGGCGCAGTTGATCCAGCGGGTCGAAATCGTCACCGGCGGCGCGTCGGCCGTCTATGGTTCGGATGCGATCGCCGGCGTTGCCAACTTCATCATGAAGAAGGATTTCGAAGGCCTGGAGATCGATGGCCTGTTCGGCTTCAACCAGTCGGTCAACAACAGCCTCGATCTGCAGCGCCAATTGGTGGCCGCCAATATCGAGCCGCGCACCGGCAGCACCACCGGCAACCAGACGGTCGATATTTCCGGGGTGTTCGGTGCCTCGCTGGGTGGCGGTCGCGGCAATGTGACGGCCTACGGGCGCTATCTGCGCAACGAGGGCCTCAACCAGTCGGAGCGCGATTTCTCGCAATGCGCGCTTGGCCTGTTTGCCAACACCGAAGCCACCTGCATCGGCGCGACCACCGGGCCGTTCCCGACCAATTTCGTGCTGAACCCGGTGTTCGCACCGGGCAGCACCACCGCCGTGCCGCTGCGCAATCCCGATGGCAGCATCCTTTTGAATGCCCAGGGCCAGCCGCGCACGTCGGGCGGCTTTGCGCTGCAGGAGGATGGCACGCTGCGTGAAGGCGCCAACAGCTTCAACTTCAACCCGTTCAACCCGCTGCGTCGCCAAGTGACGCGCATCAACGCCGGCTTCAGCGGCTGGTATGATATCACCGACGATATCGAGGCCTATGCCGAGTTCGGCTTCACCAAATCGACATCGCCGCAGATCATCGCGCCGTCGGGCGGTTTCGGTTCGGAAATCAACCGGCTGAACTGCGACAACCCGGTGCTGACCACCCAGATGCGCCAATTGTTCTGCGGCAGCGATTCGCTCACCGGCCCGTGGCCGCGCGATCCCGATGGCGATCGTTATGTGCAGGCGCAGGTGCAGCGGCGTTTCGTCGAAGGCGGCCCGCGCACGGATGATCGCACGCTCACCAACTTCCGCGCGGTTTATGGCGTGCGCGGCGACGTGACCGACAACATCAAGTTCGACGTGTTCGGCCAATATGCCGAAACCTCGCTCGATCGCCTGCAAACCAACAATGTCACCCGCCAGCCGTTGCTGAACGCGCTGGACATCATCACCGATCCCGCCACCGGCCAGCCGGCCTGCCGCGTCGCGGTGCAGGGGACAGACCGCAACTGCGTGCCGTTCATCACCAACTATGATCCCAACGGCACCAATGATCCGCGCTTGGGGGCTTATCTCGACACCCCGACGCTGACGCGCGGCAAGACCGCCCAGACCATCGTGGGCGGTACGTTGCAGTCTGATCTGGGCGCGTTCGGTATCGCCAGCCCGTGGGCAACGGATGGCATCTCCCTGCTGATCGGCGCCGAATATCGCAGCGAGACGCTGGTCACCCGGCCGGATGCGACCGCATCGTCGGGCACGCTGCTGGCTGGTGCCGGGGCGCTGCTGCCCGGCGACGGCACCACCGAGGTGCGGGACTTCTTCCTCGAAACCTCGATCCCGCTGGTGCAGGACAAGCCGTTCTTTGAATCATTGGCCTTCACCGGCGCCGTGCGCCATTCCAGCTACCAGTCGCGCAACAATCTGACTGGTGTCGAAGGCGGCAACTTCAATGCCACCACCTTCGCGCTGGGCCTCAGCTGGGCGCCGGTGCGTGAACTGCGGCTGCGCGGCCAATATCAGCGCGCCATCCGCGCGCCGAACATCCTGGAGCTGTTCCTGCCGGTCAACACCGGCCTCGCCAACGTGTCTGATCCGTGCGGCGGTTTCACCGGCAGCGCGGCGCCGCCCACGCGGTCGGCTTCGGATTGCGCGCGCACCGGGCTGCCGACCGCGCTCTATGGTTCGGTCCCGCCATCGGGTGCACAGGTCAATGTGCAAACCGGCGGGAACCCCAATCTGCTGCCCGAAGTCGGTGACACGGTCACACTTGGCGCCGTCTTCCAGCCCAGCTTCGTCAGCAACCTGTCGATCTCGGTGGATTATTTCAATATCCGCCTGAAGGGCGCGGTCGGCACGGTCCCGGCGGTGTTCACCCTGAACCGGTGTCTGGATACGGGTGAAGAACAATTCTGCAATCTGATCTTCCGCGGCCCTGACGGCTCGCTCAGCTTCCGCGGCGACCAGCCCTCGTTCGTCGATCAGCGCACGCAGAACATCGCCGGCCTGTCCACGTCGGGCCTTGACGTGCAGATCAGCTATAATCACGACATCGGCAAGCTGGGTCGGCTGATGTGGAATTATGCGTCCACCTATCTGGTCGATTTCAAGACGACGCCGGTTGCCGGTTCGATCACCACCAACTGCGTCGCGCTGTACGACAGCCAGTGCCAGACGCCGCGCTTCCGCTATCGCCATGTGTTGACGACGACATGGCGGACGCCGTGGACGATCGATATTGCGGCAAACTGGCGTTACACGTCCGGCGTTGACCGTATCAATTCGATCAATGCCACCACTGGTGAACCTGTCACCTGGACTGAGGCTGGTCGCGGCAACGCGACCGGTGCACGACTTCCCGCCCAGAACTATGTCGATCTGACGGCTTTCTGGAAGGTCCGCCCGAATTTCCAGATGCGCGTTGGTGTCCGCAACCTGCTCGACAAGGATCCGCCCGTGGTGCCGCAGTTCGGCCCGTCGCCGTCGTTCATCGTCGAAGGCAACACCGTGTCCGGCACCTACGAAGCCGCCGGCCGCTTCATCTTCGTTGGCGGCAACGTCCGTTTCTGAGGATGGGCCTTGCCGAGGAGACAGCTTGCAGCCTGGTCTGATGTCCGCTTCAATCGGCTGATTGATGATGAACCCTGGTCCAGTGGCTGCGCATGGGGCCCGTCTCGCTTCCCCCGAGACGGCCCCCCATGTTGTTTTGCGGGTCCAGCCCGTTTTGATTGCATAGCAAGGAGAAGAGCCGACATGTCCGCTTCCGCACCCCGGCTGATTGCGCCGCTCACCCGCATGACGGCAACCGCCTTTGCTGCATTCCTGCTGGCATCATCCGCCTGGGCGGCAGCGCCCGATGGCCTGGTGGCCGATGATCTGGCGGCGCTGCAATGGCGTGAAGTCGGCACCGCGATGTCGAGCGGGCGCATCACCCGCTTTGCCGTGCATCCCACCGATCAGCGGATCATTTATACCGCCAGCGCGTCGGGCGGCCTGTGGAAGACGGTGAACGGCGGCACCACCTGGACGCCGGTGTTCGAAAAGGGCGGCACCATCTCGATGGGTGAAGTCGTGCTCGATCCGAATGATCCCGAAACCGTGTGGATCGGTACTGGCGAGCAGAATAATGTGCGCAGCTCGCTTTATGGCGATGGCGTCTATCGCTCGCGCGACGGCGGCACCACCTGGGAGCATATGGGGCTGAAAGAAAGCCGCCACATCGGCCGTATCGTGGTGCACCCGAAGGACAGCAACACCGTGTTCGTCGCGGCGCTGGGTTCGTTGTGGGGACCGAACGAGGAACGCGGCCTGTATCGCACCAAGGACGGCGGCAAGACCTGGACGCGCCTGCTGCGGCCGAGCCAGTTCACCGGTGTCGTGGACGTGGCGATGCACCCGAACAATCCGAATATCCTCTATGCCGCCACCTTCCAGCGCGAACGCCGCATGTGGAGCATGATCGGCGGCGGCCCGGAAGGCGGCCTGTGGCGCAGCACCGATGGTGGTGACACCTGGGCGCGGGTCGGTAATGGCTTCCCGACCACGGCGGTCGGCCGCGTCGGGGTGACCTTCTGCCCCAACAATCCCGATACGATGTATGCCACCGCGGTTGGCCCCGATGGCGGCACGTTCCGGTCAACCGATGGCGGCAACAACTGGGAACGCCGCAACGCTCAGGTCCAGAGCCATTGGTATTATGGCGAAATCTTCTGCGATCCGAAAAATCCGAATAGTGTCTATGTGCCGGTCACCCCGCTGCTGCATTCCAAGGATGGCGGCAAGACGTTCACCAACCTGTTGAAGACTCAGGTCCACGGCGACAATCACACGCTGTGGATCAACCCGAAGGATAGCAACCATCTGCTGATGGGCGGTGATGGCGGCATGTACACATCGCATGACGCAGGCCAGCTTTGGAACTGGCAGGCCAACCTGCCGCTGATGCAGCTCTATACCGTCGCGGCCGACATGCAGGAGCCGTTCTACCATGTTTATGGCGGCACGCAGGACAATGGTTCGTGGGGCGGCCCGATCGGCACGCGGTTCGATGACGGCATCACTAACGAGGATTTTTCCTTCCTGTCGGGCGGCGATGGTTTCTATGCGGTGGCCGATCCGACCGATCCGGACATCATCTATTCCCAGTCGCAATATGGCGGCCTGGTGCGCACCAACCGCGCCAGCAAGGCGCAGAAGCGCATTCAGCCATGGCAGCCGCAGAAGGGCGAATTCCCGCCCTATCGCTGGAACTGGAGCGCGCCGCTGGTCATCTCCCCGCATGATGCCAAAACCATCTATTTCGGCGCCAATGTGCTGTTCCGCAGCCGCGATCGCGGCGATACCTGGGAACGGATCAGCCCGGATCTGACGCGGCAGCTGAGCCGGGACAAGTTGCCGTTGCAGGGCAAGATCCAGCCGGCGGGCACCATCGACCTGCATTCGAGCACGGCGCTGTATGGCAATCTCCACTCGGTGTCGGTCTCGCCGATGCGTGCCGGCTTGCTGGCGGCGGGCACCGATGACGGGTTGATCCAGGTCAGCCGCGATGACGGCCGCACCTGGCAGAAATCGGCCAGCTTCCCGGGCGTTGCCGATCAGATGAAGGTTGGCATGGTGACCTGGTCACCGACGAAGGAAGGCACGCTTTATGCCGTGTTCGATGGCCACAAGGACAATGATTTCAGGCCGCACGCGGTGCGCAGCGATGATTATGGCGTGACCTGGCGGAACATCTCCGCCGATCTGCCGGCGTTCGGCCCGACCAAGAGCATTGCCGCCCACCCGAAGAACGGCGAACTGCTGTTTGTCGGCACCGATATGGGCGTCTATGTCTCGCGCGATGGCGGCGGCCACTGGTTGCCGTTGCGGTCGGGCCTGCCGACCAATTCGGTGCAGGGCATATTGGTTCACCCGCGCGAGAATGATCTGGTGATCGGCACCCATGGTCGTGGTTTCTGGGTGCTCGACCAGCTCAATCTTGTCGAGAAGCTGACGCCGGAGGTGGTGGCTTCGCACTCCTATCTGGCGCCGCCGCGGCGGGCGACGCAGATCCGCGATGTGGCCCGTGGCCGCAAGAACACCGGCCACAGCTATTTCACCACCAAGAATCCGCCGCGCGGCGCCATCATCGATTACTGGGTGGGCACAACGGGCGCCGGCCAGCCCGTGTCCATCGAAATCATGGACGGCCAGGGCAATGTGGTGCGCAAGCTGACGCAACCGACCGCCAAGCGCGGTGCGCAGCGCGCCGTGTGGGATCTGCGCTTCGAAGCGCCGCCGAACGCGTCGACCTCTTCCTATCGGCGCATGCCGGGGCGGTTCGTGATGCCCGGCACCTATCAGGTGAAGCTGACGGTGGGTGACCAGGTGCACACCCAGCCACTGGAGGTGCGGCTCGATCCGGCGATCAGCATCGCGGCCATCGACAGTGCGGCGCTGGAAAGCCTGTTGGCGTCACAGGCCAAGCTGGTCGCGGCCACCTATCATGCGGGCAAGACGGTGGGCGACAGCCTGACACAGACCACCGCAGTGGTGAAGGCGCTGAAGGATGCCAAGGCGGACCGCAAGCTGATCGCGCGGGCCGAAGCAGCGATGAAGGAAGCGGATCGGCTGAATGTCGTGCTGAACGGCCGCGAGGAAGGCCTCGCCCAACAGGAAACCTTCCTGCCGCTGGGCGATCTGACGCAGCGCCTGTATACGACCACTCAGGAATACACGGCGGCGCCCAGCCAGGCGCAGCGGCAGATGACACAGGTGGCGCAAGGCGATGTGCAGAGCCTGTACAAGGATCTGACCGCGCTGGTGGCGCAGATGCCGGCATTGCAATCGGCAACGACGGCAGCCGGTGTGGCGTGGCCGACCGCGACGCTGCCGCAATTGCCGGCCGAAGCGGTTGCCGCAGCGCAGCCTTGAGAAAGTGGAAAGCATGACGAAGCGTCTCTCTATCCGCCTTGGCCTCGCAGCGGTCGCCGCCCTGATCGGGGCCGCGCTGGCGGCCCCGGCCGCGGCGCACGGTGTCACCCTGCTGCCCTTCGAGACGGCAAAGTTTCGCGAAGGGCATCGTGAGGCGGCGATTGCACGGCGGGCTGATTTTGCCCGCCGCATGAAAGGCGGCATCGCGGTCATCACCAGCGCCGACCGCACCCAGCCCAATCTGTATGAAAGCTACACGATCGACACGGAAAACAAGGATTTCGTGTTCCTGACCGGCATCTATGACACCGTGCCGCCCGGCCATATCCTGGTGCTCAACCCCGGCGGCACCACCTACAAGGAAGTGCTCTATACCGACATGAGCCCCTATGAGGCGGCGCGGCTGTCGGGCATCAAATATGTGTTCCCCAAGGCCAAGTTCCTGGAGCACATGAGCAGCGCGCTGAGCGATTATCGCAACCTGCGCATCACCCAGTTGCGCTTCAAGGAGGTCGCGTCGGACTTTTCGTGGGGCTGGGGCGACAAGGAAAAGCTGCTCTATGTGAACTACCCGCGCATCGACAATCTGAACGAGCCGCCAGCGCCGCGGCTGGCGTTCCTCGATCGCATCCGCGCCACCACCAGCGAAGTGGTGTTCAAGGATGCCGGCGATCTGCTCGATCCGATGCGCATGATCATCGATGGCTTCGGCCGCAAGAATCTCGATCGCGCTATCGCCATCACCGGCATCGGCCTGATGGAAGGCATGAAGGCGGCCAAGGCAGGCATGACCACCCTGCAGGTGATGGAAACCACCGATTATCTCTATCGCTTCAACGGCGCTACGCTGGGCTTCAACACCGGCGTCTCGCTGGCCAGCAACATGAACGATGAAATCAAGTGGGAGTCTGCTGCGGCAGAGGAGGCAGCGCGCAAGGGCGATGCCCGCATCGTGCCCGGCAGCCTGGTGCATTTCGACACCGGCGCGGCGATGAACCATTATTCCGCCGACATCCAGCGCACCGTGCCGGTCGACGGCAAGTTCACCGCTGAACAGCGGCGCGTCTATCAGGGCGTGCTCGATGTGCAGAAGGCGGTGATCGCGGCCGTGAAACCCGGCGCGACCTGGGCACAATTGCAGCAAATCGCCGAAACGGAACTGCGCAAGAAGGGCGGCTGGGACAAGAGCTACACCTATGGCATCGGCCATTTCATCGGCCTGGAAACCCACGAACATGGCGATTATGTCGGGCCGCTGAAGCCCGGCATGGTGATTGCCATCGAGCAGGGCGCCGTGGTGGATGGCACGCGCGTTGCCTTCGAAGATGATGTGCTGGTGACCGAAACCGGCCATGACTGGCTGACTCGCTTCATCCCGATCGAGATTGACGAGGTGGAGGCACTGCTTCAGCAGCCTTCAATCTATGTTCCCAAGCAACCGGCCAAGCCATCACAATGAACGGACGGCGCCCATCATAAGCCCGATGCCGGTGGCAAAGGCGCTGTTCATCGCATTGGCGGTGGTGCAAGCTGGGGCGGAGCCGGCGCGCGCGCAGGCCGTGCCGCCACCCCCGCCAGCGCAAGCGCCAGAAGAAGCGTTCATCACGGTGACCGCGCCGACGCTGCCTGGCCGCGTCGCGACGCCGCTGGTCGGCCTGAAACCCGAAGCTCTGCTCGATCGCCAACCGCGCAATGTCGCCGATGCGCTGCGCGGCTTGCCCGGCGTGTCGATCCGCACCAATTCGCGCGGAGAGACGTCGCCGCGGGTGCGTGGCGGCGATGAACGGCAGACCTTGGTGTTCCTGGATGGTGCGCCGCTGGCGGTGCCGTGGGATGGTCGTATCGATCTTGGCCTGATTCCGGCCGGCATCATCGGCAGCCTGTCGGTGCGCAAGGGCGCCGGCGCCATCGAATATGGTGCCAATGCGGTCGCCGGCGTCGTCGATCTGCAAAGCCGGCTGACTGGCGCCGTCGCCCAGGCGCAGGCCGGGCCTTTTGGCCTCGTCAATCTGTCGGCGGCCGCCGCGGTGCCGGTGGGCGGCCTGATGGTCACGCTGGGGGCGGCGCATCAGGCGCAGGATGCGCTGGTGGTGGCACGGTCGTCGGCGCTGCCGTTCAATCAGCCAGCCGGGCGCCGCCGGCTCAACACCGATCTGGCCGCCACCAGCCTGTTCGGCGCAGTGGGCGGCGAGACCGGCGATCTGAAATGGCGGGCCAGCCTGCTCCATATCGATGCGCGGCGCGGCATTGCACCGGAATCGGATCGTGACCCGGCCGAGGCGGCGCCACGCTTCTGGCGCTACCCGGATTGGCAGCTGACGCAGGCGCAGGTTGCGCTGCAACTGCCGCTGGGTGCGGCCATGGCGCGGGCGGTGGCGTGGCGGCAATGGTTCGGGCAGCGCATCGATGGCTATCGCGACGCCAGCTATACCACGCTGCGCGGCCGCGAGGAGAATGATGACGATATGGTTGGTGGGCGGTTCACGCTCAGCCATCCGGCCGGCCCCGCCATGCTGCGCTGGAGCCTGTCGGCACAGCGCGGCGGGCATCTGCAGACCGACACGGCGTTTCCGACTGGCGTGGCCAGTCCCACCCTGCGCTTTGCCCAGGTGCTGGCGTCAGGCGGCGTCGAGGCCGATCTGCCGATTGCCCGCGGCACGGCGTTCACCCTCGGGCTGGCGCTCGATCGCGCCAGCTATCCGCTCACCGGCGACAAGCCCCCGCAATCGGCCCGCCAGGCCGCTGCCTTTTCCGCCGCTGTGAAGACCAGGCTTTCTGACGAGCTCGATCTCACCTTGTCGGCCGGGCGGCGCAACCGCTTTGCTTCGGCCCGCGAGATGTTCGGCGAAGCTATCGGGCGGTTTTTGCCAAATCCCGCGCTGGCGCCGGAGCAGGTCTGGCTGGTCGATGCCGAGCTGGTCTGGCGCCGCGCCCCCATCAGCGTCACCTTCAATCCATTTATCGCGCGCACACTGAACAGCATCGGCCAGCGCATCGTGCCGGTGAACGGCGCACCCTTGCGCCAGCGCTTCAACCAGAGCGCCGCGACCAGCGTGGGGGCCGATATGGCGGTGCAGGTGAAACTGGCGCCAGACTTGACGCTGGAGTTCACTGGCACCGCGCTGAATGCCAGCGCGGACGGGCAAGCCTTGCTGCAGCGACCTTTCCACGAGGGGATGGCAGCGATCGACTGGGCGCCCGGCGAGGTCTTCGACATGCGCGCCGAGCTCCGCCGCACGGGCCCGGCGCGCGATCAGGATATCGATGGCCGCCTGGTGCGGCTGCCACCGGCCACCGAGATCAACTGGCGCGTGCGTGTGCCGATGCTCTGTGTGGGCGGCGCGCGGCTGTCGGCGACGGCGGCGGTGGACAATCTCACCAACGCGGTCGTGTTGCCGCAACTGGGGCTGCCGCTGGCCGGCCGCACCGTGCGCATCGGCATCGCAGCGACATCGTCTGCGTCATGCTGATCCACCGGCATCCAGCGCCGCGCTCATGTCCGCCACGGTGGCGCCGCGCTGGCCAATCGGCGCGGGCGGGCCGGTCGTGCTGTCCACCGCCGTCTGCCGTTCCGCCTCGGCATTGATCAGCCCGCCGACAAGAATGGCGTAGGCCGAGACGTAGAGCCACATCAGCAAGACGACGACGGCGCTCAAGGAGCCGTAGGTCACATCATAATTGGCGAAATTGCCGGCATAGAGGCCGAAGCCCAGGGTTGCCGCCAGCCACAGGATGGTCGCGGTAACGGAGCCCACGCTGAGCCAGCGCCAGCGCGCATGGGCGCGGTTCGGCGCAAAGCGATACATGGCGCCAATGGCGAGGCAGCACAGGCCGCCCGCCACGCCCCAGGTGAGCAATTGCACTGCCAGCACCGCGAGCCGACCCCAACTGGCCAGCAGATCATTGGCATAGCCGAGCATGGTTGCCGCCAGCACACCGACGATGCCGGTGAGCACCGCGCCGATGATCAGCGCGATCGAGGTGAAGAAGCCGCGCACCAGGCCCCGGCGATTATCCTCGTCATAGATGACGTTCAGCGCCGAGATGATGGCGCCCGACGCGCGGCTGGCGCCGAAGATCGACACGCCGAGCGCCAGCAGCAGCCCGACGCCCTTGCGACCGGACGCGGCGGTGGTCAGGGCGATGAGCTGTTCATAGATCAGCTTGGCGGCTTCGGCCGGCACCAGATCGATAATGCGCATCATGTGGCGCGACACCACGGCGGGATCGGCGATCAGGCCATAGCTCATCACCAGCGCCGCAAGCAGCGGCACGAACGACAGAAAGGCGTAGAAGGCGACGCCAGCCGACATCAGGCTGAGATTCTGGGCGTTGTTGGCCGCCCAGACGCGTTTCAGGATGCTCTGCCAGGTTGCCTTGGAAAATTGCACCGGGGAGCCGGCGGCGGCGCCGGCCGCTTCGCTTTGCGGGGGCGCGGGCTCTGCCGGTGGTGGCGGTGCCGGAGGGGGCGACGCGGGATCGGCCAGCAGGCCGTTGGCGGCCACGGCACTGCCCGCCGCCACCCAGGCAAACAGCAAGCCCAGCACGGTCCGCCCGCGCTGCCCTTCGCGCGATGCAGCGGGCAGGCGGCGGGCGCTGGCCAGCGCGACGGCGACGATCAGCGCCCAGCGCAGCGTGCCCGGCTTGTTGTGCGCATCCGCCATGCTCAATAATCCCGCGAATAGCGCAGCGTGGCGTTGGAGCCGCCAAACGAACCGGTGGAACTCAACAGGCTGAGGGTGCGGGTGAGCGCAAACTCGATCTGGGTGGCGGTGAAGCCGCGCGCGTCGGTGATGATTTCGACATAGATGTTGCTGCCGATATATTGCCCGGCCGCCACCGCGGTGCCGCGGCTGTTGGTCTGATCGGCGCCGAGCACGCGCAACCGGTCGATGCCGGTGACCGAGCGCAGCTTGCCCAGCGGATTGAGGCCGCCACCAGACCCGCGCAACGAATTCAACGCGGCGGCCAGCTGCACCGCCTGGATCGGCGAGATGTTGGTGACGGACTCGCCGAACAACAGCCGCGAAAGCACTTCATCCTGCGGCAGCGCCGGGGTGGAGGTGAAGCTGATCTGCGGGCTTTGTGCGCGGCCGCCGATGTTGATGGTGGCGGTCATGCCTTCCACCGTTGTCTGCGCGGCCAGGGAGAGTTCGGGGTTGGTGAATTCACCGCCGTCGAAGGTAATGGCGCCGTTTTGCGCCAGCTCGAAGCGGCGGCCGGCGAAGCTGTAGGTGCCGCGGATCACCTCCAGCCGACCGACGATGCGTGGGCTCGCGGCGGTGCCGGTGATGCGCATATCGGTTTCCCATTCGGCCTCCAGCCCCATGCCTGACACGAAAATGCGGTTGGCGGCGCGCACCCGGATATCGAGGCGGATGCTGGCCGGGCCGGGCGGCGCCGGCGCCGGTTCGGCTGCGGGCGCGTTCTTGCGGCGCACACCGGCCAGTTGCACCACGGCGGAGTCACCCTGGCGGATGATCTGATAGCGCGCCTCTGGCAGATTGATGGTGCCGGCGATCAACGCGCCATCGGACCCGTTGGTGATCGCCAGTTCCCCGGTGGCGCGGGCGCCCAGCGCATCGCTGCGCGCCAGTTGCGCATTGTCGAACTGCACCCCGATGCGCGCCGGGAAGCCGCGTGCTGCATCGAGGCCGATCGTGCCGTTGGCGGCGACCGTACCGTCGCCGGCGCGGCCGGTCAGGCGGGTGATCTGCAGTTCCGATTGGCTGAACTGGCCTTGCAGCGCGATATCGCGGATCGCGGTACCATAGCTGTCGTTGCTGTAGCGCAGCGCATTGGCGCGAACAGTGCCATTCAGTTGGGGCGCCTCGACCCGTCCGCCGAAATCGGCGGCGATGGCGATCGGGCCAGACAGCGTCTGTCCGGCGATACCGGTCAACGCCCACAGCACTTCGGCCGGGCCGCCATAGCGGATGCCGCCGGACAATGGCGCGGCCAGCAGGCGCTGCGTGATGCTGCCGCTGGCGGGCAAAGGCGCGATGCGGCCCTGCAGGCGGCCGATGCTGGTGCTGCCCTGGCGGATGGCGGCCGACAGCCGCCCGCCAGCTGCCGACAGTTGCGCCGTGGTGGCGATGTCGACCGGCGCCGAGATGGTGTAGGCGGCGGTGCGGGTGAAGCCGGCAACATCGATGCGCGCGTCAATGATCGGCACGTCTGCCAGCGTGGCAGCGATGGTGCCGGAGGCTTTGCCGCCCAGCCCGAGGCCCGGCACAAAGGCGTTGACGATACCGAGATCGACGGCGTCGAGCGCGGCGTTGAGACGGGTGGCCTCGCCATAATTGCCGGAGATGCGCGCGCGGCCTTGGGGGAAGATGATGGTGGCGGGCTGCAACTGCCATTCGCTGCCGCTGCGGGTGGCGATGGCGGGTGACGCCAGCCGGAAATCGACACCGCTGAAGGCGCCGGTGGCATTGGCGACAACGCGGTTGGGGGCGAGCCGCACCTGCGCCGCGATGTTGAACGGCGCCGAAGCGCTGCCATTGGCGACCAAGCCGATATTGCCGCTGCCGCCGCGATAATCGAAGCGGCTGCGCGCGCGTGCCACCAGCAAGCTGCCGGAACGGACATCGGCCAGATGGGCGCTGCCACTGATCGAAGGCGCATCGGGATAGAGGATGACCGCAGCGCGGGCGCGGCCGCTGCCTATCGTGATCGGCGCGTTGCCCGGAATGCGCGCCGATTGCGCCCGAGCGTCGATATCGGCGCGCTGGGCGGCGCCGGCGGCGGCCAGGGTGACGCTGCCGGTGATGCCCGATCCCGACAAAGCGATCGTGCCGGCGAACGGGCCGGCAGCGGTCTGGGTGATGCGGCCGCGCGCGTCGATGCCGGCGACGCGGGCGCGGCTGATGTCGATGCTGATGGCCGGCTCGGTGCGGATCAGCACGTCACCCGACAACGGGCCATAGGCGGACTCGCCAGTAGCAACGACGCGGTAGCCGGCAGCGCTGCCGGTAAGTTCGGCGACAAGGTTGCGGATATCGAGGCCGAGGCCGGGCCGTTCGGCGCGCAATTGCACCACTGGCCGGGCGACCGTGCCGGAGCCGGTGACGCTGGCCGGGCCATAGGTGGTGGACTGGGCCCGCGCCGACAATGCGACGCGGCCATCGTTCAGATTGTAGCTGCCGCTGCCGTCCATGATGCGCAGCAGCGGCGCGGTCAGCCGCAGATTGCGCAGCGTGGCGGCGCCGGCGGGATCATAGCCGAAGGCTGCCGTGACCACGGCATTGCCGCCCAATTGCGCCAGCACAGCTGCGTTGCTGATCTGGCGGGTGGCGACGCGCAGTGTGCCGGCCAGGCCAAACCCGCCGCCCGGCGCGGTGAGCAGCCGGGCGTTTGTAACCAGATCGACGCGGCCGAGGCCATCGACCGGGTAATCGTTGACGCGGCCGTTCAGCGTGCCGGCATAACGGCCCCTTGCGATATCGGCGACGATGACGGCGGTGGCATTGATCCGGTCCGACCGCAGGCGCAGATTGTCGGACAATAACTGGCCGTTCTCCCAGGCCAGATCGCCGTCGACGGCCAGGTTGGTCAGCAGGCCGCCAGCCGCGGCGTTGAGGCCGGTGACGCAGCGGACACGGGCGTTGATCGGCACCAGGATGCGATCCGGGGCGACGACGGCGCGGCCACTGGCGAACAGGCCTTCGGCGGTGGTGCTGTCGAACGTCAGTGACCGGGCGCTGATGCGATAGGCCACGGCCGGCGTGCTGAACTTGCCGTCGATGGTGGCGGCAATGCGCACATTATTGCCGGAAAGATCGGGCGCTATGGCGCCGGGCCGCAGCAATTGGGCGTTGATCGCCAGATCGGTGAAGCGGTTGTCGCCCAGATCGACGAGGCCGCTGGCGTCGACCACGAACACGTCGTTGGCCAGTTTCACCACGCTGTCGACGCGGCGTTCGGCAAGGCGGGCGGTGATCGCCACGTCGATGCCACGCAGCAGGCTGGCGGGCGTGCCGGCCAGGATCGCGCCGGGATCGGTGGTGCCGTTGACGGTGAAGCGGCCATCGGCGGCTGTGATGGCCAGCGCCGCCAGCGATGCGTCAGCGCTGCTCGCCGAGAGATTGCCGCGCCAGCCGGACCAACTGCCCTGCCCGTTGATGCGGGCCGTCAATGGCCGGCCCAGCCTGGTGAAACTGTCGACGAGGCCGCCCGCAGGTGCCGTCAGCCGCGCGTCGATAAGCAGCCGGTCCGCCTCCGGCACCGCATCCAGCCGCAGCACCAGCTGGTCGCCGCCCGCAACACCCTTGCCGCGTCGCGCGTCGGCATCCACCGAGACCGTGGCGCGGCCATCGGCAATGCTGATGGCCCCGGCCAGCCCGACGATGTGGCGGCGACCCGTGGCGGCGGGTTCGATCAGCAACCGCCCGATGCGCAACGTATCAATATCGATATCGAGATCGGGCAGCAGCGGGTCATCCGGATCGGACGGATTGAGGTCGGGCAGCCGCAACAATCGCGCGGTATCTGCGCTGGCTTCGGCCATCGCGATGCGGCCGCCGCTGATCAGCGCGCCGGGCGACCAGTCGACCACCACTGCCGGGGACGTGGCCAGCAGGCCGGCACGGTCGCGGATTTCGAGACCGCGGATGGTCATGCGGCCATAGAGCGAGCCGTTGATTTGGCCCGCGCTGTAGTTGAGCCCGCTGGCGGTGGTGAACCCGGCGAGCTGGCGCAGCAGAAAATCCTTGCCCGGCCCGGTGTTGAGGCCGAGCAGCGCCAGCGCCACAAGCAGCACAAGCAGCACAAGCAGCGCCAGCGCGATGCCAAACCACGTCAGAACGCGCCGGGCCGTCAAAACGCCTGCCCGATCGAGATGTAGAGCGTAATCCGCGATTCGCGTGGCCGGCGATTGATCGGCGTCGCGACATCGATCCGCATCGGCCCGAAGCTTGTGTAATAGCGTGCGCCGACGCCGGCGCCATACCGCATGCCGTTCAGTGATGGCGTCGATGCCGCGCCCAGGCGGCCGGCGTCGATGAACGGCACCACGCCGAAATTGCCGAAGCGATAGCGGGCCTCCAGCGCGAACTCGGTCAAGGAGCGCCCGCCGATCGGATTATTGTCGGCATCGCGCGGCCCCAGTTGCTGAAAACCGAAGCCACGCACCGAGCCACCGCCGCCGGCGTACAGCCGCCGCGATGGGGCGATCTCGTCACGCGCAGCGCCGATGATGCTGCCGACGCGCGCTCGCCCGGCCACCACCAGCGACGACGACACCGGATAATAGGCGCTGCCTTCGACCAGGAACCGACCATAGCTGTCGAAGCTGCCGCCGGCGCGCTTCTGCGCCTCCGGGCTGGCACGGGCGACCAAGCGAAACCCGTTGGTGGGATCGAGCAGGCTGTTGGACCGGTCATAGCCAAGCTGCATCGGTAGCGCGGCGATGAAGAAGGTGCCGCGCTCCCGCGCCGCTGCGGCGGGATCGAAATTGGTTTCGCGCGACGCGATCAATTCGGCGCCGAGCGACCAGGTCCAGCGTTTCTGCCAGAGCGGCGTGCTGACCCGCGCCAGGCTGGCGTTCAGGTTGATCGCCTCGGCATTGAACGCATCATAGCGTTGCCGCGCCACCGACGCGCCAAGCTGGAAGGCGCGATCGCGCTGCCCGGCGTTGGAGCGGATGAACTGGCCGCGCACGCTCTGTTCGTTGGTGCCGGCGACGACGCCGCCCACCAGCGCGCCTTCGGGCGGGAACAGGTTGCGGTGCGTCCAGGTCGCACTGACGCGCACGCCTTCGCCGGTGCCATAGCCGCCGTTGGCGGCCAGGTTGCGCGCCGGCGCCTGTGTCTGGCGCACCAGCAGATCGACCGTCTCCACGCCGTCGGCATCGATCACGCCGGTGCCAACCGGCTCGATGGCGACGGTGGACAGCAGGCTGGTGGCGATCAGCGCCTGGCGCAGATCATTGACGCGGCGGCTGTCGTAAAGCTCGCCGGCCTTGAAGCGTGGCAGGATGGCGATGTGATCGACGTCGAACACCGGATCGCCGGCCAGCCGAAAGTCGCCGAAGCGCGCCTTATTGCCGGCGGTGACCGGCAGGCGATAGTCGCCGGTGAAATCCGCATCGTCCAGCAGGATATCGCGCTGTCCGACCACCGCGAACGGATAGCCTTGTTCGGGCAGGCGCAGCGTCACATTGGCTTCGGCCGCTTCCACGGCTGGCGCCACAATCGGGTCGCCGGTTGACAGGGACAGCGCTTCGCGCGCCAATTTGCGCGGCTCGTCGCCAAGCGGTGCATCGCCATCGACCAACGCAATTGCGCCAAAGCGATAGCGTGGGCCGGGTGTCACCGTAATGGCGGCCAGCAGCTGGCCGTCGTCGCCCGGCAGCGGGCCGACGACGGCGCTGGCCACTGCATCATGATAGCCTTCGGAGCGCAGCAGACTTTCCGCCAACTGGACATCGGCGTCAGCGCGGGCCGATACTTGTGCGGCGCTGCCCGCGGTGCGGCCATCCTGCAGCAGGGCGGACAGATCGCGAAACCGGTCCTCCAGCCCGACCGCGTCGAGACCGGTGATGGTCAGGCGATAACGGATTTCCGGCAGGTCAACATCCGGGCTGGGCGGCGGCGCGTCGGGGACGGTGACACTGTCCAGCGGCTGTAGCGGTTGGTCCAGCGCTGGATCCGGTACCATGGCTGGCGGCGCGGCAGCGGCTGGCGGCATCTCGCGCTGTACCGCATCGGGCAGCTCCAGCGACGGCAGCTCCGCCGACAGATCGGGCACCGGATCGCCGGGCAGGCGTACCTGGGCCGCAGCCGTGCAGGCGCCGGCAACCGCCCCGATCCCGACGATCACCGGCAACAGCCGGAACGCGCACCGCTGCAGCGGCGCTGAAGGTCTTGTTTCTTTCGGCATGCCGCAATCTAACCCGCCGCCCGTTGTAGGGTTCCCCGGCGGCATAGGGAACCCACGCGCCTGAATCCGGTGCCGGCACCGATCGTGTTGTGGATGATTTTCGGATCGACCCTGATGTACGGCCTCACCGCTGGGCGCGTAATGGCGCAGCTGGATCAGCGGCGGACCAACCGACCTGCCGGCGTGCCGCCTATTTCCCGATGCAGAAGCGGCTGAAGATGCGGTCCAGCACGTCGTCAACCGCGACCCGGCCGGCGATGCGGCCAAAGGCATGAGCGGCCGCGCGCAGGGCTTCGGCACGTAGGACCGGTTCGGGGGCGTCGGCGGCGTCCCGCAGCGCGGCTTCGGCAGCGGTGAACGCGGCGCGGTGACGGGCGTGGGACAGCAGCGCCGGCTCGCCGGGGCGGGTGGCGGAGCGGGCCCAGTCGGTCAGCCAGGCGCGCAGATCGGGCAATCCGTGCCCGGTGATCGCGGAGACGACGAGCGCATCGGTAGGCATCGACGCCGGCACGCCCAGATCGGCCTTGTTGACCAGCAGCAGGCGCGTGGCCGGCGCCTCTGGCCACACCGGCGCATCGACGCTGGCCACCGCGATGACCAGATCGGCGTCGGCGGCGCGGCGGCGGGCACGGGCGATGCCTTCGGCTTCCACCGGATCGTCGGTATCACGCAGGCCCGCTGTGTCGATCAGCACGGCGGCGACACCGCCGAGATCGATCGGCACTTCGATGGCGTCGCGGGTGGTGCCGGGGATGGCGGTGACGATGGCCACGTCGCGCATCGCAAGGGCGTTGACCAGGCTGGATTTGCCGACATTCGGCGCGCCGGTGACGGCGATGGTCAGGCCGTCGCGGATGCGGGCGGCGCGGGCGGCATCGGCGATCAGCGCGGCCAGATCGTCGGCCATGGCCAGCAATTGCTGCCGCGCCGCTTCATCCAGCCGTTCGGCGACATCGGCCTCGTCTTCGGCAAAATCCAGCCCGGCTTCGGCCGCGCTCAGCACATCCAGGCAGCGCCCGCGCCAATCCTCCGCAAGCCGGCCCAGCGCGCCGCCAGCCAGCGCCAGCGCCTGATCGCGCTGGCTGGCGGTTTCGGCAGCGACAAGATCAGCAAGGCCTTCGACCTGCGCCAGGTCCATGCGGCCGTTGGCAAAGGCGCGGCGGGTATATTCGCCAGGTTCCGCGAGGCGCACGCCCGGCATGGCCGTGACGGCAGCCAGCACGCCGCTGATCACCGCCGGGCCGCCGTGCAGATGCAGTTCAGCAAGGTCTTCCCCGCTGGCGCTGTTGGGGCCAGGGAAGACCGCCACCAGCGCGCTGTCGAGCAGCGTGCCGGCCGGATCGGTCAGCCGGCACAGGCTCATCCGGCGCGGCGGCGGCAATCGGCCGGCCAGCGCGCGCACCACGGCAAAGGCCGCGGGGCCGGACAGGCGGATGACGGCGAGAGCCGCAGGTGGCCGGCCGCTGGCCAGCGCCGCGATCGTGTCGGTCATGGCGACGGCATCAGCCCTTTGGGGATTTGGCGACGCTGCCCATGGTCCCCGCGGTCAAGCCGGACATGAACAATTTCTGCCATTGTTCATAGCTGCCGGCGATCCCCGGTGCCCAGGTGCGCATCAGCTTCTCCCAATCGGCCGGGGTGATGCCGTCGGTCATCGCGGCCTTCATGCGATCGAGATAGACATCGTGCAGCGGCTGCAAATCGGGCAAGCCGAAAAAGGCGCGGGCTTCCTGCGGGGTGCACTCGATATCGAACGTGATCTTCATGCGCGCATTGCCTCTTTTCGCCGGCCGGGAAGCCGTTAGTGTAGCGGCCTGTTGCCGGTATCGGCAAGCGATGCAGCAGTTTTGGACGCTGCGAATGAGAACAAAGACTTACCGCGCAGCAAAGCTGCAGCATGAAGAGGTGATTGATGAAGGCGATCCGGATCGAGGCGACAGGCGGCCCTGACGTGATGCAGTGGCAGGACATCACGCTGCCGCCGCCGGGCCCGGGCGAAGTCCGCATTCGCCATACCGCGATCGGCCTGAACTTCATCGACACTTATCACCGCTCCGGCCTCTATCCGCTCGGCTTGCCGTCCGGCCTGGGGCTGGAGGCGGCGGCCGTGATCGAAGCCGTGGGGGAGGGCGTGACTCTGCCGGTCGGTGCGCGCGTCGGCTATTGCTGGGGGCCGATCGGCGCCTATGCCACGCACCGCAACATCGCCGCTGCCATGCTGGTGCCGTTGCCCGACGGTGTCAGCGAAGAGGTGGCCGCCGCCGGGTTGCTGAAGGGCTGCACAACCGAATTTCTGGTCGAGCGTTGTGCCCGCGTGAAGGCGGGCGATTGGGCGCTGGTGCCGGCCGCGGCGGGCGGGGTCGGCCTGCTGCTGGTGCAATGGCTGAAATCGCTCGGCGCCACCGTGATTGCGGTGGCGGGCAGTGCCGACAAGCTGGCGCTGGCAGCGGCCCATGGTGCGGATCATGGCGTGCTGGACACCGATGATGTCGCTGCACGCGTGCGCAGCCTGACCGATGGCTGCGGCGCAGATGTCGTGTTCGATGGCGTCGGCAGGGCGAGTTGGGAGTCCTCGCTCGACAGCCTGAAGCGGCGCGGATTGATGATCAGCTTCGGCAATGCCTCGGGGCCAGTTTCGGGAGTCGATCTCGGCATATTGGCGCGCAAGGGATCGCTGTTTGCGACGCGCCCGACGCTGTTCGATTATTACAGCACGCCCGAAGACCGCGCGACCTACGGTGGCCGCGTGCTCGCCATGATGGCGTCGGGCGCACTGAAGCTGGCGGTCAATCAGCGTTATCCGCTCAGCGAGGTTGCCACCGCGCACGCCGATCTGGCGGCGCGGCGTACAACCGGGTCAACGGTGCTGCTGCCCTGATGGCTCAGGGGTTCGCCAGCGTCAGCACCAGCTCGCTGAGATAATCGCGGCCCCTCATCACGCTTTCCACCCGGATGCGCTCATTCAGCCCGTGGACGCCATTGCCATCGGCATCGATGAACATGCCCGGCGCGCCATAGACCGGTACGCCGATCGGCGTGATGAAGATCGCATCGGTGGCGCCGGTGGACATCATCGCCAGCATCGGCACGCCGGGGAAATGCTTCGCGGCCAAGCGCTCCATGGGGCCGATGATCGCCGGATTCATCGGTGTCGGCTTGGCCACCGGGCGGATTGGCGCCTTCAGGCTGACCGTGACCTTGGGGTTGGCGATGATGCGATCAAGATCGGCCTTGAGCGCTTGCGGGTCGGTGCCAGGAAACATGCGGCAGTTCACATTGCTGCGTGCCCGTTGCGCCAGGGCATTTTCGGCATGGCCGGCCTCGATCAGGGTGGCGACACAGGTGGTGCGCAGCACGCTGTGGTTGGTCGGGTCCATCGACACGATGCGATTGGCTTCGGCATCGTTGGGATTGCTCAGCAGGCGGGTGATCGACGGCCCGACCGGCGCGGGCAGCACCTTGGCCAGCCCGGTGAAATAGGCGCGGGTGGTATCGGTGAACTGCACCGGGAATTCGTGGGTATTCACCGCGACGATGGCACGGGCGATATCGGTGATGGCATTGTCGGGGCGCGGCACGCTGCTGTGGCCGCCGGGGTTGGTTGCCTCGATCCAGAAATTCTGCACGGTCTTTTCGCCGACCTGCACGGCGAGGCCCAGTGGCTTGCCATTGGCGCCATATTGGCCCCCGCCGCCTTCGTTCAGCGCGAATTCGGCCTTGATCAGATCGGGGCGGTTCTTGGCCAGCCAATCGGCGCCGTTGAAGGCATAGGTAGTCTCCTCGCCGCAAGTCAGCGCCAGCTTGATGGTGCGTTTCTGTGGGCGATTGGCGGCCTTCAGGCGGATCAGCAGATCGGCCCATACGCTGGCCTGCGCCTTGTCGTCCAGCGTGCCGCGGCCATAGAAATAGCCGTTTTCCTCGATCAACTGGTAGGGATTGCGAGTCCAATCCTCGGGCTTGGCCGCCACCACATCGAGGTGGCCGAGCAGCAGCATCGGCTGCGCCTTTTTATCGGTGCCGTTCAGGTGGACGACGATGCCGCCGTCCTTTGGGAATTCCGGCACCGAAAATTGCGTGATCTCGTCATCGCCAAATCCGGCAGCGCGAAACCGCACCGCCAATTTGTCGGCCAGCGCGGTGCAACTGCCGGTGGTCAGGCTGGTGTCGGTTTCCACCATCTCCTTGTACAGCGCGCGAAACGCGGCTTCGCCCGGCTGGGGAGTGGGTGACTGCGCAGCGGCTGGCAGGGCGGCCAGCAGCGCGGCGGCAAGAATGGATGAGCGCACTGGGAAATTCCTCATTTGTTGGCGTAGGTGACGATCAGATCGAACAGATAATCGCGCTCATCGAGCACGCCCTTCACCGAAATGCGTTCGTTGAGGCCGTGGACGCCATTGCCATCGGGCATGCCGAAGCGGCCGGGCATGCCATAAGTGGCGATACCGGCAGCGTTCAGATAGCGGCCATCGGTGGCGCCCGTCGCCATCGTCGGAATGATCGGGATGCCGGGGAAATACTTGTTGGCCAGCGCCTCGGCCGGATCGTAGACTTGGGCGCTCAGCGGTGGCGGCGGCGCGGCCTTTTCGGGATTTTCCGATGCCCGCGGCGTGATGCTGATGGTGGCGTCGGCCAGGCGCTCTGCGATCTGGCCACGGACCTTTTCCACGCTTTCGCCGGGGAACATCCGGCAGTTCACATTGGCCTGCGCGCGCTGCGGCAGGGCGTTGCGGGCATGGCCGGCGTCCAGCATGGTGGCGACGCAGGTGGTGCGCAAGCTGCTGTGCCAACCGGGATCGCGTGAGACGATTTCATTGGCGTGCGCATCGGCCGGATTGGCCAGCAGCGCGCGGATGGCGACGGCATTTTCGGGCGTGGTCAGCCCGGCCATGGCAGTGAAATAGGCGCGGGTCGTATCCGACAGGATGATCGGGAAATCGCTTTTCGCCAGGCGCACCAGCCCGGCAGCGAGTTCATAAATGGCATTGTCGGGACGCGGTCGGCTGCTGTGACCGCCGGGGTTGCGGGTTTCCAGCGTGAAATCCTGATAGACTTTTTCGCCGGCCTGGAAGGCGAGGCTGACCGGCTTGCCATTCTCGTCGGCCTTGCCGCTGCCGCCTTCGTTCAGCGCGAACTCGGCCTCGATCCAGTCGCGATGATTCTCCACCAGCCATTTTGCGCTGTTGAACGGTCCGCCTTCCTCGCCGCAGGTCAGCGCCAGTTTCAGCGTGCGTTTTGGGGGTTTGCCGGCCTGTTTCAGGCGGATCATCGCATCGCTGAAGATGGCGCCATGCGCCTTGTCGTCGCTCACCCCGCGACCATAGAACCAGCCGCCTTCCTCGATGAAGGCAAAAGGGTCGCGCTCCCAATCTTCGCGCTTGGCCTCTACCACATCGAGGTGGGACAGCAGCAGGATCGCCTTCGCATTCGGGTCACTGCCCGGCAGCGTTGCAACCAGCCCGCCATCCTGCGGGCGATCATCGGGGCCCTTGAACAATCGGATGTCGGCATCGGCGTAACCCGCGGCTTTCAACCGCGCGGCGATTTTCTCGGCAGCCAGGGTACAACTGCCGCTGGACACGCTGGTGTTGGTTTCCACCAGTTCCTTGTAGAGCGCGCGAAATGCCATTTCGCCGGGGCGCTGCGTCGATCCCTGGGCAGCGGCCGGAACGGCGATGGCGGCAACCAACAGGCCTGCAAATATCTGACGCATCAATATCCCCCTTGGATTGCCCGCATCAAAGCCGGGCCAATGCGCCGTGGCAAGGGCAAAGGGGCGGAAGCCGGCGCGCAAAACCGATCATGGCGCATAACATGATTGAAACATGCGTGCCCGACACTCATCTATGTATGGTGGTGGTGCCCCGGCGTGACGCCGGCGGCAGCGACCCGTTACGAACGATCCAGATTATGGCGCTCAACCCCCAGAGAAAAGGACCCTCCCGCATGGTATCGCTCAGCAAAGGCCAGGGCATCAGCCTGACCAAAGCCAATCCCGGTCTCAGCATGGTGGCGATGGGCCTGGGTTGGGATGTCGCCAAGAAGCGCGGGTTCTTCGGCGGCTGGAAAGACGGCGATGATGTCGATCTGGATGCGTCATGCCTGTTGTTCGACGCTGGCGGCAACCTGGTCGATCAGGTCTGGTTCCGGCAGCTCACCAGCCGCGATGGCAGCGTGCTGCACACCGGCGACAATCGCACCGGCGCCGGTGACGGCGACGACGAGGTGATCAACGTGAAACTGAATGATGTACCGGGCAATGTCCAAACGCTTGTGTTCACGGTCAATTCATTCACCGGCATCAATTTCACCAAAATCGAAAATGCTTTTTGTCGGGTGGTGAACATGGCCAATGATCAGGAACTGGCGCGCTTCGATCTTTCCAATGCCGGCCCGCACACGGCTCAGGTGATGGCCAAGCTGGTACGCAAGGATGGCGGCTGGGATTTCGTGGCAATCGGCACCACCGGCCGCGGCCGGACCTTCCACGATCTGGTGCCGGTCATCGTGCCGTCGCTCTGATCACAATGGGATCAACATGACCATACTCACCCAAGGCGCCAACGCGGCGCTGGCCGGGCCGAGCGCGCGGATCGCGCTCGATTGGCCGACCTCCGCCGGCAGCCTTGATGCCACCGCCTATATGCTCACCGCCGCCGGCAAGGTGCGCGGTGATCAGGACATGATTTTTTTCAACCAGCCCAAGGATGCGCTGGGCAGTGTCGCGATCCTGTCCAGCGCCAATGGATCGGCGGTGTTTCAGGTCGAAACCGGCCGACTGCCGCCCGAGATCGAGAAAATCGTGTTTTGCCTGACGGTCGAAACACCGGGCAAGACGATGGCGGCGTTCAATGGCGCGTCGCTGGCGTTGACGGCCGGTGGCCAGACCATCAGCTTCGAGCCGGTATTGGCAACGGCCAATGAAGCCGCGCTGATCCTGGCGGAGTTGTACAAGCGCGGCGGCGTCTGGAAAATTCGCGGCGTGGCGCAGGGCTTTGTCGGCGGCCTGGCGCCGCTGGCGCGATCATTCGGCATCGAGGTTGATGAACCGGCGTCGGCCCCGCCGCCGGCACAGATCATCACGCCGCCGCCATCGCTTCCCAACACACCGCGCCCGGCCCAGAAACCACCAGCGCCGCCACCTGCGCCAGCTCCGGCCCCGGCGCGCCCGGTCAGCCTGTCCAAGATCACGCTCGACAAGAACCAGCCCACCGTCAGCCTCGAAAAGCGCGGCACGACCTTTGGCTCGATCCAGGTCAATCTCAACTGGACCAGCGCCGCCGGCAGTGGCTTCTTCGGCAAGCCCAAGCCGCTCGATCTCGATCTGGGCTGCCTGTTCGAGATGAGCAACGGCGACAAGGGCGCCGTCCAGGCGCTGGGCGGCCGCATGGGGGAGCTGGATTATCCGCCCTACATCATGCTGGATCAGGATGACCGCACCGGGGCGGCCGCCGGCGGCGAGACGCTGCGCATCAACGGCCGCTTCTGGAACGAGCTGCGGCGGATCGCCCTGTTTGCCTATATCTATGATGGCGCGCCCAATTGGCGGAGTACCGATGGCACGGTGACAATCACCATGCCCGACCAGCCGCCCATTGAATTCGCCATGAAGGACGGCCCCAGCGGCATGGGCTTCTGTGGCCTGGCGCTGATCGAGAATGTCGGCGGCACCATGAAATTCACCCGCGTGCTCGAATATTTCAAAAGCCACCGGGAATATGATCAGCGGCTCGGCTGGGGCTTGCGATGGACGGCGGGGTCCAAGTGATGATGATGTGTCCGCCCCCGTCGCATGAGAAAGTATCAGGATGCTGAAGCATTTCACCGGCTCGTTCGTCTTCACCGGCGTCGCATTGGCGCTGGGCACGGCCTATGGCTATTCGTCGGGCGGCAGCATCGCTGCAGCGCTGTCGGTGCTGTGGATCTGTATCGTGCTGGGCGTGCTGGAGGTTTCGCTGTCCTTCGACAATGCGGTGGTCAACGCCACCACCTTGAAGGACATGGATGCCGTCTGGCAGCGCCGTTTCCTGACCTGGGGCATCCTGATCGCGGTGTTCGGCATGCGCGTGGTGTTCCCGATCCTGATCGTCGCGGTGGCCGGCAAGCTCGGGCCGATCGAGGCGGTCAACCTGTCCTTCACCCAGCCCGATGAATATGCCCGCATCGTATCGGCGGCCCACCACACCATCATGGGCTTTGGCGGTGCCTTTCTGTTCCTGGTTGGCCTGAAATTCTTCATCGATGCCGAAAAGGAGCATCACTGGTTTCCGGCCATCGAGGAAAGGCTGACCAAATTCGCCAATCTCGAAGCGCTCGAAATCTTTTTCGTGCTGCTGCTGGCCTATGGCATCAGCACGGCCCTGCCCATCGAGGAAGGCCATGGTTTCTTCGTGGCGGCGGTGTTCGGCGTGTTCACCTATTTCGCGGTCGATTGGGTCGGCAATGCGATCGGCGCCAGCGAAGACGATGCCAACACCGCCAAGCGCACCGGGCTGGGCGCATTTCTCTATCTGGAAGTGCTGGATGCCTCCTTCTCGTTCGATGGCGTGATCGGGGCGTTTGCGCTGTCCAACAATCTGATCATCATTGCGCTGGGCCTTGGCATCGGCGCGATGTTCGTCCGTTCGATGACGGTGTTTCTGGTCCGCCAGGGCACGCTGGCGCAATTCCGCTATCTGGAACACGGCGCCTTCTGGGCGATCCTGGCGCTGGCCGGCATCATGTTTGCCTCCACGCTGGTGCATATCCCGGAAGCCATCACCGGCCTGATCGGTGCCAGCCTGATCGGCCTCGCGCTTTGGTCGTCGATCCGGTACAACAAGGCCAACCCCGAAACCGGTGAGGATGCGGCAGTTGCCAGCACGCCGGATGCTCCCCTCGTCTAACCTTTCCCCCAACCATCAAAGGATCTTTCCATGGGTATCAGCCTCAGCAAAGGCGGCAATATCAGCCTGTCCAAGGAGGCCCCCGGCCTCGCCCGCATCCTCATCGGCCTCGGCTGGGATGTCCGCGCCACCGATGGCAAGGAATTCGATCTGGATGCCTCGGCCTTCTTGCTCACCGCCAGCGGCAAGGTGCGGTCGGATGCCGATTTCATCTTTTATAACCAGCTCAAGAGCGTTGACGGGTCGGTCGAGCACACAGGGGACAACCGCACCGGCGCTGGCGATGGCGACGATGAAGCCATCAAGGTCGATCTGACCAAGGTGCCGCCCGCCATCGAACGCATTTCGATTGCGGTCACCATCCACGACGCCGCCATCCGCAACCAGAATTTCGGCATGGTTTCGGGCGCGTTCATCCGCGTCGTCAATTCCGACAATAATATCGAGATCACCCGTTTCGATCTGTCCGAAGACGCGTCGGTGGAAACCGCGATGATCTTCGGCGAAGTCTATCGCCATGGCAGCGATTGGAAATTCCGTGCCGTCGCACAGGGCTTTGCCGGCGGCCTGGCGCCGCTGGCGACCAGCTTCGGCGTCAACATCGGCTGACGGCAAATTGTGGGCGCGGGGTTGGCTATTGCTGCCCCGCGCTCACGCCTTTCCTATTTTGTGATGGCGTGAACTAAATGCATATCTGGTTCAACGCCGGCTATTCCCAGACCTGCGATGCAATCCTGCTGATCAAGGCCGCGGCTGGTGCCGCGCCGATCAGCGTCAACATCCACGCCAGCCATGCGCGCCGTGATGCACCTGCGCTGGCCGTTGCCGACACGATGGCGATTGAACCGTCGCACAACCGCAGCACAGCCGACGGCGCTGCCGCCTATGTCGACTGGTGCCTTCAGCATGTCCAGCAACACCGCATCGACCTGTTCATTGTTCAGCGCGGCCGCGGCGCCATTGCTGCGCGCCGCGCCGAATTCGAAGCCATCGGCTGCACGCCCGTGTTGGCGGCCGATGCCAAGACGCTGGCGACCATCGAGAACAAGCGCGAATTTTACGACGCCTGCACGGCCGCCGGCCTGCCGACGCCGGTCAGCATCCCCGTCCACGATTTGGCCGAATTCGATACGGCGCTGGGTCATCTGGCCGCGCTCGGCCACGCGGCCTGCATCAAGCCGCCCCAGGGTGTGTTCGGCACCGGCTATTTCCAGCTCGATGATGCCACGCCGCTGTTCCGCCAACTGATGCAGATCGACGATCGCGCCATCCAGACATCTGTGATGCGGGGTGCGATTGCCGAAATGGGCAGGATCCCGGAAATGCTGGTGATGCAGCATCTGCCGGGCACCGAATGGAGCGTCGATTGCCTGTGCGACCGCGGCCGCATCATCACCGGCTTCGTGCGCGCCAAGCGCCAACACAGCCAGTTCATCGACGCCAACCCGCTGATCATGCGCGAAGCCGCCCGCATCGCGGCGCTGTTCAATCTGTCCAACCTGGTCAATATCCAATTCAAATCCGCAGTGCACGATGCGGACGCGCCCCACATATTGGAGATCAACCCACGCATGAGCGGCGGCTGCGGCTATGGCGCGCTGGCGGGCATCAACCTGCCGTTCCTGCAGATATTGTTCGCCGCCGGCCTGCTCGATGAAGCGCAGATTCCGCCGCTGCGCCCCACGCTTACCAGCAGCATCGCCCAGGCCATCGATCTGACCGGCCTGGCAATCGAAGAGCGCGCCCATGATGCATAACCCATGACCAAAGCGCCTGTCGAAACCCGCCGGATCACGCTGCCGAGCGGCACGCTGGACATCGAAGTCCATGCCCAGCAGTCCCCTGCATTTCCGCTCGACGTGCTGTGTGATTTTGCGGCGCGCAACAATCCCAAACGCGGCTTTCTGGTCGTGTCGAAACTGCTTGGCCGGCACATCCCGGCCTCACCGCTCGTCATGGATCGGCTGCACCACAGGCTGGCGGCCCAGATCGGCGATGATTTGCCGGGTCCGGTCCTGTTCATCGGCATGGCCGAAACCGCCGTCTGCCTGGGCCAGGCCATTCACGCGGCCTGGCGCGACAGCACCGGGCGGCCGGATTCGATGTTCATCCATTCGACGCGGCAGGTGATCGATGCGGCGGACATCGTTGCTGAATTCAGCGAACCGCACAGCCACGCCGCGCGCCACATCCTCTATGCGCCGCTGGATACCGCCTTGCGCGCCATGTTCCTTGTCGCCCGCTCGCTGGTGCTGATCGACGACGAGGCGTCGACCGGCACCACCTTCCTCAACGCGGTGCGCGCGCTGGCGCCGCTGCTGCCGCACCTCGAAACGGTCACCACGTCGGTCATCACCGATTGGTCGCCCAACGATGATTGGCGCGCGGGCCTGGGCTTTCCCGGCGCGTCGCTGTCGCTGCTGCGCGGCCGCTTGCAGTGGACGGCCAACCCCGGTCATGTCAGCGCCCAGCCGCCGGTCAGCCGCACCGGCGCGCTCGGGCGCATCGCCAATCGCAGCAACTATGGCCGACGCGGCGACAGCGATGGTCGTCACGCACTGCCCGATGGCCTCGACTACGCCGGCCTGGCGCGGCGGATGGCTGGACATCACCCTGGCCAGGCCTTTCTGGTGATCGGCACCGGCGAATTCACCTATCCGCCCTATCGGCTGGCGCTGGAAATGGCGCATCAGGGCCACACGGCGCACATGTCCTCGATAACCCGCAGCCCGGTGCACGTTGGCGGCGCGATTCGTTCGGCGCTCAGCTTCGACGACAATTATGGCGCCGGCGTCCCCAATTTTCTTTACAACGTTACCCCTGAGCCGGGCCAAACCGTCATCATCTGCTGCGAAACCGGCGCGGAAAGTATCGATCCTGTGCTGGTGCATGCGCTGGGTGCCGAGGTGCTGAATTTCGGCACGATGGGGAAAACATGACCAATTATCGCGCCATCGCGCTCGTCGATCTGGACGACACGCTGTTTCAGACGCGGCGCAAATGCCCGGCCGAACTGCCGTTCGAAGTGCTGACACCGATGGCATTCGGCGCCGACGGCCAGCCGATCAGCTATGCGACGCCGCGGCAGATGACCCTGATCCGCTGGCTGGAGGAGACCGCGCTGGTGGTGCCGGTCACCGCCCGCAGCACCGCGGCTCTGCTGCGCACCCGGCTGCGCTTCGAACACGCCGTCAGCGCGCATGGCGCGGTGATCCTGAATGGCTTCCCTGAGCGCGCGGATGATATCCACAATGTCCGCTGCAGCCGCTGGCATGCGCAGATGGACGCCGCCCTGGCGCCCTTCCAACCCGCGCTGATCACCATGGAAACGGCCATCCTCAGCCACGCCAGCGCGCAGGGCTTGCGGGTGCGCGCCCGGATTGTCAGCGAAGACGGCCTGCCGCTGTATCTGGTCATCAAGCATCAGGAGGCGGACGGCAATGATGCCGAACTGCAGGCCGCCACCGGGCCGGCGCGCCAATCGCTGCCGGCGGGCTGGACCTGCCATCTGAACGGCAACAATGTCGCTTTCCTGCCGCCGGGCCTGGGCAAGGCGCATGCCGTGGCGGTCGTGCTGGAAGCCCTGCGCGCCGACCATCCGGACTTGCCAGTGATCGGCATGGGGGACAGCCACACCGATGCCGGCTTCATGGCGCTGTGCGATTTCGCGATGACGCCCACCGGGTCGCAACTCGCCGGCCGGCTGCTGGCGCGGGCATGACCGGCAGTGGCCCCCTGTCAGGCAGCTATGACGCCAGCGACGTCGCGTTCCTTTTGAAACCGATCACGCAGCCCACCATCGATATCGCCGAAAAGGAACGCCGCATCCAATCGGGCAGCTTTCATTATTCGCAAATGCTCTCGCCTGAACACGCCCCCGATGTCGATTATATGGCGGCCTACCATCAGGCGCTGGCCGACAATGGCGCGACGCTCGCCGGCCACATCAACCTGCTGGCCGACGCGATCATTGCCAGAGGTTGGGCGCCATCCGGCAAGCGCATCGCGCTGGCATCGCTGGCCCGCGCCGGCACGCCGATCGGCGTGTTGCTGGCCCGCGCGCTGCGGCGGCGCGATATTGCCGTCGATCATTATTCGATCAGCATCATTCGCGGCCGCGGCATCGATCATAATGCGCTGCGCCATATCCTGCAGCGCCACGACGCGGGCGACGTGATCTTCCTCGATGGCTGGACCGGCAAGGGCGCCATCGCCCAGGAACTGCGCGGCCCCGATGGGCCGTCCGCCGTCGGCATCACGCCGCGCTTGGTGGTAGTTGCCGATCCGGCCGGCGTCGCCGATCTGGCCGCCACGGCGCAGGATTATGTCATTCCGTCCGGCATATTGAACGGCATCGTTTCGGGCCTGGTCAGCCGATCGGTGCTCAACGAACAGATCGGCACCGGCGATTTTCATGGCTGCGTGATTTTGGAGCACCTCGCGCCGCACGACGTCAGCCGCGCCTTCGTCGACCATATCGACGCACTGGCCATCGCGGGCGAGCAGTTGCCCAACACGCAAATCCTGTCGGGCGAAGCACGGGCGTCTTTGCGCCAGGCCTGCGAAACCCTGCTGGCCTTCATTCAGCACCATTATCATGTGGCCGACCGCAACCGGATCAAGCCCGGCATTGCCGAGGCCACCCGCGCCGTGCTGCGTCGCGTGCCGGATCGCCTGCTCGTCTGCGATGAAGACGAAGCCGCCGTGCGTCACCTGGTCCTGCTGGCGCGGCAGAAGGGCGTGATAATCGCGCGTCTGCCTACTCTGTCCGGTTACCGGGCTGTGGCCATCATCGCCGCGATGGGCGATGAATGATATCGGGCGACAGATTCGACCATGAAAGAATGATGATGCAGCTGCAGGTCGCGACGCTGGGCGCAACCCTTTATGTCCCCGCCACCCGCGGTGATCTGCTGGCTGTCGCCAGCGGCCAGAAATATCCCGATCTGCGTTCGGTGGTGTTCGACCTCGAAGACGCGGTTCTCGAAGGCGACACCGGCCTTGCGCTGGCCAATCTCGCCGCGCTGCTCCGGCAGATCGAAATCAACCCGGCGCTGACCGAGAACGGCCCGCTGTTGTTCGTGCGGCCGCGCCATGCCGAGATGTTTGCCCTGATCACCAGCCTGCCCGGCATCGGTGCCATCGCCGGCTTCGTGATCCCGAAGGCCACCGCGGACGTGATGCCGGCCTATATCGCCAGCCTTTCGGGCACGCAGCAATTGATCATGCCGACGGTGGAAACCCGCGAAGCCTTTGATCCGGCCGAAATGCGGCGGCTGCGCGAACAGTTGACCGCGATCCAGGATCGCGTGCTGGCGGTGCGCATCGGCGGCAATGATCTGCTGCAAATCCTTGGCTGCCGCCGCTCGCTCACCCGCACCGCCTATGATGGCCCGCTCGGCAAGATCATCAGCGCGCTGGTCGCCACCTTCGTGCCGTGGGGCTTCGCGATGAGCGCGCCGGTGATGGACAGCTTCAGCAACGCCGCGCTGCTGCAATCGGAGATCGATCAGGACATCGAACACGGCCTGATGACGAAAACCGCCATCCACCCCGATCAGGTGGCGATGATCCATCGCGCCTACATGGTCGATCATCTTGATCATGCCAACGCGCTGCAGATCCTGGATGCCGATGCCCCGGCGGTGTTTGCCGTCGCCGGCGTCATGTCGGAACCCGCCACGCACCGCGCCTGGGCCCATGCCATCGTCACCCGCGCCGCGAATTTCGGCGTGCGCCCGGCCGAACCGGCACCGCTGGCGCTGGTCAGTTGAGCGGTGGAACTCTGCGCTGTTCACCGATAGAAGAAGGTCGTGGGCAAGACCAACTTCCTGACTCGCCTCAGGCTGATGCTGAACCGCTCAGCCGAGACGCGCACCCCGGAGCCGCCGCCCGTTGCGGCACCGACCAGTCCTGCCCCAAATCCGTCCCGTCCCGAATCCCTGCCCGAGTTCGATTTCGCCGACCCCCGCATCCCCAGCGCCTCGCAGCCGCGCATGGCGTCGATCCAGTCGCTGCTGGCCGAAATCGAACGCCAGGCGGACATGACCGGCGGCGGCCACGACGCGCTGGATGAAGCGCGGCGCATCGGCCGCATCTTCCTGCCCGAATTGATGACCAGCTATTTCGACATTCCGCCGGCCCACCGCGCCGAAATCTTTCGCCGCACCGGCAAATCGGCCAGTTTTCAACTGAACGAGCGGCTGGACACGATGATCGATGAGCTGCGCCGCATTTCGGCCGGCTTTGCTGCGGGCCAGATCGACAGTTTCTCGGTGAATCTGAAGTTCATCGACAGCCGTTTCCAGTCGCCGAACGACCCCTTCTCCGTCAGCTGATGCGCCTCAATGCCGGAAATGGCGCATGCCGGTGAAGATCATCGCCAGCCCGCGTTCGTCGGCAGCGGCGATCACATCCTTGTCGCGGATCGACCCGCCGGGCTGGATGATGGCAGTGGCGCCGGCGTCTGCTGCCGCAATCAGGCCGTCGGGGAAGGGGAAGAAGGCATCGGATGCAACGCAAGACCCAACTGTGCGCGGTTGTGGCCAGCCAGCGGTTTCGGCGGCATCGATGGCCTTGCGGGCGGCAATCCGTGTTGAATCGAGCCGGCTCATCTGGCCCGCGCCGATACCGGCGGTCGCGCCGCCGTGGGCATAGACGATGGCATTGGATTTCACGTGCCGCGCCACCGTCCAGGCGAACAGCAGATCGGCCCATTCGGCTTCGGTGGGGGCACGCTGGGTCACCACCTGGCAGGCGTCCCGCAACACCGCGCCATTGTCGCGGCTCTGCACCAGCATGCCGCCCGATATGGGCCGCAGCATCAGGCTTGGCCTGCGCGGATCGGGCAGTTCGGCAATCAGCAGGCGCAGATTCTTCTTGCCCGCAAACACGCGGCGCGCATCCTCATCGGCGCCCGGCGCGATCACCACTTCGGTGAAGATCTGGGTGATGGCTTCGGCCGTCGGCCCATCGAGCGGCTGGTTGACCGCGATAATGCCACCGAACGCCGACACCGGATCGCAATCGAACGCCTTGCCATAGGCCTCGGCCAGGGTCGCCCCGGTCGCGACGCCGCACGGATTGGCATGCTTGATGATCGCGCACGCCGGCCCAGCGTCGCGCCATTCGGCAATCAGATCGAGCGCACCATCGGCGTCATTCAGATTGTTGTAGCTCAGTTCCTTGCCTTGCACCTGGCTTGCCGCTGCCAGGCCGTGCGCGCCGGTTTGCGGCACATAGAGCGCGGCCTGCTGGTGCGGATTTTCGCCATAGCGCAGCGTTTCCTTGCGGGTCAGCGCGATCGGCAGCACGGCGGGGAATTGCTCACCTTGATCCGCAAACGCGAACCAGCTTGCCACGGCGGCATCATAGGCGGCGGTGTGTGCAAAGGCAGCGGCCGCCAGTTGCCGGCGCAGCACCAACGGCGTCGCGCCCTCATGCGCGTCCAGCGCGGCGATGAAATCGCCATATTGATCCGGGCTGGTCAGGATGGCGACAAACGCGTGGTTCTTTGCCGATGATCGCACCATCGCCGGGCCGCCGATGTCGATATTCTCGATGATGTCGGCGCGGGGCGCGCCCTTCGCCACTGTGGCGGCAAAGGGATAGAGATTGATCACCGCCAGATCGATGGCACCAATGCCATGCGCCTGCATCGCCGCGAGATGCGCCGGATCATCGCGCAGCGCCAGCAGCCCGCCGTGGACGCGTGGGTGCAGCGTCTTCACGCGGCCGTCCATCATTTCGGGGCTGCCGGTCACCTCCGCCACATCCAGCACCTGGTGGCCCAGCGCGCGCAGCGCCGTGGCGGTGCCGCCGGTGGACACCAATTCCACGCCGCGCGCCGTCAAGGCAGCCGCAAGCGGCGCCAGCCCGGCCTTGTCGGACACGGAAAGCAGGGCACGGCGGATGGGGACGAGATCAGTCATGGCGGCAGCCGGTAACGATTCGCGCGTCGCTTGTCAGCTATTTCCCGGCGCGCTTGAAATTCCAGTGCAGATCGGCCGCCAATTTGCTGGTGCGGCCGGATATCACCAGTTGCTGCGTGCGGTGCACGGCGCCGTCGGCGTCCACCCAGATCGACGCTTCGATACCCAGCGCCGCTGTGCCATCCTCGCGTCGCGCCTTGAACGCCCAGATGCGGCCCGCCGGCGTTTTCAGCAGCGCGCCCATGCCATCGGCGGTGGGTGTCGCCGACACGCCCGGCCCCAGATGGAAACGCAGATCGAAATCCCGGTCGCCCCGCCGCCGCAGCAGGCGCGCTGGCCCGGCCTCGATCAGATCCTCGCCGGCCAGTTCGGCGCCATCCACCGTCAGCAGCAAGCGCCGCCGCACGATCATGCCGAAGCGCCGGGCATAGCCATCATGGCTGGCATCCAGATATTGGCCACCTTCGGCCGTGCGCAGCGCCAGCGTCACTTCGTCCACGCCGGCGCCCAGCGTGCCATCCTCGCGGATACGCGTGCTGTTGGTGTCGGCGATCACCAGCGTCGAATGGGCGGCCGTGGTGCACAGGCCCGATACCAATGCCGGGGCCAGTGGCGGTGCGGTGGCCCGGCCCAGGCCGTTCGCGCCGCCGCAATTGGTGATCAACCGCTCGGCGCCATCGCTCATTTCAAAGGCCAGCGTGCCGGCATGGCCGTGATTGGACAGGCGCGCGGCTGGCGGCGGCCCGGCATCAACCACTACCACCGATCGCCCGGCCGACAGCCGGTAATAGCCGCTCCAGCGCCCGCCGCGCCTGAGTTCAGTGCCGGTGGCGGTGCGCCGCGCCATCCGGTCCAGCGCGTCGCCGCCGATCACTGCGCCGCCATGCCAGGCGCCGATCTCGCCGTCGCCCAGCATCAGCCCGCGCAGCGCCGGCACCAGCCGTGCCAGCGTGTCGGCAAAGATCGGCGGCGCGCGGTTGCCCACCGCTTCGGGGGCGGCGGCGGTGAACAGCAGGAGATCGGCCAGTGCCAGCGCGTCAACGGGCGTGCGGCTGGCGATACCGCCATCGGGCAACACCAGCGCCGGCAGCAATGCCTGCAGGCCGGACAGTGCCAGTTCGGCGCGCAACTGCCCACCGGGGATCAACGTGCCAGCCGCATAGAGCCCGCACAGGGCCTGTGCCCGGCCCAGCCCTTCCGGCAGGCGTCGCGCCGCACGATCGAGATGCCGCGCCCAGGTTGCAATCGCCGACAGCAACGACGACCGATAGACCTGGTTGGACGACGACAGGATCAGCGGTGCATGGCCCAGCGCCAGCAGCAGCCGCGTGCCGGTCAGATCGGCGCGCCAGGCGGTGGCATCGAATTCGGCAAATTCATTCAGCCAGCGCTGCACCAGCGCCTCGGCGGCCTGCGCGGCAAGCTTCTGGTCGGGCATGATCGCCAGATCGCGCAGCCATTGCCAGCCGTGCGCCCAATCCCGCCACGCCGCCGGTGGGCCTGGCGCGGCAAAGCTGAGATCACGGATCATCGCGGTGTGGCCGGCGTGGATCAGCCGCCCGGCCAATATACGCTCGCCAATCTGCGGGTCACCCGGTACCGGATCGACCGGCACACCCAGCAATTTCAACGGGAAACGCCCGCGCAACCGCAGCCGGTGCAGTGGTGTCGCATAAAGCCGGCTGGCCACCTCGGCCGCCATCCGCTCGGTCAGCGACAGCCCGCGTTCTCCGCCGGTACGGCGCAGACTGCCGTCCTCGTCTTCCTGTGGCGGGGGAGGCACCGGGGCCTTGGCCATCAGGCGCCGCAACCTTTCAGCGCCGCGATATTGGCGGCGTAATGCGCTGCGCCGCCCTTGAAGCTGGCGGTGCCGGCGACCAGCACATCGGCGCCGGCGGCAATCACCGTGGCGGCATTGGCGGCGTCCACCCCGCCATCGACTTCCAGATGGATCGCACGCCCGCTGTCATCGATCATCCGGCGCAGGCGCTCGATCTTCTTGAGCTGGCTGGTGATGAAGCTCTGGCCGCCAAAACCGGGATTGACGCTCATCACCAGGATCAGATCGATATCGCCGAGCACATCCTCCACCAGGCTCACCGGGCTGGCCGGGTTCAGCGACACGCCGGCCAATTTGCCCAGCGACTTGATGCGCTGCACGGTGCGATGCAGATGCGGGCCGGCCTCGGGGTGAACGGTCAATATATCGGCGCCAGCCTCGGCAAAGGCCTCCAGATAAGGGTCGGCCGGGCTGATCATCAGATGCACGTCGAACGGCAGGGCCGAGTGCGGGCGCAGCGCCTTCACCACCATCGGGCCTATGGTCAAGTTGGGCACGAAATGCCCATCCATCACATCGACATGAATCCAGTCCGCGCCGGCGGCACTGATCGCGCGCACCTCCTCGCCCAGCCGCGCGAAATCTGCCGACAGGATCGACGGCGCAATGCGAACAGGGGAAGCGGTTTCAGCCATATCCAATCGTTAGCAGGGCCGGCGCAGGCGCGGTAGGGGGCGGACCCGCTGGCGGTGCGCCAGGCTGTGGATGGTTCGGGCTTAACTGCGCGCCTTGAGCAACCGCGTCACGGTTTCATCAAACTCGCGCTTGGCTTCGGCATGCAGCGCCCCCGTCGCGGGCCCGGCCCAGCCGACATGCACTTCCTTCACCAGCCCGTCGCGGCCGATGAAGATCGTCGTCGGCCACACCTTCACCGGCGCCAGCGCACCGAGCACCTTCTTGGTGTCCTCGGCATTGGGCTGGCCGGCATAGACCATCGGGTACGGCAATTTGTAGCGGCTGCGGAAGCTGGTGATCTGGCGCATCGCGCGGGCCTGATCGCCGCCATATTCGAATTGCATGCCGATCATTTCCAGGCCCTCCTTCTGCCGGCGCGCGGCATAGGGGCCAAGATATTGGGCTTCGTCATGGCAATTGGGGCACCAGGCGCCGCCGATCGAGATCACCACCACCTTCCCCTTGTAGCGGGCATCGTTCAGGCTGATCATCTGGCCTTCTGGCGTCGGCAGTTTGAAACTCAGCCGCTCCCCGCCGGGCTTTTCCACCGCCACCGCATTCATCGTGGCGCCGCGCTCCAGCTGGGCGCTCCAGGGATTGCCGGTCGGCCGGCTGGTCGCCGCGAACGAAGCGCCGGTCAACGTGCTGCCCTGCAACGTGCCGGCCCACAGGCTGGTGAAACTGCCGTCAAAGGTGGAAAGCTTGAGCTGATTCCCGTTCAACTCGCCCGACAGATAGCGCATGTCACCCGAAGGCAGTTGCACCGTGCCCGACACCTGCGCGCCGGTCTGTTTCAGGATCAGCAATCCCTTGGCCTTGTTGTCGCCCGCCGTCAGGTTCCAGCGGCCGGTCACATTGCCGGCCGGCTTGACCGCCGTGGGTGTGAACCGCCAGGCGCCGCGTTCGGCGCGCGCGGCCAGATTGACGGTGCCCGTCGCTCGCAACACGGTGGCGCTGCCAGCCAGTTTGCCATTGCCGGCGGCCTTCAGCTCCAGCCGGCTGTTGTAACTGGGGAATATCAGCGTGATGGCATCGCCGGTCACTTGCACCTGCTCAACCTTCAACCGCTCCGGCGGGTTGACGATCCACGCCTGCGGCCCGGTCTTGCCCTCGCGCACATCGAGCGTGAACGGCAGCGGCCCGCCGGGGTGAGCATCGAAGCTGACCCGCCATTGGCCATAAAGCCCGTCAGCAAGCGCGGGGGAGGCAAGCAGGCCAGCAATCACGCCGGCGGCGAACAGGGTGCGAGCTTTGGTCATCATCTTCCCCCTCTGGCCCCATCGCCGCCGCTGTGACAATCGCGGCGTTTCTTGGGGGTATCAAAGCCTGGCTTCAGCGTTCCGTCGCCGCCTGCCTTGCAGCATCAGCGGCCTGCAGCACCGACCACGCGGCCTGCACGGCCCGAAACCGTTCGGCCGCATCGGCGCCCGCACCCGCAACATCGGGGTGGCTGGACTTGGCCGCGGCCCGCCACGCCGATTTGATGGCTTCCATATCGGCATCGCTGTCCAGCCCCAGCAGCTTGAGCGCATCCAGTTCGGCGCGGCTGCGGCTGCCATCGCCTTCATTGCCCCATTCCCAGTGGCTGGCGCGGCGATAACGGCGTTCCCCGGATTCGGCCTTGGCGCGCGCTTCGGCTTCTTCGGCGGACAGACCACGGAAATAATCCCAGCCGGCATTATATTCGGCGGCATGTTCCTGGCAGAACCACCAGCGCTCCGGGCTGTTCGGTGCCTTGGGGGCTGGCCGGTCGCCGGGATTGCTGCAGCCGTCGCGATCGCACAGGCGCACGTTGGTGGCGGCGCGTTCGCTGCCATAATCCCGCCAACGCGGGAAACCCCAATCATCGTTGCGCCGCTGGCGTGCCACGTCGGCTGATCCTCCTGTTGAAACGGTTCTACGCCATTGCCCGGCTGCATGCGAGTCTGGACGGGCGCTGCAGTTGCGGGCATGGCCAATGCCAGATGCTACAGCTTCTGGCCACGCGGCGCTTTGGCCCTCTGTTCACCGTCCAGATGCTGGGCGCCTTCAACGACAATCTGTTTCGCACCGCGCTGATCTTCATTGTCGCCTATGATCTTGCCGCCGCCGATCCGGCGCGTGCCGCCATGTTGGCGTCGGCTGCGGCCGGCCTGTTCATCCTGCCTTATTTCCTGTTTTCGGGCACGGCCGGATCGATCGCCGACCGGCGCGACAAGGCCGATATTGCCCGATTGGTGAAGTTGCTGGAAATCGCCTTCATGGCGCTGGGTTGGGCGGCGCTGGCAATCGGATCGCTGGAATTGGCCTTGGCGGTGGTGTTCCTGATGGGCTGCCATTCCACGCTGTTCGGCCCGGTGAAATATGCGATCCTGCCGCAGCATCTGCGCAGCCATGAACTGGTCGCCGGCACGGGCCTGGTTGAAGCGGCGACGTTCGTGGCCATCCTGCTCGGCCAGATTGCCGGTGGACTGCTGGCGAGCGCCGCGGTCGGCCCGGTGGCGCTGACACTGGCTGTCGTGGGCTGGCTGGCGGCGCGCGCCATTCCGCCGGCGCCACCGGAAGGCACAGGCCCGATCGTCTGGAACCCCTATCTCAGCGCCCGCGCCGCGCTGGCCGGTGCCTTTGCCAATGCCGCGTTGTGGCGGGCGACGCTGGCGATATCCTGGTTCTGGGCACTGGGCGCCATCTACACCAGCCAGTTCGTCCCGCTGGCGCGGAACAACATGGGCGGCACCGAACCCGTGGCGACGCTGTTTCTTGCCGCCTTTTCGGTCGGCATCGCGGCGGGATCGATCCTGGTCAGCCGTCTGCTCAGGGGTCGCATTTCCACCCGCCTGTGCATCCCGGCCGGGCTGGTGATGGCGCTGGCCGGCGTCGATCTGTGGTTTGCGGTCGCCGCCATCGACACGGTGCCAAAGGATGTAGCGGCGTTTTTCGCGCTGGCTGCCGGCTGGCGCGTGCTTGCGGATCTGCTGGTGATGGCGGTGGCCGGCGGGGTATTTTCGGTCCCGCTTTATGCCGTGCTGCAAACCGCCGGCGCTGCCGGCAGCCGGGCGAGCAGCATCGCTGCCAACAATATCCTGAACAGCCTGTTCCAGGTGGCGGCCGTGCTGGGCGCCGGTGCCGCGGTCGGCGCCGGGCTGGGCGTGCCGCTGGTGCTGATGCTGGCCGGCATCACCGTGCTGCCGTTGTTGCCGGCGCTGTATCAGCTGGATCGGACATAGCCGCGATCCACTGTCGGATCAGCGCGATGCCTTCATCATGCGCAATGCTGCGCCCGAACTGTGGCATCATCACGCCCGGTTCGGATGATTGCATGCGGTGCAGCAGGATCGATTGATCGGGCCGGCCGGGCACCACCGAAAACTCGCGCCCGCCCGATCCGCGCCCGGCTGCAACCGGGCGTTTCCAGATGCCGAGATGTGCCGGCGTCGTCTCGTCGGGATTGAGATACAACCCGGAGTTGGACGCAAAGCCGGCGCGATCATGGCAGTGGCCGCAATTCACCGCCAGATAGGCACGCGCCCGCAACGCAAGGGGTTCGGACGCATCATCCCAGCGCGCCAGCTTCGGCAGGCCGGCCGCCGGCAAGCCCGCCAGCCGGCCCGTCCCGGCCCAGGTCACCAACTGGTTGGGGCCATCACCATGCAGCCCGCCGTTCAGATTGCCCGCCGTCGGCCCGATTGGCGTGATCGCCGCGCCCGCCTGGTGGCATTGCTTGCACTGATTCTGGTTGGGTACGGCGTAATCGATGGTCTGTGGCTGTCCGGCGGCGTTGATGATGATGACGGGGATACGCTTGCCGGCACGTTTCAGCACGGCTTCGCTGCCCTCCTGCACATAGCTCAGTGCCACCCACCCGGCCGGGCGATGGATCAGCAGCCGCGTCTCCACGGTGCGCAGATCCTGCGTGGGTGCGCGCGCATCGGCGGCAAAGGCAAAGCGTTTGATCAGCACCGTGCCCACCGGAAACACCAATGCGCCGCTGGCGCGATAGTCGGCCCTGGCGCCCGCCGGCATCCACACATACCGGAACTTTTCCGCGCCATCCGAAAACAGCGGCGTGTTCAACGTGTAGGGCTGCACGCCCGCCGCCGGCTGACCACTGGCATCGAACAGGCCATAGTCGGCCAGCGTCGCTGCATCCTGAGTCAACAGCAGATCGGCCTGCACCACGGGTGCCGGCGCAGCCCCCAGCAACAGCAACGCAGCTGCGATCCGCCTCATCGGCTGCGCGCCTCCAGTTCGGCCGGCAGCACGATCGCTGGCCGCGTGCTTGTTGCCGCCACAATCGGCAGCGGCGCCGGCTGCGCCTGGGTGGCTGGTGTGCCTTGCAGGCCCAGGCCCAGCGTGATGCCCGGGGCGTCGCTGCTGATGCCGCCTTGCGCTGTGCGCTCGCCGCCACCGCCCGGCACCATATAGCGGGTCACGCCATCCCACATCACCGGCGGCACTGTACCGCCCAGCGCGGCGGCAATTTCCTTGCCGCCCTTGAACGCCGGCGCGCTGCCATTGCCGCTGAACCGGTTGCCGGTCACGAACACGCCGCGCGGCAACGGGTTATACGCCTTGTCGGTGAACGCCTGCGTGTAGGCGACAATCATCACGCCATTGCCCTGGTTGTCGCTGATCTCGTTGCCGGTCACCATCACGCGATCATTGGCCATCACCATGATGCCGGTGCCCGGCGGCACCCCCGCCACGATATTGCCCGGCGCTGCAAAATTCGCATGATTGTTGGCGATCACCTTGTTGTTCATCAGCCGCACGTTGCGCCCACCCTGCTGCGGCAGATCGGGCAGATCGAACACCAGGATGCCGCCGGCATTGTTGGTGGCGACATTGTCCTTCACATCGGCGTCGTAGCTGTTCTCGATCTCGATGCCGGCCACATTCATTTCGGCGCGGCTGTTGCGCACGATGATGTTGATCGATTGGCCGACATAAATCCCGGCGTCCGATGCGCCCTTCACCACCGCGCGGTCGATCAGCACATTCTTGCTGCTCACCGGATACAGGCCATAGGCGCCATTGGTGGATTTGGGTCCGCCAGTCCATTCCACCCGCAGATTGACCAGAGCAATGCCATCGCTGCCTTTGGATTTCACACCATTGCCGGCCGCATTCTCGATGCCCAGATCACGCACCACCACATTGTCGGAGGTGATCAGCAGGCCCTCGCCCTCACCCTTCTGCGTCGTGAAGTCCAAAATCGTCGCGCCGGGCCCGTCGCCCTTCACCGTCACGCCATCGACATCCAGCGAAAGCCCGCCCGACAGCGCATAGCGGCCCGCCGCGATATGCACGGTGTCGCCCGCTGCCGCCTCGATCAGTGCGGTCTGCAATTTTTCATGCGCGTCGCCGCCCGGCCCGACATGGATGGTCTTGGCGCCAGCAGCAGAGGCCAGCAAGGCCGCAAGGACAAGAGCAGTGCGCATTGGTCATGATCCTAAGTCGCCAGAGAGTATCCAGTGTCTGCGCGAAAACGTCGCGGCTCAAGCCCCCAAAAACGCGCTGCCCGTAAACGCGCACTTGGTCTGGTTAACGCGCATTCATCGCCATTGCCGATCGGCTTTGATAGTTTGGGGAATATGCATGCCCTCATTCCCGCTTTGCAGATTCGCGGCCTGACCAAGGCCTTTGGTGGCCACACGGCCGTCGATGGCCTCGATCTCACCGTGCCGGCCGGGCAAATCTATGCGCTGCTGGGCCATAATGGCGCCGGCAAGACGACGACGCTGCGCATGGTCACCGGTCTTGCAAGGCCTGATGCCGGTGAGATCAGCCTGTTCGGCATCGATGTGCTGGCCGAGCCGATTGCCGCCAAGCAGATCACCGCCTGGCTGCCCGACGAGCCCCTGTTGTACGACAAGCTGACTCCGGCCGAATATCTCGCCTTCATCGCCGGCCTGTGGCGGGTGCCGCCAGACGATGCCCAACCGCGCGCCGCGGCGCTGCTCCGGCAACTCGGCCTGTGGGACAAGCGCGACATCCGCTGCGAAGGCTTTTCGCGCGGCATGAAGCAGAAGCTGGCGCTGGCCGGCGCGTTGATTCATGAACCGCGCCTGCTCATCCTCGATGAACCGCTCACCGGGCTCGATGCTGCTGCGGCGCGCCTGGTCAAGGATCTGCTGCTCGATCGTGTCGCCGGCGGTGCCACCGTCATCATGACCACGCACATCCTGGAAGTTGCCGAGCGCATGGCGCAGCGCATCGGCATCATCCGCGCCGGGCGGCTGGTCGCCGAAGGCTCGATGGCCGAACTGGCCGTGGGGCGCGCGGCGGGCACCACGTTGGAAGACGTGTTTCTGGAGCTTGCCGCGGCATGAAGGCGCTCGTCGCGCCGGCCAGTCTCCCCTGGCTGATCTGGAACGACATCCGCATCAAGGCGCGCGGACGCGAAGGCCGCTGGGGCCGCATCATCGCCATTGGCGTGCTGGCGCTGCTGCCCGTGCTGGGCGGCATCGCGGCGGCCTGGCATGTGCGCGCCGCGCCGATGATTCCCGAACCGGCGCTCGGCAAATTGTCGGCCGCCATGGCCGGCTTGCTGTTGGTGATGATCAGCTCGGCCTTCGCGCATGTGCTGCGCATGGGCCGGGACCGCGGCGAACTGGAACTGCTGCTCAGCGCACCGATCCCGGCCGCACGCGTGATCGCCGCGCGCATTTCCGGGGTTCAGGCGGTGGTGGCGCTGCCGTTCCTGCTGCTCACCTTGCCGTTTTTCCTCGCTTCGGCGTTGTTCGGTCACGGTGCCTGGCTGGCCGGGCCGTTCGTGGTTGCCGCCGTTGCCGTCACGGCCACCGCCATCGCCCTGTTGCTCGCCACCGGGCTGGAACGCTTGTTCGGGGTGGCGCGGGCGCGGGTGGCGGCGCAACTGGCGGGCGTGCTGCTGGCCGGCGGCGTGTTCGCGCTGGGGCAGACTCCGAATTTCGCGCCGGTCTGGTTCGAAGCCCGGATGCGCGCGCTCGATGCTGCGCCAGCATCGCCGCTCGATTGGCCGGCACGTGCCTTGCTGGGTGATCCGCTGCCATTGCTGGCCGTGCTGGCGCTGGCTGCTGGTGCGGCCATGGTGTCCGCCCGCTTCGCCGCCGCCCGCATCGAGGCTGCGCCGGCCGGCCCGGCGGTGGAGAAACCTACACGCGCAGCTTACTTTGGCGGCAGTCCGTTCACCGTGATGTTCGGCAAGGAAATGAAGCTGTTGGGGCGTGATCCCGAACTGATTTCGCAGATCGGCCAGCAACTGGTGTTCATGGTGCCGGTGCTGGCGCTGATCTTCACCGATGGCAATATCACGCCGCAGCGCATGGCCGCGGCCGGCGTGTTCCTAGGCGGTGCGCTGGCCTCTTCGCTGGCCTGGCTGGTGATTTCGGCCGAAGACGCGCCCGATCTGATCGCCGCCGCACCGGTGCCGGCGGGGCAGGTGCTGCGCGCCAAGCTGGCTGCCGCGCTGTCGCCGCCGATGCTTCTCGTGCTGGCGCTGGCCTGTGCCGTCTCTACACGCGACGGCCTGGCGGCGTGGCTGATGCTGCCGATGGCCGCGCTGGCTGGCGTGTCGGCGGCCGCGATGCAACTCTGGACGCGCGCGCCGGCCAAGCGCAGCGCCTTTCGCCAGCGCTACAAATCCTCACTGCTGACGGCGCTCGGCGAATTTCTGCTGTTGGGCTGCTTTGCGGGAACCACCCGGCTGCTGCTGGTACCGAGCTGGTGGGCGTTGGCGCCGCTGGGTGTCGCGGCGCTGCTCATGGGCGGCGTCTGGCTGTTCAGGCCCCGTCCTCAGCCTTAACGCCCGCAGCTTTGATTGCGGCAGACTTCAACCCCGCCGCCGCCCGCGCTCTCGCCTCGATCGCTGCCCAGTCCGTCTCGCCGCGCCCTGCCAGCCAACTGCCGCCCACGCACGCCACCGCCGCTTCCGCCAGCCAGTCCGGCGCCGTCGCCGCGGTGATGCCGCCGGTCGGGCAGAAGCGCACATGGCCGAATACCGCCGCCAGCGCGCGCAGCACCGGCAGGCCACCCATCGGCACCGCCGGGAAGAATTTCAGCCGCGTAAAGCCCATGTCCAGCGCGCGCATCACGTCACCGGCGTTGGCAATGCCCGGCAGGAAGGGCAGGCCGGCGGCATGGGCCGCATCGCCCAGCGTGGTGGTCAGCCCCGGCGCGACGATGAAGCGGGCGCCGGCGGATTTTGCGGCATCCAACTGGCTGCGATTGAGCACGGTGCCGGCGCCGACGATCGCGCCGGGCACCTTCGTCATCTCGGCAATCACGTCCAGCGCCGCCGGCGTGCGCAGCGTTACCTCCAGCACGGGCAACCCGCCGGCCACCAAGGCCTCGGCAAGCGGCCTGGCATGGGCGACATCATCGACCACCAGCACCGGGATCACCGGTGCCTTGTTCATCAGCGCATCGAGTTCGGTCATGGTTGGCTCCGGGCAGATGCACGCGCAAACGCGGCCGCAGCGCCGAACAGGCCGGGCTGCGGATGGGTGATCAACTTCACTGGCAGGCTGCGCATCTGCGCCTCAAAGCGACCCTTGGCGACAAAACGCGCGGCAAAGCCGGATTCGGGCAGATGGTCCGCCAGCCGCGCGCCAAGCCCGCCAGCGATCACCACCGCGCCCGCGCCGTGCGCCAGCGCGATATTGCCGGCAAAGCTGCCGAGCGCGCTGCAGAAACATGCCAGCGCGGCGCTTGCCCATGCATCCTGCCCGCCCAGCGCAGATTGCCACAGCGCGGCATCGGCCATCGGCGGCGCCTCGCCTGCCAACGCCGCATAGATGTCGGCAAGGCCAGGCCCGGACACCACACGCTCCGTGGATACCCGGCCAAACCGGTTGCGGAAATGCGCGAGGATCGCATCATCTGTGGCATCGACCGGCGCAAAATCACCGTGGCTGGCTTCGCTCGGCAACACGTCGGCACGGTCTGGCAAAAGCATCGCCACGCCCAGCCCGGTGCCGGGGCCGATCACCGAAATCACCCCCGTCGCGGGCAGCGGCACATCCGGCCCGCACAGGTGGCGGAATTGGCCCGGCCCGCAGCTTGCCACCGCATGTGCCACCGCCTCGAAATCATTGATCAGCACATGGCGATCAAGGCCCAGGGTGGCGTTCAGTTCGGATGCGCGGATCACCCAGGGATTGTTGGTCAGCTTCAACGTGTCACCGCTTACGGGGCAGGCGACGGCAATGGCAGCGGCGCGCGGCAGTGGCCGGGCCAGCGCGGCGCCAAACGCCGCCCAGGCCTCGGCCAGGCTGGCATGGTCGGCGCAGCGCAGCACGACGGGTTCGTCCAGCACGACCTGCCCATCTTCGATCCGCGCCAGTGCAAAGCGCGCGTGCGTACCGCCGATATCGGCAGCGATTAGCTCAGTCATGCCACGACACGCCATCGCGCTCGGTCAACGCAATCGCCGCCGATGGCCCCCAGGTGCCGGCGGCATAAGGCCTGGCCGCCATGCCGGTGCTCGCCCAGCCGGCGCGGATCGCGTCGATCCATTGCCACTGCGCCTCCACCTCGTCGCGGCGCACAAACAATGTTTGCCGGCCCTCCACCAGATCGAGCAGCAACCGTTCATAGGCGATGCGGCGGCGCACATCGGCAAAGGCGCCGGGCAGACCAATATCCAGCGGCACCGCCCGCAGTTTCAGCCCGTCGCGGTCCAGCCCCGGCAATTTCGCCATCATCATCAGGCCGACATTCTCGTCCGGTTGGATGGAGATGATCAACTTGTTGGCCTGCATCGCGGCGCCGCCGAACATCGAATGCGGCACAGGGCGGAACTGCACGATGATCTCGCTGACGCGTTCCGGCATGCGCTTGCCGGTGCGCAGATAGAATGGCACGCCCTTCCAGCGCCAATTGTCGACATGCGCCTTCAGCGCCACGAACGTCTCGGTGTCGGATGCGCGGCCCAGTTCCTCCAGATAGCCGGGCATCGGTTGGCCATGGATGGCCCCGGCCGCATATTGCCCGCGCACACTGTGCGTCGCCACGTCCGCCGCCGTGATCGGCCTGAGTGACCGCAGCACCTTGACCTTTTCGTCGCGCACATCGGTGGGATCCAGCCTGGCCGGCGGCTCCATGGCGACCAGCGCCAGCAATTGCAGCATGTGATTCTGCACCATGTCGCGCAGCGCCCCCATGCCGTCATAATAGTCGCCGCGCTTCTCCAGCCCGACGGTTTCGCCGACGCTGATCTGCACCGAAGAAATGCCGGTGGCATTCCACAGCGGCTCGAACAGGATGTTGCCAAAGCGCAGCGCCAGCAGATTCTGCACGGTTTCCTTGCCGAGATAATGGTCGATGCGGAAAATCCGGTGCTCCGGATAGGCGCTGGCCACCGCATCATTGATCGCGCAGCTGCTGGCGAGATCATGGCCGAGCGGCTTTTCCAGCGCCAGCCGCGCGCCTTCGGTGGCAAGGCCCGCACCCGAAAGCCCCGCAATCGTCGGCCCGAACAGGCTGGGCGCCGTCGACAGGAAAATCGCCAGCCGCGCCGGATCGCCGACCTCGGCCGCCAGTGCCGAAAAGCCTGCGGGCTGGGTGGCATCGAGCGAAACATAGGTCAGCCGGTCCAGAAACGCCGCCACCGCGGCGGCCGGGCGGCGATCCGCCTCGATGGCGGATTCCAGCGCCGCGGCGGCCATCGCGCGAAATTCCGCCACATCCAGCGCCGACCGCGCCGTGCCGATGATGCGCAGATCGGGATGCAGCAAGCCGTCATGGGCCAGGCCAAACAGCGACGGGATCAGCATCCGCCGCGACAGATCGCCGGTCGCACCGAACAGCAGCAGGGAAGTGGCAATCGCGCTCATGCCGAACCTTTCAACCCGAAAGCCGCGGCCGGGGCAAGCCGCGTTCAGGCGGCCCGCGGCTGGGCCAGTGGCACCAATGGCCGCCGGGCCAGCCAGGCAAAGCGCCCCCACAGCAGCACCGCCGACAAGGTGCTGGCAATCACGATCGCCCAGATCAGCCCATCCACGCCGCCGCCCTGCCGCACGCCCAGCCACCAGGCCAACGGCATCATCACCACGACATAGGAAAACAAATGGGTCGCGGTCGGCGCCACGATGTCCGATCGCGCCCGCAGCGATTGCGCCGCCACCACCTGCAGGCCATCGGCCACGAAAAACAGGCTCGAAAGGATCATGGCGCTGGCAATGCCGGCGATCACCACCGCATCACGGCTGTACGCGGCGGCAATTCCTTCGGGAAACAGCCACACGCCCACCGAAACCGCCAGCAGCACTGCCGTGGTGAACGCAAAGCCCTGGCCAGCCGATTGCAGCATCCCCACCTGATCCCGCGCGCCATAGGCCCGGCCCACCAGCACGCTGGTCGCCACGCTCAGCCCCAGCGGCACCATGAACACCACGGCCGCGACATTGATCACTACCGCCCACACCGCCACGGCCGTGATGCTGATCCAGCCAGCAAAGATCGCCATCGCCGAAAACGCCAGGCTTTCGATGAAATAGCTTGCCGCCGCGCCATAGCCGACCCGGCGCATTGCCTGCGCCGCGTGGGGCGCACGCGGCGCCGGGGTCAACACACCCAGTTCGCGCGCCCGCCGCCACGACAGGATGATCCACGCCAGCAGCACGAGCAGGAACAGCCGGCTGGCAAAGGTCGCCCAGCCGCTGGCCACCGCGCCATCCACACCCAGGAAATTGCCGCCCGGCACCAGCCACAGATTGACGATCAGATTGACCACGTTTGCCGCCCACATCGCCAGCATGCCCGGCACGGCGCGGCCATGCGCCTCCAGCCAGAACAGGCCGGCGTCCGCCACGATGATCGGGATCAGCGACACCGCCTGCACCTGCAGCACCGGTGTCGCGCCGTCGGCCAGCCCCGCCGACAGCCCAAAGGCGTGCAGCATGGGCCCGCCGGTCACCGCCAGAAACAGCGCCGCCGCCAGCGCGATCCAGCCGGCATAGACCAACCCGCGCCGCAATATCGCGCCGGTATCGGCTTCGCGGCCTTCGCCGATCGCTTGGCTGGTCATCACCTGCACGCCCGACAGCAGACCCAGCCCCGTCGTCAGCACCACGCCGGTCACTGCCCAGGCCAGCGCGTGATAGCCGAGCTCGGCCGACGAATATCGGCCGACCACCACCGTATCGACCAGCCCCATCGCCATGATGCCCAGACGCGACGCCACGACCGGCGTCGCCAGCCTCAGCAGCGCGCGCGCGCCGCTGCCCTCACGAAGATCGTCGCTGGCGGGGGTCGCCGGCATGCTGGTGTTGTCCTGATCGCCAAAAGCCCGCCGCCAATACAGGGGCCGGCGCAGCGGCGCAAACTACCGTTTGTCGGCCTCGGGCTTGGGCGTCGGCAGCAGCGTCAGCCGGCACCCGCGGGTTTTCATGATCCCCTTGATATAGCTGCGCCGCAACTGCCCGGCCAACCGCGCCGCCGCCACCTTGCGGGCCACCTTGTTGGCGCCGGTCAACTGGCGGATGATGCCCTGGCCTGGCACCAGACTGCCGGTGATGCCCTCGGCACTGTCCATCAGAAACACCACCGGGTCACCGCCCTTGCGATTCTTCAGCGACGGATCATCGACATCCGGGCCGACCAGCGACGTCATGCGGTTCACTTCGCCATTCAGCCCCTTGCAGGTCTTCAGCCCGACCATGTCATAGGGATCGGCCATGATCGCCTCCAGCTCGGCCTCCAGCTTGGGCTTCATGATGTTGAGATCGCGCAGCGGGCGTGTCGCAGCGCGCTCCAGCCGATCCTCGTTGTCGCCCTTGTCGGGATTGACCACCGATTCGGCGCCGGTGGGCGGCGGAGCGGGCTGGCTCTGGGCCGAGGCCTGACTCGCCAACGCAAACACCAGAACCGGGGAAATAATGTAAATCATCATTCGCCAAGCGTGCGCCTTCGCCCGTGCCAGTGCAAGCCCGCTCTGGTCCGTTCAGCCTTTCCCCATCAGCCGCAGCACTTCGGCGCGGCTGCGTTCGTCCTCGCGGAACACGCCCATCATCCGGCTGGTGGTCATGATCACGCCCGGCGTCATCACGCCGCGCGCCGACATGCAGGCGTGTGTCGCCTCGATCACCACGGCGACGCCCACCGGATCGAGATGCTGCTGGATGCAATCGGCCACCTCGGCGGTCAGCCGCTCCTGTACCTGCAGGCGCCGGGCATAGCCGTGCAGCACCCGCGCCAGTTTCGAAATGCCCACCACCCGGCTGCGCGGCAGATAGGCGATGTGGGCCTTGCCGATGATCGGCGCCATATGATGTTCGCAGTGCGACTGGAACGGGATGTCGCGCAGGATGACGATTTCGTCATAGCCGCCGACTTCGGCAAAGGTCCGCGACAGGTGGGACCCCGGATCTTCGGCATAGCCCTTGGTATATTCGCGCCAGGCCCGCGTCACCCGCGCCGGCGTATCGAGCAGGCCTTCGCGATCGGGATCATCGCCCGTCCAGCGAATCAGCGTGCGGATGGCGGCATGGGCTTCTTCGGCGGGGATCGTGACAAAGCTGTTGGGCGCCGGCGAATCGAGCGGTGCTTCATCATCATGGATGGCGTTGGACATGGACATTTCTTCTCCAGCTTGACGCGCCAGCCTCGCCCGCTGCGGCCTTTTGGGGGATCAACTTGCCAACCCACGGCAAGGGCTGCGTCGCCTAATGGCTTGGTGGCATTGGCGGCAGCCGGCCCATTGTCGCAGCGACAGCCCGCACAATGCAACCCCTGCGCGACCCCTGCCGAAAACGCCTTGTGCGGCGCTGGGGCAGCGGGGCCAAGACACCATCGCGCCTCGGCCCCGGCCGTTGTTCACATATGCACTATCGTTCGGCTGTCACCATCGGTGTCGCGCTGGTGTCAGCCGGCCTGCCGCGCCCGCGATGCGCGCTTGCGCTCGTTGGGGTCGAGGTGGATCTTGCGCAGGCGGATATGGTTGGGCGTCACCTCCACCAGCTCATCCTCGTCAATATAGGCGATGGCCTGTTCCAGCGTCAGCTTCTTGGGCGGGCTGAGCACGATGGCATCATCCTTGCCGCTGGCGCGGAAGTTGGTCAGCGCCTTGGATTTCAGCGGGTTGACCTCCAGATCGTCATCGCGGGCATTCTCGCCGATCACCATGCCCTGATAGACGGATTCGCCCGGCGCGATCATCAACGTACCGCGTGGCTGCAGATAGCCCAGCGCATAGGCCACGGCATCGCCGGATTCGGTGGAGATCAGCACGCCATTGGCGCGGCCGCTGATCGGGCCCTTGTGCGGGCCATATTTCTCGAACAGCCGGTTCATGATGCCGGTGCCGCGCGTGTCGGACAGGAATTCGCCGTGATAGCCGATCAGGCCGCGTGACGGCGCCGAAAAAGTGAGGCGGGTCTTGCCGCCCCCTGATGGGCGCATGTCGGTCATCTCGGCCTTGCGGCCGTTCATCTTCTCGACGACGGTGCCGGAATATTGCTCATCCACGTCGATCACGACGGTTTCATAGGGCTCGGTGCGCTTGCCATTCTCGTCCACGCCGAAAATCACCCGCGGGCGGCTGATCGACAGTTCGAAGCCTTCGCGGCGCATGGTTTCAATCAGCACGCCCAATTGCAATTCGCCGCGCCCCGCCACTTCGAACGCGTCCTTGGAAGCGCTTTCGGTGATCTTGATGGCGACATTGCCTTCGGCTTCGCGATTGAGCCGGTCGGCGATCATGCGGCTCGTCACCTTGCTGCCGTCGCGGCCGGCATAAGGCGAATCATTGACGCTGAAGGTCATCGACAGGGTCGGCGGATCGATCGGCTGGGCATGCAGCGGCTCGGACACGCTGACATCGGCGATGGTGTCGGCCACGGTAGCCTTGGTCAGGCCGGCCAGCGCGATGATGTCGCCGGCCTTGGCCTCTTCCACCGGCACGCGCTCCAGGCCCTGGAAGGCGAAGATCTTCGACGCACGGCCGGCTTCGACGATCGTGCCGTTCGGGTTCAGCGCATGGATCGGTGTGTTGACCTTGAGCGTGCCGGAAATCACCCGGCCGGTGAGGATACGGCCCACAAACGAATCGCGATCTAGCAGCGACACCAGCATCTTGAATTCGCCATCCGGATCGCCGGCTGGCGGCGGCACATGATCGACGATCTTCTGGAACAGCGGCTTCAGATCGCCCGAGCGCACATGTTCATCCAGGCCGGCATAGCCGTTGCGGCCCGAGGCATAGAGGGTGGGGAAATCGAGCTGCTCGTCGCTGGCTTCCAGCGTGACGAACAGATCGAACACTTCGTTCAGCACTTCGTCAGCGCGCGCATCGGGGCGGTCGATCTTGTTGACCACCACGATCGGTTTCAGGCCCAGCGCCAGCGCCTTGCCGCACACGAACTTGGTCTGCGGCATCGGGCCTTCGGCAGCATCGACCAGCAGGATCACGCCATCGACCATCGACAGGATACGCTCCACCTCGCCGCCGAAATCGGCGTGACCGGGGGTGTCGACGATGTTGATATGATAGGTTTCGCCCGACGGGCTGGGCCATTCGATGCTGGTGCACTTGGCCAGGATGGTGATCCCGCGTTCCTTCTCCAGATCATTCGAATCCATCGCGCGTTCGGCCACACGCTGATTGTCCCGGAACGTGCCCGATTGGCGGAACAACTGGTCGACCAGGGTGGTCTTGCCATGGTCGACGTGCGCGATGATCGCGATGTTGCGGATGGACATGCGGGGGGTTCCGAGGGGCAGCAGGACAGGAAAGGCCAAGTCGGACGGTGCCGACAAGACAGGCGCGCCATAGGGCACAGGCGGGCTTTCGGCAAGTCGTGAGCGCACCCTGACTGCTGCGCTGCAGTATCCAGCGAGCGTGATGGCCTGCTTGTGCCCCCAGCTGCGGTTGACTCGCAGGTGAATGGTGGGCCAAGACGATGACAGCGCGGGAGGGTCGCCCGGATGTCGGATTCCGATAAGATTATCAGCATTTCGCCAGTTGGAGCGGCGGATACGGTGCCGACCCAGGATGGTCCGGCGTCGCCGCTGTCCGTTGGCGCCCTGCTGGCGGAAACCCGCGCTGCCACTGGCAAGGATCTGGCCGATATCGCCCGCGAAACCCGCGTGCCGCTGCGCCACCTGATGGCCATCGAAGCCGATGACCATGGGCGACTGCCGGCGCTGCCCTATGCGATCGGCTTCGTCAAAAGCTATGCCCGCGCGGTGGGGCTGGATGCGGAAAACGTGACCGCGCAATTTCGCGCCGAAACCAGCATCATGCCGCATGTGCCGACCGCGCTGAACACGGAGCCGCTGGCCGAAGCCAGGTTGCCGTCGCCCGGGCTGGCCTGGGGCAGCGTGGCGCTGCTGGTGGTGCTGATCGGGGCGCTCGGCGCCTATGGGGCCGGCATGTTCGATCCGGCGCCGACGGCAGAGACGGAGTCGCAATTGGCCGAGGCGCCGCCAGTGGCCAGCCCGACTGATCCAGCCGCCAGCCCAGCCACTGATCCAACCGCCTCACCACCACCAGCCGCAGTCGCCGATCCGGGGGAGCAGCCCGACATCTCTGCGCCAGCAGCGCCGGCGGTGGCCGTGCCCGGCGCGCGCATTCCGAGCACCGGGCCTGTCGTGCTGGTCGCGCAGGAAGATGTCTGGGTGAAAATATATGATCGCGCCACCGGCCGCCGCGCCTTCATGGGCGTGCTCAGCGCCGGGCAGCGGTTCGAGGTGCCAGCCGATGGTCCGCCGCTCACCCTGCGCGCCGGCCGCGCTGGCGTGGTGCAGGTGCAGGTGGCCGGCGTCGTGCTGCCGCCGCTGGGCGGTTCGGTCGCCACCATCGACAATGTGGTTCTCACCGCGCCCGCCCTCGCCGAACGCTTCGCGCCTGCGCCCCCGCAGCAACCGCCTGTTCAGCAATCGGCAAGCCCGGCTGCGGCACAGGCTGCGACTGTGGCGCGCAGGAGCCCGGCACCTGCACCGGCCGCGCAAGATGCGCCGATTGGAGATTGACGTGGTTCGCCTGTTGCCCCTCACCTTGTTGGTTGCGTTCGCCCTGCCAGTGCCGTTGGCGGCGCAGGCCGTGGATGTCGGCAAGCTCGATCGCCGTGTCGGAAAGCTGGAATCGGAAATGCGCGCCGTGCAGCGCAAGGTGTTTCCCGGCGGCGACCCCCGCTTTTTCGAACCGGAAATTCCCAATCAGGCCGCCGCGCCGCCGCCGCCGCCGACCGCGCCGGCCACCACGCCGATCACCGATCTGACCGCGCGCGTCGACGCGCTGGAAGGCAGTGTGCGCGGCCTGACCGGCCAGATCGAAGCGATGGAATATAAATTGCGTCAGCTGGAGGACGGCCAGCGCCGGATGAAGGGCGATGTCGAATTCCGGTTGAACGCGCTGGAAAACCCCGGCGGCGCTGCGCCCGATAGTGGCGCCACCACCTTGCTCGATGGCGCCGCAGGATCGACCGCCGGGCCGTCTGTACCGGCGGCCGCGGTCCCGGCCGCTCCGCCGCCGCCTGCCAAGGCCGCGACCGCCGATGCCGCGTGGGCGCTGGCCTATGCCAAGGTCACGGCGCGCGATTGGCCGGGCGTTGAAACCCAGATGACCAAATTCATCGCCGACTGGCCGAAATCGACGCGGATTGCGCAAGCCAAATACTGGATCGGCCGCAGCCACGCAGCGCGCAACCAGCATCCCCAGGCGGCGCAGGCATTTCTGGACGTCTATCAATCCACCCCGCGGGCAGCAGCAGCACCGGATGCGTTGCTCGGGCTGGCTGGCGCGCTGAATACCATGGCGAAAACCGAAAACGCCTGCCAGGTGCTCGGCGAACTGCAATCGGTCTATGGCGCGAAGCTGACCGAAAGCCAGAAGGCCGATGCCGGCCGGCTGCGCACGAAAGCCAAGTGCACTGCGTGAGCGGGCCAAATGTGCGGCCTGATCTGCACGCCCTGATCGCTGCGGCGCTGGGGCGGCCAGTCGCTGCGTCCGATCGGATCGCCGTGGCGGTATCGGGCGGGCCGGACAGCCTGGCGCTGCTGGAATTGGCGCAGGGTGCGTTTGCAGGCCGGGTAACTGCGATCACCGTCGATCACGGCCTGCGCGAAACAGCGGCGGCAGAGGCGGCCGACGTGGCGGCGCAATGTACAGCGCGTGGGATTGCCCACGTCACGCTGCGCCGCGCTGGCCCGGCGCTGGCCCGCAATGTCCAGGCCCAGGCGCGCGCTGCCCGTTATGCGTTGCTGGCGGATTGGTGCGCGGCCAACACCCACGGCCTGCTGCTGACCGCGCACCACGCCGATGATCAGGCTGAAACCCTGCTGATGCGCCTGAACCGCGCTAGTGGCAGCGACGGCCTTGCCGGCATTCGCGCCGCGCGGCGTCTGACCGACGATGTCTGGCTGGTGCGGCCGTTGCTGGGGCTGCGCAAGGCGGAATTGTTCGGCCTTGCCGCGGCGGCCGGCTGGCAGGCCATCGACGACCCCAGCAACAGCGACCCCCGCCACGATCGCAGCCGTATGCGGGTGGTGCTGGCGGCCAGCGGCCTCGATGTGCCGGCACTGGCGCGGGCGGCTGCGCACCTGGCCGATGATGCCGCCGCGCTGGGCTGGGCCGCCGATCTGGCCTGGCAGGGGCGGGTGACAGCGGATGGCGACGCGCTGCTGCTCGACACGCGCGGCCTGCCGGCGGCGCTGGTGCAGCGCCTGCTGGCCCGTGCCGTGGCCGAACTGGGCACGGCGCCGCCACGCGGCAGCGATGTGGCGCGGCTGTCGGCGCGACTCAATGCCGGCAAGACCGGCACGCTGGCCGGGGTGCAGGCGCGGCCGGGGCCCGTCTGGCGATTGGTGGCCGCAACCGGCCATAAACGCTCCAATATCGGCCACCAATTGCCACAGTGCGGGCCAAAAGACCCATGAATCGGCTACAAGATAGAGGCAGAATGGCACAGCCTGATTGCAACACCGCCAATCCGGCTTATCTTGTTATCAGGAAGCCGCGCCTGCTCCAGGCGCGTTGCCATGTGTGTGCAGGATGAAGCGTTGATGTCCGAAGGTCCCAACAAGCGCCCCCCCAGCCCCTGGATGAAGAATCTCGGCCTTTGGGTCGTGATCCTGCTCGGCCTGGCCGTGGTGGTCAACCTGATGCAGGGGCCCAGCACGTCGCGCGCCGGCGACGCCGTGGCCTATTCGGATTTCCTGGCACGGGTTGACGACGGTGCTGTGAAATCCGTGGAAATTCGCGGTGACGAGATCATCGGCCGCACCAGCAGCGACGAACAGTTCCGCACCTTCAACCCCGGCGATACCCAGTTGATCGAACGGCTGCGCACCAAGGGCGTGCGCTTCGATGCGCGCCCGGAAGAGAGCCGCTCGGTGCTGGTGCAGTTGTTTTTCAACATGTTGCCGTTCATCCTGATGATCGGCATCTGGATCTTCGTGATGCGCCAGATGCAGAACGGCGCTGGCCGCGGTGCGATGGGCTTCGGCAAGAGCCGCGCCAAGCTGCTGGTCCAAAAGGAAGGTCGCGTGACCTTCGATGATGTCGCCGGCATCGACGAAGCTCGCGAAGAGCTGCAGGAAATCGTTGACTTCCTGAAGGTCCCCACCCGCTTCAGCCGCCTGGGCGGCAAGATTCCGAAGGGCGCGCTGCTCGTTGGCCCGCCCGGCACCGGCAAGACGCTGCTCGCACGCGCCATCGCTGGTGAAGCCAATGTGCCATTCTTCTCGATCTCCGGCTCCGATTTCGTCGAAATGTTCGTCGGTGTCGGCGCCAGCCGCGTGCGCGACATGTTCGAACAGGGCAAGAAGTCCGCGCCGTGCATCATTTTCATCGATGAAATCGACGCGGTCGGCCGTAGCCGCGGTGCCGGCCTCGGCGGCGGCAACGATGAACGCGAACAGACGCTGAACCAGTTGCTGGTCGAAATGGACGGTTTTGATGCCAATGAAGGCATCATCATCATCGCCGCCACCAACCGTCCGGACGTTCTGGACCCGGCCCTGCTGCGCCCCGGCCGTTTCGATCGCCAGGTTGTTGTCGGCCGTCCCGATATCGATGGCCGTGAGAAGATCCTGGCCGTGCACATGAAGAAGGTGCCGCTGGCGCCCGACGTCAACGCCCGCACCATCGCGCGCGGCACGCCGGGCTTTGCCGGTGCCGACCTGGCCAACCTGGTCAACGAAGCTGCGCTGTTGGCGGCCCGCCGCGGCAAGCGCCTGGTATCCATGCGCGAATTCGAAGACGCCAAGGACAAGGTGCTGATGGGCGTCGAGCGCAAGACGCTGGCGATGACCGAAGACGAGAAGAAGATGACCGCCTATCATGAAGCCGGCCACGCGCTCGTTTCGCTGCACGAGGAAGCGTCTGATCCGATCCACAAGGCCACCATCATCCCGCGCGGCCGCGCGCTGGGCATGGTGATGCGTCTGCCGGAACGCGATCAGTACAGCTATCACCGGGACAAGATGTACGCCAACCTGGCCGTTGCCATGGGCGGCCGCGTCGCCGAGGAAGTCATCTTCGGCTATGACAAGGTCAGCTCGGGCGCCTCGTCGGACATCAGCTATGCCACTGATCTGGCACGCTCGATGGCGACGCAGTGGGGCATGTCCGACAAGCTCGGCCCGTTGAAATACACCGAAAATCAGGAAGAAGTGTTCCTGGGTCACAGTGTGTCGAAGGCGCAGAACATGTCGGAAGAAACCGCGCAGTTGATCGATAACGAAGTGCGGGCGATCGTGACGACCGGTTACGATCGCGCCAAGCAGGTGTTGACCGACCATATCGACCAGCTCCACGCCATCGCCGGCGCGCTGCTGGAATATGAAACGCTGACCGGTGACGAGATCAAGAAGGTGATGGAAGGCGGCTCGATCGATCGTGGTTCCGCCACCACCACCCCAGTGGCCCGCCCGGCCGCAGGCGCGTCGGCGATCCCCAAGGCCGGCCGTCGCGGCACTGGCCTGGGTGAGGCACCCGCCGGCGCATGAAGCGATTGATAATGCTGGCCGGGGCGCTGCTCGCAGCGTTCCCGGCCGCATCCCAGTCCGAAAAAAATTCAAAGCCCACCGTAATTCAGCCAATGATCAGTTGGTTTGAAATCCCGGTCACTGATCTGGCACGTGCCCGCCGGTTTTACGAAGCGGTGTTTGCCATTGCGATGTCAGTCGAACGGGTCGACGGCTATGACATGGCGTTTTTCCCAGGCGATGGCACACCGGGCGGCGCACTGGTGCAGGGCGATGTCTATGTACCGGGAAAATCGGGCCCAATCCTATATTTCCGGGTGGTTGATATCGACGTCGTGATGGCGCGTGCCGTTCAGTCCGGCGGTCGCAGCCTTTATGCGAAGAAAGACATCGGTGCGAACGGTTGGGTCGCCGAATTTGAAGACAGCGAAGGTAACCGAATTGCGCTCAGCCAACCGCGCTGAATCGGATCAATCCTCGGCATCCTGGCCTGGCTCGCGGCCCAACGCCGGCTGCGTGAAGGCATAGACGGCGAGGCACGCCAGCCCGACCGCGCCCAGCCAATAGGGCAATGTCGCGCCCAACTGGTACAGCCCGATGCCGATGGCCGGCGCAAAGATGAAGCAGCTACCGTTGATCGAGGTGACCGCACCGGCCACGCCGCCCTGCTCGGCGCGGGATACGGCCAGACTGGCGCCGGCGGTAAAGCCGGGCCGGGCAAGACCATAGCCCAGGCTCATCAGGGCAAAGGCGATGACGAGGGCGTGGAAGCTGCCGGCCAATGCGATGCCCGCCGTGCCCAGCCCAGCAATAACTGTGCCCCAGCGCATCAGCGACGGCGGCGTGAGGCGCAGTTGCGGGATCAGCGCCCATTGCGCCAGCAACGACGCAAAGGCCCCGGCCATGAAGATGATGGCGATCTGCTGCTGCGCCTGCAGGGCATTGCCGCCGTTGCTGTCGATCACCAGAAAACCCAGCGCCTGGCCGGTGGCAGCCTGGAAGGATCCGGACCCGAAGCCGAAGATCATGAAGGGCAGGATGCGGCTGTCCTTCACGCTCAACCGCTTTGGCCGGCCAGCGGCGGCCGCGTTGACGCTGGCGCCGGTGGTGCTGCCCGCCACGCTCGGTTCCGATGAGGGCGCGCCGCTGCCGGACTGCGGCTGTCCGGGCCGGTGCGTGGGATCATCGTCCGGCAGCACCCGCGCCACGGCGACCATCACGAACAGGGCAAAGGCGGCAAAGGCAAACATCGGTCCGGACAGGCCGAACGGCGCCAGAATGAACAGTGGCGCAATGGCCGGGCCGATGATGGTGCCGAGCCCGAAGGCAGAGGACAGGCTGGACAGCGCGGCGGTGCGATCCTGTTCGCTGGTGCGGCCGGCAACATAGGCCTGCGCCGCCGGATTGGAGGCCGAGCCCAATATGCCGAACAGGCTGCGCAGGGAGGCGAACAGGATGAAGGTGGCCAGCGGTGCGATCCAGCCGTTCAATCCAGCAAGAATCGCGATCCCGCAGCCAGCCATCGACACCAGAAAGCCCAAAGTGCCGAGCAGCATCAGCCGCCGCCGCCCGCGCACGTCGGACTGGCGCGCCCAATATGGGGCGCTGAACGTCCACAGCAGGGCCGAGAAGGAGAAGATCACCGCCACCGCCATGTCCGGGATGTGGATCACGCGGGCGATGGCGGGCAGCACGGTCTGCAGCGCGGTATTGCCGGCCGCGACGGTCAGCAGCACTGCGAACAGCACGGCGAACTCGCGGCGCGGCAGGGCGCCGGTAATCCGGCCGGACAGGGGCTTTGGCGTTTGCACATCCCGCTAATGGGCTGGCTGGCAACGCTTGCCAAGCTGGCGGATGCCCCGCACCATGTAACCACTGGCGAAAGGAAGGGGCATGGGCAAGGTTCTGGTCACCGGGGCGTCTGGTTATATCGCCGGCTTCATCATCAAGGCGCTGGTGCAGGACGGCTGGCAGGTACGCGGCACGATTCGCAACCTGGCCCGCGCCGATGCGGTGCGCGCCACGCTCGGCCTGCCCGATCTGGATCTGGTGGCCTGCGATCTGATGCGCGACGATGGCTGGGCTGATGCCGTCGCTGGCTGCGACTATGTCCAGCATATCGCCTCACCGATTCCCGCTGGCGAACCGAAGAATCCCGACGATCTGATCATCCCGGCCCGCGAAGGTGCGCTGCGCGCGCTGCGTTTTGCCCATGCCGCCGGCGTGAAGCGGGTGGTGATGACCAGCAGCATGGCGGCAATCGCCTATGGCCATGGCCAGGATCGGGCGCCGTTTACCGAGGCCGATTGGTCAAACATCAACAGCCTGGATGCCTATGCCTATATCAAATCCAAGACACTGGCCGAACGCGCCGCGCGCGACTGGATGGCGGCCAACGGGGCGCCAATGGAATATGTGTCGATCAATCCCGCAGCCGTTCTGGGCCCGGTGCTCGGCGCGGATTTTTCCACCAGCCTGGAGGTGGTGAAGAAATTGCTCGATGGCGCACTGCCCGGCCTGCCGCGACTCGGCTTCGGCGTCGTTGATGTCCGCGATGTTGCCGATCTGCATGTCCGCGCGATGACCGAGCCCGGACTGGATGGGGAGCGGTTTATCGCGCAAGGCCGGTTCATGTGGATGCGCGAGGTTGCGCAAGTGCTGCAGGCCGGGCTTGGCGCGCAGGCGCGGCGGGTGCCGAGCCGCGGTCTGCCGGATTGGCTGCTGAAATTGCTGGCAAATTTCGATGCAACCGTGAAGATGGTGGTGCCGGAACTGGGCCGGCGCCGCGAGGCCAGCGCCGCCCATGCCCTGCAGCGCCTGGGCTGGAAAACCCGCGACGAAAAGACCACGATCCTCGATTGCGCCAACAGCCTGATCGAAAAGCGGCTGGTGAAGGCCTGACCGGTCAGGCCTTGCCACCCCCAGCGATCCAGCGGTCGATCTTGGCCTCCAGCACCGCCAGCGGCAGCGCGCCGGTCATCAGCACCTGCGCGTGGAAGCCCTTGATGTCGAACTTCGGCCCCAGCGCCGCTTGCGCCTTGGCGCGCAGGCGGCTGATGGTCAGCTGGCCGATCTTGTAGGCCAGCGCCTGGCTGGGGATGGCGATATAGCGTTCCACTTCGATGGTGGCATCGGTGCGGCTCATGCTGCTGTTGGCCAACATATATTCGATGGCCTGGTCGCGGCCCCAGTTCTTGGAATGCAGGCCGGTATCGACCACCAGCCGCATCGCGCGCAGCATTTCATCATTGTACCGACCCATCAACTGATAGGGATCGCTGAACATGCCGAGCTCCGGGCCGAGGCTTTCGGCATAGAGCGCCCAGCCTTCGACATAGGCGGTGTTGCCGCCAAAGCGCTGGAAGGCCGGCAATTTCTCGTTCTCCTGCGCCAGGCTGATCTGGAAATGGTGTCCGGGCACCGCTTCGTGCAGGAACAAGGTTTCCACGCCAGAGGTGCTGCGCGACGGCAGATCATAGGCGTTGTAATAGAACACGCCGGGGCGGCTGCCATCCGGTGTGCCGCCCTGATAGCTGCCGGCGGCGTCGGTTTTCTCGCGGTGCGGCGGTACCGGCCGGATTTCCAGGCCGGTTTTTGGCAGGGTTGCGAACAAACTGCCGACCACCTTGTCGATGCGCGTGCCGGTGGCGCGGAACGCATCGCCCATCGCCTGCGCCGTGGCGAACTTGAAACGCGGATCGGTGCGCAGATGATCGAAAAAGGCCTTGCGATCGCCCTTGAAGCCGACGCGTGTCTGCACCTCGTCCATGCCGCCCAGAATGCGGGCCACTTCGGACAGGCCGATATTGTGGATTTCATCCGGCGTCAGATTGGTGGTGGTCGTGCTGGCCACCTGATAGCGATAAAGCTCTGCCCCGCCCGGCATGGCCGCGAGGCCGACCCCGTCGCGTGCGACCGGCAGATAGTCATTGGCCAGGAAATCGCGCACCCGCAGCAGCGCTGGGTTGACCCGTTCCCCGATCATCCTGGCATAGGCAGCCTTCAGGCGGGCCTGATCGGCGGCGTCGATGCCGTCGGGGAATGTCTGCACCGGCTTCATCATGATCGAGGCATCGGTGCCGCCGGCGGTCAGGGTATTGAGTTGATCGATGACATTGCGCACCACCAGCTTCGGCTGCACCACACCGGTCGCCATGCCCTGGCGGAAGCGCAGGATCGACAGATCGAGCAACAGCGCAAACTGATCACTGCGTTTCAAGGCGTCTTCATAATCCTTCACCGTCTTGAACGGCGCGACGCTTTCCCCTGATTGCAGTTCGGCCAGGAAATTGTGGAAGCCAAAGAAATGATCGATCGGGCGCGGCAGGGTGGCGGCCAGCAGCTCTGGCGAATAGCCCGCCAGATCGGTTTCGCGTTGCCACTTGAACGTGTCGTAACTGACCTGCTCGTCGGGCGTCAGGGAGGCGCGGTCGATGCTGGCCAGCGCCTTCAGTTCGGCCTCGGCCGCGCGCTTTTCGGCCATCCAGGCGGCGTCGGTGATCAGTTCGCCCAACTCGTCGGCGCGCGACGTGTCGCCGCGAAACAATGCATTCAAAGGATTGCGCTTCAGATTGTCGGCATCGCTGGTCGCAAACAGCGCTGCCAGCCGGGTGGACGGCGATTCGGCAGTTTCTGCCGGCTGGGCAGTGGCTGCCGAAAGCAAGGGCAGCGGCGCCAACAGGCTGGCGGCAAGCAGGAATGTGGCAATGGCGCGCATCAAGGAGGCTCCCGGTTCGATAGCGTGTTGCTGTAATAAGACGCTTGGTGGAGTCAATCGCTTTGCCGCCTGTGGAACGGCAATTTCGTCAGGACGGCTGCTCGCCCAGCCGACGCAACTCAATCTTGGGGCAGCGGTCCATCACCACCGCCAGGCCGGCCGCTTCGGCATGCGCGGCGGCCGCGGTGTCGACCACGCCCAACTGGGTCCACACGGCCTTGGCGCCAACCGCAATGGCTTCATCGACCACGTCGGCCACAAATTCGCTGCGGCGGAACACATCGACAAGGTCGATCGGCACGCTGACATCGGCGAGGCTGGCCACCACAGCCTGGCCGTGGATGGTCTGCCCGGCCAACAGCGGGTTGACCGGGATGACGGTGTAACCGGCCGCCAGCAGCACGCCCATCACCTCATGCGCAGCGCGTTCCGGGCGATCGCTGGCGCCCACCAGCGCGATGGTGCGCGTGGTCTCCAGCAGGCGGGCGATGTCGGCATCGTTGGTCAATGGCATGGCCTATAACCCGACAGTGGCGATCACGCCGGCGGCGATCTCGTCGAAGATGGCCGCGGTGTCGCCGCGGATCGGCTGGCCTGCGTCGGCGGCCTCGCGCACGTTCATCTGCAACGGGATGCGGCCCATAAAGGGCACGCCCATGGTGGCGGCTTCCGCCTCGGCGCCGCCATGTCCGAACGGGTCGGAGACATGGCCACAGGCCGGGCAGGCATAGCCGGCCATATTCTCCACCACACCAAGCACCCGCACGCCGACATCATTGAACATCGCAACGGCACGCCGGGCATCGATCAGTGCCAGATCCTGCGGGGTGGATACGATCACGGCGCCATCGGGCTTGAGTTTCTGCGCCAGCGTGAGTTGCACATCACCGGTGCCGGGCGGCAGATCGATCACCAGCACATCGAGCGCGCCCCAGTCACATTGCTCCACCATCTGCACCAGCGCGGATGAGGCCATCGGCCCGCGCCAGACGATGGCCTTGTTCGGGTCGGTCATCATGCCCATCGACAGCGCCTTGATGCCGTGGCGGCTTTCGGGCTGCAGCCGGTCATTTTCCACTCGCGCGCGGCCGGTGATGCCCAGCAATGTCGGCACCGAAGGGCCATGAATATCGGCATCGAGCAACCCCGCGGCCTGCCCGGCCCGCGCCAGCGCAAACGCAAGATTGGCCGCGACCGTGGATTTGCCGACGCCGCCCTTGCCGCTGGCCACGGCCACCAGCTTGCGGATGCCAGGCACGGTTGATGCGGCGGGACGGGCGGCGCTGGCGGGCGCGGATGTGCGGTCTGCGGTCAGGATGATGCGCGCCGCCGTGACCCCCGGCACCCGCTTGACGGCGGCTTCGACGGCGGCCTGCAAGCGTTCGGCCGTCGTGCGGTCCAGCCCGTCAACGGCGAGCACCAGCCCGGCCTGACCATCATCCTTGACGACAATCCCGGCCGCCCGGCCCGACGAAACGACATCACCGCCGCCGGGGCCGCCAGCGGGATCAGCGACTGCGGCAAGGGCGGTCGCCACCTGATTTTTCAAGGACATGCGCCTATACTTTCCCTATATCCTGCCGTGCGTTGCTACCGCCACGGTCAACAAACGCTGCTGCGGTGCCGCATGCCCTCGCAATCGCCGTTCGGGCTTCGTATATAGTGGGTTCTTGAAAAGTGATAAGGTCTGGAACAGCGTCCCATGCCCTGGCAGAATAATTCCGATAACAGCGGCAACGGGCCGTGGGGTGAAGGCAAGGAAACGCCGCCCGGCGCCCCGCAGAAACCCCCTGAACGTGGTCCACAGAACCGCCCGGCCAACCCATGGGGCGAAGGCCCGGTGCGCCGCCCGATGGGCAGCAAGGGCCCGAACCGCGGCGGTGATTTCGACGATCTGATCCGCCGCAGCCAGGAACGGCTGCGCACCCAGTTCGGCGGTGGCCCGGGCGGCGGCGGCATGGATGTCGGTGATGGCCGCTGGCTGATGTGGGCTGGCGGCGGCATTCTCGCGGCCTGGCTGCTGCTCACCAGCTTTTATCGGGTGGATGCCCAGGAACGTGCCGTCGTGCAGCGGTTCGGTGCCTATGTCGAAACCACGGGCCCGGGCATGCATCTGAAGCTGCCGTGGCCGATCGATGCCGTTGAGCGCCGCAAGGTCGAGCAGATCAACACCATCGATATTTCATCGAGCGAAGGTGCCAGCGAAAATCTGATGCTCACCGGCGATCAGAACATCATCAACCTCGCCTACACGGTGCGCTGGAAGATCAGGGATCCGGAAAACTATCTGTATGAACTGGCCGATCCGGAAAAGACCGTGCGGGAAGTCGCCGAAAGCGCCATGCGCGCCGAAGTGTCCAGCGCGACGCTGAACGATGCCCTGGGTCCGCAGCGGGCACAGATCGCCGAACAGGTGCGCGAACGCATGCAGGAACTGCTCGACAGCTATCGGTCCGGCGTTGATGTGCGCGGTGTCGATATCAAGCAGGCCGATCCGCCCGCCGCGATCGACAGCGCGTTCAAGGATGTGTCGGCCGCCCAGCAGGATGCGCAGCAATATCTCAACCGGGCGCGCACCTATGCCCAGGCGCTGGTTGCCCGTGCCCAGGGTGATGCAGCGGCGTTTGATGCCGTCTATGCGCAATATCGGCTGGCGCCAGAAGTGACGCGCAAGCGCATGTATCTGGAAACCATGGAAAAGGTGCTGGCCAAGGTCGACAAGACCGTGATCGATGCACCGGGCATCACGCCTTATCTGCCCCTGCCCGAAGTGCGCCGCCGTGCGGCACCGGCCGCACCGCCGGTCGAACCCACGCCCCAGAGCTGAGGACGCGATGATGACAATGTTGATGCGAAATCCTGCTCTGCTGGCGGCTATGGGCTTTGCCCTGATCGTGCTGGCGATGAGCAGCCTGTACACCGTCCCTGAAACAAAACAGGCGGTGGTGTTGCGGCTGGGCAAGCCGGCCCGGATCGTCAATGCCTATGATCCCAAGGCGGGCCTGGGCGAAACCGGCGCCGGTTTGACGCTGAAGGTCCCGTTCATCGAGGATGTGAAGTTCATCGACAAGCGGATCATGGATCTCGATATGGATGCGCAGACCGTGTTGTCGACCGACCAGTTGCGGCTGGTCGTCGATGCCTTCGCGCGCTTTCGTATCGTTGACCCGCTGCGCATGGTGCAGACGGTTGGCAGCGAGCAGAATGCGGCGGATGCCCTGAAGCGGATTTTGGCCTCCAAATTGCGCAACGAGCTCGGCAAGCAGCCATTCGCGGCGCTGCTCAGCCCGGAACGCGGCCAGTTGATGGATGAGATTCAACTCACCGTGAACCGCCAAGCCGCGCAGTATGGGGCGGAGATCATCGATGTCCGCATCAAGCGGGCCGATCTGCCATCGGGCCCACCGCTGGAAGCCGCCTATGCCCGCATGGCTTCGGCGCGTCAGCAAGAAGCTGCGACCATTCGCGCGCAGGGCAACAAGCAGGCGCAACTGGTGCAGGCCGAAGCAGATGCATCGGCAGCCCGCATCTACGCGGACAGTTTCGGCAAGGACCCCGAATTTTACGCGTTTTATCGCGCCATGCAGGCCTATCGCACCACCTTCGATGATGGCACCGGCACTATCGTGCTCGGCCCCAACAACGAATTCCTGCGTGAATTCGAAGGACGCCGTACCAACCGGTAATCGTTGTTCATGAACGGTTAGGCGTGTTGTTCGCATAACGCGGCGGTACTTCAGATACCCGCCCGATCAGCAGAAAGAGCCAAATGTCGTCAAAGTCGTTCCGTCATCTCGTTCCGCTCGCCGTTTTGGCCACCGGCATCACGGCGATCGCCGTCGCACAGGCGCCAGCCACCGCCCCGGCCCAAAATGCCGCGGCGCCGGCGGCGGCCGCCCTGCCGCCTGGCGGCGCACCGAGCAGCTTTGCCGATCTGACGTCACGCCTGACACCCACCGTGGTCAACGTGTCGACCACGCAGAAAGTGGAAATTGGTCGCATGCGCCGCATGCCCGGCCAGCCTGGCGGCAATCCGCTGGAAGAATTCTTCCGTCGCTTTCAGGAACAGCAGGATGGCGGTGAGCCGGTCACGCGCGAAGCGACCAGCCTGGGTTCGGGTTTCATCATTGCGGCCGATGGCTATGTCGTCACCAACAACCATGTGATTTCCGCCGGCCAGGGCCGTGACCAGCCGGTGGAATCGATCACCGTGACCTTGGCGGATCGCCGCGAGTACAAGGCCCGCGTGGTCGGTCGCGATCCGCTCACCGATCTCGCCGTGCTGAAGATCGAGGCGACCGGACTGCCGTTCGTGCAGTTCGGCAACAGCGAGCAGATCCGGGTTGGTGACTGGGCGATTGCCATCGGCAATCCGTTCGGCCTTGGCGGCACCGTGACCGCCGGCATCGTATCGGCGCTGCACCGCGATATCGGTTCGGGCCAATATGACCGCTATATCCAGACCGACGCGTCGATCAACCAGGGCAACAGCGGCGGGCCATTGTTCGATCTGGCCGGCAATGTGATCGGCATCAACACGGCCATTTTCTCCCCGACAGGTGGCAACGTCGGCCTTGGCTTTGCGATTCCAGCAGAATTGGCCAAGCCGGTGGTCGATCAGTTGAAGGCCAGTGGCGCCGTCAAGCGCGGTTACATGGGCGTGGCCATTCAGCGCCTGACATCCGATATTGCCGCCGGCTTGGGCCTGCCCAAGGACACGGGCGAGATTGTTGCCAATGTCGAGCCAAATGGCCCGGCGGCGCGTGCCGGCATTCGGCAGGGCGACGTGATCATCACGGTTGGTGGTCGCGCGGTCAATTACGAGAACAGCCTTTCGTATCTGGTCGCGACCACACCGATCAACACCACGGTGCCGATCGAACTGATCCGTGACGGCAAGCGCGTGCGGGTGATGGCGACCATCGTCCAGCGCCCGGCAGAAAACATCGTGCAGGCCCGTGCCGGTCTGCCGACGGAAGACGAGGACACGCCGACCACCGATGACAAGGCGCCCGGCATTGAATCGGCGCGCGCCAGCCTCGGAATCACGCTGCAGCCGCTGACGACGCAGTTGCGTCAGCAGTTGCGGCTGGACGACAAGGTGCAAGGGGTGGTGATTGCCGGCATCAGCCCATCATCAGATGCCGCAGCCAAGGGCCTGCAACGCGGTGACATCATCGTGAAGATTGGCCAGAAGCCGGTCGCCAGCCCTGCCGAAGCGGCTGCGGCCGTGGAGGCCGAACGCAAGGCCGGCAAGGACACGGTGTTGATGCTGGTGCAGCGTGGCAATACGCCGCCCACCTACCGCGGCGTCAAGCTGATGCCCGAAAAATCGGCCAAATAACCTGAATTGGCGAATCGGGAAGGGGGCGGGCGGCCGCTCCCTTCCTGATGGTTACAGCGGGCGTTCGAACACGCGATAAGTGCGCGTCACGTGGCTGTCGATGGCATCGGCGATGGAGCGCATCGGGCCATTGTCGTCCAATATCCAGCCGATCTCGCCTTCTTCGGCGCCAAAGTCCGCTATGGCGCTGCGGCGGATATATTCGATCATCTGGAATGCCATCAGGCTGGCCACGCGCTGGCCCTGCAAGGATTTGCGAATGCCCATCAAGGGTACGCGCATCCGCTTAACCTGCGGCTTGCGCAAGCGCCAGAGCAGCTTGGCCCAACCGAACGGGAACAGATCGCCATTCAGGTCGCGGGTCAGTTCGTTGATGTCGGGCAGGGTGATCATGAAGCCGACCGCTTCGCCGTCATATTCGGCGATGCGCACCAGATTGTTGAAGATGATCGGCTTCAGCTTCTTGCCGACATAGGCGATTTCCAGCGGTGTCAGCGGCACGAAGCCCCAATTGTCCGCCCAGGCATCGTTGAGAATGTCGAGGATCAGCGCCGCTTCGGCATCGAATCTCGTCTTGTCGACCGGGCGGGTTACCAGCTTGGCGTTGCGTTCCGAAAAGGCGACGATGCGCTGCACCATCTCCGGAAACGGCTGGCGGATCGGCAGCGACCAGCAGTGCAGATCCTTGATGCCCTGATAACCTCGCGCTGCGATCAGCCGTTCATAATAGGGCAGGTGATGGCCCATCATCACGGTCGGCGGCGTGTCAAAGCCCTGCACGAGCAGGCCCGGTTCATCCCAGATCGACAGGCTGAACGGGCCCTGCGCCCGTGTCATGCCGCGTCCCCGCAGCCAGGTTTCTGCGGTATCGAGCAACGCATCGGCCACGGCCTGGTCGTCGATACATTCGAACATGCCCCAATGTCCGGTGCCGGCGCCCATATGCTGAAGCACCAGTTGATCGACCTGTGCGGAAATGCGGCCCACCACTTGGCCACCCTGCACCGCCATCCAGAACGCGGCCTCGGCATGTTCGAACCAGGGATTGGACTTGAGCCCACCAATCAAGCCGAGCATTTCGGATTTGAGCGGTGGGACCCAGTGCGGGTCATTGGCGTAGAGCCGCCACGGCAGGACGACAAAGGCCTTGCGGTCTGCGGCGGTCTCGACACGCTTGATGGTCAGGGGACTGGACATATGTTCACGTTAGGCACGATTTGCGGCAAATTGGCGGCGCCCCTTACCGGCGTCATTCCTCGGTGCGGATCAGCACGGCTTCCCCGATCAGCAGGAACAGCATGAACGGCGCCCAGGCGGCCATGATCGGCGGCACCGTGCCGAAATTGCCCATCGCCAGCATGAAATTGTCGGCCACGAAAAACGCGAACCCCAGGGCCATGCCGACAACGGCCCGCACGAACAACTTGCCGGATCGCGCCAGGCCAAAGGCCGCCACCGCCCCGAGCAGGGGCATCAGCACCGCCGACAGGGGCCCCGAAATCTTGTGCCAGGCCGCCGCCTCCAGCACGTCGGTCGGCTTGCCGGCGGCGCGCTGTTCGCCAATCTGCGGCCACAAATCCCACAGCGCGATGAAGTTGGGGTTGATCTTCACGGTGGTGAACTGGCGCGGCACCACATCGGTTGCGAAGTCAAGCTGCGGCCGCGTTTCGAGGCCGCCACTGTCGACATCGAACAATCGCACATCACCAAGCCGCCAACCGCCGGAGATCGGCACGGCATTGGCCGCCATCACCACCTGCACGAGGCGGTTGTCGCGTCGGTCATAGATGGTGACGTTGGTCAATCGGGTGGCATCACCGCTGCCCACCACTTGTTCGGCATGAAACAGGTCATCGCCGCCGCGCACCCAGCTTTGTCCGGGCTTGGCGGCCGCGACAGGCAATTTGCGGAATTCATTGTCTTGCCAGGCTCTCAGCGTGGCGCTGGCTCTGGTGCCGATGCGTTCGTTCCAGACAAAATTGGCAGCGGCCACGCCCAACGCGGCCACCATCAACGGCGCCAGGATATGATGTGCGGACATGCCAGCCGCCTTGAAGATCACCACTTCGCTGTTCTGGTTGAGCGTGGCGAGCGTCACCAGCGTGGCGAGCAGCACCGAGAACGGCAGGAACAGCTGAATGATCTGCGGCGCGCGCAGCGAGACATAGAGCCACAGGTCTGCCTCGGTATTGCCGGGCGCGGCCAGCACCTTGCCGCTTTCCGACAACAGATCGAGCGCCTGCAGGATGACCGTCAGGCCGATGATGAACGCCGCCACGCGCACCAGAAACATGCGCGCCGTGTACCAGGCGATGGTGCGGGATGGGAAAATTGCCATGCTGTGCTGCCTCAACCCGCCGACAACACATCGTCGGACCAGCGCTGGCGCCGGACAAGCTTGCCGGCCAGACCAGAGATGAAGCCTGTGATCTTGCCGAACCAGCGATCAAGCGCGCCGATGGGCTGGCCGCCCGGTTTCCCCAGCACATGATAGAGCCAAAGCGCACCGCCCATGAACAGCGCGAAGGGCACCCACTGCGCCAACATCGGATCGACACGGCCCAACTGGCCCATGCGCTCCCCATATTCGGTGAACTTGTGGAAAGTGACGAGCGCGATGATCGACAGGAACACGCCCAGGGCCGATGTCGATCGCTTGGGCGGCACCGCCATCGCCAGCGCCAGGAAGGGCAGCACGAACATCACCACACATTGCACCAGGCGGCGGTGGAAGGTGGCGCTGGCACCGCGACGTTCGGCCTCGGTGTCGGCATACAGCATCGTGCGCAGCAATTCGGGCAAGACCGCCTCCAGATTGCCTTCGCCGCGCTGGCGGAAGGCCGCCATTTCCGGCAGGCGGATCGGCAGGTCGTGCTGCACAAAGCCAAGCACCCGCGGCGTCGAGCCCGGCGTCGGACTGTGCACCAGCGTGCCATCGGTCAGGCGCAGCAGGATATATTCGGGATCATCGGTCGCCAGGAAGGTGCCGCGCGCCGCCGTGGCCGCAATCGTCTGCCCGACCTTGCCATCGGCATCGCGCGCCACGGCCCGCACGAACAACCCGCGCAGATCGGCCCCGCCGCCACGCGATTCCTCCACACGCAGCGTCAGGCCGCCACCCAGATCGGCAAACTCACCCACCTTGATCGAGGCGCCAAGCGCGCCCGAGCGCAGTTCAAAGCGCAGATTTTCATAAGCATAGCGCGTAACCGGTTGCAGCCAGCCGACGATGCCGAAATTGACCACGGCAAACACGATGGCAAACAGGAACGGCACCCGCAGCAAGCGGCCATAGGACACACCCACCGCCAGCAGGGAATCCAGTTCCGACGACATCGCCAGCCGCCGGAACGCCAGCAGGATGCCCAGCATCACCCCGATCGGAATGCCCAGCGACAGATATTCCGGCAGCAGATTGCCCAGCATGCGCCAGACCACCGACACCGGGCCGCCTTCGTTGATGACGAAATCAAACAATCGCAGCATGCGATCGAGCACAAGCAACATCGCGGCCACAACCAGCGTGCCAATCAATGGCACGAGGATGAGGCCGAACAAATACCGGTCAATCCGCTTGATCACGCCGAAACAAATATCCTTGCCGGACGCAAGGCAGGCGACCGGATGCCCGACTTATAGCCGCGCCCTATCCGTCGGTCATGGAAAAACGCGAAGGTACCGGGTCAGGCGGGCACGGCCAGCGGCAGGCCGCAGATTTCAGCCGCCTGATCAAAGCGGGCGAGCACCGCATCGATCTGATCGTCGCGATGCAGCGCGCAGATCGAGCAGCGCAGCAGATACACGCCGGCGGGGGTGGCGGGCGGTCGGCTCATGTTCACATAAACACCGAGCTCAATCAGCGCCGACCACATGCGGGCCGTGGTTTCCTGATCGGGCATCAGCACCGAAACAATGGCGCTTTCCGGGGTGGCCGTGGCGAGGCGGAAACCGCGCTCGGTCAGGCCGCCATGCAGGCGGCGCGTGGCCTCCCACAGCCGCGCCCGCTTGTCGTGGGCGGTCATCAGCTTGCGGATGGAGGTGGCAGCGCAGGCCACAACGGCCGGCGGCAAGGACGCCGTGAAGGTATAGGGGCGGCACACCAGGCGCAGGATTTCGAACTTGGGATGGTTCGACACGCAGAAGCCACCGACGGTGCCCACCGATTTGGAGAAGGTGCCAACCACGAAATCGACATCGTCGGCGACGCCGGCTTCTTCATAGACGCCGCGGCCATGCTCGCCGAAAAAGCCCATGCCATGGGCCTCGTCGACCAGCACCATGCAGCCATGCGCCTTGGCGATGGCGACCAGCTCCTGCAACGGCGCGATGTCACCCAGCATCGAATAGACGCCTTCCAACACGACCAGCTTCCCGCAATCGGGCGGCAGGCGGTTCAGGCGCTTTTCGAGATCGGCGGCGTCATTGTGGCGGAACCGCACGATATCGGCGTTCGACATCTTGCAGCCATCATAGATGCTGGCGTGGCTGTCGGCATCCAGGATGATGAAATCACCCTTGCCGGCCAGCGTGGAGACCATGCCGAGATTGGCCTGATAGCCGGTGGAAAACACCATGGCATGATCCATGCCATAGAAGTCCCTGAGGGCGTCCTCGCATTCCTTGTGCGTCTGATAGGTGCCATTCAGCACGCGGCTGCCGGTGGTGCCGGCGCCGAAATCCCGGATCGCGGCCTGTCCGGCAGCGATCACGTCGGGATCGAAGGTCATGCCCATGTAATTATAGGTGCCGAGCAGGATGGTGTGCCGGCCCTTGATGATGGCTTCGGTGGGCGACAGCACTTTTTCCATCACGATGCCGAACGGATCGCGGATGCCGCTGGACAGCAGGCCGGCATGCTCGGCGATGAGCGGATCATATTTCGCCAGAAGGTCAACCGTCATCGCCTCAGCCATTCTTGACGACCAGCCCGTGCACCGCATCGGCCACCTGGCCGATGGTTTCCAGATCGGGCAGCATGTTCAGCGGGATCATGATGTCCCACTCATCCTCCATGCTGGCCACCAGATCCATCACGGTCAGGCTGTCCATCTCCATGTCGCCGGCGAAACTGGTGGTTTCGCCCAAAGCAATCTTCTTGGCATTCAGCGGCTCGATCAGTTCGAGAATGCGAGCGTAAACGCTGGCGCGGTCAGTCATGGTGGCTCCCGGTCGTCGCGCGGTGCAGTGGCCGCGATGTCACACGCCCTTGCCCACACATCATGGCCAAATTGCGGAGCAGCGTCGATGCTGTATCATGGGCACATGCCCGATCTCGCCGACGTGACCGATGCCAGCCAGGACAGCGCCCCGCCGCGCGTGGCGGGCGAAGCCCACCCCAATGCGATCCACATGATCCGCACCATGCAGGCCCATCATGTCACCCTGTCGGCCATGGCCGATCAGAAGGCCAACATCATCATCGGCGTCAATTCGGTGATCTTTGCGCTGGTGGTGAAAGAAGCCGCCACCAATCCGGCACTGATGCTGTTGGCCGCGTCGTCGGGGCTGGCGGCGGTGTTGTGCATGCTGGCCGTGGTGCCCGTGGTGGGCGGCGCGGGAAAAGGGCCAGCGCCGCCGCCCAATCTGCTGTTCTTCGCCGGCTTCAGCCGAATGAGCGAGGCGGATTGGATGGCCTGGCTGGACGACACCACCGCAGCAGACCACAGCATCCAGTTGGCGATGGCCCGCGATGTCTACCAGCTCGGCCAGGTGCTGGCCCGCAAGAAGTATAAATATCTCGGCTGGGGCTATCGGGTGTTCATCGGCGGCTTGATCGGCACATTCGTGCTGTTCGTGCTGCAGACATTGCTGAAGCTCTGACGCACTTTGTTACAGGCAAGCCGCAGTGTCGATCGTGACACCGCTGGTCAAACGTTACAGCCAGTGCAATGATTCCGTCACAATGCGGGGAGTATTGAGACACATGGACGATTCAGAACCGCCGCCGCATGGTCACTCGATCTATCTGCTCCGCACCATGCAGCAGCAACATATGACCCTTTCGGCCATGGCTGATCAGAAGGCGAACATGTTGCTTGGCGTTGCCTCGGTCATGCTGGCGCTGGTGGTGCGCAACGGCACTCTGGTCAATCTGCAGCCGCCGCTGCTGATCCTCACGCTCACGGCGTTTCTGGCGGCCCTGTGCTGCATGCTGGCGGTCGTGCCGGCCTTCGGCCGATCCCCCACCCGCGTCGAGCTGCCCGGCTTCCAACCCAACATGCTGTTCTTTGGCGTCTTCGCAGAACTGCCCGAGAAAGAGTTTCAAACGAGGATGCGCACCATCATGGGATCGGATGAAGCGATTTACCAGGCCATGCTGCGCGACGTGCATCAGCAGGGGCTGGTGCTGAAAACCAAGAAATATCGCTTTCTCGGCTACGCCTATCGGATTTTCATCATTGGCACGGCGCTGACCCTCGTGGCCCTGCTGCTCCAGTTTGCGATGAGCTAAAGCAGCTTGCGGGCGCGCGCTTCGGCTATGGTCGCCGCCAGCCCACTTGCAGCGCCAATTTGCGGCGCCCAATCGTCTGCCAACAGCGCATTGCCGCCGCGGGCGACCCAGTCCGGATGCGCGAGATAGCGGGCGCGGTCACAGCTGAGCTTGGGGAGTTTGCCCTGCAAGCGCGCTGCGGCGGTTGCCACCCGCGCTGCTGCGGCCAGCACGCCGGGCGCAATCGGCACTGTGTATACCCGCCGTCCCAAGGCGGCAGCGATCAGCCTATTATAGGCCGCATGCGTGTAGCCGCCGGCATCGCCCATGCCGTCATCCAGCTCCAGGATCTGGTGCGACGGCCCGCCTGTCGCCAGCACCAGCAGCGCGCGCGCCAGATCATCGACATGGATGAGGCTGATGCGTCCGCCGCGCCCGCCCGGTGCCATGCCCAGACCCCAGGCGGCAGCGCGAAACACTTCGAGCATCTCGGTGTCGCCCGGCCCGTAAACGCCCGGCGGCCGCACCAGCACCCAATCCAGTCCGCTTGCCATCACCAGCGCATCGCCCTGCGCTTTCGAAGCACCATAGTGAGACAGCGCCGGTTCGCGTGCAGCGACACTGGAGACATGGACAAAGCGCCTGACGCCAGCGGCCTCGGCTGCGGCCAACATGTTGGCGGTGCCGGTCACGTTGCCGGCCAGAAAGCCGGCTTCATCCGCAGCATTCACCACGCCGGCGATGTGGATGATTGCCGCTGCGCCCCTGCACAGGTCAGCCAGCGCGGGCGCGTTGTGGAGATGGCCCACCACCCATTCGACATCGGCCTGCGGTGGTTGTGGCCGGCGGGTCAATGCCCGCACCGGCCTGCCGGCCAGCGCCAGCACGCGTTTGCCGACGAAGCCGGTGGCGCCGGTGATGGCAATCATCGCCCCGTCGCTGCCCGCCGGCGCGGCGGCCTGGGTCAAGCTGCAACCTCGAACGGCTGAATCTCGCCCGACAGATATTGCAGCCGCGCCTTGGAACGCGACAATTTGCCGGACGATGTGCGCGGCAGCGTGCGCGGTGGCACCAGTTCGACCACGCAGCTCATGCCGGTGATGGCCTTCACCTTGGTCCGGATCGCGTCGCGCAGCTTCAGGCGCTCGTCATTGTCGCTGGTGCGGCACTGCACCAGCACGGCCGGGGCTTCCTCGCCAGACGGGGTGGTGATCGAAAAGGCGGCGATGTCGCCGGCCTTGAAGCCGGGCAGTTGCTCGATCGCCCATTCGATATCCTGCGGCCAGTGATTCTTGCCATTGATGATGATCATGTCCTTGGCGCGCCCGACGATATAGAGCGAGCCGTCCTTCATATAGGCCATGTCGCCGGTATCGAGCCAACCGTCGGCCGACAGGGCCGCCGCAGTGGCTTCGGGATCGCGGAAATAGCCGGCCATGACGCCCAGACCGCGCACGAACACGCGGCCGATCTTGCGGTCCGGCAGGATCTGGCCGAATTCGTTGCGCACTTCGATGGTCAGGCCGGGCACCGCCTTGCCGCAGTTGACGATCGCGCGGTAGCGGGTGGGCAGGCGGTGATCGACGCGCGGTTCGGCGCTGGCGCCCGACAAGGTGCGCTCGTCGATCAGGTCGCACTGGATGCCTTCACCCACCGGCATGATGGTGACCGCCAATGTGGCTTCGGCCAGGCCATAGCTGGGCAGGAAGGCACTGGCGCGGAAACCGGCCGGGGCAAAGATATCGACAAAGGCCTGCATGACTTCCGGGCGGATCATGTCCGCGCCATTGCCGGCCACGCGCCAGCGCGACAGGTCATAACGCTCGGCAACCGGGATGGAGGGCGAAATGCGCCGCGCGCAAATATCGTAGCCGAAGGTGGGCGAGTAGCTCAGCGTGTTGTCGGGATTGCGGCTGATCAGCGTCAGCCACGACAACGGGCGGCGCGCGAAATCCTCGGTGGCGAGATAATCCACGGAAATCTGGTTGGCCATCGGCGCCAGCATGCAGCCGACCAGCCCCATGTCGTGATACCAGGGCAGCCAACTGACCACCCGGTCGCCTTCGCCGGCATGGGTGCAATGGGCATGGCCGGCCAGATTGGCCAGCAGCGCCTCGTGGGTGACGGCGACGCCGTGCGGGAAGCGCGTGGAACCGCTGCTGTATTGCAGATAGGCGATGTCGCCCGGGTTCGCGACCGGCAGCGGTGCATCGGGTGCATCGGCGGCAAACCAATCGTCCCAATCATGGGCGGCGCACAGGCCGGTGGCGGCATCGGCCACGATCGGATGCAGGCCGGGCGGCGACAGCAGCATCAACGGGTCACAACTGGTCAGTTGGACTCGGATCTGGTCCACATAGGCTTCCCGCCCACCAAAGCTGGTCGGCAGTGGCAGCGGGACCGGCAGCGCGCCGGCATAAATGGCGCCGAAAAACGCCGCGGCAAAGCCGGCACCGGTTTCGGCAATCATTGCGATGCGATCACCGGGCTGCACGCCTTCGGCAATGAACTGCCGCGCGTGGCGACGGGCATCGACGGCGAGATCGCGATAACGATAGGCGCGCACCAGATCGGCACGCGCATCGTGGAAATTGAAGCCCTTGTCCCCTTGCGCGGCATAATCCAGCGCCGCGCCAAGCGTGGCAAAGCGATTGGACCGCATCATCGGCAAGGCATCGCGTGTCGGGGTGGGTATCAGCGCTGGCTGGTCTGGCGCAGAGCCGGGCGGGGTTTCAGCCATCTTCATCTCCCTTGCGCAGCTCCAAGCCCGACCCGGCTGGCCACGCGTTCACATTTCTTCAAACTCGCATTCGCATGCCGGGGCGTTCAAATTCCGGCCTGAAAGTGGCAGGAACGTGGCATGAGCGAAGATCAGGGCGACAAGCCACCGGCAAGGCCACCCCGGCGAGTGCCTCCGCCGCTGAATGAAACCAGCCTGCGCGACCTGGCGCTTGGCTATGCGGCGCGCTTCGCGACCACGCAGGCGAAGCTGGCACACTATCTGGCGCACAAGCTGCAGGAACGCGGCTGGGCAGGTGAGCAGCCGGCTGACCCCCACGAGCTGATCGATCGGCTGGCCGCGCTTGGCTATGTGGATGATGCGGCGTTTGCGGCCATGAAAGGCCGCTCGATGGCGGCGCGTGGCCTGGGCGCCCGGCGCGTGTCGGATGCCTTGTCGGCGGCTGGTGTGGCGGCGGTCGATCGTGGTGCGCCGCCCGATGCAGCGCAGGCGTTGGTGACGGCGGTCGCCTTTGCGCGGCGCAAACGATTGGGGCCCTTTGCCCGCACGATCACGGCTGATCCAAAGCTCCGGCAAAAGGCGTTGGCCGCCATGCTGCGTGCGGGCCACAGCCTGGATGTGGCGCGGCGCGTGCTGGCAGCCGAATCAGGCGAAGCGGCCGAAGCGCTGTGCCATGCCGATCTTGAAGATTGAGGCGGCAAGCTTCAGCGGAGGCGTTGCTGGCTGCCTTTCGACCAACTGATCACCAGACCCAACGCCTGGCCCATGATCTCACCGGTCAGGGCGAACTGGCGGGGCCGCGGATCGCCGCGGTCTTCCAGCGCCAGATGCAGGCGTGGCTGCGCAGCCACGACGGCGGCCATCACCAGCAACACCATGCCCAGCCGCGATGTCCACCGGCTCGCCATCGTCCCTCTCCCCGCAGATGCATCTGGGCGCAGCCATCAAGGCGTTGCGGCCACATCCGTCCAAGCATGTGGCCGCGTTTCCCCATCTTGTTTCGATCAGTCTGACCCGAGCATTAACGCGGCAACCCCTCCTCAAAAAAATCCTGTTAGGAATGATTTGCATTATTGATTGCTCGCAGCGCCGCTGCTACGGCGATTGCGAATGAGTTGCAGTAAGGGATTTTTTGTGGGCACTCCGATCCGTAGGACCGACATGTCGATTGCGTTCTCGCCGCGAATGAGGCGGCTTGCCGTTCTGAGCGTCGCATTGGCCACCACGCCGGCGTTGGCGTCCGCACCCAACACGATGGCAGCCACTGCGGTGGCAGCGGCTGCTGAATCCGCCGCAGAATCAGCTGCCGAATCGGCGGCAGAATTGGCCGAAGCCGTCGTGCCCGATACTGAGATCATCGTTGTCGGCGATGCGATTCGGGCCAGGCGCATTGCCGGATCGACGGCGCTGGTGGACGAAACCGATCTCCGGCGCAGCCGGGTGTTCACGGCCAATGATGCCCTGCGCCAGGTTGCCGGCCTGTTCCCGCGGGACGAGGAAGGCGCTGGTGCGCGTCCCAACATCGGTATTCGCGGCCTCAATCCGGTGCGCTCGACCAAGGTGCTGCTTTTGGAAGATGGCGTTCCGCTCGGCTATGCGCCCTACGGTGACAATGCCGCTTATTACCATCCACCGATCGAGCGCTTCAATCGGCTGGAAGTGCTGAAAGGTGCGGCGCAGGTGCGCTTCGGCCCTCAAACGATCGGTGGTGTCATCAACTACATCACGCCGGATGCTCCGGAAAACTTCACGGCGCGCGGCATGATAAGCGCCGGCAATCGCGACACATTGAACATCGATGGTTTGATCGGCGGACGGGCATTGGGCGGCGGTCTGCTCCTGCACGTCAACCACAAGCAGACCGACGGCAACCGTGACAATCAGGCTTTGCGCTTTACCGATGTCTTCGTGAAAGGCAGTTGGGAACTGGGCGCCGATCACGGCATCACCCTGAAGCTGTCGCGCTTTCGGGAAGACAGCCAGGTCACCTATTCCGGTTTGACGCGCGCCGAGTTTGCGGCTGATCCGCGCGGCAACGTGTTCGTGAACGATGATTTCCAGATCGAACGCTGGAACGCCACGCTGGCGCACCGGTGGACGCTTTCAGACGCTGTCACCCTGAAGACGACGGCCTATTATCATTATTTCACCCGCGATTGGTGGCGCCAGTCATCCAACAGCGGTCAACGACCGAACGACGCCAGCGATCCGACCTGTGGCGGCATGGCCAATCTGCTTACCACCTGCGGCAATGAAGGCCGCCTGCGCGATTATGATACCTGGGGGGTGGAAAGCCGGTTGACCGTTTCGCACGATGCACTGGGTTTCGGCGGCGAGACCGAGATCGGCGTCCGCTACCATCAGGAACGTCAGCGGCGCCAGCAGGTCAACGGCGATACGCCCACCGCCCGCACGGCCGGGAACAGCGTGAATGCCGGGCTGCGGGAGAATAACGAGCGCGATGCCGATGCCTTCTCGGCCTTCATCCAATCGCGGTTGGAATTCGGCGCGTTGGCGATCATTCCGGGCGTGCGCGGCGAGTTCATCAATTTCGAGCGTCGCAATCTTCCGATCGACATCCTTGTCGGTGGCCGCCCATCCGGCAACGTTACGGCGCCGACGAGCGGTCGCCAGAACCTCGACAAGGTGCTGCCAGGCATTGGTGCCACCTGGGATATCGCCAAGGAGGTGACACTCTATGGCGGCGTGCACCGCGGTTTTGCGCCGCCGCGCGTCGAGGACATCATCACGGGCGCCGGCGGTTCCGTCGATCTGGATGCCGAACTCAGCTGGAATTGGGAAGCGGGCATCCGCGGCGACATCGTCAAGGGCCTGCGCGGCGATGCAACCTTCTTCGTGATGGACTTTGACAACCAGATCGTTGCGCAGTCGGTGGCGGGTGGTATCGGCGCCACGCTGACGTCGGCCGGACGCACGCTGCACCGCGGCGGCGAAGTTTCGTTGGTCATGTCGTCGCGCGATGCCGGCTGGACATCGCCTGAAACAGACATATTCGCGCGTCTCGCTGCCACCTGGGTGGCAACGGCCCGGTACAGCAGCACGCGGATTGCCACGGCGCCCTGCTTTGATGGCGCCGCGCCCGGCACGCTGGTCCAGACCAGCGCTGGGCCGGTCGCGTGCGGTGTCGGCCGCAATGTCCAGGGCAATCGCCTGCCCTACAGCCCCGAATGGCTGATGACCGCCGCCGTCGGCATCGAGCACAAGGGCTTCACCGGCCAGGTCGAAGTGGTCGGCCAGTCATCGATGTTTGCCGATGACATCAATCTCATTCCGGTGACGCCAGACGGTCAGCGTGGCCGCATCGGTGGCTGGGCCCAGGTCAACATGGCGGTGTCATACGGGCCGCCGAAGGGCAATTGGGAAGTGTTCGTTTCGGGTCGCAACCTGTTCGACCGGCTGTTCATCATCGATCGCGCCCGCGGTGTTCTGCCCGGCCAGCCCTTCATGTTTCAGGGCGGGGTGACCTTCCGCTATTGATCGGCGCACGGCGAACGAAAAAGGGGGGCGGTGCCGGTTGGCGCCGCCCCCCCTTTCATTTTCCTGACGGCTCAGGCTTCTTCGATCGGCGCCGGCAGTGCCTTTGGTGCCTTCTTGGTCTTCAGCTTCTTGACCGCCGAAACGATCTCGAAGGCCAGTTCATTGTCCTTCAGGTGCACGCGCACTTCGCCGCCACCCACCAGCTTGCCGAACAGCAGTTCCTCGGCCAGCGGCTGCTTGATCTTCTCCTGAATCAGCCGGCCCATCGGGCGCGCGCCATACAGGCGATCATAGCCGCGCTCGATCAGCCAGGCCTTGGCTTCGTCGGTCAGGCTGATGTGCACATCGCGATCGGCCAACTGCATTTCCAGTTGCAGCACGAACTTGTCGATCACCAGGGCCACCACCGACGGCGGCAGATAGGCGAACGGCACGATGGCATCCAGGCGGTTGCGGAATTCCGGGCTGAACAATTTCTTGATCGCTTCCTCGTCCTCACCTTCGCGGTTGCTGGAACCGAACCCGATGCCTTCGCGCGCCATGTCGGCGGCACCGGCGTTGGTGGTCATGATCAGGATGATGTTGCGGAAATCGACCGTCTTGCCGTGGTGATCGGTCAATTTGCCGTTGTCCATCACCTGCAGCAGGATGTTGAACAGGTCCGGATGGGCCTTTTCGATTTCATCGAGCAGCAGCACCGAATGCGGCTGCTGATCGACTGCATCGGTGAGCAGACCGCCCTGATCGAAACCGACATAGCCCGGAGGCGCCCCGATAAGCCGGCTGACCGAGTGCCGCTCCATATATTCCGACATGTCGAAGCGGGTGAGCGGGATGCCCATGATTTCGGCCAATTGCTTGGCCACTTCCGTCTTGCCGACGCCGGTGGGGCCACTGAACAAATAGCTGCCGATCGGCTTGTTGGGTTCGCGCAGGCCAGCCCGCGACAGCTTGATGGCACTGGCCAGCTTGTCGATGGCGGCATCCTGACCGAACACCACCCGCTTCAGATCGGCTTCCAGCGTGGCGAGCTGCGCCTTGTCATCGCTCGAAACACTTTTGGGCGGAATGCGCGCCATGGTGGCGATCACCGCCTCGACTTCCTTGACGCCGATCACCTTGCGGCGCCGATGTTCGGGCAGCAGCATCTGTGACGCGCCGGTCTCGTCGATCACGTCGATCGCCTTGTCGGGCAGCTTGCGGTCGTTGATGTAACGCGCCGATAGCTCGACCGCCGCCTTGATGGCATCGGGCGTGTATTTCAGCTTGTGGTGATCCTCATAGCTCGACCGCAGGCCCATCAGGATCTTGATGCTGTCCTCCACGCTCGGCTCGTTCACATCGATCTTCTGGAACCGGCGCAGCAGGGCGCGGTCCTTCTCGAAATGATTGCGGAACTCCTTGTAGGTGGTCGAACCGATACAGCGAATCGCGCCCGAAGACAGCGCCGGCTTCAGCAGGTTGGAGGCATCCATGGCGCCGCCGCTGGTGGCACCGGCCCCGATTACCGTGTGGATTTCATCGATGAACAGCACCGCGTGCGGCAGCTTTTCCAGCTCGTTGACGACATTCTTCAACCGCTCTTCGAAATCACCACGGTAGCGCGTGCCGGCCAGCAGCGCGCCCATATCGAGGCTGTAAATTACTGCTGGCTTCAACACGTCGGGCACCTGGCCTTCGACGATCTTGCGCGCCAGGCCTTCGGCAATCGCGGTTTTCCCGACGCCGGGATCACCCACATAGAGCGGGTTGTTCTTGGAACGCCGGCACAGGATCTGGATGGTGCGATCCACCTCGGGCCCGCGGCCGATCAACGGATCGACCTTGCCCAGCTTGGCCTTCTCGTTGAGGTTGACGGTGAACTGCTTCAGGGCACTTTCATTGCCCTTCTTCTCGGCCTTTTCGGCCTTGGCCGGCTTTTCTTCCGGCTCCTCACGGTCGCTGCCGCCGCCCGCGCCGCCATTCGAACCGCGCGGCGGCTTCGTTTCGGACTGGCCGGATTTGGCGATGCCATGGCTGATGAAGCTCACCGCATCCAGACGGGTCATGTCCTGCTGCTGCAGGAAGAACACCGCATGGCTTTCGCGTTCGGAAAACAGCGCGACCAGCACATTGGCGCCGGTCACTTCCTCGCGGCCGCTGGACTGCACATGCAGGATGGCGCGCTGCACCACCCGCTGGAACCCGGCGGTGGGCGATGGATCGACACTGGAATCGGCCTTCAGCGCCGACAATTCGGTGTCGAGATAACGGATCAACTGGCTCTGCAGCTCTTCCAGCTCGACATTGCAGGCCTTCATCACCTGGGCGGCATGATTGTCGGTGGTCAGCGCCAGCAGCAGATGTTCCAGCGTGGCATATTCGTGCGTGCGCCGGGCGGCTTCGGCCAGGGCGTTGTGCAGGGTCTTTTCGAGTTCGCGCGTGAACGACGGCATCAAATTCTCCGGGGCGCGGCCTTCATGGGGTCGAAGACGCGCCGTTTGCCGGCCGGGCCTGTTGCGCGGCCTTGTTGGAATGTCTGCCTCGCATGGCCAAACATCAAGGGGCAAACGGCCTATCCCGGCATTATTGTGTGTGGCATCAGCGCACAGCCAAGGCCGAACAACGCCGGGCGCAATTGCGGCTGGCCAACCGGCACCGGCTTGCGCCATCCTCGGCCAAGCCTTCACCAGTGGGGGAGTGATCGTGCGACATCTGCTTCTGATTGCCGTCATGCTCGCCGCCATCCCGGCGGCGGCGCGCGACAATCCGGTCGGGTATCTGCCAGAGCAACAGGTCAAAGCCCTGTTGCGACAGATCCCGGAGCCGCCAGAGCCGGGCAGCGCGGCAGACAAGGCCGATCGCCAACGCTACCGCGAATCGGCCAGCGGTATCGGCAATGCCGCATGGCAGCGCGCGACGGGCCAGCTTACGGTGAATGCCACCAGCTATCGCCGGCAGATGTCCTGTGCGCTGGGGGTGACTGTGGGGCCAAAGGGAACGCCGGCCGCAGCCGCCGTGCTGGCGCGTGCTGCTGTCGATGCCAAGCTGATTGGCGGATTGGCCAAGGATTATTTTCAGCGGTCTCGCCCGTTCACGATCGAAGGCGGCCGCACCTGCGATCCGAACAGTGCAAAGAACAAGGGCGTGCAACTGGGCTACGCCTACCCGTCGGGCCATGCCACGACGGGGCTGTTGTGGGGGCTCATTCTGGCGGACATGCTGCCCCAGCGCCGTGCTGCCGCGGTGGCGTTTGGCAAGGAAACCGGTGATCTGCGGGTGGCATGCCGTGTGCACTGGCAATCCGACGTCGTCGCCGGGCAGCAACTTGCCGGCACGCTGTACAAGTTGATTGCAGCCAGGCCCGCCTATCAGGCTGATCTTGCCAAGGCGCGGGCTGAACTTACCACATCACCGCCGCTAGCAGGCTGTTGACCATGCCGATGCAATTGGTCAGGACCGCAGGGACGCGCCATCATCACGCCGCCAGCCATACAGGATTTCCGATGCGCTTTTTCCTTGCTGCCGCTCTGCTTGCTGCCACCCCCGCCGCCGCGCAGCCGGCACCGCCATCCATGATGGACCGCATGCAGTCTGCCGCCGCGCAGCCGACGGCCGGCTATGTCGCCGACAAGCCCGAGTTGACCATGCTGCGTCTGCTGCCGCCCCCGCCCGAAAGCGGCAGCAGCGATGACAAGGCCGACCGCTTTCTGTATCGCGAATCGCGGCGCGGCATTGGCGGCCCGCAATGGCAGGCGGCGATCAGCCAGTTGAGTGTGACCAGCCCGAGCTTCGTGAAGGCGATCAGTTGTGCGCTGGGGGCCGAACTGGGGCCGCAAACGCCGGCCACGCTCACCCTGCTGCGCCGGGCCGGTACCGATCTGGCGCGCGGGGTGAACGCCGCCAAGGATTATTACAAGCGCCCCCGCCCGTTCGCCACGGATCGCGGAAAGGCCTGCGATCCTGATGCGGCGGTCGATGGCGGCAAGCCGCTGGGTTTTGCCTATCCGTCCGGCCATTCCGCCGTCGGCTGGCTGTGGGGGCTGATCCTGTCGGACGCACGACCTGCACGCAGCGCCGAGCTGCTAAAATTCGGCAAGGCCACCGGCGATCTGCGCGTGGCCTGCCGAGTGCATTGGGCATCGGATGTCACCGGCGGCCGTCTGCTGGCGACGGCACTCTATCAACGCATTTCCGACACCGAAGACTATAAGGCCGATCTGGCCAAGGCCCGCACCGAACTCAGCCTGGTGCCGGTGCCGGAAGGCTGCGGGACCCGCTGACCTGCGCCCACCCCAACCTCCTGCAAACAAAAGGTTGGGGTGGGCCAAGCCTTACGCTGGCACCGCCTGGTTGAACGGCGTGTCCTTGTCCGGCCGCATGTCGCCGGGCAGGCCCAGCACGCGTTCGGCGATGATATTGCGCAGGATTTCGTCGGTGCCGCCGGCAATGCGCAGGCCGGCCGAACCGATGTAGCTGCCCTGCAGCTTGGCCAGTTCCGGATCGGCATCATCACCGGCCACGAAGCCATCGCCGCCGGCCATGTCCAGCGCGAAGCTGGCCAGATCCTGCATGGTCTTGGCCACCACCACCTTGGAAATCGATTGTTCCGGCCCCGGCACCTGCCCCTTTGACAATGCAGACAGCGCCCGCATCTGGGTCAGCTTGATGCCCTGATCGTTGATATAGGTCTGGGCGATCTTCTGGCGCACATCGCTGGCGGCAATCGCCGGATTGCCATCGGGGGCATCGACGCCCTTGGCCAGCTTGATCAGCGTTTCATAGCCCGGCGCGTAACGTGGCTTGCCGCCCACCGCGAGGCGCTCGTGCATCAGCGTGGTCAGCGCCACCTTCCAGCCGTCGCCCACGGCGCCCAGCCGGTGCGAGTCCTTCACGCGCACGCCATCGAAGAACACTTCGTTGAAATCGCTGCCGCCCGACATCTGCTTGATGCCCTTCACGGTCACGCCCGGCGCCTTCATGTCCACGATGAACATGGTCAGGCCCTTGTGCTTGGGCTTCGATGGATCGGTGCGGGTCACCACGATGCCGAAATCGGATGCGTGGGCAAAGCTGGTCCACACTTTCTGGCCATCGATCACCCATTCATCACCATCCTGCACCGCCTTGGTGCGAATGCCGGCCAGATCGGAGCCGGCCGCCGGTTCGGAGAACAACTGGCACCAGACTTCTTCACCGAGCAGCGCCTTGGGCACATAGCGCTGGATCGCTTCGGGCTGGCCGTGGGTGAACACGGTCGGGATGCACATGCCAAGGCCAATGGAATACAGGCCCGATGGCACGTGGAAGCGGCTTTCTTCCTGGCTGTAGATGATGGAATGCATCGGCGTCAGGCCCTGGCCGCCGAACATGGTGGGCCAGGTGATGCCGGTGTAGCCGGCGGCATGCTTCTTGGCCTGCCAGGCTTTTGACCGGGCGATGAACTCCGGCAGTTTCCAGCTTTCGGCCGGCGGTTCGCGATATTCGGCGGCGTTGTCCTCCAGCCAGGCGCGCACCTTGGCGCGATATTCGGCTTCGTGGCTGTTGTCGTTGAAATCCATGGTCACTCTCCCAACCCTAACTGTCCCATTCAACCGCTCATGCCGAGCCTGTCGAGGGCACCAAATGTCACGCCGCCCCCGTGACGCTGCACCGTCACGCTGCCGCCCGGTTGCGTTGCTCCAGCGCGCGCACCAGCCGTTCCGCCCACCAGCCGCGCGGGCCCAGCGCCGAAACCAGCGTGCGGTTGCGCCGGTAATAAAATTGGCAATCGCTTTCCCAGGTGAAGCCGATGCCGCCGTGCAACTGCACATTTTCCTCGGCACAGAACGCCAGCGCATCCAGGCTGGCCACCCGCGCGGCGGCTGCCGCCTGCCGCAGTTCGGCGCCATTGGTGCCGATCATCGCCAGCCCGTGCAGCGCATGGGCGCGCGCCAGTTCCAGCTTGATATACATGTCGGCGCACTTGTGCTTCACCGATTGATAACGGCCGATCTTCTGGCCAAAGGCCACGCGCGTCTTGGCATAATCCACGCTCATCGCCATGGCGGCGGCCGCCGTGCCGATGGCTTCATAGGCCAGGATCACCGCGGCGCGATCCAGCCAATCCTGATACGCACCGGCATCGCCCAGCGCCTGTGCCGGCGTGTTGTTCAGGGTCAGCGTGCCATGGCGGCGCACCAGATCGAGCGTTTCCACCGGCGCCGTTGCCACATCCTGCAGATCGACCAGATACAGCGACGGGCCATCTTCGCCCGCCGCGACAACGATGGCGAGATGCGCGTTGGCCAGATCGGGCACCGGCTGCTTCACGCCGGTCAGGCCATTGCTGCCCGCCGTCGTCTTGACCGTGGCGGGGTTCACCGCACCCGGCTCGCTCCAGGCAACGGTGGCGATGGTTTCGCCACTGGCGATGCCGGGCAGCCAGCGCGCCTGCTGTTCTTCGCTCCCGGCCAGCACCAGCGCTTCGGTGGCCAGCAAGGTGGCGACCAGCGGGATGTGCGCCAGCGTGGCCCCGGCCGCTTCGGCGAGTTGCGCGGTTTCCTCGATGCTCAGGCCCAGGCCGCCATGGGCTTCGGGCACGCGCGCCGCCGTCCAGCCCAGTTCGGCGATTTCGGCCCACAGCGCGGCATCCATGGCCGGCGCATCGGCCGCCATCGCCTTGCGCGCCGGGCCGGTGCCGGCCTTTTCAGCAAACAATTTCCGGGCCTGATCGCCAAGCGCCTTGGCTTCATCGGAAAAATCGAAATTCATGTGGAACTCCCGCAAACTGGATCGGCGGCAGATTACGCGCACGTCAGGCCGAGGCAACCTGTCGCTTTTGATTTGCGGTCAGACCTTGCAGCCCGCCAGATGTTCATAGTGCGGCCGGCATTCATCGCGCACGCGCGCCGCATCGCCCGCCAGAACCGGCAATGGGCCTTCGATCCCGTCAAAACCGGTGGAGGCCAGCACCCGCCCATACCAGTGCGGCGCCCACACCCCATCGCTGGCGTGCGGGCCGGCCGGCCAGCGCAGCATCGCGGCATCGAACGCGATGCCCAACGCCGCGCACAGCCGGGCCAGCGTGCCGGCGGGATCGGCCAGCACATCGGCCGAATCGACAACCGGCGGGGCGTGGCCCAGGCGATCGGCTTCGCGATCGAACCATTCCCGCTGCTGCGCAAAGCCCAGCCCCTGTGCCGTCATGGTCTCGCGCTTGGCGGCATAGCTGGCGATCACCCGTTCCGGCGCGCGGATCAGGAAGGCGTGCCGGAATTCGGGCCGAAAATCAGCAAGATCGCCCAGCGCCACCGGCCCGACCATGTGGTGCACCATATGTTTCTGATACCAGATCGGGCGATCACACGGCCCGGAAAGCGCCGCGGTCACGCTGTGCCAGTCGCAATCCATGGCGGCGATCACGTCTTCGGCCATCGGGTGATCATCCCCGGTCTGCTTCAGATAGGCGCCATAATAGGGTTCGTCGCTCACCACCGTGTCGGCGCGGCTGCCGAAACTGCGCATCATCGCGGTGGAAAGATTGCGTGGGCCAGACCACATGGCAATACGAAGGGGTTGGGCGATCCGCAACGTCACGGCCGCCCCCGCGCTGCCACATCCGCCTCGATCAGCGCGCGATACAGGCCCTGCAAGCGTTCAACCATCGGCCCGCGTGCGTCCGTCAGATGCCGGCCATCGATGCTGGTCACTGGCACCACGCCAGCGAACGTGCCGGTCACGAACGCCTCGCTGGCCGAATAGACATCGGTCAGCGAGAAATTGCGCTGATACACCGGGATGCCATGGTCTTCGCACAGCGCGATCACATTGCCGCGGGTGATGCCGGCCAGGCAATAATCGCCGGAGGACGTCCACACTTCTTCAACGCCATGCCGATTGCGTTTGACGATGAAGAAATGCGTGGAATTGCAGGTGGCGACAAAGCCGTGCGGGTCCAGCATCAGCGCTTCGTCAGCGCCGGCCTGGGTGGCCTGGATGCAGGCGGTGATGCAGTTCAGCTTGCTGTGGCTGTTCAGCTTCGGGTCCTGCACATCCGGATAGCCGCGCCGCACATGCACGGTGGCCAGGCGGATGCCGCGCTCGACGGTGGTCGGCAGCGGGTCCTTGTGTTCCGCGATGATCACGATGGTGGCCGGCGATACCACCACACGCGGATCCTGATAGGGGGTGGACCGCAGCCCGCGAGTCACCATCAGGCGGATATGGCAGGCGGTCATGCCATTGGCATCGATGGTGGCGTAGATGCGCTGTTCCAGTTCGGCCCGATCGATGCCGATATCCATGAAGATCGCCTTGGCGCCTTCCCACAGCCGATCGAGATGCTGATCCAGGAACGCGATGCGCCCCGCATGCACGCGCAGGCCTTCCCACACGCCGTCGCCCAGCATGAAGCCGCTGTCGAACACGCTCACCATCGCCTCGGCCCGGCGCAGCAACTGGCCGTTGACGTTGATCAATATGGTTTCATTGCGCGGATCGGGGATGAAATCGTGAGTACCCTGCGCCATAGTGCCTCCGCCTGTGTGACGACCGAGACATGTCCTGTCATCACGACCATGGCAAGCCGTGCCGCGAACAGGAGCCGCCATGACAAGGATGATCGTGCTGGCCTTGCTGCTGGCAAGCCCGGCTGCCGCCAGCGACTCCGCAGCCGTGCTGAACGTCGCGCTGGACAACGATCAATATACACCCCGGCCGACGGACCGTTATTATACCAATGGCTTGCGCGCCTCCGTCCGCGGCCGGGCCGGCAGCAGGCCGTTCTGGGGTGGGCTGGGCCTCGATCGCGTGCCGATCTGGGCAGAGGGCGCCGTGCTTGCCCCGGAAACCGGGGTCAGCCAGTTGATGTTCACGCCGGCCCGTTATGACCAGCCGCGCCCCGATGCTGGTGATCGGCCCTATGCCGGCCTGGCTGCGCTGACGATGGGCTATACCGGTATCGCGCCGACGCCGGCGCGCGGTGCCCAGCGGATCGACCAACTGACCCTGACCGTGGGCATCATCGGCCCGGCCGCACTGGCCGGCGAAGCCCAACGGCTGGCCCACCGTATCGGGGGATTCACCCGGCCGCAGGGCTGGGAGACCCAGCTTGGCACCGAGCCCGCGATCAATCTGGCATGGCGGCGCGGTTGGCGCTTTGCGGGCCGACGGTTCGACATCACCCCGCATGCCGGCGCCGCGCTGGGAAATATTCACATCCATGCCCACACCGGCGCGACGGTGCGGCTGGGCGCCGGGTTGGACGCGGATGTCGTGCCGGGCGGCATCGATGGTTTGCAAACCGGCGTGGCGGGCCTGCCGGAATCGCGCCGGCTGACCGTGCATCTGATCGCCGGCCTTGATGGCCGCGCGGTGGCGCATAATCTGTTCATCGATGGCAACAGCTTCACCGCCGGGCGCGGCGCGGCGCGCGAAGCTCTGGTCGGCGAAGCGCGCGCCGGCATCGTGGCGCGTTGGCGCAATGCGCAGATTTCCTACCTGCATCACTGGCGGAGCAAGGAATTTGCCGGCCAGATCGCTCCGCATCGTTACGGCAGCCTGGCGCTGGCCATCCGCATGTGATTATTTGCGAAACAACGCATCTGCGGCATTGCGGAATTCGGCGGCGCCAACCCGCTTGGCCCGGCTGCGCACCAGTTCCGCCTCCAGCGCCGCGATACGCCCGTCCAGTTCGGCGATGGACAGGCGGTCGAGGTCCTCGCGCGCCAGATCGGCGAGCAGATCGGCTTTGCGCTTCGGCAGGTCGGCTTCATCGAACATGGGCACCAGGCTGACGTGGGATGGCAGTGCCTGTCAACCGCCCGGTATTGCAACAAGGCTTGCTCGCCCGCCCCAGTCCCTGCCAATAGATGCGCCATGATCATCCCCGCCACCATGACCGCCATCGATCCCGCAGCGCCCGGCGGGCCGGAGGTGCTGGTGCCGGTATCCCGCCCGGTGCCGCAGCCGGGGCCGGGCGATGTGCTGGTGAAGGTGGCGGCGGCCGGGGTGAATCGCCCCGATGTGCTGCAACGGCTGGGCCTGTATCCGATGCCGCCGGGCACGCCGACCATCATGGGGCTGGAGATTGCCGGCACCGTGGTGGCAGTGGGTGAAGATGTCACCCGCTGGCGCGTTGGCGATGCGGTGTGTGCGCTGGTGGCGGGTGGCGGCTATGCCGAATATTGCGTCGCGCCGGCCGGGCAATGCCTGGCGGTGCCGGCCGGCATGCGCATGACAGACGCCGCCGGCCTGCCGGAAACCTGGTTCACCGTATGGTCCAACGTGATGGATCGCGGCCATGCCCGGCCCGGTGAGACCATCCTGATCCACGGCGGCACCAGCGGCATCGGCATCACCGCGCTGCAACTGGCACAGGAAATCGGGCTGAACGCGATCACCACCTGCGGCAGTGATGAAAAATGTGCGGCCGCGAGGCTGCACGGCGCTGGCCATGCCATCAATTACCGCACCCAGGATTTCGCTGCCGAAACATTGGCCTTCACCGGCAGTCGCGGCGTGGACATCGTGCTCGATATGGTTGGCGGCGATTATGTGCCGAAAAATCTGGCCTGCCTCGCCGACGATGGCCGCCATGTCTCCATCGCATTCCAGCGCGGGCCAACGGCGGAGGTCAACCTGGGGCTGGTGATGCGCAAGCGCCTGATCCTGACCGGCTCCATGCTGCGCCCGCGCCCGATCGCCTTCAAGACAGCCATCGCCGAAACGCTGGAAGGCACGATCTGGCCAGCCTTCGAAGCCGGGCGCTTGCAGCCGGTGACCGATATGGTGTTCCCGCTCGCGCAGGCCGCCGCGGCCCATGCACGGATGGAGGCCGGCGATCATGTCGGCAAGATCATCCTCGCTGTCGATGCCTGAATCAGGACGAAATTGGGCGAAGTTTCCACGGCTTGCCGGCGCAAATTTTGCAGACCGTTTGGGTGCCGGAGTGGCCGCCGTGGCGGGAATCGCTTTGGCAGCCGTCGCATCCACGGTGGTGCCTTTGGCGGTTGATACGGCCCCGATGCTGGTCGCGCCGATCGGCGCCTCGGCCGTGCTGGTGTTTGCGGTGCCGGCCAGTCCATTGGCGCAGCCATGGTCGGTGCTGGGCGGCAACATAGTTTCGGCGGTGGTGGGCATGATGGCGGCAGCGTTGGTGCCGGTACCGGCGCTGGCGGCGGGCGTTGCCGTGGGCGGCGCCATCATTGTCATGAGCGTGCTGCGCTGCCTGCATCCCCCCGGCGGCGCGATGGCGCTCACGGTGGTGCTGGGCACGCCCTTGCTGGATGCCGCCGGGCTGTGGTTTCCGTTGTTGCCCGTGGGCCTGAATTCGCTGGCGCTGGTGCTGGCGGCCTGGGCCTGGCACCGCATTTCGGGCCACAGCTACCCGCACCGGCCAGCGCCGGCGGTGGCGCCGCTGTTCCACCGTGAAGACATGGACAAGGCGCTCGCCGACATGGGCGAGGCGTTCGACGTGGCGCCCGACGATCTCGATGCGTTGCTGCAGCGCGCCGAAGCCCATGCCCGCGCGCGCAAGCGTTGATCAACGGCCCTGAGTCGCTTGCCAGACCGCGACGGCGGCAACGGCGGCCGTATCGGCGCGCAGGATGCGCGGCCCCAGGCTGACCGGCACCGCTTGTGGGCAAGCGCGGATGGCGGCGCGTTCCGATGGCGTGAAACCGCCTTCCGGGCCGATCAGGATTGCCGCCGGCGCCGGCGCGCTGGCCGCAGCCAAAGGCGCGCCGCCGGTTTCATCGGCAAAGATCAACGCGCGTTCCGCTGGCCAGTCGCGCAGCAGGCGGTCAAGCGATACGGGTGCGGCGATATCCGGCACACCAGTGCGGCCGCATTGTTCGGCCGCCTCGATCATGTGGGCCTGCAACCGCTCCAGATTCACCTTGTCGACCACCGTGCGCTGCGTCGTCACCAGCACCAGCCGCGCGACGCCCAGTTCGCAGGCCTTTTCCGCCAGCCAGTCGATGCGGCCTTTCTTCAAAGGGGCAGCGACCAGCCATAGATCGGCGGCAACCTCCTGCGGCAATGTCTGCCGATCGAGCTGCAGCGACAGCGATCGCTTGGCCACGTCAGTCACTGCGGCCGCCCATTCGCCATCACGGCCGTTGAACAGCCGCACCATGTCCCCCGGCTGGCGGCGCATCACGCTGCCCAGATAATGCGCCTGGCCGCCCGCCAGCGTCACCATCCCGCCGGCCGTCAGCGGCTCCGCCACATAAAGGCGCGGTGTGGTTGACAAGCTGGGCGCATCTCCGTTCATGGCACCGTGGTTACGCCGCCTGCCTCTGCCAACGCAACGCCCGATGCCGTGAAGGGCTGGATCGACTGGCTGCCGCCGCGCGCGCAGCTTTATGCCCGGCTGGCGCGGCTCGATCGGCCGGCGGGCACCTGGCTGCTGTTCTGGCCGTGCCTTGCCGGCCTGGCGCTGTCCGGCGGGATCGCACAAGCCCCTCAATTGATTGCCTGGTTCGGTATCGGCAGCATCGCCATGCGCGGTGCCGGCTGCGTGTGGAACGATATCGTCGATCGCGATCTCGATGCCCAGGTGGAACGCACCCGGGATCGACCGGTGGCGTCGGGGCGCATCAGCGTCAAGGCGGCGCTGGCGTTCGCGGTGGCCTTGTCCCTGATTGGCTTGGTTGTTTTGCTGCAACTGCGGCCCTTGGCGCAGGCGGTGGCGCTGGTCAGCCTGATCCCGGTCGCGGCCTATCCGTTCATGAAGCGCATCACCTGGTGGCCGCAGGCCTGGCTGGGCCTTACCTTCAACTGGGGCGCGCTGGTTGGCTGGGTGGCGGTGGCCGAACCTTCTGTTGCCATGGGGCTGTTGTGGGCTGGCGGCATCGCCTGGACGCTGGGCTATGATACGATCTACGCCCTGCAGGATCTGGAGGATGACGCGCTGGCCGGCATCAAGAGCTCGGCGCGCCGGCTCGGCAGCGCCACGCGGGCCGGGGTGGCGATCTTCTACGCGATTTGCGTGATCCTGTGGGGCGCCGCGCTGGTCATGGTGTCCGGCCAGTGGTTCGCGGTGGCCGCACTTGCGCCATTGGTGGCCCATCTCGGGTGGCAGGTGGCCAGGCTTGGCCATATCGATCCCGGCATCGCGTTGGGATTGTTCCGCAGCAACCGCGCGGCCGGCGCCTTGTGGGTCGCGGCGTGTGCGGCGGTCGGGCTCGCCTGAATTTTCTGGGGGATGAGCTACGGGGCTGGACCGGGTTGGACCCAGCCCCGCGCTTGTCTGCAGGCTGCCGGCTGGCCTACCCGGCGCCAGCACCTGACACAGCCTCCTCTCGCACAACAGCCACATTGCCGCACGTGAATAGGCCGTGACAGTCCCGCGACCACTGCCTATCTCAGGGGGATGCTCAATCCCGATGATGCCCTGAACCGTCTCGATGCCGCCCTGGCGGCGGCGCGCACTGCTGGCGCCGATGCGGCCGATGCCATGTATGTCGGCGATGGCGCCACCTCGGTTTCCGTCCGACTCGGCAAGCTGGAGGATATCGGCCGTGCCGAAGGCGAGGAAGTCGGCATCCGGGTGTTCGTCGGCCGCCGTTCGGCCAGCGTCTCCTCCTCCGATCTCACCATCGCTGCCCTGCGCGAAGCGGCCGAGCGGGCCGTCGCCATGGCGCGCCTGGCGCCCGAAGACCCTTATGCCGGGCTTGCGCCCGAGGAACTGCTCGCCCGCGGCGCGCTGCCCGATCTCGATATCCATGATGGCACCGAAATCAGCGCCGCCGAACTGAAGGACCGCGCCCTCGCCGCCGAGGATGCGGCGCGCGCGGTGGCCGGCGTCACCAACAGCGAAGGCGGTGGTGCCTCGGCTGGCCTGGTGGTTACCGCACTTGCCACCTCCACCGGCTTTCGCGGCGGCAAGCGCTCGACCAGCCACGGCCTGTCCGCCTCCGTGCTCGCCGGCACCGGCAGCGACATGCAGCGCGACTATGCCTGGCACAGCGCGCGCTATCTGGCGGATCTGGAATCCGCAGAAGAAATCGGCCGCCGCGCCGGCGAACGCGCGGTGAAGCGCCTGCACCCGATCAAGCTGGCGTCTGCCGCCATGCCGGTGGTGTTCGATCCGCGCGTGTCGGCGTCGCTGCTCGGGCATCTGGTTGGCGCCATCACCGGCAGCGCGATTGCGCGCGGCACCAGTTTCCTGAAGGACAAGCTCGGCCAGGCCATCTTGCCCTCAACCCTCAGCATCATCGATGATCCGCTGCGTCCGCGCGGCCTGCGCAGCCGGGCGTTCGATGGCGAAGGCCTGCCCGCGCAGCGCACCGCAATCATTGATCATGGCGTGCTGCACAATTGGCTGATGGATTCGGCTTCCGCCCGCCAGCTGGGCCTGGCGCCGACCGGCCACGCCAGCCGCGGCACGTCGGGGCCGCCCGGCGCCGGCCCCAGCAACATGCATCTGGAAGGCGGCACCGCCACCCCGGCTGAACTGATCGCCGACATCAAGCGCGGCGTGTATGTCACCGAGCTGATCGGCATGGGTGTGAATGGCCTGACCGGCGATTACAGCCGCGGTGCCAGCGGCTTCCTCATCGAAAATGGCGAGATCACCCAGCCGGTGGCGGAAATCACCATCGCCGGCAATCTGGTGGCGATGTTTGCCAATCTGGCCGCCGCCAATGATCTGCACTTCCGCCACGCCAGCAACGCGCCGACGCTGCGGGTGGACGGCATGACCGTGGCCGGAAGTTGATCTGCGCACGTCATGACTGACCGCTCGGCGGATGTGGCGCTCGCCGCCGAGATTGCGGGCAATGCCGGCCGCATCGCGATGGCACAGTTCGGCGCCAGCCCGGCGCGGTGGAACAAGGCCGACGGCAGCCCGGTGTGCGATGTCGATCTGGCGGTGAACGAATATCTGCGCGGCAGCATCGCGACGGCGCGGCCCGGCGACGGCTGGCTGTCGGAAGAAACCATCGACGAAGATCGGCGCCTGGCCAAGCGGCGGGTGTGGGTGGTCGATCCCATCGATGGCACCCGCGATTATCTGCGCGGCCGCACCGGCTGGGCGGTGTCGGTGGCGCTGGTGGAAGATGGCGTGGTCACGGTCGCCGTGCTCGCTGCGCCGGCACAAAAACGCCTCTATGCCGCCAGTCGCGGCGCCGGCGCGACCCTGAACGGGCGGCGGTTGCGGGTATCGGGCCTGCCCAGCTTGGCCGGCGTGCGCCTGCCGATCGACGCGGCGAATTTGTCGGCGAGTTATTGGCCCAGCCCCTGGCCCGGCAGCATCGTCGCCAAGCCGAACAGCCTGGCGCTGCGCATGGCAATGCTGGCCGCCGACGAAGCCGATGCCTGGCTGGAAGGCCGCAGCATCGCCGAATGGGACGTGGCGGCGAGCTCGCTGATCCTGTCCGAAGCCGGCGGCGTGCTGACCGACCGCCATGGCGCGCCGCTGGCCTTCAACCGGCCCTCGCCGCTGATCCACGGCATTGCGGCAGCAACGCCGGCGATCCATGGCGAGGTGCTGGGGCGGCTGGAGCATGCGTTGCGGGTGTTTGCGGCGCGGCGGAAGGGTGGGGCTTGAGAACGAAATGAATGTTTTCGATTTACTTCGTCACTTATGAACCACGTTTAAGGCTATTATCCAAAAATATGTTAACGAAAATATTTTTATACGGTGCTAGAGTTGGTGCTATAGCCGTTCAACCGCACTGCAATAGAGAATCAAGTATAGCGAGATTTTCAAAACTAATCACTTTAACTAATTTGAGAGAGATTGCGCGATTGAAGGGTTGTTCATCAATATCTGGCGTATTTCATCATATGGATTATCTATAGAAAAAGCAGTTGATAACAAACAAATATTGCTGAGAGACTGTTGGGCCATTTCCACGTCCTCCAAAAGATCTTTGTCCTTAAATACATATATTCTTTTGGTATCTAATCTTGGAAATGGCGGAAGCTCCATTTTCATTGGACCTTGTATGGCTGAAATCAAAGATGGCCTCATTTTTTCGGAACGCTCGCGTAATGCAACGTTGTATTGCATTAAATTTATCGGATGTATTAGCAGCAAAGCATCTACCAATTGCGGAGATATTCCCCAAACATGATGCGCAAATTCGTTTCGTCTTAACCTCGAGGCTTTCGAAACCTTCAACACGGCATTTAATAGATCAAAGTCGTTCGGTGATAGTGCTTGACGCGCTGCGCCAAGTAGGGCTGCCCGCTTCGATTCGCCGCTCGACAGCGATGCGTACATAGCAGCGCCGACTGCAAAATCTGCTTTAAGGAAGCTTGAAAGCATTTGAGCCAGATTGCTGTCAATGGACGACCATAAACTGATTACGCGCATAACGAGAATCGCAAGCTGTGGGCGCTCCACGAAAACAGACGGGCCGGTTAAAATGTCCGCATTTTTTCGGACTGAGGATAAAGGCTGAGGCGGCACGGATCTATAGGAAGCTAAAGATTATAAAAAGTCAACTCCACATTATGCATAAAATGATTACATAATGATTGTTGGCCAGTACGGCATTCGCAGTTTTTAATTACATGGTAAGAGGTTAATGACAGTGATGAGAGTGGAGAACGACCAAAGTTCCCTAGCTAAAAATATATTTTGGAGCCATGTAATTTTTCTGTCAAGAGTTTCTATGACTTCTTGCAGGATGGCATAAATTTGCTGGGTGTGTGCAGCCTTGCACTGCGCGCGCTGCGCAGCTTATTGTGGGAGGCCCTGGGGAGGGACCATGATGCTGTTGAAACGCCGGACACTCGCTGCCTTTGCGGCGCCCTGCTTGCCGCTGACCGGCGTGGGGTTGCCGTTGGTGGTGTATTTGCCGCCTTATTATGCCGGCACGCTGGGGCTGGATCTGGCGATGGTGGGCATCTTGTTCTCCGCGGTGCGCTGGATCGATCTGCCGATCGATGTGGCGTTCGGGCATTGGATCGATCGCACCGAAACGCGCTTTGGCCGCTTCAAGCCGTGGTTGTTTGGCGGTGCCTTTGCGATGGCGCTGGGGCTGGCCATGGTGTTTTTTGCCAGCCCCGGGATCACGCCGCTGCTGGCCTTTGCCGGGTTGCTGCTGCTCTACACCGGATTTTCCGCAGCGCAGGTGGCGCACACCAGTTGGGGGCAGGCGCTTTCGACCGATTATCATGAACGCAGCCGCATCTTCGGCTGGTGGCAGGCCGGCAACATGCTGGCGTTGATCAGCCTGCTGGCCGTGCCGCCGCTCGCCAATGCGCTGGCGCCGCGCTTCGGCTGGGAGCCGTCCGCGTCGCTGGGCGTGCATGCCATGGGCTGGGTGCTGCTGCTGCTGGTGGTGCCTACATTCGCGGCGATCATGCTGGGCGTGCCGGAAAAGAAATCCGTGCACCAGCATCCCCATGGCTGGGCCGATATCGTGAAGGCATTGAAACGCCCGCTGCTGCGCCGGCTGCTGCTGATCGATCTGTTCGCGTCGCTGCCGCCGGGCTTTGGCGGCGCGTTGCTGATCTTCTTTTTCGAGGCGGCGCGCGGGTTCAGCGTGACGGAGGCGCGGCTGCTGCTGTTGTTCTATTTCTCGGCCGGGCTGATCGGCGCGCCGTTGTGGGGCTGGGTGGCGCGGCGCACGTCGAAACATATGGCGGTGGCCTGGGCGATTGGCAGCTATGCAGTGCTGCATGCCTGCCTGGTGTTGGCGCCCAGCCAGAATTTCTGGCTGGCGGGTGCCGGCATGTTGCTGGCCGGGCTGCCGGCGGTGGCGCCGGCCTTCCTGGTGCGCGCGATGCTGGCCGATGTGACCGATGCCGAAACGCTGGCCACCGGCAGCAGCCAGGCCGGGCTATATTATGCGGTGCTGGTGGGCGTGCAGAAGCTTGGGTATGCGATCCCCGTCGGATTGGCGTATATCGTGCTCGATATGGTTGGCTTCGATGCCAAATTGGGGTCGGCGAACACGGCCGACGCCATCGATGGCCTGGTGCTGCTGTTCCTGGTGCCGCCGATCGTGACGGCGCTGACGGCGGCCTGGCTGGCGCGCGGCTGGACAATCGGCAAGGATGAGCAGGCGCGCATCATCGCCGAACTGGCTGCCGGGGCGGCCAAACGGACGTGAGTCGGCGCCACTTGACGCTGCGGCGCGGCGCGCTCATGCCTTTGCATCGGGGACCATAGCAGGGGACAAGATCATGCGGCTTTACGACAGTATCGGCCCGAATCCGCGCGTGGTGCGGATGGCAGCAGCGGAAAAGGGCATCTCGCTGGATGCGGTGACCGTGGACATCATGGCCGGCGCCAACCGCCAGAGCGATTATGTGGCGCGCAACCCCAGCGGCAATACGCCGGCGCTGGAACTGGACGATGGCAGCATCGTGGCCGAAATCACCGCGATTGCCGAGTATCTGGAGGAAGTGCAGCCGAGCCCGCCGATCATCGGCACGACGGCCACGGAGCGCGCACAGACGCGGATGTGGGTGCGGCGCATCGATCTGGGCTATGTTGAACCGATGGCCAATGGGTTTCGGGCCACTGAGGGCCGGCGGATGTTCGCGCCGCGGATGAAGCTGGTGTCGGAAGCTGGCGGTGCGGAGTTGAAGGCCATTGCAGCCGACAAGCTGCGCTGGCTGGATGCGCTGATGAGCGGCGATTTCGTGTGCGGGGATCGCTTCACGCTGGCCGATATATTGCTGTTCTGCTTCGTGGAATTCGGCGATCAGGTCGGGCAGCCGATGCCGGATGGCCTGGTGTGGTTGCCGGCGTGGCGGCAACGGATTGCAGGGCGCCCGTCTGCGGCGGCCTGATGGCAGGCGCGATGGCCCGGGTGCACCCGGCGCTGTTGTTTGCGCGGGCTTTTCTGGCCAATCCGCATAGCGTGGGCGCGGCGGCGCCTGGTTGGCGTTAACGTTCCCGCAATATTGTCTTTAAGAACGAAATGACATTAAGTGGCACCTTAGGATACGGGAAGGGCCATGGCGTTCAACACCCAGGATGATCAGCAAGCGGAGCTGGCGCGGTTGCGCCGCGAACTGCTGAGCTTTGTGGTGGCGGAACTGACGCAAGTGCAGCCCGACGGCCAGGCCCATCCGCTCACCGGCAAGATCGCCGCCGCCATCGCCAGCGAAGCCAACAGCGCCACCCAGGCCGAACTGCGCCAATCCGCAGAACGGCTGGCCGGCGCGGTGATCGATGCGCTGGAGCCGCATCTGGCGGCGCGGATTCCGGCCATTGTGGCGCCGGCGATCACCGCCGCGCTGGCAGCGCACGAGGCCAAGGCAGCGCGGCGCGTGCCGGACTGGATGTTGTGGGCGGTGCTGGCGATCAACCTGACGGCGATCGCCTTGACCGGCCTGTTGCTGGCGCCATGATCCCGCCCTTGGCGAGCCTGACGGCGCTGGTGCTGGGGCCGGCCGTGCCCGACGCGCCGTGGCAAATGCTCACCGCCAGCCCGGCGCCGGTGCTGACCATCGCGCAGGCGCGGCGGCTGGACGAGATACTGGCATCATTGGCGCATTGGGCGGACAGCGGCGAAGCGCCGATCATGGCGCTGCTGCCGCTGGGCGATGGGGCGGCGCTGTTGCTGCGCGCGGCCGGGGGCGGTGCGATCGGGCCGGGCGCGCTGCCGCAGGCGCATGGCGTGATCATCCCGGCCGACATGCTGGCCACCATCGATGGCCGTGCCGAACGACTGTTGCCGGTGCTGCCGGCGCCCGATGGCAGCCGCAATTTCGGTCGCAGCCCGCTGCTGATTCCGCCGGTGCTGCCGCCGTTGCCGCTGCGACAAGGCTGGGAGGATATCGGCCTGGCCTGGCGCAACCGCATCGTGATCGTGCCGGAAATGGCCGATGTGCTGCCGACGCTCGCCACGGTGCTGTCGGGCACTGGCCCGCCCGAACAGGCGGCGCGCATCACCGGCTGGGCGACGACCGCGCTGCTGCCGCCGGCCGGCGAATTCGATCCCTGGGATGAATGCCAGTTGCTGGTGATCGGCCCCGGCCGGCGCATGCCGCACGGGATGCCCTATCTGCCGGCGCGGTTCAACATGCTGGGCGAACCGGAACCGGTGATCACCCCGCCGGCGGCGTGGCGGGTGTGGGCAGCGTTTCGCGAGGCGACTGGCACCGCCGCGATGCTGCCCTGGCATCCCGACATGACCATCGAGCCGGTGCCGGCGCTGCTGGCGCGGCTGGCCGATCATGCCGATGCGGACCGCAGCCACCGCACCCCGCTGGTGCGCGCCCTGCTCGCCGGGCGCGGCCGGCAGGGTGCCGATCTGAAGGTGGCGGGGATCAATCTGCTCGCCGGCTGGCTGGAGCAGGATGGCGCGGCGGACCTGGCCGACGATGATTGCGAAGGCCTTGGCCGCGCGACGCTGCTGGCGGCGCTGGCCAGCCTGGACGCGCCGGGCCAGGCCCTTGCCAGGATGACCGCGCCGCGCGTGCTGTGGCTGATCGACGGGCTGGCGGATCACCCCGGCGTGACGGGGCCGCTGGGCAGCGCTGCAGCAGTGTGGCTGGCAAGCCATGCGCCCGATCATGCCGCCCTGCCGGCGATCATCACGGCGCGGCTGCAAGGGCCGCCAGGGCTGGATGTGGCGCGGCTGGCAACGGTGCCGGTGCTGGCGGCGCTGGGCCGCGGCAACGCAGCGCTGGCGCTGCAGGTGACGGCGGCGGGACTGCGGCAACCGACGGCGAACATGGCGGCACTGGCCACGACATTAGCGGCGTTGCGGTTGGGGGCGGAGCGGTAAGGTTAGATTGAATCGACCCGGCTCCCTCCCTTCAAGGGAGGGCGACTCGGCGCCAGCCGAGCGGGGTGGGTGATCCTGCCTGTGGCCACATATTGCACCCACCCCGGGCCTCGCCTGCGGCTCGTCTCTCGCCCTCCCTTGAAGGGAGGGAGCAAGCTTTACAGCTCGATCAGCGTGTCAGGCAGTTCGTTCACATTGTCGGGGCCGGGCGGCAGGTGGCGGGACAGGACGGCGCCGGCGCGGGTGATGGCGGCGACCATGCCGTCGGCGGCGCGGCCGGATTTGATGCCGTCGATCAGCGCCGCGATGGTGTCGGCCCATTCGTCGGCGCACACCAGTGCGAACACGCCTTCATCGGCAATCACTTCGGCGACATGTTCGGGTTCATCGACATAGAGCAGCAGCCCGGTGCGCCCCTGTGTGGCGGTCAGGCCGCGGGCGCGGAACTGGATCATGGCGGCGTGGTGCACGCGGTCGCGGCGCAGCGGTGCCGGCGTCAGGATGCGATCGAGCCGCAACAACGCAACCAGCGCCAGCGCGGCGACGAACACGCCAGCCTGCACCGCCACATAAGCCTCGATGGCGTGGCGTTCGCGCGTGGCGGCATCCAGCACATCCCAATCCGGGATCAGCGCCGATGGCGTCCAGCCGGCCAGCACCGCGCCGAACGGCAGCACGAACGCCGCCAGCACGGCGGTAGCCAGGATTGTGGCGGTGTAGCGGTGCGGGCGGGTGTTGACGATCGCCACGATCTCGCCGGATGTGGTGGCTTCGGCATCGGTTATGGCGCGGGCGATGCGGGCGCGATCGGCATCGTTGAACAGCATCACCAGCCTCCTGATGCGCCGCCGCCGCCGAAGCTGCCGCCGCCGCCCGAAAAGCCGCCACCACCGCCGCCACCACCGCCGAACCCGCCGCCACCCCAACTGCCGCCGATACCTGGCCCCCACACGGTAACCGGGCCGCGCCTGCGGCCTCGCTTGCCGGGCCGCGATGCCAGGAACATCCAGACGATGATGATGATCAACCACACCAGCGCGCCCAGGCCAGGGCTATCATCGCCATTGCCTTGGGTTTGCGCGGCGTTGGCGGCAGCCAGTGCCTGTTGATCGGGCGGCAATTGCAGCAACTGGATCAATTCATCGGCGCCGGCCACGATGCCGCCGGCCATGTCCCCGGCCTTGAAGCGGGGCACGATCGTGCGGCGGATGATCTGGCTGGACATCGCATCGGTCAGCGTGCCTTCCAGGCCATAGCCGACCTCGATGCGCAACTTGCGCTGCGCTGGCGCCACCAGCAGAATCGCGCCGGTGTTGCGGTCCTTCTGGCCGATGCCCCAGGCCCGGCCGAGCTGATAGCCATATTCGTCGATCTCATAGCCTTGAAGATCGGGCACCGTTGCCACCACCAACTGGGTGCCGGTGCTGTCCTCCAGCGTCTTCAACCGGGATTCCAGCGCAGCGGCGACATCGGCCGGCAACACACCGGCCGCATCGGTGACGCGGCCGGTGAGCGGCGGAAAGCCGGGGCCAGCCGCCGTCTGGGCAAAGGCCGGCGCCGCAATTTGCAGCACGGCCAGCACGACAACAAGCAGGATGGCGATCAGGCCCATCCGCCGCATCTGGCGGTCATGCTCCATCATGAAATCTCCCCGGCACGCCGGGTCAGAAATTCACGGCCGGCGCGGTTTCGGCATTCACAGTAGTGGCCTTGAACGGCGCGATTGGCTCGGCGCCATAAATCACCTTGGCGGCGATCAGGCTGGGGAAGGTGCGGATTTCGGTATTATAAAGCTGCACGGCGCCGTTGTAATCGCGGCGGGCCACGGCGATGCGGTTTTCGGTGCCTTCGAGCTGGCTCTGCAGCTGCAGGAAATTCTCGTTGGATTTCAGTTCCGGATATTTTTCCACCGTCACGAGCAGGCGGCCGAGCGACTGGCCGAGCGCGCCCTGCGCCTGCTCGAACGCGGCCAGCTGCGCCGGATCGGAAAGCTTGGTCGGGTCAACCGTCACCTGGGTGGCGCTGGCGCGGGCGCGGGTCACGCTTTCCAGCACGTCCTGTTCCTGTGCGGCAAAGCCCTTCACGGTGGCGACCAGATTGGGAATCAGATCGGCGCGGCGCTGATACTGGTTTTCCACATCGGCCCAGCGTGCCTTCACCGCCTCTTCCTGGGCGGGAATGCTGTTCACGCCGCAGCCGGACAACAGCAGGGCGGAGCCGGCCATCACGGCCAAGGCAGCAGGACGTCGGATGCTGGAAAGGCTCACATATGTCTCCGTCGTTACGCCGGCTTGCGCTGGGCGGCCGGTATCGCCAAAGTATGATACGCCTGTCTGAAGATAGTGCGTTGTTGGATTTTTCAAGAGGGGGGCAGCGCCGTGCTGCAGGAATTCAAGGCCTTCATCGCCCGTGGCAACGTGCTTGATCTGGCGGTGGCGGTGATCATCGGCGCCGCGTTCGGCACCATCGTCACCAGCTTCACCGAAGATCTGGTGATGCCGATCATCGGCCTCGTCACCGGTGGCATCGATTTTGCCGGGCTGTTCGTGGTGCTGGGGACCATCCCGGCCGATTATACCGGCAGCCCGGCCGATTATGAAGCCTTGAAGAAGGCCGGTGTTGCGCTGTTTGGCTATGGCAAGTTCCTCACGGCGCTGCTGAATTTCCTGATTGTCGCCTGGGTGATCTTCCTGATGGTGAAGGCCGCCAACCGGATGACCGCCAAACCGCCGGTGCCCGAAGTGCCCGCAGCGCCGCCACCGCCGACACCATCAGAAGCGTTGCTGATGGAAATCCGCGACGAATTGCGCAAGGGCCGCGCTTGATTACCAGCTTGGCCGCCTGGCTGGACGCAGTGCCGCTGGCCGCGGTCCCAGCGGTGCTGGTGACGGTGTTTTTCATCGCAGCCGAAGTGGGCTTTCGTATTCACCGGCGCTTTGGCGGCAGCGGATCGGCGGCGGATGAAAGCCAGGTGCTGTCTACCGCGCTGCTGGTGCTCGCGCTGCTGCTCGGTTTCACCTTCTCGATGGCGCTGAACCGTTATGATGAGCGCCGGCAACTGGTCGTGCAGGAGGCGAACGACATCGGAACGGCCTGGCTGCGCGCCGGGCTGGTCCCGGCGCCGCACGGCCCGGTGCTGCAACGGGCACTCGGTGATTATGCGCAGGTGCGCCAGACCAGCCCGCTGCCCGGCGAGACCGCAAAGCTCGCCACCGCGGCGCGGCTGCGTGATCAGGTGTGGCGCAGGGCAGCGCTGGCGCAGGCCGATCTGGACGGCGCCCGTGCCGCCAGCCTGATCGCGGCGGTGAACAGCGTGCTCGATACCGGTACCGCGCGCGAAAAGGCCGTGGCAGCGCGGGTGCCCGGTGAGGTGATGATGTTGCTGGTGATCTTTGCCAGTGTCGCCTGCTTCCTGCTCGGCTATGTGCTGGCCGCGCATGGCCATCGCCACCGGCTGGCGTCTGGTGTGCTGTTCGTGCTGATGGCGCTGACCATCATGCTGATTCTCGATCTCGATCGGCCAGCCGACGGCGCCATCCTGGTCGACCAATCGGCAATGCGGGAACTGGCGACCGATCTTGCCAGTGCAGCATTGCTTGCGCACAGATAAGGGCATGAAGCCGATCATTCCCCTCGCCTTGCTGGCGCTGGCCCTGCTGCCTGGCTGCCGGGCACAGCGTGACCAGTTGAAACAGGCCATGTCGGGCCAGCCGCCGGTGATCGCCGGCAGTCTGGAGGGCGACTGGGTGCTCGCGGATCTGAATGGCGGCGGCGCGCCGACCCCGGCGATCACGCTGCGGTTTGATGGCGGCGATCACGGCACCAGCCAGGTGACGGGCAACAGCGGCTGCAACCGCTTCACGGGGGACTGGCAGCAGGAGGGCCGCACGCTGAAGCTTGGACCCGTCGCATCGACCCAGATGGGCTGTGCCGCATCGGTGATGGCGGTGGAGCAGCGCTTTGTGGCGGCGCTGGTGGATGTCAGGCAACTGGTGTTCACCGAAGCTGGCGAGGCGCTGCTGGCAACGCCGGACGGCCGGCGGCTACGGCTGCGGCGACCGCCGCAATAGGGTCAGGCCGCCTGGCGCTCCAGCGACAGGTCGGCCAGCGTGGTATGATCCAGGATATTGGCGGTCTGTTCGCGCACCACCAGCATCACCTTGCGGATCACGCAGGTCTGTTCCTCGAAACAATCGACGCAGCGCTGATAGGCCGATAGCGACACGCACGGCACCAGGGCCAGCGGGCCTTCGATCTGGCGGATGATCTCGCCGAAACTGATCTGCCCGGCCGGGCGCGCCAGGCGATAGCCGCCCATCTTGCCGCGATAGCTGTTGACGAGGCCGCCATTCTTCAGATCGAGCAAAATGGCTTCGAGAAATTTGCGCGGCAATTTCTGATCGGCGGCAATCGCCGAAATCGGCACCGGCGCCACCCCGCCGGACCGGGCGATGAAGATGAGCGCGCGTAACGCATAACGAGATCTTTGGGTAAGCATGGCAACGGTTTATCCTATGCACCGACAAGGGATTGCTGCCAACCCGCTAAGGCCGTGCCAGGCGAAATAGCTGAGCGCAATGTGTGCCGATAGATGGGAAAATATACCAATAGTTCGCATCGATGAACATGCGTGTCATTATTGAGTAATACAGTTGGCGCACCAAGCCATTGATATTACGAAAAACATGATTTTTGGTGGCAGTTGGCACGGGGGTTGCAATGCATGGGACATCGGCAGCCGGATGGTCTGGCAAGCCGAACAACGAAGGAAGGTCCCCCATCATGTTCGCTTCAACCCGGAATTTCTCGCGCAATCTCGCCGGCCTGGCTGGCACGCTGCTGTTCGCTGGCCTGTGTGTCGGCGCCGCCACCGCCCCGGCCGCGGCCTCCCAGCTCAAGTCGCCGATCGCGTATGGCGTCAATGCCGAAGGCGACCGCACGGCGCGGGTGTTTCATTCCGATCTGAATCTTGGTTCCAAGGCCGGCCAGGCCCAGTTGGAAACCCGCCTGCGCATCGCGGCGCGCACCGTTTGCAGCAATGGCCAGCAGGATCCGTTCGCCACGGCCGCGGCCAATCGCTGCTATCACGAGACGCTGCGGGCCACCCGCAACGCCACCATGGCAGCGGTTGCGTCGGGCAAGCAGGCCGGCTGATCCGAACGACGGCGGGTGGTGGCCGGGGCCGCCCCCACCCGCTGAACCGGCCCGCAGGCAGCGCCAGTTCCCCCATCGGCGCGCCGCCGGCGCCAAGGCCCCTAAGGTTTCCCAGCTCCGGTGCGTTCTCCCGCCCCCTCGAACGCACCCGGATGGTGTCGCCCGGCAGGTTATCCCTCCTTGCCGGGCGGCACTTTATTTTTGAACGCAGCGCGTCATGATGCATCGATGCGCTTGCTCCTCACAATTTCCGTCCTCTTGTTTGCGACGCCAGCTCTGGCCGAACGCGCCCGCGCGCTGGGCCTTGCGCCGGGGCCGTTGCCGACGGGGCCGCTGAACGCCATTACCGATGTGCCCGGCGTGGCGGTCGGGCAGGTGACGATCGACAGGGGTGATACAATCCGCACCGGCGTGACCGCGATCCTGCCGCATGGGGGCAATATCTTTGCCGGCAAGGTGCCGGCGGGGATTTTCGTCGCCAACGGCTTCGGCAAGCTGATGGGCCTGAGCCAGGTGCGCGAACTGGGCGAGATCGAGACGCCGATCCTGCTGACCAACACGCTGAATGTGCCGGAAGCCGCCGCCGCGATCATCGAACACACGCTGGCCCAGCCGGGCAACGAAGCCGTGCGATCGGTGAATGCGGTGGTGGGGGAAACCAACGATGGCGGGCTGAACGATATTCGCGCCCGCGCCGTGACCATAACCGATGCGCGCCGGGCGATTGCAGCGGCGACGGCCGGCCCCGTGCAGGAAGGTGCGGTGGGCGCCGGGCGCGGCACGATCGCGTTCGGGTACAAGGGCGGCATCGGCACGTCGTCCCGCGTCACGCCGCAGGGCTTCACGGTGGGCGTGCTGGTGCAGAGCAATTATGGCGGCCGGCTGATCTTAAGCGGTGTGCCGATCCCGCCGCCACCTGCTGCAAGACCACCCAGCGCCGATGGTTCGATCATGATCGTGGTCGCCACCGATGCACCGCTGTCGGACCGCAACCTGGAGCGGCTGGCGGCGCGGGCGATGGTGGGCCTGGCCCGCACCGGATCCGCATTCTCGAACGGATCAGGCGATTACGCCATCGCCTTTTCGGTGCACGAAGCCGTGCGCCGCACCCCCGAACGCCGCGCCGCAACCGCCGCGGCGCCAGATGTGGGCAATGACAATATTTCGCCACTGTTCGTCGCGGTGGCCGACGCCACCGAGGAAGCCATTGCCAACAGCCTGCTGATGGCGCAGCCGGTCAGCAGCCGCGATCCGGCAACGGGACACTGGCGCAGCGTGCCGGCGGTGGACGCCGATGTGGCGAAGCGGCTGCTGGCGCGCTAACCCTCACGCAACCGCAAGCAGCAGCGGGTCGCCCGTGGCTTCGGGTTGCAGCGACACCAGCAGTTGCGGTGCCTGGCCTTGCTCGGCGAGCGCGCTGCGCAAGGCGATGAACAGCAGCAGGCTGCGGCGGGCGACTCTCTGTTTGAAGATCTCATCGATCGGCCCACCCACCGACATGAAGGGTTCCAGCAACCGAACGAAGCTGGCGGTGCGCGCGCGCGCCATGTCCCGCCGTTCCGGCAGCGTCAATCCCGGCAGGTTCAGGGCATCGCCCACGCCGGCCAGCGCAAACAGCGCGTTGGGCCAGCCTGCGGCCGTCACCAACAACCGCCCGGCCGCGGCGGCATTGCTGCGTTCGCTGTTGAAGTCGCTGGGGAAGAAATCTTCGCCGCCATGTGGGAAGCGTTTTTGCGTGGTAAGCCACTTGTCGAAATCGCGCGGGGTGGCCAGGCGTTGGCTTGTGATGAAGGCCAGCCAACTGTGCGATATCGCCGGCGCATCCTGGCGTGCGTCCCCGCTTTCGTCATGGACAAAGCGGAGCACACGCGTGACGGCGCGCAGGCGGCGCTCGTTGAACCCGACCGCCTGCACCGCTTCGACCATGTGGTGGAAGATTACGCTGCGCATCGCGCCGGTCGGGCCGCACGCCTTCCCGATGGCCAGCAACTGCGCCACCTGCGCGCCGTCCAGCTTAAGACTGGCGCTGATGGCGCCATTGATCGCCGCATTGCTGCCGTTGCCGAAGCTGGCGGACAGGGCGATAGCCTCGGCGGACGCTAACGCGACCCCAAGTGGCTTCAAACCGGCGATGAAGTCCTCGGCCTCGTTCCGGCGCAGCTTGCCATCGCGATATTCGGCGGTGAGGGCGATGCTGCTGCCAGCCGTGTCGATCTGGCTGGCGCCGATCTGGCCGGCCAGCGCTAGCGTATGGCCGAATGCCACCGCCTTGCGCTGCCCGAACAGGGAGCCGGCGATATCGGCTTCGGCCTCGCTGAGCAGTTGCACATTGCCATTGCCGTCCACGACAATCTCGGCGTCGAACAGGCTCTTCGCGGACACCGCTGCGCCAAAGCCGAACATCACCAGGCCGAAATCCAGGCTGTTTTCACCGCCGGCCCGCAATGCGATGCGGCTGTCGCCGGCATCCAGCAAAAAGCCCGGCATGCCGGTTTCGAACAGGCGAACGAGCGTCTGCCAGTTGCCGGCCATCAGATCGCGATAAAGCCGGGCGGTCGTGTCATCGACGCGGGTGAAGCGGCCGGACACCGAGAGGCGGCTTTCCTGCCAATCCCGCGCGGCCAACTTCAGATCGAGGCTGATGCGGGTACGCAGCGGATTTTCGAGCTTGGTGACGATCCTGGCGGCGAGGGCGTCGATACGACCCGCCAGCTTGCGCAGGCCGGCAAAGGCCTTGTCGGCCCTGCTTGCGCCGCCAGACAAGGCCTCTCCGGCCGCCGTCAGCGCATTCTCCAATGCCGTCAGCGCCGGATCGGCAAGGCCGTTCACCGCCGCTTCGGCCTTGGTGCGCAGCGCGTTCACCAATTTGGTCAGCTCGGCTTTGGCCTTTGCCTTGACGCCTTGCTTGTTCAGCAGCGCTTGCAGCGGGGCCGGCGCCAATGCCAAGGCTGCATCGACCAGCTTGCTGGCCGTATCATTGCCGAGCACGGCGCCGCGATCCAGCAGACCAGCCAATTGATCCGCCAGCCAAGCTTCCACCGCAGCCGGATCCTGCCGATTGATCGCGGCATCCAGATCGGCCGCCAGTGCCGTGGCCGCAGCGCCAGTGCCCAATATGCCGGCCGCGGCGCCTTGCAACTCGGTCGCCAGCAGCGTCTTCAGCGCGGTGCCCGGTAACAAATAGGGCTTGATCGCGGCCAGCTCGGCCTGCAGCAGCCCCAATTTGTCGGCAAGCGTGGTGCGCACGGCGGCGGTCAGGCCGGCCAGATCAATCTCCACACCAAAGCCGATCCCGTTGGCAATTTCCCGCCGGTGCCGCCGTGAAATCTTGAGCTGGATATCATGCGGCATGCCCGCGCTGCGTGGCCGCACCTTGCGCAGGCTGAGTTCATAGCCGCTTTCCACGCTCACACTGGCCGAAAAGCTGGCGCCGGCCTTCAACTGCACCCCTTGCGCAATCTGCTGGTCCACACCCAGTGTCAGGCTGACAGACAGTTTCGCACGGCCATTGGGGCGAGCCTGCACCCCCACCAGATCGCCAGTTTCAAAGGCTTCGGCGACATCCTGCAGATCGAACGGATTGGGCAACTGCGCCAGGCGTTCGGCATAGAGCTGCGCCAGGCTCTTGCCGCGCTGGGCATCGGCGGGGTCGTGAAACCAGCCCAGTGCCACGGCTGCATCGGCCGTCGTGCTGGCGGCAGCCTTGCCGGCAGAAAACGGCAACGCCACCCCGGCGGCCGCCTTCAGCGTGGCTTCGGCCCAGGTTTTCAGCAGAAACTCGCCGGGTGCGTCGGCATATTCCCACGCCGTCTCTGATCTGTCGGCTGACAGGGTGAGCGCCAGTGTGCCGCCGAGCGAAAGATTGCCGCCAGGCAGCGGTGTCTGGCCAGCCTGGTTGAGGATCGACCAGTGCAGCGGCTGCGGTTCGACAGCGCCACTGGCATAATCCGCCAGTGTTTCCAGCAGGAAGCCGCCGGCCGGGCTTTCCACCAGCGTCAACAGCCGATTGGCGTGGCCGGCCAGCACGGCCAGTTCATTGCCAAGGCCAGCGTGCGCGAACGCCGCCACGATTCCCGGATCACCGGGCGCCGCCAGCACCAACGCCAGCGCGCTGCGCCGCCCGGCGCCGGATGCCAACCCGGCATTCTGCAAGTCGCCCCGCAGTTCATCCAGCTTTTCGACAAACCGCGCCAGGGCGGCAAAAATCGGGTGTTCGCCGCTCAGGTCGAGCAGCCTGCCAGTCAATTCCGTTGTCATGATGGCCCCCTGTCACGTCCAGCGAGACGTGCGATCATTGAAAAAGAACACAAAACTGTCGAAATTTAATGGCCCCAGCTTCGCCCACCACGGACCATGCAATCGCCCGCGACGGACATTCTGGCGCCCGGCCTGCGACTGCAGCGGCAGGAATCTGCCGTTCACTTCGCCGGCATTGTGGCCCTGGCCTTCCGGCACCACCACCGTGATGTGGCCGGATCGGTTGCGCTGCGTGCGCCGTGCGCAGATCACCGCAACGGCGCCGGTATTGGCTGCCGCTTGCAAGGCTTCGACACTGGCGGTGCGCTGCCAGCCAAAGCCGGCGCCGAAATCGATCAGCCAATCGTGCAGGCCGTTGGCGTTTTCTTCGCGCACGCTCCCGCCCAGTGCTGCTGGAACCTGTTGCCCGGATTTCAGCGCCTCGATGGCGGCCGGCATCCACCAGACGCGCGGCAGATAGACGCCGGCTGCATAACAATAATCATGGGCATAAATGTTGCAGAACGTATCGGTCTGCGTGGGTTTCCAGCGGCGGTGCGCCGGGTCCTCCACGCGTGCCCAATCGATGAAGGCCCAGAGTGCATCTGGCTGCTGGCCATCGCTGGCCCGGCGGCGCGGCATGCCGGCTTCGCCAAGCGGGCGCGGCCCGGCCAGGCTGTGGCGCGTCTGGTCGACGCGGCCTTCGTCGAAGTGCGCGGGCGGCAGGCCCGATTGTTGCGGGGGCAGCGGCACCCTGCCGGCATCGACCGGCAGGGGTTCCAGCACATCTTCCGCCATGAAACCGGCAAAGCCGACACCAGAGAGGATGGTCTGCACATGCCGCCATCGCCCCTGCTTCGCGCCGATTTCGGTAACGACATGGTGGTTCGGCAGCACTGCTTCGACAACGCTGGTCTTGCCCGGCGCGCGTCGCAGATTGGCGGCTGCAGTGGCAACCCGCAATTGGATCATGATGACGTACCCCCCGGTGGAGACCGACTCGATGACCCTGCTGCGAAACTATCAGTTCAACCTTGGTACGCCCATAGCAGTAACGAATAATTCACACATCCAGATTCGCCACGTTCAGGGCATTTTCCTGAATGAACGCCCGGCGTTCTTCCACCACGTCGCCCATCAGCTTGGCGAAGATATCGTCGGCTTCGGCGGCTTCATCGACGTCCACGCGCAGCAGCGTGCGGGCGGCGGGATCGAGCGTGGTTTCCCAGAGCTGTTCGGCATTCATTTCGCCCAGCCCCTTGTAACGCTGCACCGAAAGCCCCTTGCGCCCGGCATCGAGCACGCCGGCGAGCAGATCGGACGGGCGGGTGACGCGCATGGTGCCAAGCATGGCCGGCGCCGCATAGGCGCTGGCTTCCTGGCTGACCAGCGCGTGCAGGCGCGGCGCTTCGGGGGCGGACAGGAAGGCGCCGTCGATCACGTGATAATCGGTCACACCGCGCCACGCCCGCTCGACCTGGTAGCCGCCATCGACGGACAGTCGCGCCGTCCAGATACCGCCTTCGGTTTCGGCAGCGTTCAGCCAGGTCGCCGTGGCGGCAGCCGCCGGTTCGCTGGCGCCGGCGAGGGCGCCGTTCAGCGCGAGGGCCTCCACGACATGCGCCGGGTAACGGCGCGGCACATACTCCATCAGGGCACGCATGCGCCGCGCGTGATCCACCAGCGACGCCAGATCGGCGCCCGTGCGCGGACCATCGGCGGTCATCAGCGCCAGATTGCCGGTGCCGGCCTCGACCAGATATTCCTCCATCGCCGGATTGTCTTTCAGGTACACCTCCGACCGGCCGCGGGCGACCTTGTAGAGCGGCGGCTGCGCAATGAAGAGATGGCCGGCGTCGATCAACGTCGGCATGTGGCGGAAGAAGAAGGTGAGCAGCAAGGTACGGATATGGGCGCCGTCGACATCGGCGTCGGTCATGATGATGATCTTGTGATAGCGCAGCTTTTCGAGGTTGAACTCGCTGCCGATGCTGGTGCCGAGCGCCTGGATCAGCGTGCCGATTTCGCGTGAACCCAGCATGCGATCGAGCCGGGCGCGCTCCACGTTCAATATCTTGCCGCGCAGTGGCAGGATCGCCTGATATTGGCGGTTGCGGCCCTGCTTGGCGCTGCCGCCGGCGCTGTCGCCTTCCACCAGGAACAGTTCCGATTTGGCCGGATCGCGCTCTTGGCAGTCGGCGAGCTTGCCGGGCAGCGAGGCGATATCGAGCGCGCCCTTGCGCCGGGTCAGGTCGCGCGCTTTCTTGGCGGCTTCGCGGGCGGCGGCGGCGTCGATGATCTTGGCCACAATCGTCTTGGCGTGGGCGGGATGTTCCTGCAGCCACACGTCCAGCCGGTCGGCCATCAGGCTTTCCAGCGGTTGGCGCACTTCGGAGCTGACCAATTTGTCCTTGGTCTGGCTCGAAAATTTCGGATCGGGCAGCTTCACCGACACGATGGCGGTCAGGCCCTCGCGCATGTCATCGCCGGTGAGCGATACCTTCTCCTTCTTCAGCAGCCCGGATTTTTCCGCATATTGATTGAGGGTGCGGGTCAGCGCGGCGCGGAACGCGGCGAGGTGGGTGCCGCCATCGCGCTGCGGGATGTTGTTGGTGAAGCACAGCACCTGTTCGTAATAGCTGTCGTTCCATTCCAGCGCGACTTCGATGCCGATGTCCTGGGCCTGACCGGTGATGGCGATCGGTTCGGGGATCAGCGCGGTCTTGGACTTGTCGAGATACTGGACAAAGGCCGCGATGCCGCCCTCGTAATAAAGCTCGACCACCTTGCCCTCGGCATGGCGGGCATCGGTGAGGATCAGCCGCACGCCGCTGTTCAGGAAGGCCAGTTCGCGAAACCGATGCTCCAGCCGGGCGAAATCGAAATCGATGGCGCGGAAGGTGGCGATGCTCGGGAAGAAGGTCACGCGGGTGCCGCGCTGGCCATTGGAGGGCCCGCGCACCACCAGCGGCGCTTCGGCTTCGCCATGGGCAAAGCGCATCCAATGCTCCTCGCCGTCGCGCCAGATCGTCAATTCCAGCCATTCCGACAGCGCGTTGACCACCGACACGCCAACCCCGTGCAGGCCGCCGGACACCTTGTAGGCATTGTCGTCGCTGTTGTTGAATTTCCCGCCCGCATGCAGTTGCGTCATGATCACTTCGGCGGCCGACACGCCTTCTTCGGCATGGATGCCGGTGGGGATACCGCGGCCGTTGTCGGACACGCTGACGCTGCCGTCGGGGTTCAGGCTGATGTCAATGCGGTCGCAATAGCCCGCCAGCGCTTCATCGATGGCATTGTCGGACACTTCGAACACCATGTGGTGCAGGCCGGAACCATCGTCGGTGTCGCCGATATACATGCCGGGCCGCTTGCGCACCGCGTCCAGGCCGCGCAGCACCTTGATGCTGTCGGCGCCATAATCTTCGCTGTTGTGGGCTTTGAGGTTATCGGACAAGGCTTTGCCTGTTCGCTGGAGGTCAATCTCAATGGCTATAAAGACTTGGCCCGGCCGGCGCGAGGAAAGATTTGACCTTGCTCCAGCAGCAGATGGGTGGCCGCGTCGGCGCCGGCAAACACATCGGCATCGGTGCCCGTCGCCCAGGCCTGCACGCCCATAGCGGTGAGGCGGGCAAACAGCGCTTCGCGGCGCTCGGCATCAAGATGCGCGGCGATTTCATCCAGCAGCAGGATCGGCGGCCGTCCGTGGCGCGCCGCAACCAGCGCGGCATGGGCGAGCACGATGGCCACCAGCAGCGCCTTCTGTTCGCCGGTGGAGCAGTTCGCCGCCGGCATCGCCTTGGCGGCATGGGTGACGATCAGATCGGCGCGGTGCGGGCCTTCCAGCGCGCGGCCGGCGGCGGCATCGCGGGCGCGGCCGCTGCACAGGCGGCCGGCCAGATCCCCAGAAATTGTGGGGCCATCATCGCCAGAAAGGCTGATCAGCGGGCGGGCGAACGGGCCATCCTCGCCGGCAGCGGCCTGAGCGGCCAATGCGGTCACCACATCGGCGCGGGCGGCGGCGATGGCGGCGCCGTGTTCGGCCATGTCGGCCTCCAGCCCGGCCAGCCAGACCGGATCGGCGGCCGGCTGCGCAGTCAGCAGCCGGCTGCGCTCGCGCATGGCGGCTTCGTAACGGGATACGCGCGCGCCATGGCCGGGGTGCAGCGCCAGCACCAGCCGATCCAGAAACCGCCGCCGCGCGCCGGCACTGTCGGAAAACAACCGGTCCATGGCCGGGGTCAGCCACACCAGCGCCAGCCATTCGCCCAAGGCCGCCGCGCTGGCGCTGGCGCCGTTGATGCGCACCAGCCGGCGATCCGGGGCCTGGGCCTGTGTGCCGGTGCCCATCTGCACGTCACCCGCAGCGGTCGCCAGCGTCGCCGCCACGCTCCAGCCGCCCGGCCCGCCGTGGCGCGCGGCGTCGGACAGGGCGGCGCCGCGCAGGCCGCGGCCGGGCACGAGTTGCGAAATGGCCTCCAGGATGTTGGTTTTCCCCGCACCATTCTCGCCGGTGATCACCACCAGGCCGGGCGCCGCATCAAGGCTGGCGGCGGCGTGGTTGCGAAAATCGGTGAGCGTCAGGCGGGTGATCGCCGCGATCACAGCATCAGCAGCCGATGCTGGCCGCGATCGAAGCGGTGATAGGGGATGGGCCGCGCCGGATCGACCAGCCGCTGCGCCACATCATCCAGAATGGCGCGGGTGATGCTGGGCAGATCGAGCTGCGCCGCCGCTTCCCAATCGAACCAGGCGATTTCATCCAGTTCACCGCAGCCACCGGTGGGATCGAGGCTGACGATGTGCTCGGCATCCACCGTGAAGAAGCGCGCATCGAACCGGCGCGGGCGCACCGGCGGGGTGATGGCGCGGCCAACGAACTGCAATGGTGCCAGTTGCGGCAGATGGCCCGTGGCAAGGAAATCGCGCCATTCCGGCGACCTTGTGCGCGCCTGGCCGGGAGCGCCCAGCACTAGCCCGGTTTCCTCGAACAATTCGCGCACCGCTGCGGTGGCGAGCGCGCGGGCGCGTGCAGGCGGTGCGGTGCGGCACAGGCTGCCGGCGGTGGCGTCGTTCAATTCATTGGCGGCGGCGATGCGGTAGTCGCTGGGGTGCAGCCGCCCGCCGGGGAACACCCATTTCTGCGCCATGAAGACATGGCCCTGCGCGCGCCGACCCATCAGCACGCGCGGCGTGGGCCCGTCGCGGCGAATCACCAGCAGGGTGGCGGCATCCTTGGGCCGCAGCGAGCGACCGGACAGGATGGGGACATTATCTTCATCGACCTTCATGGCATTGACCGTAGCGTATCGGCGGCGCGGGCGTCACCCCTCCGTCGCCTTCGGCGCCACCTCCCCTTGAAGGGGAGGAGCTTATTGATCCTCCCCGTCAAGGGGAGGTGGCGAGCGCAGCGAGCCGGAGGGGTGGCCGCCATGCCCGAACTCGGCCCCTTAAACCAATGTCCCCAACGACGCCGTCGTGTAATCGGTCAGCTCGCCGAACCGATTGTCCCGCACCTTGTGCGCCCAATCCGGATCGACGATCAGCGCGCGGCCAACGGCGACCAGATCGAATTCGTCACGCTCCATCCGCGCGATCAGGCCATCGAGGCTGGCGGGCTGCGAGGATTCACCGCCCATGCCGGCCACGAATTCGCCAGTCAGGCCGACACTGCCGACGCTGATCGTCGCCTTGCCGGTCAATTTCTTGGCCCAGCCCGCGAAATTCAGACCTTCGGCGCCGTCGATGTCGGGAAATTCCGGCTCCCAGAAACGGCGCTGCGAGCAGTGGAAGGCGTCCGCGCCGGCATCGGCCAGCGGCGCCAGCCAGGCGAGCAGTTCATCGGGCGTCGGCGCCAGGCGATAACCGAAATCCTGTTGCTTCCACTGGCTCAGCCGGATGATGACCGGGAAATCCGGCCCGACGGCGGCGCGCACGGCCTTCAGCATTTCGGCCGCAAAGCGCGCGCGTTCGGGCAAAGCGGCCCCGCCCCAGGCGCCATCGCGCTGGTTGGTCACATCCCAGAAGAACTGATCGATCAGATAGCCATGGGCGCCATGCAGCTCGACCGCGTCAAAGCCCAGCCGCTTGGCGTCACCCGCCGCACGGGCGAAGGCGGCGATGGCATCGGCGACATCTTCGTCGCTCATGGCGTTGCCGTTGTTCTTGCCAGCCATGTAGACACCCGACGGGCTTTCGGCGGTCTCGTTCTTGGGGTTGCGGCGGTTGGGCAGCGCGCCGACATGCCAGAGTTGCGGCGCGATAAGCCCCTGTTCGCCGTGCACGGCCTTCACCACCTCGGCCCAGCCATCCAGCGCTTCGCCAAAGAAATGCGGCACATTGGGATCGTTGGCGGCACCCGTGCGCTCCACGGCGGTGCCTTCGGTGATGATCAGGCCAACCCCGCCGGCTGCGCGCTTGCGATAATATTCGGCGACATTCTCACGCGGGATACCGCCGGGCGAGAAGCTGCGCGTCATCGGCGCCATGGCGATGCGGTTGGGCAGCGCGAGGCCGTTGAGATGGAAAGGGCGGAAAAGGGTTTCGGTGCTCATGCGCCGTTGGTTAGCCGGGGCGGGGGCCCGGCGCTACCTCATCTTTTCTTTATCGGGGCGTTGCCGAAGTATCGCGCTTGTCTGCCAGCGGGTGGCACTTCAGTTGCCGCGATCCGCAAGCGGATGGCGGGTGTTGACCAGTTCCACCAGCGCAGCAGCGGCGACATGCGTGTAGATCTGCGTGGTGGCGATATCGGCGTGACCCAACAGGGTCTGCACGATGCGCAGGTCCGCGCCGCCTTCCAGCAGATGGGTGGCAAAGGCGTGGCGCAGCACGTGCGGGGAAATGCGGGTGGCGGGAATGTCGGCCTCTCCCGCCAATTCGCGGATCAACTGCCACAGCCGCAGCCGCGTGAGATGCGCGTCGGCACTGCCGCGCCGGCCAGACGGGAACAGGAAACGACTGGTGGCGGGCACATGCGCGGCCCAGGCCAGCACGGCGGCTTCGGCACGGCGGCTGATCGGCACCAGCCGTTCCTTGTTGCCCTTGCCGGTCACCACCATATGGCCGCGCCCGGCCCGCACGCTGCTGCGCGGCAGCGCCACCAGCTCGGTGGCGCGCAGGCCGGAGCCATAAAGCAGTTCGACCAGCGCGCTCAGCCGCAACGTGCGCGGATCGTCGGGCTGCGCCGCCAGCCGCTCGGCCAGCGCTGCGAACAGCCGCTCGACATCGCCGGCGCCCAGTGTTTTCGGCAGCGGCCGGGCGGCGCTGGGCAGCGCCAGATCGCGGCCCGGATCATCGCTGCGGATGCCCTCGGCGGCCAGAAAGGCCAGGAACTGCCGCACTGCCGAACCCTTGCGCGCCGCGCTGGCACGGGCCAGTGGCGCCCAGTGCCGAGCCAGCACGGCCAGCGCGGCGGCATCGGCGGCGGCCAGCCGGCCACCCAGCCATTCGCTGGCCTGATCCAGATCGCGGCCATAGGCCAGCAGCGTGTTCTGCGCTGCGCCACGTTCGCTGGCCATCGCATCGAGGAACAGCGCGATGGCGCGGCGATCTGCAATCGGCTCGCTCAAATGGCCAGGTCCCCTCCGGCGCGGGTCACGGCTTCGGCGGCGAACTGGCGGGCTTCGGTGCGGCGGCCGCTGGCCACCAGCGCAGCCACGATGGCTTCGACATGTGCGGGCGGCACATCGATCCATTTGCCCTGCAAGCCGGTGGCCGCCAGCAGCGCGACTTCGCCGGCAGCACCGCGATGGCCGGCGCTGGTGATGGCGGCGCGCCAGCGGCCGGCGGCCGGCGTGATCAGTTCGCGGCGCAAGCTGTCCCAATCGCTGCCGCGGGCGACGCCCAGCCCGGTGAGCGCCGCCAGCAGCACGCCGGCGCTGTGCGGGGTGGCATCAGTGCGGCGGCGCCAATCCTTGAACATATCCACCGATGCCGACACGCCGGCGCCGGCCGCAAGCAAGGCCCAGGCGCGGGCGCGCACATCGGCACTGGCGTCGCTGGCGATCGGCCACCAGCGCGCAGCGGCGCGACCGTTGCCGGCAGCCAGCAGCGCGGCAATGATCGCAGGGGACTCCTCGGCCAGCGCCGCCACCGGGCGCAAGGCGGCCGCGGCCGTGGCGGTTTCGATCAGCGCGCCATAGGGATCCTCGCCCGGCGCCCCGCTGGCGCGGATCGCGGCCATGGCAGCGGCACGGGCCGCCGGCGTGCCGGCGGTGAAGGCATCGCGCAGATTGGCGGCACGGCTGCCGGCAGCAAAGCCGCCGCTGGCATCGGCCGGCGACAGCGCCGCCACGCCGCTCGCCAATTCCGCGCTGGACATATTGCCCTGCATGGCCGCCACGCGCAGCAGCCCCAGCCGGCTTTCGGCGCTGAGCGCCGGGTTGCGCACCACCCAGCCCACATAGGCCGGGCCGAGCGCGGCCAGGCGATCGGCCGGCACCGGCACGCCGGCGGCGGTGGCGACGCCATAACGATAGACGGTCAGGCCTTCGACCTCTTCCCAATTCACCCCGTCGGCCCGGCCCCGTCGCCCGGCCCCGCCAGCCAGCACGGCGACGCGCTGCGCCAGTCGCACATCGAAGGCCGCCACGCGCCGCCGTTGATTGCGCAACGTATCGATGATGTTGGCCGATGTCAGATCATCGCCCTCCATCGCGGCGCACATGCCATAGGCCAGATCCCACAGCGGCCCCGGCGTCAGCGCGCGCCCCGTGGCGGCGATCGGGCACAGGCCGGCAAGATCGGCCGCGGCCAGCGACACTTGCGCGGCCATCGCATAGGTGGCGGGCGTATAGCGATCGACGGGCAGCACATCGATCAGCCGGCGGGCGCCGTCAATTTCGCCCTGGCGCAACAACAGCCCGGCGCGGGCCGCCACCCAATCGCCATCGCCGATGCCGGCCGGGCCAGGCACGCGCGCCAGCATGGCCCGGCGCAGGGTGATCGCCGCCCAGCGCGAGGCAATCGGCCTGGTGATGCGCGTGGCCAGCGTGGCCAGGAATTTCCCGTTGCTGCCGGCAAAGCTGGCGTTGGCGAATCCCCCAGGCGTGCTGGCCGGAAACAGGCCGATCGGCGCGCCCGGCGGCAGGGAAGCACGCGCGGCATAAGGGTCTGGGGGGCCGAGGCTTTCTGGCGGCGGCGCTGTTTCGCTGGCGGCGGGCGCGTCGGGCAGCAGCGGCGGCAGATCGGAATCGGCCTCGGCCGGTGCCGGCGTGCCAGGCGCTGGCGGGGCGACGCCGGGCAGCAGCGGTGCGGGCGTATTGGCGGGCGCTGGCGCCGGCGTGTCGAAACCGGGCGGCAGCAGCGATTTGGGGCGTTCCTGCCCCTGGCTGCCGGCCGGCGCCGCCAGCAATGCCGCGGCAATCAACAAGTGGCGCCGGGCCCGGTTTGCCTTGGTTGCACCGCAGTTTGCTGTCGCCATGGCCGCGTGTATAGCGATGCGCACGATGGACTGCGACCCGAAAATCCCCTCGCATGTCGCTGCGCAAGGCGCAGCCGCAGCGGCGGCGCGTCTTGCGGCGGCGGCGCAGCAGCCGATCACGCTGGTCGGCCTGATGGGTGCCGGCAAATCCAGCATCGGCCGGCGGTTGTCGTTGCGGCTGAACCTGCCGTTTGCCGATGCCGATACCGAGATCGAGGCTGCGTCGGGCCTGTCCATCCCGGAGATTTTCGAACGGTTCGGCGAAGCCCATTTCCGCGATGGCGAACGCCGGGTGATCGCACGGCTGATCGACGGCAGCCCCAAGGTGATCGCAACGGGCGGCGGCGCCTTCATGAACGAGGAGACGCGTGGCCTGATCCTGGCGCGCACCCGGGCGGTGTGGCTGAACGCCGATGTGGCGACACTGGTGGACCGGGTGCGGCGGCGCGGCAACCGGCCGCTGCTCGCGGGGCGCGATCCGGGGGTGGTGCTCACGGAGCTGGCGGCAATTCGCAACCCGGTCTATGCGCTGGCGCCGATCCAGGTGGTCAGCCGGCCCGGGCCGCACCACGATACGGTGGAGGCGATCATCACCGCGCTGGCCGCCGCCAATATCGGGGACGCTGCATGATCGTTCAGGTTGCGCTGGGGGCGCGTGCCTATCCCATTCACATCCAGGCCGGGCTGCTCGGCAATGCCGCGCCGGTGCTGGGGCCGTTCGTGCGCGGCAATCGCCTGGTGGTGGTGACCGACAGTCAGGTCGCGGCCCTGTATCTGGATCGCCTGTCGGCCGGGCTGTCGGGCGTGCTGATCGAACCGATCATCCTGCCGCCCGGCGAAGCCACCAAGGACTGGGTGCATCTGCAACTGGTCGTCGAGCGGCTGCTGACGCTGGGGGTGGAGCGCAGCGATGCAGTGGTGGCGCTGGGTGGCGGCGTGATCGGCGATCTGACGGGCTTTGCCTGTTCGATCCTGCGCCGCGGCTGCCGCTTCGTGCAGGTGCCGACCACCCTGCTGGCGCAAGTCGACAGCAGCGTCGGCGGCAAGACGGCGATCAATGCGGCGGCCGGCAAGAATCTGGTCGGCGCCTTTCACCAGCCAGCCGCCGTGCTGATCGATCCGCAGGTGCTGGCGACGCTGCCGGCGCGGGAATTGCGCGCCGGCTATGCCGAGGTGGTGAAATATGGCCTGATCAACGATGCAGACTTCTTCGCCTGGTGTGAAGCCAACGGCGCAGCGGTGCTGGCCGGCGACACCGCGGCACAAACATACGCGATCGCACACGGCTGCAAGGCTAAGGCCGCCGTGGTGGCCGCCGATGAACGCGAGACCGACGATATCCGGGCGCTGCTCAATCTGGGCCACACCTTCGGCCATGCATTCGAAGCCGCGGCGGGCTTTTCGGACCGGTTGCTGCATGGCGAGGCGGTGGCGCTGGGCATGGCACTGGCGCATCGTTTTTCGGCGCACCGGGGCCTGTGTTCGGCCGAAGATGCAGCACGGGTCGATGCGCATCTCGCCGCAAGTGGCTTCGAGATTCACCCGGCGGTGCTGGGCCTTGCGACCAATGCGGCCGACCTGATCCACCACATGCGGCAGGACAAGAAGATGAGCGGTGGGACATTGCCGTTCATCCTGTCGCGCCGGCTGGGGGAAAGTTTTGTGGCGCGCGATGTGCCGCTGGGCGCGGTGGAGGCGTTTCTGGCGGACGAACTGGCTGACGTGAAACGTCCCTAAACAAGTCCGGCTTATGGCCGTTACTGCCCTTGGGCAGTTGCGGGGTCGTCATGCGTATCGGTGAATTGTTGGTGGCCGCCGGGCTGGTGAGCGATGCGGATATCGCACGCGCCATCGACCGGCAATATGATGAAGGCGGCCGCCTCGGCCCCAATCTCGTCGCCGTGGGCGCCATCACCGAAGCGGAACTGGCGCAATTTTGCGACGGCGTGCCGGTTGAGCCAGCCACCCTGCAGGAAACCGGCATCCCCGAGAATTTCCTGATCGATCTGATGCTGAAACTGCTGTTCATCGGCCCGGCCGAAACCGTGGCCGATCTGGCCGGCGTGATGCGTCTGTCCCCGCGGTTGATCACCGATCTGCTGGAGGGGGCGGTGCGCGGGCAACTGGTGGCGGCACTGGGCGGCAGCGGCCTGATGCTGCGCCACGAATTGACGGGCGCCGGCAAGGCGCGGGCGCGCGAAGCGCTGGAGCGATCCGGCTATCTCGGCCCGGCGCCGGTGCCGCTGGAGGTTTATGCCCATTGGCTGGAACGCCAGAAGGTGACCAACGAAGTCATCGACGTGCCGCGCATGCGCGGGGCGTTCGAGGGGCTGGAGGTCGCCGATGCCCTGGTCGACAAGCTCGGCCCGGCGATCACCTCGGGCCGCGCCGTGCTGATGTATGGCCCGCCCGGCAACGGCAAGACATCGGTGGCGCAGCGGCTGGAACGCGTGTTCCGCCACATCATCCACATCCCGCATGCGGTGCTGGTCGAAGGCCAGGTGATGACCGTCTATGATCCCGATGTGCATGCGCCGGTCGACAAGGATGCCGCCACCCGCCCGCGCCTGGTTGCCACCTCCTTGTACCGCGACGAAGCCGATGGCCGGTTCGTCGCCTGCCGCCGCCCGTTCATCATCACCGGCGGTGAACTGACCATGGAAATGCTCGATCTGAAGCATGAGGTCGGCGGCAATTTCTATGTGGCGCCGCTGCACATGAAGGCGGCCGGCGGCTGCCTGCTGATCGACGATTTCGGCCGCCAGATGGTCTCCCCCACCGCCCTGCTCAACCGCTGGATCGTGCCGCTGGAAAACAAGGTCGATTATCTCAAGCTTGCCACCGGCAAGAGTTTTCGGGTGCCGTTCCAGACGGTGGTGATCTTCTCCACCAACCTGTCACCGGCCGATCTGATGGATCCGGCCTTCCTGCGCCGTATCCCCTACAAGATGGAGATCGGCCCGCCATCGCCGCCGGCCTGGCGCCGCATCTTCAAGGGCGTCGCCAACAGCCACGGCGTGCCGGCCGAAGAGCATGAGATCATGGCGATCGAGCGCGAACTGACGGTGGCGCAGGGCCTCGACCTTGCCGCCTATCAGCCGCGCTTTCTGATCGAACAGGTCATTGCGTCGGCCCGCTTCAAGGGGGTGGCGCCAGCGCTCAGCCCGGAACTGGTCGGGCTGGCCCTGAGCAATCTCACCGTCGGCCGCGCCAGTGGCGGCGAGACGGGAACGCTGGCGCGGGTGGCGTAAGGCGGCGGCAAACCAGATCCTGCGCCTCACGACGACGCCCGCAGCGGCATAAGCTCAGCCGTGAAAGCGCACGATCATGCTCTGGCTGGCGGTGGCCATCAATGTGCCATCCTGGGCAAACAGATGCACACGGCCATGGGCGAAACCGGCATGAACGGCATGGATGCGCATGTCCGCCAGCACCCATTCGGTCGGCACGATGGTCATGAAACGGATGGTGTTGTCCAGGCTGTTGCCGCCGGCATGGGCGCCCAGCGCATTGCCGACGCCCGACGGCAGGAAATCCGCCATCACTGCCAGCGCCAGCCGATCGATGGGCGTGGCCGGGTCGCTGGGTCGCACCCACAGCCGGCCAACGCCATCCGCCGAGGGCGGCGCGGTGCCCCGCTCGGCGCCGAAATGACCATGGGCGACACGGCGGTCGAAATGGCTGTTCAGATCATCGGGATCGCGCGTCCAGCGGATGGTCATTTCCGGGCAATCCTGCGGTGGCGGCACCGCCGGCATCTGTGCCCACTGCTGGTGCTGATGGTCCGGCCGGCTGCCCAGCGCGGCATTGACCGTGATGATTTCCTGCGCGCCGGCCCCCTGATTTCTTGTACGCGTGATGACGCGGGCCTGGCTGGTCTGCTTGCCGGCGACCGGCACGATCACCTCAAGATCAAGGTCGGTACCGGGCCGCGCGTAGGACAGATATTGCGCCGCCGCCCACACGGTCGGGCGGCCGGTATGCGCCTCCACCGCGGCCAGCGCGCTGGCCAGGCCCATGCCGCCAAACATGAACATCGTGTCGGGCGGGCCGACACACAGGGGCTTGGTAACGGTAAGGCGATAATGGCCGGGCGCAGCGCCCGTGGTCAGGGGGATCATGCCGCCTCGATAAAGGCGCGGATGCGCGCCGTGAAGGCCGGATCGGCGTGGGTGGCAATCGGCGCTGGCGCCTGGCCCGCGTTGCCCAGCAAGGCCGAGGCGCGCGCCTGCAGATCATCGGCATCAGCCGCGACATGCAGGCCGGGGCGGATGCCGACATGGCGGGCGGTGGCGAGCTGGTGATCGGTGTTATGCTCGCCCAGCGCCTGCAGCCGTGGCAGCATCAGGATCGGCTTGCCGGCCTGGATCGCGGTGATGATCGATCCCATGCCGCAATGCGCCACGAACAAGGCGCAGTCCGCCACCTGCGCCCGATAGTCAGCCAGCGGCAGGGTGCGCACCCATTTGGCGTGGCGCGGTTCATGGCTGCCCTTGCCGATCTGGATCAGCACCGGCACTGCAGGGTTGGCGGCGGCCCACGCATCCATCGCGGCCACCAGCCGATCGAACGGCATCATCGACCCGACCGACACGAAGATACCGCTCACAACACGCTGCCCCAATGATCGACTGTTGCATCGGCGAGGTGCGGCCACTGGGTGATCACCTGGTTGCACACCCGGCCGGCCTGGCCACCGCTGCCGGACAGGACTTCGCTGTTGGCGATGCTGTCCACCCACAGGCTGCGCACCCCGAACGGCCGTGCCAGCGCCGCCGCGATCAGGCCGGGCAGCGCGCCAGTGGTGATGATCACCTGCGGGCGCACCTTCATCAGGATGCGGGCGATATCCAGCGTGGCGATCGGGATGCGCCACCAATCGGCCCGCGACACATCGCGGAAGGTGAAGAACGGCGCATCACCGGCCAGAACGCGTGTATCGGGATCAACGGTGGCAATCGACACGCGATGGCCTGCCCAGGCCGGCGCCAGGCGCATCAACTGCACGAAATGCCCGCCCCCCGATGCGATTGCCAACACCCGCCGCTGCATTGCCTGTTCCCCTGATTCGGCCGTGGCTCAAGGCTGGGGGATTAGGCGCTGCACTGCACAAAATCCACCCGTCAGGCGTCAAACATCTGCATCGCTTCCATGGCCAGCGTATAGCTCGCCTTGCGATCATCATGGCCGTGCAGGATGTTGACCAGCATCAGCTCGTCGGCCTGGTATTCGCGCACCACCTCGGCAAGACCGGCACGAACGGTTGCAGGGCTGCCGGCCACCACCCGCCGGCTGGCAAAGCCGCGCGCCACCTCCGGCCGGTCGGCGAGCCAGGCAACTGCCACATCCGGATCGGGCACGGCGATGGATTTGCCCATCATCATGTGGGCGAACATCATCCGCGCCGGCGCGGCCAGCCGCTGGGCGGCGGCATCGGTTTGCGCACAGATGGTCCACACTGCCACCATCACCCGTGGCACATCGCCGGGATGACGGGCCACAAAGCGGTCGCGATATTCCGCCGCCAGCGCGCCCTGCCGCGGCGCGATGAAATCGGCGATGCAATAGGGCAGGCCCATGTCGGCCGCAAAGGCGACACTGTCGGCCGACGAGCCCAGCACCCACGGCTCCGGCGCATGCGGCTGGCCGGGCAGGGTGGCGGCATAGGGGGCAAACGGGTGATCGTCGGGCAGGCTGCCCTCCAGATAACCGATCAGCTCGGCCAGCTGCTGCGGGAAATTGTTGGGCGCATAGTGGCGCCGGTCCTGCTGCAGCGCGATGGCGGTGCGTTGGTCGCTGCCCGGCGCCCGGCCCAGGCCCAGATCGATGCGGCCGGGATGGAGGCCGGCGAGCAGGCTGAACTGTTCGGCAACCTTCAGCGGCGAATAATGCGGCAGCATCACGCCGCCCGAACCGACGCGGATGCGGCTGGTGGCACTGGCGACGGCGCCGATCAATATTTCCGGCGCCGCGCCGGCCAGCGCATGGCTGGCATGATGTTCGGCCAGCCAGTGGCGGTGATAGCCCAGCGCTTCGCAGTGTCGCGCCAGATCGATGCTGTTGGCCAGCGCCTGCGCCGGCGTCATGCCTTGCGCAATCGGCGTCTGGTCGAGCACGGAAAGATTTATCATCGCCACGGGCTCCGCTTCGGGATGGTGCGCCCCGGCAGCGCTGCCAATATGGCGCGGCGTTCGTCATCGCTGGCAATCGACCAGCGGGTGATTTCGTCCACGCTGCGCCGACAGCCTTCACACCAGCCGCTGCGCCGGTCGATGCGGCAGACGTTGGTGCACGGGCTGGCGACAGTCCGCGATTCGGTGGGGCGGGCCTCGGTCATGTCCGCAGCTTTCGCGCGGCCTTGAGCAGGTGGTAAAGCAGCAGCCCGGTCGGCCCGGCCAGGAAGGTCAGCGCCAGGCAGGGCAGCAGCAGCCAATGCGGTAATGCATCATCCTCGGCCTCCCAACTGCCCACCCACAGATCGAACACCAGATAATGCACCCAGCCCGCCAGCAGCGCGGCCGGGGACGACAGCAGCAGGCGCACGCCGTCCAGCGTGTCGAAACCGGCGCCGGCCGGCGGGCCTTCGCCGGCCAACCCCGCCACCAGCAACGAGACATACAGGCCGGACAACAGCACCGCGATGATCCGCGCGATCGCCACGCAGCGCGCCCGGGCCAGCGGCGCCAGCGCAAGCGCCAGCCAGCCCGGCAACACGGCCGCGCTGGCGATCTGGAACAGGCTGTCCGGTGTCATGGTGCCTGACAGTGGCGGGGTGGCCCCACCTGGTCAAGCATGGCCGCCTGCCACGCCTCACTTGCGCTCCCAAACATCCCCCGCCAGCAGCGCCGGCTTGGCGAGCGCGGTATCCACGCGCTCATCGCCCAGCAGCCAGCGGCGCCACCACAGGCTGGTGACGGCGGCAATACGGTCCTGCATGCCGGTTTCAACCGGATTGCGGCCATTGTCGCCGGCAAAGACCATGTGTCCGGCGTCGGCGAGGATCAGCAGGGCCTTGCGGCCGTCCGCTGGTCCACCGATGTAGGGCGCGCTGCGCTCGGCGATCTCGCGCGCGGCGATTTCGGGTGGGGCGTTGGCGGGAATGCCGTCGCGGGTGCCGGTGACAACCAGCATGGGCCGGCCGATGCCGCCAAAGGCGCGGGCGGCAGCGGCCGGATCGGCGGGGCCGGTGGTGCTCATCGCGATGAAGGCGCGGAAGCGGCGATCGAGCGCCGGGGTCTCGCCATTGGCGTCGCGCTGCCCGGCGATGGCCTGCACCACCCAACCGCCCATGCTGTGGCCGGCCAGGCCCAGCCGCTGCGGATCGATATGCCGCAAATCGCAGGCTCCTTCGCGGCGGCGCCGGCTCAGTTCATCAACGACAAAGCCGATATCGCCGATCCGCGCCAGCACCTGCGCCGGGGTGTAGCCGGCGCGCACGCGGGCGTTGCGCTCCGCGGGCGTGCCGACCTTGGCATAAACGGCGGCATCGCTGCCCGGATGCTGCACGCGCACCACGGCGACACCGGCGGCGGTCCAAGCGCTGACATAACGGTTGGCGTTACCTACCCCGCCGCCCAGCCCCGGCGTCCACAGCACCGCCGGCAAATTGGTGCCGCGATCCGGCAGCGTGATGCGCACCGGCACATCGCGGCCGCGCAGATTGTCGCGCCACAGTCCTTCGCAACTCAGCGCATGGGCCGGCGCCGCCGCGACAAGCGCAAGCAGCAGCAGCAGGGGGGCCGAACGCACAAGCATCCGGCCACCATAGCCATGGATCAGACCAGCGTCATCTGCCGCTTGCCGTGCTTTACCACCGCAGCCTGGCCGGTGCCGGTGGCGGTGGAAACCGTCTTGATGGTTTCCATGAACACGAAATCGCAGCGGGTTTCGGCCGGCGTGAACGACAGGGTGAGATAGCCGCGGCGGGCGGTGTCGCACCAGGTGAGGCCCGGCGAGCTTTGCATCAGGCCGGCGCGGATCACTGCCGGATCGGCCTTCAGCGCCTGCTCATAGCCGGGCGAGGTGACCGACTGCACGCCGAATTCGGCCGCCACCGGCTTGCCGTCCAGGCTGTGGTTGAACGCCCAGGCATTGTGGCTGTCGCCGGCAATGACGATCGGGTCGGCGCCGGCATCGGCCATCGCCTTCAGGAAGCGGCGGCGCGCCTGCGGGTAGCCGCTCCACATGTCCTGCGCGCCGGGGATGCCGGCCTGCGCGGCGGCCAGCCCGGCCTTCACATAACCGACAGCGCGGGCATCGGCATCGGGGCCAAGCCATTCCACCGCCTGTTTCGGCGTGAACAGATCGCCCATCACCACCTGCTGCGCCACCAGTTGCCAACGCTGCCCGCTTTTCACGCTGGCGGCGATTTCCTGGGCGAACCAGGCTTCCTGCTCGCTGCCCAGCAGGGTGCGGGTGGGCGATTGCCATTCGCCGCCGGCAAAGGCCTTGATGCCATCCATGCCGCCGCGCAGCGCCGCGCCCAGATCGAGCTGCTGGTCACGGCCCGACATGCGGGTATCCAGCGTCAGGATCGACACAAGATTGCCGAAATCATAGCGATTCCAATAGGTGTCCGGCGTCATCAGCCATTCGCGGTGCGCCTTCACCGCGGCATCACGGCGCAGGAAGAAATCGCCTTCATCGCTCTGGTGGTTTTCGGCGCCGGCCTTCCAGGTGTCGTTGGCGAATTCATGATCATCCCAGATGGCGATCATCGGGAAACGGGCGTGGATGGCCTGCAGGCCCGGATCGGCGCGATAGCTGGCATAGCGCTGGCGATAATCATCGATCATGGTGATTTCGTTGGTCGGCAAGATCTCGCGGCCCGGCATCACGGTTTCGGGATAGGTGCCTTGCCGATATTCATAGATATAATCGCCCAGATGGATGACAGCATCGATGTCATCGCGGGCCGCGGCATGGGCATAGGCATTGAAATGCCCGAACGGCCGGTTGGAGCACGACAATACCGCCAGTTTCAACTGGTCGATCTTGCCGGTGGGCAGCGTCTTGGTGCGGCCCACGATCGATTGCGTGCCGTCGGGCGCGGTGAAGCGATACCACAGCCAGCGGCCTTCCGGCAGACCGGCAAGGCGCACCTGCGCGGTGCCCCAGGTTTCCGCGCCGGCCACGGCTTCGGCCCGTGCGATGATGCGGCGCATGGCTTCATCTTCGGCGACTTCGACCTTGAGGGTGGTCGCAACCCCGGTGACACTGGCATAGCGCGTCCAAACCGTGACGGCACCGGCGCCGGGGTGGCCAGACGCCACGCCATGGGTGAAACCGCTGCCCGGCCACAGGCGAGCCAGCGCCGGGCGCACCGGCAGGATCAGGCCGGCGGCGGTTGCGGTCAGGAAGGCGCGACGATCAATGGCAGGACGCATGGCAGATTCCCCTTTAAAGCCCTGCCGCCAATAAACCGGTTATTGTGACAATTTCGAGGATATGCGTGCCATGGCGAAAATGCGCCGCAAGGCCGATCTGCCCACCAAGGACTGCGCGGCGTGCGCCCGGCCGTTCGCCTGGCGCAAGAAATGGGCCAAGGATTGGGACAATGTGAGATATTGCTCCGACGCGTGCCGGTCCGGCGCCTATTTGCGTGCCAAGGCAAATGGTGCAGGATAGTGCAAAATATCTGGGAGGAATCACGATGGCCACACAATTGAAGCCGCAGAGTGTGCAGGATCAGGTCTCGGCGGAGGAATGGGCGCTGCGAGTCGATCTCGCCGCTGCCTATCGCCTGGTTGCGCATCACGGCTGGGATGATCTGATCTTCACGCACCTGAGCGTGCGGATTCCGGGGCCGGAGCATCATTTCCTGATCAACCCCTATAATCTGATGTTCGAAGAGATCACTGCGTCGAGCCTCGTCAAGATCGACGTGCACGGCAATCCGGTGATGGAAACGCCGTACATGACCAACCCTGCCGGATTCACCATCCACAGCGCCATCCACATGGCGCGCGAGGATGCCCATGCCGTGATCCATCTGCACACGCCGCACGGCCAGGCGGTATCGGCCCACAGCGAAGGCCTGATGCCGCTGACGCAGACCGCGATGCTGATCCGCGACGAAGTGACCTACCATCATTACGAAGGCGTCGCGACCGATCTGGAGGAGCGCGAACGGCTGGTGCAGGATCTGGGCCCGACCAAGACGGCGATGATCCTGCGCAACCATGGCACGCTGACCGTGGGCGAGACGGTGGGCGAGGCGTTCATCAAGATGTATTTCCTGGAGCGCGCCTGCGAAGCGCAATGCCTGGCGCTGGCCGGCGGCCAGGATCTGATCAACCACCCGCCACAGGGCACGCCGGAAAAGGCCGCCGGGCAGGGCAAGAACGGGCTGAAAATGGTCGGCAACCTGCTGGCGTGGCCGGCGCTGCTGCGCAAGCTTGACCGGATGGACCCGAGCTTCCGGGATTGAGGCGTCTTCGCCCCTCCCGGGTGCGGGAGGGGCCGGGGATGGGCTTAATCCTCGAACCGCTTCAGCGCGTCGCCGGCAAAGGCGATCACCGCCAGCCACAGCCAGCCGAACAACATGGCGGTGCCGCAGGCCGGGGCCAGCGCGGCCACCCAGCGTGGGGCGCCCATGGCCAGCAGGTTCAGATCCATCGCGAAGATGAAGCTGCCGATGCTCACTGCCCAGGCGCCGCTGTGCACCAGCGGCGAATTGCGCCAGCCGAGCAGGCCGAACACCGCGGCGACATGCGGCAACTGGAACATCACGCCGGTCATGATCCAGTCGCGGGCCTGGGGATCCTTGATGCCGTGCGCGGCAAAGGTGCCGAACGCCAGCGCGATCACCGCATTCAGGCAAGCAAAGGCCGGCAGATAACGGGGGCGGGCGCGGGGGGCAGGGGCTGGCGGAGCGCTGGTCATAGCCCCGACCATTGACTGCCGCCGCCCAAAAGAAAAGCCCCCGCGCCAATCGATGCGGGGGGCTTCATTGCATGTTGGTACGGATCAGGCCGCGACGGCGCGAACTTGTTTCAGGCCGCGATAGCGCGGTGGCGGCGCAGGCTCGCGCCCACCAGGCCGAAGCCGGCGATCAGCATTGCCCAGCTCGACGGCTCCGGAATCGCGCCGATGGTGAGGATGGCCCGGCCGCCAAAGCTGTCATTGGAAAACATGTAGAAACCGTAGGTATCACCCGCCTGCACATCAAAACTATAGGTGCCGAAATTATAGCTGTATTGCAGCATGTCATCTTGGGAAAGCTGAACGAAATCATTGTTGATGAAGTAACCAGCGCGGTCGAAATTGCTGCCGTCAATATCCCGGGTCAGGTAACGGAACTGGCCAGACAGAGTGAAATTGGTCGTTGCCACCGCGGAATAGGTCGTCAGGACGTCGAATTGGAAATTATTGCTGCTGAACAGATCGAAACGAACCGACGAGAGTTCGATCACGAAGCCATCGCCCTCATTGGTGTTGGCCAGGGTGAAGCCGGTAATGGCGGCGGCAGGCGCAGCCGACAACAGCGTGGCAGCGGTCACAAGCAAAAGCAAAGACTTCATGATGACATTGTTCCCCAAAGCGCGCCTGTGGCACACCATTGTGGAGCAATCCCTGTGCCAGAATGGTTAATCTTGCATGGCACACGTTATTTCAACGACTTGCCCAGCCTATCGCGAATCGCGGCGCATTCGTGGTCGCAAGCTTGTAAGGCTTGCCTTACAGAAACCCTCAATTGCTGTGGCGCAGCATTTCGCGGGCGGTGATCATCCGCATGATCTGGTTGGTGCCCTCCAAAATCTGGTGGACACGCAGATCGCGGAACAGGCGCTCCATCGGGAAATCCATCAGATAGCCATAGCCGCCGAACAACTGCAGGCCGCGATCGACAATGGCCATGCCGGCATCGGTGGAAAACCGCTTGGCCATGGCGGCAAACATCGTCTTGTCGGGCGCGCCTTCGCTCACCTTCACTGCGGCCTGATACAGCAGGGCGCGCGCCGCTGCCAATTCGGTCGCCATATCGGCCAGGGTGAACTGCGTCGCCTGGAAATCCGCAATCGCCTTGCCGAACTGCTGGCGCTGGCGGGTATAGGCGATGGCTTCATCCAGCGCGCGCTGTGCGCCGCCCAGGCTGCATGCGCCGATATTCAGCCGGCCGCCATCCAGCCCCGCCATGGCGATGGCAAAGCCCTGGCCCTCGGCGCCAACCAGATTTTCCGCCGGCACCCGCACGCCATCGAAATTCACCTGCGCCGTAGGTTGCGATCGCCAGCCCAGCTTGCGTTCCGGCGCGCCAAAGCTCACGCCCGGCATGTCCTTTTCAATGACCAGGCAGGAAATGCCTTTCGGTCCGTCCTGCCCGGTGCGCACCATGGTGACATAAAGATCATTCACCCCGCCGCCGGAAATGAACGCCTTCGATCCGCTGACGATATAATCATCACCATCCCGCACCGCGCGGGTTTTCAGCGCGGCGGCATCCGATCCCGATCCCGGCTCGGTCAGGCAATAGCTGGCGATGCTGTCCATCGTCACCAGCGCCGGCAGATATTTCGCCTGCAATTCGGGGCTGCCATAGGCATCGATCATCCAGGCGGCCATGTTGTGGATCGAAATGAACGCCGATGTGCTGGGGCAGCCGTGCGCCATCGCCTCCATGATCAGCGCGGCTTCCAATCGGCCCAGCCCAATGCCGCCACCCGCTTCGGAGACATAGATGGCGCCAAAGCCCAGCCCGGCGGCCGCCTGCACCACGTCCTTGGGATAATGATGCTCCGCATCCCAGCGCGCGGCATGGGGCGTGATGGCTTCGGCGGTGAAGCGGCGCGCCACCTCCTGAATCGCCTTCTGGTCGTCGGTCAGATCGAATTGGCTCATGCGCTTGCTCTACAGGCCAGCGCGCGGCCTGAAAAGCCGAGCGGGGCTGGAAACGCCGCGGCAGATCGTGCAACAGGCGCGCAATGACTATTGTTCCGTCCGATATCGTCGACCAGTTGGTCGATATTCACCTGCAATCCACCGCAGCGCTGCGTTCGGCGCTGAAACATTATATCGACGACAATCTGGTGCCCGACGGCAGCAGCCGGGTACGCGGCGATTGGGCCTATCCGGAACTGCGGCTGGAATTTTCCGGTGTCCGCCGGGCATCGCGCCCCATACGCGCCTTTGCGCGGCTCAACCGCCCCGGTTCCTATGCCACCACCATCACCCGCCCGGCGATGTATCGCGCCTATCTGGAGGAGCAGCTCGGCCTGCTGATGGCGGATTATGATGTGACCGTCACCGTTGGCCGGTCGGAGGTGGAGATTCCCTATCCCTATGTGCTGGATGGCGCCGCCGATCTCAATCTGGAAGGCGTGGCGGCGGCCGAGTTGGCCCGGCATTTCCCCACCACCGAATTGCAGCAGATCGGCGATGAACTGGCCGATGGCCTGTGGGAGGATTTTCGCGTCGAGCAGCGCCCGCTGGCGCTGTTCGATGGCCCGCGTACCGATTTTTCGCTGGCCCGGCTGAAACACTACACCGGCACTGCGCCGGAGGATTTTCAGCATTATATCCTGCTCACCAACTATCACCGCTATGTCGATGAATTCGTACGCTGGGCCTGCCGCAATCTGGGGGACCATTACACGCGGCTGGCCTGCCCCGGTGGGCTGGATATCACCGCCGACAATCCCGATCCCGACAGGGCCGCGGCGGATTTCGCCTGGCGCAAGAACCAGATGCCAGCCTGGCACCTTACGGGTCCAAACCGCACCGGCATCAGCCTGGTCAACATCGGTGTCGGCCCGGCCAATGCCAAGACGATCTGCGATCACCTCGCCGTGCTGCGCCCCGAAGCCTGGCTGATGATCGGCCATTGCGGCGGCCTGCGCCCCAGCCAGGCCATCGGCGATTATGTGCTCGCCCACGCCTATCTGCGCGACGATCATGTGCTGGATGATGTGCTGCCGCCCGAGATTCCGATCCCGGCACTGTCCGAAGTGCAAAAGGCCCTGCAACTCGCCACCGAAAAAGTCACCGGCAAGCGCGGCGACGATCTGAAACCCCGGCTGCGCACCGGCACCGTGGTCACCACCGACGATCGCAACTGGGAACTGCGCTATTCACGTTCTTCGCTGCGCTTCAACCAGTCGCGCGCAGTGGCGATCGACATGGAATCCGCCACCATCGCCGCCCAGGGCTATCGCTTCCGGGTGCCCTACGGCACCTTGCTGTGCGTATCCGACAAGCCACTGCACGGCGAGATCAAGCTGCCCGGCCAGGCCAATCGCTTTTATGAAGGCGCGATTTCCGAACATCTGCAGATCGGCATCGAAGCCATGATGATCCTGCGCGACGAAGGCCCGGCGCTGCACAGCCGCAAACTGCGCGCGTTCGACGAGCCGCCGTTCCGGTGAAAACGCTTTCTGGACATCGTCATTAAATTATAATTTCAGTCCGATTGACTATGCGGTTTCTCCAAGTCAATTATTTGACATTCCGCTTGCAGCGAGAGCTTGGAGAAATTGGCCATGAAAGCAATTTACACTTTATTGTGCGCTGCGGCTGCTTTTCTCCCTCACGCTTCGTCCAATGCGGCAACACTAACGACATTGGCACGATTTGATCTTGCGACGACGGGGGGCGCTCCATTTAGTGGTTTGGTGAGAGATTCGGATGGCACATTCTACGGCACGACCAACATCGGTGGGTCGACCAATAATGGAACCATCTTCAGTATCAGGGAGGGCGGCCCGCTCAATCTTGTTGTGAATTTCGACATTACAAATGGAGCGAACCCAAGGGCGTTGACGTTTGGCTCGAACGGCGTGTTGTACGGAACAACAATTTCGGGTGGCGCGTTTAACAGCGGGACAGTTTTCCGTCTCACCACCAATGTGCAACTGACGACCCAACTGACCACCCTCGTCAATTTTGACGGAGAAAACGGCGCGGGACCGGTCGGTGGCTTAACTTTTGACGAATCCGGTACATTATATGGCACGACATCAGGCGGAGGCCCCGGCGGTTGGGGAACTGTATTCAGCCTCACCAGCGGCGGCGCGTTTTCAAATCTGGCGAGCTTTGATCTGGAGGGTAATGGCGGAACACCAAATGGGAGGTTAACTAGAGGTCCAAATGGACAACTTTACGGCGCAACAAGCTCCGGAGGGGAGTTTGGTTGGGGGACACTGTTCAGCGTAAGCGACACCGGTACATTAACCACGCTAGCAAATTTCGACGGAAGCAATGGGCGGTACGGTATCGGTGGATTTGTGTTTGATTCATCGGGCGTCCTATATGGCACTACGCAGAGTGGGGGCGCCGGTTATGGAAATATATTCAAATTTTCCCACGACGGGAATTTAACCAGCTTGTTCGATTTCGACGGAAACAATGGTCATAATCCATGGGGCGGATTGATTGCTGATGCTGCCGGTGCTCTTTATGGAACAACGATAATTGGCGGCCACTTCAATAGTGGAACGATATTTCGAATTTCGCAAGACGGCGATTTTTCAACCTTGCATCATTTTAATTCACAGGACGGTGAACGGCCCTATGGCAGTTTGACCGCGGATGAACTGGGAAATCTGTATGGAACAACGTCGAGTGACGGCGTGATAGGCTTTGGGACGGTGTTCAAACTGTCAGGGACTGGCTTCGCAATCACGGCACCGGGAGCCAACCCGGCACCGGGAGCAGTGCCGGAACCGGCAAGTTGGGCGATGCTGATCGTCGGCTTCGGTGTGGTGGGAGCTGCGGCGCGGCGCCGGCGGCAGGTGGTCCGCATTAGAGGCTGACCCCTACCTCCGCCAGCAACGCTGCCCGCGCTGTCTTCACCTGCGCCCACAAATCCGGGTTCGCCATGTCGGCCGGCGCGATGCATTCTGGCCACCAGCGTTCCACCAGCCGCTCCAGCCGGTCGGCCTTGGCGTCATCCAGCAGAAACCGCGCATCCACCTGGCCCGGATCGGCCACCACCCGCAGGCGCAGGCAGGCCGGGCCGCCGCCGTTCTGCATGGATTCGCGCACATCAACGAAATGCGCCGCGCTGATCGGGCCGTTGCCTGCCACCACGGTCGCCAGATACGCCTTCACGCTCGGCGTTTCCTCGGCCTCCGTCGGCAGCACCAGCGCCATGCTGCCATCGGGCAGGGTGAGCAACTGGCTGTTGAACAGATAGGAGCTGATCGCGTCGGCCAGGCTGACCGCGCTGGCCGGCACTTCGATATAATGCGCGTCCGGCATCAGGCGGGCGAGATCGGCCTTCAACGCAGCGGCATCGGCAAACGCCTGTTCATGGGCAAACAGCACATGGCCATTAGCCACCGCGACGACATCATTGTGGAACGCACCGGCATCAATGGCATATTGGCTTTGCGCCGCAAAGATGGTGCGGTCCGGCGCCAAGCCATGACGCCGCGCGATGGCTTCGCTGGCCTTGCGGTGCTGGCGGGCGGGAAAGCGGCCGCCTTCCTCGCCATACACGAAGATTTCGACGCCCGGCGCGTCATGGGCGCTGCACAGGCGCATGTGATTGGCGGCGCCTTCATCGCCGAACGCGGCCGGCAGCGCGGCGTGTACGGCGAAGGCCGGATCGGCAAAGGCCAAGCTGAGTTGCGCATGGGTTTGGCCGTGCTCGATGCTGCGGTGCGCCATGCGTGACAGATTGGCGGCGCTGATGTGGCAGCGGCCATCCGCGGTGTCGGCGGCGGGCGAGACGGTGGCGGCATTGGCGGTCCACATCGAACTGGCCGAACAGGCGATGGCGAACAGACGCGGATCGGCGGCCGCGGCGCGGGCGATCACGGCCTCGTCGCTGCCGGCAAAGCCCATGGCACGCAGGAAATGCGCATCGGGCCGATCCAGCGGCAGCAGAAAGCCTTGGCATAGCCCCAGCCCCATCACGAAGCGCATCTTGGCCAGGCCCTGCAACGCCGCAGCGCGCGGGAGCGATGTCGCCCCAGCATGGCGCGCGCTGGCCAGATTGCCCAGGCTGAGCGCGGCATAATTATGGCTGGGGCCGATCAGGCCGTCGAAATTAATTTCGCGGATCATGGCATCAGGCCTGTGGTGATGGCGCCGGCTGGGGTATCGCTGGCCAGCGTCGCCACCGGAAAGGCGCAATAATCGGCGGCGTAATAGGCGCTGGGCCGATGGTTGCCGCTGTGGCCCACCCCGCCGAACGGCGCTGCCGACGAAGCCCCATTGGTCGGCCGATTCCAGTTGACGATGCCGGCCCGGCTGCGCGCCCAGAAATCATCGAACAGCGCCGTGTCCCCACCGATCAACCCGGCGGCAAGGCCGAAGCGCGTCGCGTTGGCGGCGGCAATCGCAGCATCCCAATCGGGCACGCGGATGATCTGCAGGATCGGCCCGAACAGTTCGTCGTCGGACGGGGTGCCGCCGGTGACATCGATCACGGCTGGCGACAGGAATGGCCGGTCCGGCTGCGGGCGATTGAGCGGACGCAGCACCTTGCCGCCGCCGCCAACCAGCGCATCCCAACCGCGCTGCAAGCCGTCTGCGGCGGCATTGGCAATCACCGGCCCCATGAACGGTTGCGGTTCATCGAACGGCACGCCGACGATCAGGCGGTCGGCAAGGCCCAGCACTGCCGCAAGCAATCGCTCATCGCCATCCCGCACGATCAACCGGCGGGCGTTGGTGCAGCGTTGCCCGGCGGAGAGGAACGCCGATTGCGCCACCAGCGCGGCGGCGGCGTCGATGTCGCTCACGTCCCATGCCACCAACGGATTATTGCCGCCCATCTCCAGCGCAAGGATGCGCTGCGGTGTGTCGGCAAACTGCCGGGCCAGCGCCGCGCCGACATGCGCGGACCCGGTGAACAACAGGCCATCGATATCGGCACCGGCCAGGTCGCGGCCGACATCACCGCCGCCATGGACGAAATTCAGCACCCCCGCCGGCAGCCCGGCCTGCGCCCACAGCCGCCCCATGAAATCCGCCACTGCCGGCGTCTGCTCGGATGGCTTGAACACCAACGTGTTCCCGGCCAGCAGCGCCGGCACGATATGGCCGTTGGGCAGATGAGCGGGGAAATTATACGGCCCCAGCACCGCCAGCACCCCATGCGGCTTGTGGCGCAGCGCCTGGCGCACGCCCGCAGCTTCACCGGCGCGTTCCCCGGCACGCTCGGCCTGGGCGGTGATCGAAATTTCCACCTTGCCGGCCACGCTGGCGACTTCGGTGCGGGTTTCCCACAACGGCTTGCCGGTCTCGCGCGCGATCAGGCGCGCAAAACCGTCGGCCTCTGCCTCCACCGCCGCCTTGAACGCCCGCACGATGGCGATGCGATCCGCCAACGCCGTGCGCGCCCAGCCCGGTGCCGCCGCACGCGCCGCCGCAACCGCCTGCGCCACGCCGCCGGTCGCGCCGGTCCAGATCACATCCCCCGTGCAGGGATCGGTGGAAATCAGCTCAGATGGGCGCATGACGGATCCTGGTGCCGGCGGCGATGCCCAGCGCATGTGCAGTGGCGGCCGCCAGCGTCCCGCCTGCCCCCACCGGCGCCACAAACGCCTGAAAGTCCCGCAACTGCCCGCTCGCCACCAGGTTGTCCGGCGCGTCCACACCATAGGCCAGCAGCGCCACAGAATCTTCGCGGGCAGTGCGGATGGTCTTCAGATCGTCGGTGCGCGCCGCCACGGTGGGGCCGCCATCGAAAATATCGACATAATTATCATATACAAAGCCTTCGGCGGCCAGCATCGCCAGCGCGGCGCCGCCACTGCCATGCGGCTGGCCGATGGCGGCGCGCGCGGCTTCGGGCAGCAGAGCGGTATAGATCGGGTGGCGTGGCATCAGATCGGCAATGAACTGGTTGCCGTTGATGGCATTGAACTGGTCGGCCTCCGGAAACGACAGCCCGAAAAATTGCCGCCCCAGCGCATCCCAGAACGGCGAATTGCCCTCCGCGTCCATCACCCCGCGCAGCTCGGCAATCACCCGGTCACCAAAGCGCGCACGGTGCTGGGCGATGAACAGATAGCGCGCGCGCGCCAGCAGCCGCCCCATGCCGCCGCGGCGCATGTCCGGATGCAGGAACAGCCCGCCCACTTCCGATGCGCCATCGAAATCGCTGGTCAAAGACAGGAACTGGATGCGGAAGGTGCGGGCCAGCTCACGGCTGGTCTGGGTGAGCGTGCACAATTTATAACTGTAGAAGGGCCAGGCCGTGCCGATCTTGCTGAACAGCATGGCAGTGCCGCCGATCCGGCCAGTGGGCACTTCCTCCAGCAGCAACAGATAAAGCTCATCGTGCGGCGCGTCTTCGCTGCGCGCGAAACTGGCGTCGGACCAGGCGATACGGCGGGCCAGCGAGGCTTCGTCGGCCGGCAGATTGGTGAAACCGCCACCGGTCAATTCGGCCAGCGCCACAATGGCCGGCAGATCGTCACTGCGCGCCGGACGCACCCGCCACAGGCTCATCGCTGCCACCCGTGTTGCGCGACGCGCATCAGGATCAATGCCGACAGCTTGGCGCGCTCCTCCAGCGAATCGGCGCACAGAAATTCGTCTGCACTGTGGATGGCGCCGCCGCGCGGCCCCAGCGTATCGACCACGGCCAGGCCCGTCGCGGCCAGATTATTGCCATCGCACACCCCGCCGGTGTCGCGCCACGAAATGCCCAGCCCCAGCGCCGCGCCGCAACTCTGCACCAGTTCGAACAGGCGCAACTGGTTGGCATCCAGCGGCTTGGGCGGGCGCGCAAAGCGGCCATGCACATGGATCAACACCTCATGCGCCACCGCCACTTCGGCGACGGCGGCGTTGATGCCGGCCTCGGCCCGCAATTGCGCAGCGCCCGATCGCGGCCGCATGTTCCAGCGCAGCACGGCCATATCCGGCACGATATTGTTCGGCCCGCCGCCATCGATGCGTGCCGGATTCACCGACAGATCATCCCCCGAAACCGCCGTCAGCCGCAGCGCCAGATCGGCCGCGGCAACAATCGCGTTGCGGCCGTCCTGCGGGTTGCGCCCGGCATGCGCCGCGCGGCCATGAATGCTGGCGGAAAAATTGCCCGATCCCGCCCGCGCCCCGGCCAGCGTGCCGTCGGGCAATGCCGGTTCATAAGTCAGGCCCAGATGGCAGCGCCGCGCCGCCGCAACCAGCAAGGGCGCGGAACCGGGCGAGGAGACTTCCTCGTCGCTGTTCAGCACGATTTCCCAACCCAATTGATCGGCGAACGGGCTGGCCTCCAACGCCGTCAGCGCCGCCTTCAGCACGGCGATGCCGCCCTTCATGTCGGCGGTGCCGGGGCCGTTCAGCGTGTCCCCATCCAGCCAGCGGCAGGCCTGAAACGGATGATCGGCGCCGAACACCGTGTCCATATGCCCGGTCAGCAGCACGCGCACCGGGGCGTCGGCGCGCTTGACGATATGCAGATTGTCGCCGTGCGCCATGGCGACTTCGCGGCCGTCGGCATCGATGCGACTGGCCGGCGCGGCCGCCACGCGGGCGATTTCGCCGCCCAGTGGCGCGAAAGCCTCAGCCAGCACATCGGCCATGCACGCCAGCCCGGCCAGATTCTGGCTGCCGGAATTGATTGCAGCCCATGCCTCGATCTCGGCCAGCAAGGCGGCCCGCTGGCCGTCGATACGGGCAAGCACGGCGGTTTCGGCCGCAGTCAGGGGCAGCATGGCGCTGGACATCGGCGCAGAGTGGCGTGTGATCCACCAAACTGCAAGAATAATTTGTTATCGAAAGCACAAGAGCGGGCAGCAAAACCGGGGAACACTGCCACCTTGACCGGGAGCATGCTTGCTGGGCATGACGGCCCCATGACAATTGCGCGGGTGTCGAGGGGACGCCAGCGCTGACAGACGACTTGAGGGGATTCTCGTTGAGCACCACTGTCGGTAACAAATGGCGGGTCAAATCGCTGGATGCGATTCTGGCCACCGCCAAGCGCAAGGCCCTCACCCGCTCGCTGGGGGCGTTTCAGCTCACCATGCTGGGCATTGGCGGCATCATCGGCACCGGCATTTTCGTGCTCACCGCCGAAGCCGCGCAGCTGGCCGGGCCGGGCATGTTGATCAGCTTCGTGATTTCGGCGCTGGTCTGCGGGCTGGCGGCGCTGTGCTACGCCGAACTCGCCGCGATGGTGCCGGTGTCGGGCAGCGCCTACACCTACAGCTATGCCACCTTCGGCGAAATCCTGGCCTGGATCGTCGGCTGGGCACTGGTGCTGGAATATGCGGTCGCGGCCTCCGCGGTGGCGGTAGGCTGGTCAGGCTATATGGTTGGCGTCATTCAGAATTTTGCCGGCATTTCCTTGCCGGCGGCGCTGGTGAACGGGCCTTATGCCGGTGGCATCATCAATCTGCCGGCCGTGATCATCGCGCTGGCCGTCACCTGGCTGCTGGTGATCGGCACCAAGGAAAGCGCCCAGGTCAATGCCGTGCTGGTCGCCGTGAAGGTCGCAGCGCTGGCGGCGTTCGTGGCGTTGGCGGTGCCGGCGGCGCAGTCCGACAATTTCGTGCCGTTCCTGCCGCTCGGCACCACCGGCGCGATTTCGGCTGCCGCCATCATCTTCTTTGCCTTTGTCGGCTTTGATGCGGTGTCCACCGCGGCCGAGGAAACCAAGGATCCGCAAAAGAATATCCCGATCGGCCTCGTCGGCAGCCTGGTGATCTGCACCGTGTTCTACATGCTGGTCGGCGCCGGCGTCATCGGCTCCTATGGCGCGCAGCCGGTGCCCGGCCCGAACGGCGAAGCCCTGTATCCGGGCAGCATCGAACTGGCCCGGCAATGCGCCACCTATGCCGAAGACGTGCTGCCGGTGGCCTGTTCGAAAGAAGCCCTGGCGCATGTGCTGCGCATGATCGGCTATCCAGGCATCGGCAATGTGCTTGGCCTCGCGGCCGGCTTCGCGCTGCCGTCGGTGGTGTTGATGATGATGTTCGCACAGACCCGCGTGTTCTTCGTGATGAGCCGTGATGGCCTGTTGCCGGCTGCGCTGTCGAAGGTACACCCGAAATACAAGACGCCGCACGTGGTGACGATCATCACCGGCGTGGGCGTGGCGGTATCGGCAGCCTTCTTCCCGGTTGGGCAGCTGGCGGCGGTGTCGAACGGCGGCACGCTGTGCGCCTTCTTCTTCGTGGCGCTGGCCATCATGGCCCTGCGCCGCAGCGATCCGAACCGTCAGCGCGTGTTCCGCACCCCGGCGGTGTGGGTGGTCGCGCCCTTGGCGGCGGCCGGCTGCCTGCTGCTGTTCGCCTTCCTGTCGGTGGAGGCGCAGTTGGTGTTCTTCGGCTGGGGCGCGATCGGCATGGTCTTCTATTTCCTCTATGGCCGCAGCCGGTCCAACATGGCGCACGGCCGGATGGAAATCGGCGAACTGGATGATGATGTGCCGCCGCAGGGCGTGGCGCCGTTGCCGGGCATCAACACGCCGGGTGGGAAAGACGCTTAAGGCGCAGCGCGGCGCGCAAATAGCGCAGCTATTTGCCGACTCGCGCAAGCACGGACAGCGAGCGAAAAAGGCGGCCCCAACAGGCCGCCTTTTTTGACTCGTCTGACGGCGCGGCTCTGCCGCGCGCTTTCTTTCTTCTTTTCTTCAAGCCCACATGGACTCGGCAGCTCCGCTGCCGGCCGTGTCCCCGATCCAGACGCGCGCTCGCGCCCCGCGGACCCTTCGACAGGCTCAGAGCGAGCCTGTCTTCAGACGTTTCCCAGCTTCCCCGCCACCAATTTGGCCAGATCCGCCTCCGCCCGCGCCCCGAAATGCGAAATCACCTCGGCCGCCGCGATGCAGCCCATGCGCGCGCAATCCGGCAGCGGCCGGCCCGCCACCAGCCCGGCCAGAAATCCCCCGGCAAACAGATCGCCAGCGCCGGTGGTATCCACCACCCGCGCCACCTTCTCGCCGGGCACCTGTGTGTGCTGCCCGCCGCCGATCACCACCGCGCCCTTTTCGCTGCGCGTCACCACCGTGATGCAGGCCTGGGTCGCCAACTGCGCCATCGCCGCATCCAGATCGTCGGTCTCGTACAGCGACTTCACCTCATTCTCGTTGCCGAACATGATATCGACATGTTGGCTCAGCAAATCGCGGAAATCGGCGCGATGGCCGGTCACGCAAAACACGTCCGAAAGCGTGAAGGCCACCTTGTTGCCCGCCTCGCGCGCCACCTTGATCGCCGCCTGCATGGCGGCACGCGGCGCCGCCGGGTCCCACAAATAGCCTTCCAGATAAAGAATGCCGGCATCGGCCACCATCGCCGCATCCAGATCGGTCGCATCCAGTTCCTGGCAGGCGCCCAGATAGGTGTTCATTGTGCGCTCGCCATCGGGCGTCACCAGGATCAGGCAGCGGCCCGTCGGCCGCCCCCCCGTGGCCGGCGCAGTGGCGAAATGCACACCGGCGGCGCGAATATCATGGGTGAAGAATTCGCCGAGTTGATCATCGGCAACCCGGCCGACAAATGCCGTGCGCGCCCCCATCCCGGCGGCGCCCGCCACCGTGTTTGCCGCCGATCCGCCGCTGATCTGCCGGCCCGGCGCCATCGCGGCATACAAGGCCTCCGCCTCCACCGCATCGATCAGCCGCATCGATCCGTGCGGGATGCTGCGGCTGGTCAGGAAATCCGGCGTCTCGCTGCTGATCACGTCAACAATGGCATTGCCCATGGCAAGAATATCGAAACGGCGGTTGCTGGTCATACGTAGCTCCGGACATTGTGTGGTGGTCGCATAGCCGCTTGCTCCCAAGCTGCACAGACCCTAGCGAGTCCTGGTGCCCGCCGCCTTCATCCTCGCCTTTGCGCAACTATGGGATGCCCCCATCCGCCGCGTGCTGTTGCGTGCGCTGCTGCTCACGCTCCTGCTATTCGGCGCGCTGGCCTGGGCGATCTTCACCGGGGTAGACATGGTGCCCACCACCGGCTGGCCCGATTGGCTGCAGCGTTTCTGGCGGGCCGGCGCCGGGGAGGCGACAGCGTTCATCCTGTCGATGCTGCTCACCTGGCTGGGCTTCACCAGCATCGCCACCGCGGTGATGGCGATGTGGCAGGACGAACTCATTATCGCCGTCGAGCAGCGTTATTACCCAAAGGAGCAGGGCCACGCGCTGGGCCTGGGGGTGGAGCTGGCCATGGGCGGCCGCGCCGCGATGCGGGTGGCGTTGATCAACCTGGCGCTGCTGCCCGCCTATGTCGTGCTGCTGGTGACGGCGGTCGGCCCGCTGTTCCTGTTCATCATCGCCAACGGCTGGGCACTGGGCCGCGAATATCTGGAGGCCGTCGCCGCTCGCCACGTGCCCTTGGGCGAATCCCGCGCCTGGCCGGATCGACACAAATGGGACTCTTGGGGCATCGGGCTGGCGACGGCGCTGCTGTTCGCGGTGCCAGTGCTAAATCTGGTCGCGCCAGCCGTGGGGGCAATGATGGCGACACATTTGTTTCACAGAGAGCGAGAAGCGGAGCAACAGGGCGAGCGGCCTAAAGACGTCCGCCAATCCTCACTCAGGCCCAACTAGCAACTCAAGACCAAACTCACGTGATGTGGGCTGTAAAGGCTACATTCGTTCGTAAAATGGCGACCAGCGAGCTCCTTTGCGCAACAAACTTTTAGACATTGCTGGAATAGATTTGGTGAAAACAGGAAGGACGACTAATGGCAATGACGGAGTTAGACAGAGATTTCATTATGCTTTCCTTTGCACTGACAGAATGTCGGAGGGCGCTCGACAATCTTGAAGAAGTCGATCAACTCGCGAGTGTGAGGGTGCGGCCGCAGCCCGGCGTGGAGGTCCGCGAAAACCTCCGCATCTTCGACCGCATCCGTTTAGGTCTTCAAATGGCTGCTAACGTGTCTCGCTTGTTCTGGCCGCCGCGAAACAGCGCGCGGGGTGCTCATTTACGGTCGCTTACTGGGTTGCCGACGACCCATGGGCTAAGTGACCGTACGCTCCGCAATCACATCGAGCATCTCGATGAGCGCCTTGACCAATGGACGGCAACTTCGCCACGGCCATTCCTCTCAATCGAACACGTCCTTCATGCCGATTATCCTGACATCGGCCAAAAAAGAGACGAAGTCATCGGTGCGACGGCAATTGTTTACGATGCCAAAAGTCAGTCGGTTCAGTTGTTTGGTGATATGTTTCATTTACCTAAGCTGCGTGGTGACATCGAAGACGTGCTCCAGAAAACTAGCCAAGCGATGAGTGCAATTGTGTAAAGTTGGGGGCAGGCTTCTGTTACTCAATAAGTCTGGTGTATGTGAGCACGAAAACGGAAGTGGGTGCAGGGCCTCAGGCCCTGCCCGCCGGAGGCCCTTGTTCTTCTCAAATCCCAAGAATCACGCCGCCACCGCCAGACGCACGCCCAGCGCCTTCAGCACGCGCAGCAATGTGTCCAGCGTGGGATTGCCGGTGTCGCTGAAGGCGCGGTAGAGGGCCTCACGGCTGATGCCGGTCTGGCGGGCGAGTTCCGCCATGCCGCGGGAGCGGGCGATTGTGTTGATGGCGCGCAGCAGTTCTTCGGGGGTGCCGTCTTCCAGATAGGCATCGAGATAGGCGGCGATATCGGCTGGCGAGCTCAGCGCTTCGGCGGCATCCCAGGGTTTGGTTTCGAGTGTCATGATCAAAGCTCCCTGGCCATGGCGATGGCGCGTTCGATGTCGCGTTGCTGGCTTTGCTTGTCGCCGCCGCAGAGCAAAATGATCACCAGCCGTCCGCGTTGCACAAAATAAACTCGGTATCCGGGCCGAAGGCGAAGCGCAGTTCGCTGACACCGCTGCCAACCGGATTGGCATCGCCGAAATTGCCATCGGCCATCCGGTCGAGCCGCTTGGCAATCCGCGCTCGCCCTTGAATATCCTTCAGGCCGGTCAGCCAGTCGAGAAACGCGGCCGTCAGTCTGATTTCAAACATGTGACTTATAATGCACAACCGCATAGGGTCGTTCAAGTCAGAAAATCCCGCCACCCATGAACAGCCGGAACGCGCCGATCGCGATCACCACCAGGTTCAGATTGCGCCCCGCATTGCTGCCCGACAGCGCGCCCAGCCCCAGACCGACCATGGCCATCGGGATGATCGCCCAGTTTGCCCAGCCCAGAAACGGCAGAAAGGCGAACACCGCCAGCCCCAGCGCGATGAAGCCGACGAACAGGGACAGGAAGTTCAACATAATCCGAATGTGGGAACCGATAGGGGGTGGCACAAGGTGACGCTGTGACAAAACTCGCAGGGTTGCTCGAGGCTCGATTCGGGTTTACGTAAACGTCAACCTATCTGCTGGGGAGTGAGACATGGACCTGAATTTCAGCGCCGCCGACGCCGCCTTCCGTGACGAAGTGCGTACCTTCATCCGCGAATCCTATCCGCAATATCTGCACGACAAGATCGACGAAGGCGAGGAAATGGCCAAGGAAGATTTCCTGGCCTGGCACAAGGTGCTCCACGCCAAGGGTTGGGTCGCGCCCGCCTGGCCGGTCGAATATGGCGGCACCGGCTGGACCGCGACACAGCGTTATATCTGGTCCGAAGAAACCGCCGCCGCCGATTGCGTGCGCCTGATGCCGTTCGGCCTCTCCATGGTCGGCCCGGTGATCTACACCTTCGGCACGCCGGAACAGAAGGCCAAGTTCCTGCCGCGCATCCTGTCCGGTGAGGATTGGTGGTGCCAGGGTTACAGCGAACCCGGCGCCGGTTCCGACCTTGCTTCGCTGCGCACCCGCGCCGAGCGTTTCACCGGCGAAGACGGCAAGGAATATTATCGCGTCAACGGCCAGAAGACCTGGACGACGATGGCGCAGCACGCCGATTGGGGCTTCTTCCTGGTCCGCACCGACACGTCGGTGAAGATGCAGGAAGGCATTTCCTTCCTTTTGATCGACATGAAGACGCCCGGCATCACCGTGCGCCCGATCATCACCCTGGGCGGCGAGCATGAAGTCAACGAAGTCTGGCTGGAAGACGTGATCGTGCCGGTGGAAAACCGCGTGTTCCACGAAAACAAGGGCTGGACCTGCGCCAAGTTCCTGCTCGCCCACGAACGTACCGGCATCGCCGGCGTGGCTGCGTCCAAGCGCAGCGTCGAGCGCATCAAGAGCGTGGCGCGCAAGACCGAAGACGGCGCCGAAGCGCTGCTCGCCAATCCGTTCTTCAAGCGCAAGGTTGCCGAACTGGAAGTCGATCTGGCCGCGCTGGAATATACCGAACTGCGCACGCTGGCCGGCGAAAGCAGCGGCAAGGGCCCCGGCCCGGAATCCTCGCTGCTCAAGATCAAGGGCACCGAAATCCAGCAGCGCCTGACCGAACTGGCCCTCGAAGCCGCGGGTTCCTACGGCGCGCCTTACTTCCGCTCGATGGGCGAAGGCGATAACAGCTTCGCCGTCGGCCCAGACAGCGCCCGCCGCGTCGCGCCCGTGTATTTCAACATGCGCAAGACCAGCATCTATGGCGGGTCCAACGAAATCCAGCGCAATATCATCGCAAAGATGGTGCTGGGGCTTTAATCACTGATCGTCACCCCGGCGAACGCCGGGGCCCATCTCCCCGGCCGTGATCGCATGCGACACGGGCACGCGATGGGCCCCGGCTTCCGCCGGGGTGACGCGTTTCTTGGGGACGGACCATGGATTTCAATTTCACCGACGAACAGACCATGCTGCGCGACACGCTCTCGCGCTATTTGGCTGACACCTACAACTTCGACGCCCGCCAAAAGGTGGTGCACGGCGGCAAGGGCTGGAACCCGGCCGTGTGGCAGGCCTTCGCCGAAGAGCTCGGCATCCTCGGCGCTCCCTTCTCCGAAGCCTACGGCGGCCTCGGCGGCGGTGCGGTGGAAAACATGGTGGTGATGGAAGAAATGGGCCGCGCCATCGTGCTGGAACCCTATCTGTCCACCGTCGTCATCGGCGGCGGCGCCATGAAGCATGTCGGCGGCGACATTGCCGATGCCGTGATCCCCGGCATCATCGCCGGCACTACCCGCATCGCCTTTGCTGCCTATGAACCCCAGGGCCGTTTCTATCTGCACGATCTCGCCACCACGCTGAAGGGCGGCCAGTTGAATGGCCACAAGGCCGTCGTCGAAGGCGCCGCGCATGCCACGCACCTGCTCGTCACCGCCCGCACCGGCGGCGCGCAGCGGGATGCCGGCGGTATTGCCCTGTTGCTGATCCCGGCCGACGCGCCCGGCATCACCCGCCGCGATTATCTCACCGTGCACGGCACCAGCGCTTCGGAAGTCTATTTCGAAAATGTCAGCGTCGGCGCCGAACATGTGCTGCGTGACGACGCGCTGCCGCTGATCGAAGCCGTGGTTGACGAAGCCACCGCCGCCCTGTGCGCCGAAGCCTGCGGCGTGCTGAAGGTCCTCCACGCCACCACGCTGGATTATGCCAAGCAGCGCAAGCAGTTCGGCAAGGCCATCGGCGATTTCCAGGTCATCCAGCACCGGCTGGTCGACATGTTCATGGAAGTCGAACAGGCCGTCTCCATGACGATGATGGCCACGTTGAAACTCGACACCGATGAACGCAGCGCCGCGGTCTCGATGGCCAAGGCCAAGGTCGGCAAGGCTGCCAAGTTCGTCGGCCAGAACGCCGTGCAGGTGCATGGCGGCATCGGCATCACCCAGGAACTCGCCGTCGGCCACTTCTTCAAGCGCGCGACGCTCATCGAAAATCAGTTCGGCAGCGTGGATTTCCACCTGTCGCGCTACGAAGGCATCGCACTGGCGGCCTGAGCGCGACATTGCCCCGCCTTGCCGCCCGGCGCACGGGCGGCGAGAGCGGGGCATGACCACCCTCATCCCCATCCTCGGCGATCAACTCTCCCACAGCCTCGCCAGTCTGCGGGTCGCCCCGGAAAACGCCATCATCCTGATGATGGAAGTGGCCACCGAAGCCACCTACGTCCCCCACCACCCCCAGAAAATCGCTCTGTTCTTCAGCGCCATGCGCCACTTCGCCGAAGAACTGCGCGCCGCGGGCCGGCGCGTTGACTACATCGCCATCGACGATCCCGAAAACACCGGCGATTTCAGCGGCGAAGTCACCCGCGCCGCCGCCCGCCACCGCGCCACCAACATCATCACCGTCGCCGCCGGCGAATGGCGCGTGCAGACAAGCCAGCAGACCTGGGCCGACGCCACCCAAATCCCCGTGCAGATCCTCGACGACGATCGCTTCCTGTGCAGCATCAATCAATTCATGGCCTGGGCCAAAGGCCGCAAGCGCATGATCATGGAGGATTTTTATCGCATCATGCGCCGCCAGACCGGCCTGCTGATGGACGGGGATCAGCCCCTCGGCGGCCAATGGAATTATGATCAGGAAAACCGCAAATCCGTGCCCAAGGGCCACAAATTCCGCCCGCCGCTGCGCTTCGCCCCCGATGCCATCACCGCCGAAGTGATCGAAACGGTCGCCGCCCGCTTCGGCAATCATTTCGGCAGCCTGGATGGCTTCGGCTGGGCCGTCACCCGCGAACAGGCGCTCGCCGCTCTCGATGATTTCATCACGCACCGCCTGGCCGGCTTCGGCGATTATCAGGATGCGATGGTCACCGGCGAAGATGTGCTCAACCACAGCCTGCTCTCGCCCGCGCTCAACACCGGGCTCTTGCTGCCGCTGGAAGTCTGCCAGGCTGCCGAAGCCGCCTACCACGCCGGCACCGCGCCGCTGAACGCGGTGGAAGGCTTCATCCGCCAGATCCTGGGCTGGCGCGAATATGTCCGCGGCCTCTACTGGTTCGCCGGCCCGGATTACATGGCCCGCAACCACCTCGGCGCCACCCGCCCGCTGCCTGCGCTCTACTGGGGCGCCCCCACCGACATGCTGTGCCTATCACAAGCGGTCGACGCCACGCGCCGCAACGCCATGGCCCACCATATCCAGCGCCTGATGATCCTGGGCAATTTCGCCATGCTGGTCGGCACCGATCCGCACGAAGTCAGCCGCTGGTACCTCGCCGCCTACGCCGACGCCATCGAATGGGTGGAAGCCCCCAACGTGATCGGCATGAGCCAGTTCGCCGACGGCGGCCTGATGGCCACCAAGCCCTATGCGGCCGGCGGCGCCTACGTGAACCGCATGAGCGACCACTGCAAACCCTGCAAATACGACGTGAAACAGCGCACCGGCCCCAACGCCTGCCCGTTCAACAGCCTCTATTGGGATTTCCTCGCCCGCCACGAAGACACGCTGAAAAACAACCAACGCCTGTGGCGCATGTACGACGGCTGGCGCCGCTTCGCCCCCGACGAACAAACCCGCATCCGCGAACAAGCCGCCACCTTCCTCGCCACGCTGGCCTGACCCTAACAATCCTCCCCTTTCAGGGGAGGGGGACCGCCGCAGGCGGTGGAGGGGTCCCACCATCGCCACCCACCACGGAGGACCAAAATGCCCAAACGCACCTCCCCCAGCGACGCCGCCGACATCACCGAAGCGGACGATCTGCAACACGCCGTCCACGACAAACGCGAAGGCTGGCGCGCCAACCCCACCAAAGCCCGCCGCCGCCAACGCCGCTACACCGGCCTGCTGACGCGCGAGCTGCTGAAACAAGGCGGGGTGGAAGAGGAAGAGTGAAGGGCACGTCACCCCGCGCCTGATGCGGGGCGGCGGGCAGGGTCGCAGACCCTGCACCCGTAAGATTTGGGGCGGCTCACTCCGACGGCAAATGCCGCTCGATATCCATCCGGCTATGCAGCACCCGCGCAACAGTGAGACGCTCGTCCTCCACATGCACAATCAGATAATGGGATCGCACCCGGAAAATGCGAAACGGCCCGCGCAGCGGCCGTGCCCGCCCCGGCTGGCCGGCCACCAGCCGCGCCGCATCGCGGATATCCTCAAGATAGCGACGGGCCACAACCGCGCCCCAGTTGTCGATGGAATAGCGCCGCAGCGCCTCCAATTCTTGCCGCGCCAGGTTCGACCAGACGAGCTTCACGCGCCCAGGCTCAATCTGGCGCCTTCACCGCATCCACAAACGCATCGATGTCAAAGCCCTCATCAATCCCGCTGGCCATGCCCGTTTCGCCCAGGCTCACCAACCGATCCACCACCCGCGCATCCTCCTCCAGCCGCCGCAATCCGGCCCGGCAGGCATCAGACAAATTCTCGAACCGCCCCTCCGCCACCAGCCGCTGCCCAATGGCGCGGGCAGCACCGAGATTGACGCTGGCGAGGCCTTCACGTTGTGCCATGGATGGGTGCTCCAGATGATGCCACAATGTATTACAACCCGGCCGCCGCGCCAAGACACCGCAAGCATCACCCAGGCCGACGATCTGCAACACGCCGTGCACGACAAACGCGAATCCTGGCGCGCCAACCCCACCAAAGCCCGCCGCCACCAACGCCGCTACATCGGCCTGCTCACCCGCGAGCTGCTGACCCGAAGGGCGGCGCAGCCAAACAAGGCGGAGTGGAAGAGGAAGAGTAAGGGGGGCACGTCACCCCGCACGTGATGCGGGGCGGCGGGCAGGGTCGCGGACCCTGCACCCGATTTGTTGGCACGGTTCGCTACAGCAACTGTTGGGCCGTCTGCGGACTGGCCGGTCCTGGACTGAAGTTGGAAAATCTGCCGCTCCCAAATCCTAAGCTGCGGGGCATAAATGTATCCCAACCTAGCGCCCGCCAATAATATCGCGCAGCCCATGCTCGAAAGCGGCTGGGGGCGCAGTTAGGTCAATCGTCTTGAAGCGCATCTGATGCCCTTGTACCTCCATCGCTTCGTCAACTGCTCCACCGGTCTGAGGATGCAGGAGCATCCCGTCAGCAGTAAGGCTAGCCGGATCGTTAGAGTCTTCCTGAGTGCGTAGGTAAGCATATATCTGATAAAGATACCCACTCTTCAAGATCGCTTCGCGATAGCTTGAAGCGGTCAGAATCGACGTGAATTTTGTGTCGATTACAATCCGCCTGCCTTCGCGCGAATGGTTCAATTCGATATCGGTTTGCATCCCCGGAAGAATCGCCGCAATCCCCGATGTCTGCGCCATTGCAGGCCAGGCGAGCCGGCGACCCTGACTCACCTGCCAGCCTTGTGGCGCCAGTTCAAGACGCAGGGCATTGCCGACGGCGCGCTCGAACAGACGGCGTACCAATTGTTGCTGCGTGTCCGGCTCGGTTCCTGCTACTCGTCCCGAAATCTCTGTAGGGATCATGAGATCAAAGACCATCCGCGCCAAAGCAACCATGAACCTGTCAGTACTTTCATTCCGTCCTATCTGATCGCTGGCAATGTCCCCCCAGGATGGACGCGCGCCCGTAACCCCCATCCGAGCGAAACCTTCGGCAAGTTGGCGACACCTACCAGCGAGCTGATCAGCCTGCACTGTTCCCGCAAGCCGATTCAGCGCCGCCCGCACAAGCCTGTTTCGAGGAGTGTCCATGGTATGCTCTTGGAAACGGCAGGCGACTTGTCCTCGATCCATCAAGCGCCGCGAATTTGTTTCTAGTAAATTAATGCGTCCGCGGACCCGCGTGAGAGTGGCTGCACGAGCACGATACCCGCGAGAGAGATTTCGTCTGAATCTTTCCTCGACTGCGAACGTAAGCAGATTGGCAATGAGATCAGGTAAGTCGCGGGCAGCCTCAACTTCGCTTTCAAACCTATCGCGAAATTCGACCAAGTCAGCGGCGTACAGAAACAGTAGCCAAATGTTTCGCAAGGGGATCGAGTCGCTCATTATAATCCCGCGCGAAGCGCTAGCACAGCCTCTCGAGCGTGATCGGGTGCGTCGAACCAGTATTCTTCCAACAGGGGGCCTATTTCGGTTTCTATCACTTTCGCGAACCATGAACGGGGATCAACCATATCGTCATCGATAGGCGTAACATACGAATGGCCTACTCGGAACTGCGGTCCCATCGTGCGGTCCTGCGCAATCTTTTCATTTAGTGCTGTCATTCTTTCACGAATCAAAATAATCAAATCTTCAGGAAGTCCCTTCTCGAGCGACCATTTCGCCCAAGCGTCGTTCAGGAGGGGTTCCAGCGTCACAAAGGCGAATCGCCGCCGCAAGGCGAGATCAACCAGCGCCAATGAGCGATCTGCGATGTTCATCGTTCCAATGATATGCAAATTGTCGGGTACGTGCACTTTCTCGCCCGGAACCTTCCGATATGCGAGTTCCATTGCGTCAGCGCGGCTTCGCTTGGTGTTCTCCAGCAACGTGAGCATCTCGCCAAAGACTTGCGCAGGGTTGCCTCGGTTGATCTCTTCAATGATAAGCACATGCGGCAAGTCAGGCTGTGCTCGGGCGGCTTCAACAACCTGTAAGAATATTCCGTCTGTTAGCACAAGACCAGCCCCTGAAGGGCGGTAGCCGCGAACGAAATCCTCGTATGAGAGCGATGGGTGAAACTGGACCGACCGCAGCTGGTCCATCAAAGGCGTTCTTCGCCCAATCAAGGCACGAGCAAGGCGCTTAGCTAGCCAAGTCTTGCCAGTGCCGGGTGGCCCCTGAAGTATCAGGTTCTTCTTGGATTCGAGGCGGCCGATCATAGCCGAGAGGGTCTGCCTGTCTAGGAAACTCCCCTCCGCAATAATGTCATCGACACTATACGCTGCCGTCTCAGGGACCGATATGCTCTCGGCTTCCGCCTCTGCGTCGGCCTCCATAGCGCTCAATGGATCGATTACTGGCGCAAACAGTTCGGCCCAGTAAGGGTGTGCCAAAAAGTGAGCATAGTCCTGCGGTGCGCCGTCAAAAGTAAAAGCGACTAGCCGTCGTGCCATGTCATCTTCTTCGATCCGAGCGCGGACTACGGTTGTTCGGTAGGTGTAGAAGTACCAATCGCGCGCTGGTTCCTCCACCTGCCAGTCGACGCTGATGGATTTGCCGTCTTGTTGGTTCGCTTTGATCGTTCCAACCAACTTGATTCGCATAACGCTGGCTGGGCGTCCATGATTTTCAAAGGGGACATCGTATTTACGGGTGAAGGTTGATTTTATTGCGATCCGGTCGCCTGGCCTCATTTGCTTTACGACTTTGGTAAACTTTTCATCATAGCCGTTTATCCAAACACCTTCCTTTGAAAAGCGGGCTGTCTGGTCGACATTTTCCCAAGCAGCACCGACAAACCAGTAGTTCACGCCATCCGGTACTATGTCATCTGCAGGTGCGACCTGCTCATCTTCATCGCCGGTAAAATTGGCGCGAGCAGAACGAAAAATCTTTATAGCACTTTCGGAGTTTAGTTGAGCATTTAAGCCGGACTCGGTCAATCCCCAGACGCCACGGTGAGGAGCATTCATTAGACCCGCTTTGAAAAGATAGAAGCGAGCAAAATGAACTCGATTTTCGAATTTCGATCCTCCGTTTTTATTTGTCAAAGCGAGGAATTTCTGCGGTATATTATACCGTTCAATCAGTTCTTGAAATACCTGCTGGGGCCGCGCCGTTCCCCCTAAATCGCGCATGATCTCAATGATCGGAGAAAAATAGCTCGCAAACTGAGGCACTCCATCAATTTTCTGATCATGTAAGTCCATGTTTCGACCTCATTTTGAAATTCGCTGTCGGTGGATGCATGCCGTAGCTGGAACCAAACAGCACGACTGTCTAGAGTGGGACCGCAGCCGACCCATTCGGTCGGCGATCTTGCCAAATCAAGGTAAGCGGTAACATCCCCTTATGACCGGTTTCCGCCACCCCCAGCGGACGGCTGTATGTCCGAAATTAGGGCGCATTGCTGCCGCCTGGGGTGAACATGAATGGCGGTGGGTGCAGGGGCTCAGCCCCTGCCCGCCGGAGGCCGCTAGCTTGGTCCTCTGTCCTGCACGCGCCGATCTTGGTGTAGCGATCAGGCCCTACTGACGGGGACGGCAGGCTAGGCCTGTCCTACAGGGCCGGAACCATGTCATGCTCCTGCGCAGGCGGCGGTGCGATGCGGCCATATTGTTTTGGCACAGCATGTGCCGAAAAGTCTGCAAAAGCCGAACCTTACTAACCTTGTAAAGAACAATTGTAGGATTTCCGGGCGCGTTCCCAGCGAAAGTGGCTGCCGGGGCTCAGCCCCTGGCCACGTCACCCCGGACTTGCTCCGGGGCGGAGGCCCCCTTGCTTGGCTCTCTGTCCTACGCGGGCCGGGCCTGTCATGATGGTGGATCTGGGCATTGGTTCGGGCCGGCGGTGGGGGTGAATCTTTGAAAATCGTGATTTTTCAACGTCCAATGCCACCGGATTCGTCAAGGCTGACAAAACTGGCGCGCGTATCGGGGGAGACAAGCAAGCGGGGCCCCGCCCCGGATCAGGTCCGGGGTGACGGGTCCGCAGTGAGGGGTCCGGCGTGACGCAGCAGGACCGGCGCGGCGGCGGCGTAATGCCGCGTTTGGGGATACCGGGGGTGGTATCATTGCGGGGAATGTGAAAGCTTTGCATGGTTAACGATAACCACTGGGGAATGATCATGCGTCTGGCGCTTGCGGCGGTTTTTCTTGCGGTTCTACTGATGGGCGCGGCGGCGCCGGCGGCGGCGCTCAACATGTATGTGTTTGGGGATTCGCTGGTGGATGCCGGCAATGTGTTCGTGTCCACGTTCGGCACGACGCCCAGCCCGGCGCAGGGTTATGTGCAGGGGCGGTTCACCAATGGTTTTAACTATGTCGATTATCTCAATCGCCGGTTGAATGGCGGCAACACGGTGGCGTCGTTGCTGGGTGGGCAGAATTATGCCTTTGGCGGGGCGCGGGCGATCGGGCCGGATTTCGGCGGGTTTCCTGTGCCGGGCCTGCCGCAACAGCTTGGCAGTTATTTTGCCAGCACCGGCGGCACGGCGGATGGCAATGGCCTGTATGTCATCAATTTTGGCGGCAATGATCTGTTCGGCATCGCATCGGGCGATATCGGCGGGCTGTCGCCCACCGATGTCGTCAATCTGTTGATCGGCAACACGGTGAACGCCGTGCTGTCGCTCAGTGCGGCGGGGGCCGGCAAGATATTGGTGGCCGGTATTCCGGTGGGCGGTGCACAGGGCGTGGCGATCGAGGGTCTGTTGCAATCCTCGCTCGATGCCATCGAGCCGGGGCTGGATGCGCGCCTGTATCGCTTTTCCTATCTCGATTTTTACGATCGCTTTCAGAACGATCCAACGGCCTATGGCTTTCCGGCGGTCGTGAATTACACCTCCAATTGCCGGTCTGATCAGCCGGTGGTTGGCGGCGCCATCGATTGCACCGGCTATTTCAGTTTCGATGGCACGCATTTCACGGCTCAGGTGCAGCGCGCCATTGCCCACGATGTGGGTGACATTTTGGGTGTGCCGGAACCGGCGAGCTGGGCCATGATGATCGCCGGTTTCGGGCTGGTCGGTGCAGCGATGCGCCGGCGGGCGGCGCAGGCGGCCAGGCTGGCGTGATGCTGCGCCTCAGCCGCCGGCCAGGGCGGCGAGGAGCAGCAGCGCGACGATGTTGGTGATCTTGATCATCGGGTTCACGGCCGGGCCGGCGGTGTCCTTGTAGGGATCGCCCACCGTGTCCCCCGTGACCGCCGCCTGGTGCGCCGGGGAGCCTTTGCCGCCATAGGCGCCTTGTTCGATGACTTTCTTGGCATTGTCCCACGCGCCGCCGCCGCTGGTCATGGAGATGGCGACGAACAGGCCCGAGATGATGACGCCCATGAGAAGGGCACCGAGCGCGGCAAAGCCGTTGCCCTGGCCGGCGACGGCGGTGATGACGAAATAGACCACCACGGGGGCCAGCACCGGCAGCAGGGAGGGGATGATCATTTCCCGGATGGCACCGGCCGTCACCAGGCCAACGGTGCGGGCATAATCGGGCTTCACTTCGCGGGTGGCGATGCCGGGGTTTTCGCGGAACTGGGCGCGGATATCCTGCGCCACGGCCTGGGCGGTGCGGCCCACCGCGGTCATCGCCATGCCGCCGAACAGATAGGGCAGCAGCGCACCGAGCAGCAGACCGACGACAACGTACGGATTGGACAGCGAGAAATCGACCGTGACGGCGGTGAAGAACTGGGACAGATCCTCGGTATAGGTGGCGAACAGCACCAGCGCGGCGAGGCCGGCCGATCCGATGGCATAGCCCTTGGTAACGGCCTTGGTGGTGTTGCCCACGGCATCCAGCGCATCGGTGCGCTGGCGGACTTCGCCATCCAGCCCGGCCATTTCGGCGATGCCGCCGGCGTTGTCGGTAACGGGGCCATAGGCATCCAGCGCGACGATCATGCCGGCCAGGGCCAGCATGGCGGTGGCGGCAAAGGCGATGCCGATCAGGCCGCCCAGTTTGTAGGTGGCGATGATGCCGGCAACGATCACCAGCGTGGGCAGCGCGGTCGATTCCATCGACACGGCAAGGCCCTGGATGACGTTGGTGCCGTGGCCGGAATCGGATGCCTTGGCGATGGATTGCACCGGGCGATAATCGGTGCCGGTGTAATATTCGGTAATCCACACGATCAGCGCGGTGACGACGAGGCCGATCAGCATGCAGTAGAACAGCGAAGCGCCGGTGAAGGCTTCACCGGCCACGCTACCATCACCGATCACGGCGTTCATGTCCGGAAAGATGGCAGCCGTGGCGAACCACAAGGCCGGCACCGACAGCACACCGGTGACGATCAGACCCTTGTAGAGCGCACCCATGATCGATCCGCCACCCAGGCGGACAAAGTAAGTGCCGATGATGGAAGTGATGATGCACACACCGCAGGCCAGCAGCGGCAATTGCATCAACCGGGCGGCATCAGGGCCGGCAACCAGCAGGGCACACAGCACCATGGTGGCACCGATCGTGACCACGTACGTCTCGAACAGATCGGCGGCCATGCCGGCACAATCGCCGACATTGTCCCCCACATTGTCAGCGATCACGCCGGGGTTGCGATCGTCATCCTCGTCGAAGCCCAGCTCGTTCTTGCCGACCATATCAGCACCGACGTCGGCCGCCTTGGTAAAGATGCCGCCGCCCAGCCGGGCGAAGATGGAGATCAGCGATGCACCGAACGACAGCGAGACCAGCGCATTCACAACCGCGCGGCTCGTCGGCTCCAGGCCCGAAGACACCAGCGCATAGAAATAGCCGGCGATGGCGAGCAGCGCGAGGCCGGCGACCAGCATGCCGGTGACCGCGCCCGAACGGAACGCCATGGTCAGCCCGGCCTGCAGCGACTGGCGTGCGGCCTCTGCGGTGCGCACATTGGCGCGCACCGAAATGTTCATGCCGATGAAGCCGGTGGCGCCCGACAGCACCGCCCCCAGCACGAAGGCGACGGCGGGAATCAGCCCCAGGAACCCGGCAACCAGCCCGGCGACGATCACGCCGACGATGGCGATGGCGGTATATTGCTTGGTCAGGTAGGCGCCGGCACCGATCTGGATGGCCTTTGCGATTTCCTGCATGCGGGCGTTGCCCGGTGAGGCACTGAGCACCTGGCGCGAGGTGAAAACACCATAGGCCACCGCTGCCAGACCGCAGGCGATGGCGAACATCACATAGTCCATGATTGTCCTTCCCCAGTTGTATTCGCCCGCGTATGCCGTGGGTCGGTCATTTTGTCGCAGCATGACATGGGTTTTGGCGATGGCAAGCAGGGACAAGACCGAAGGGGGAGATTCGATGATGACGGTTTCACGGCGCGATGCGATGTTGCTGGCGGCGGGGGCTGCGGCGGCGGGTTCGGCGCAAGCGGCCTTGCCCACCGGCATCATTGCCGCCGACGACGAAGCCGGCTGGGCGCGCATCGCGGCGCTCTATCCCAAGATGGGGCCGGTGACGCAACTCGAGCATGGTTACTGGGGCAATATGGCGGCGCCGGTGGCCGAGGTGCACCGGGCCACCCTTGATCGGCTGAACCGCGACACCAGCATCTATGCGCGGCGGGCGATGCAGAAGGATGTGCAGGCCGCCAGGGCACGGGCGGCGCAGGTGATGGGCGTGCAGCCGGGCGAGATCGGATTTTGCCGCAACGCCGCCGAAGCGTTGCAGGCGCTGATCAGCCAGTTCCGGGCTGTGGCGGAAGGCGATGCCATCCTGTGGTCGGACAATGATTATGAAACCACCCAAGGTGCGATGGCCAGCCTGGCCCGCAGCCGGCGCGCGACGCCGGTGAAGATCGACCTGCCGCGGGCACCCACCCACGAGAACGTGATCGCCGCCTATGCCGAGGCCATTCGCACCACGCCGAAGCTGAAATTCGTCGTGCTCACCCACGGCACCCACCGCAGCGGCCTGGTGGTGCCGGTGGCGGAGATTGCAGCGCTGGCCAAGGCGGCGGGCGCGGTGGTGCTGGTCGATTGTGCGCAGAGTTTTCTGCAACGGCCATTCGTGATCCCGGATTTCGGCGCCGATTATGTTGTGCTGAACTTCCACAAATGGACCGGCGCGCCGGTGGGCATCGCCGGATACTGGTGCCGGCCGGGCATGGCGGCGCTGATCGCGCCAGCCGCCAGCGAAGGCGAGGCCAAGCCCGATAATGTGCAGGCCAAGGTGCACCAGGGCACGGTGGACTATGCCCCGCAACTCACCCTGCCGGCGGCGCTGGACTTTCAGGCTGCCGTACTGCCCATCCCGATGAAACTGGCGCGGCTGCAATATCTGCGGAACCGTTGGGTCAGCCAGCTGCGCGGGCTGCCGGGGTTGGAAATCATGGTTGGCGATGATCCGCGGCTGTTCGGCGCGATCACCTCGTTTCGGATCGCAGGACACACCAGCACGGCGGAGAACATCGCCATCACCGACACGTTGTTCAACCGCTACAACATCATGACCGTGCACCGCTCCGGCCTGGCAGCGGGGGCGTGTGTGCGGGTGACGCCGGCGCTGTTCTCCACGCCGGCCGAATGTGACCGGCTGGTGGCGGCGTTGCAGGACCTGGTGCCGCAGATCGCGAAGGCGTGATCGCGCATTCCCACCCCCGGCCCCTCTTGGCTGCGGCAGGGGAGAAGAACGGTCAGGTGCAAACGGCTCCCCTCCCGCTTGCGGGAGGGGCTGGGGGTGGGTCTATCCGTGCTCCCAGCCCAACCGCGTTGGCACCGGCACCAGCTGACCCTCGTAACGCAGCGCCAGCCCCGAACCCGCCACCACCGTGCCGATGCGGGTAACCGGCGTCTTCGTGGCCGCATTCAGACCAGCCACATCAACATCCGGCGCCGCGGTGAACAGCAGTTCGTAATCATCACCAGCGGTCACCTGCGCCAGCACCTCGGCCAGATCACTGGTCGGCACTGCCAGTGGCACGGCATCCAACGCAATCGCAAGGCCCACCCCACTCGCCGCCGCCAGCCGCTCCGCATCGATCAGCAGCCCGTCCGACACATCCATACCCGCGCTGGCCACGCCGCCAAGCGCGGCGCCGAGCGCCAGGCGCGGCATCGGCCGCCGAAATCGGCCCAGCAGCGCCTTGTCGAAGGGCCGCGCCCCGCGCGCCACCGCCAGCCCCAGCCCGGCGCCGCCGATGCTGCCCGATACGTACAGCGCATCTCCCGGCTGTGCGCCGGCGCGGCCCAGCGCCTTGCCCGGCTCGACCCAGCCGACCGCCGTCAACCCCAGCACCGCCTGCGCCAGCCCCGACACCGTATCGCCGCCCCACAGCGCCACGCCGAAATGCGCCAGTGCACGACCCAACCCGGCGACAAAGGCTGCGCGCCACGCCTCATCCTCGGCCGCAGACAGGCCCAGCCCCAGCAGCACACCGGCCGGCGTCGCCGCCATCGCGGCCAGATCGGACAGGTTCACCGCCAGCAGTTTCCAGGCGACATCGCTGGGCGGATCGTCGGGCAGATAATGGATACCTGCGGCCAGCACGTCGTGGGTGAACACCAGTTGCCGGCCGATCGGCGGCATCCACACCGCCGCATCGTCACTCAACCCGCGCGCTGCAGGGGTGGTGGCCAGCGGCGCAAGCAGGCGGGCGATGAAATCCCGCTCTGCCATCGCTCAGGCGCGGCCAGATCCGCGAACGCTGCGGGCGACCGCATCCAGCAGTCCGTTCACGAACCCCGCCTGCTTGGCGTCGTGGAAGGCGTGCGACACATCGACATATTCGTCGATCACCGTCGCTGCCGACACATCGGCACGCGCCACCAATTCATACACCGCCGCCCGCAGCAGCGCCCGCATCGGCCGGTCGAGCCGATCCAGCGCCCAGCCTTGCGCCAGGGCACCGCTGATCAGGCCGTCCAGCTCGTCCTGCCGCGCGGCGACACCGGCGACGACATCATCGAAAAAGGCTTCGTCGGCGGCCAGATATTCGGCACCTTCGATTTCCTGGCCCAGCCGGTGGCTGTGGAATTCCATCAGCAGTTTCGGCACCGGATCGCCGCCCATCTCGCGCTGATACAGCGCTTGCACGGCGGCAAGGCGCGACGCGGAGCGGGCACGATAATCGGGGGGCGAGGTACTGTTGATCATGGGTGGCGCGGCTTACGCCGATTCCGGGGGGGCGGGCAAGCGGTGTGGTCCCAGACCGCAACGGTAGCGCGACTTTGTCCCGTACTCATCCACAGACCTGCCCACCGGGAAATTGCCGTGCCGTCGGCCGGCCGGGTTGCTGCGCAGCCAGGCATGCGCGACTATGGCCAGATGGTTTCCCTTCCCCCCCTATTGCCCCCCGCCGGCCCTGCGCTGCGCCTGGTCGACCCCAATCAGCCGATGGCCGGCCTGCCGCAGAATCTCGAAGCCGAAGCCGCGCTGCTCGGCGCGCTGATGATCGACAACCGCTTGGTGGAGGATGTCGTCACCCGCCTGAAACCCGATCATTTCGCCGATGCCCTGCATGGCCGCATCTATGCCGCGGTCTTGTCGCTGTCGGCCAAGGGCATGTCGGCCAATCCGGTGACGATGAAGCCGCTGTTCGAAGCCGATCCGGCGATCATCGAACTGGGTGGCCCCGGCTATCTGGCGATGCTGACCCAGAACGGCGCGGCGCTGTTGGCCGCCCGCGATTTCGCGACGCAAATCTATGATCTGGCGCTGCTGCGCGAACTGATCCGGGTGGGGCGCGACATGGTGAGCGCCGCCGGCGACACCAGCACCGGCATCGCGCCGATCGAGCAGATCGAGACCGCCGAAATGGCGCTCTACAAGGTCGCCGAGGCCGGCGAAGTTCAGGGCGCGGTCAAGAGCTTCAGAGAAGCCGCGATGGAAGCGGTGAAGATGGCCGACCGTGCCAAGCGGTCGGGCGGGCATTTGTCGGGCTACACCACCGGTTTGACCGGGCTGAACGAAAAAATGGGCGGTCTGCACAAATCCGATCTGATCATCCTTGCCGGCCGCCCGGCGATGGGCAAGACCAGCCTTGCCACCAACATCGCCTTTGCCTGTGCGCAGCGCTTTGCCGAGGATGTGGCCCGCGGCGTGGAGGCCGAAAAGAGCAGCGGCGCACCGGTGGCCTTCTTCAGTCTGGAAATGTCGTCGGACCAGTTGGCGACACGCATCCTGGCCGAACAATCCGAACTGAGCAGCGAAGCGCTGCGCATGGGCCGGATCAAGGATGAGGAATTCACCCGGCTGGCCCGCGCCTCCACCGCGCTGTCGGCGCTGCCGCTGTGGATCGACGACACGCCCGGCCTGACCATCGCGGCGCTGCGCACCCGTGCCCGCCGGCTGAAACGCCAGCATGGCATCGGGCTGATCGTGGTCGATTATCTGCAACTGCTGACCGGATCGCGCAGCGGCGGCAGCGACAACCGCGTGCAGGAAATCTCCGAGATCACCCGCGGGCTGAAAACTCTGGCCAAGGAACTGGCGGTGCCGGTGCTCGCGTTGTCGCAGTTGTCGCGCGCCGTGGAAAACCGCGAAGACAAGCGGCCGCAGCTTTCGGACCTGCGCGAATCCGGCACCATCGAGCAGGACAGCGACATCGTGATGTTCGTCTATCGCGAGGAATATTATCATTCGCTGAAACAGCCCGATCCCGAAGATGGCGAAAAGCACGCCAAGTGGCGGGAAAAGGCCGAAAAAGTCTTTGGCCTTGCCGAAGTGATCGTCGCCAAGCAGCGCCACGGCGCGACCGGTACCGTGCCGCTGACCTTCATCAAGCAGTTCACCAAATTCGCCGACCGCGCCGACAGCGATTATGGCCCGCAGCCCTGGTGAGCGCAGCGGCGGGAACGCCTGTCGCAGCCGGTGACAAACCCCCGTCATTTCGCCACTATCGGTGGGTGGGGCCAGCCGGCATCGCACGGCTGAGCATGAGGTGCAGGCTCTGGTTGGGTGAGGGGATACAAGGTCTTGACGAACTGGGCAGAAGCGGGGCCGACGCGGCGCGAGGTGCTGCGGGCCATCGGCATGATGGCGGGCACCGCCGTGCTGTATCAGGCGATGGAAGTGCTGGGCCATGCCAAGGAAACCCAGTTCGCCGGCCCGCCCAACCTGCAGGGTGCGCGGCCGGGCGCCAAGGTGCTGGTGCTCGGTGCCGGGCTGTCGGGCATGCTGGCCGCCTATGAATTGGGCAAGGCCGGTTATGAGGTGCAGATTCTGGAGTATAACAACCGCCCCGGTGGCCGGAACTGGTCGCTCTATGGCGACGATGTCTACACCGAACTTGGCGGCGCCACGCAGCGCGTCGGCTTTTCCGACGGCAATTATCTCAACCCTGGCCCGTGGCGCATTCCCTATCACCACCGCGCACTGCTGCATTATTGCAAGCAGTTCGGCGTGGCGCTGGAGCCGTTCATCCAGATGAATCACCAAGCGCTGGTGCAGTCGGCCAAGGCCTTCGACGGCAAGCCGATGCGCTATCGCGAACTGGCCGGCGATTGGGATGGCAATGTCGCGGAACTGCTGTCGAAGGCGATCGACAATCGCGGGCTCGACAGCGTGTTGACCAAGGACGACGCCGACCGGCTGCGCCTGGCGCTGCGCGAATGGGGCGCGCTCGACAAGGATTTCAAATACACCAAATCCGTGCGCTCGTCGCGGCGGCGCAGTTTCGAACGCCCGCAAGGTGGCGGCGTGCTTGGTGAACCAATCCCGTCCGAACCTTATGCGTTCAAGGACATCATGGATTCGGGCATCTGGCGGGTCGTGGCCCAACATATGAGCATCGATCACCAGCATTCGATGTTCCAGCCGGTGGGCGGCATGGGCATGATCGGCCGCGGCTTTGCCAAACAGGTCGAAGGCAAGATCCGCTACAACTCGAAAGTCACCAGCATCAGCCAGCAGGGCGACAAGGTGACCGTGACCTACGCCGATACCGGCACAGGCAGCGTGAACACCGCCACCGCCGATTATTGTGTCTGCACGATCCCGCTGGGCGTGCTCAGCCAGATCGATCTCGATTGTTCGCCAGCACTCGATGCCGCGATCCGGGCGGTGCCGTACAGCAATTCGGTGAAGGTCGGCCTCGAGTTCAAGCGGCGCTTCTGGGAGGAAGACGAAGCCATTTACGGTGGCATCAGCTTCACCGACCGCGAGATCGCGATGATTTCCTACCCTTCGGCCCGCATGCACAGCAATGGCCCGGCGGTGCTGCTGGGCGCCTATACCTTCGGCGCTGGCGCCTATCGCTTTGCCGGCATGACGCCGGAGCAGCGGGTGCAGGCAGCGCTGGAACAGGGTAGCGTGTTCCATCCGCGCGGATACAAGGAAGAATTCATCGGCGGCGCGTCCGTGGCCTGGAGCCGCTCACCGTTCACGCTCGGCTGCTGCGCGATGTGGAACGAAGACACGCGCAAGGAACATTATCAGACGCTGGTGGCCGTCGATAACCGCCTGGTGCTGGCCGGCGAACACGCCAGCTATATCGGGTGCTGGATGGAAGGCGCGATCCTGTCCTCGCTGGACGCGGTTACCCGCCTGCACAAGCGCGCACTGGAGGCATGATGATGCGAGTGATATTGTTGGCTGCTGCCTTGCTGGCCACACCAGCGTTCGCCCAAAAACCGGCCGCCAAGCCAGCGGCGCCACATCCGGGGGCCGAGGTTTATCAGAATCTCTGCCAGGCCTGCCACATGGCCAATGCGCTGGGCGGTGTGGGCGCCGGCCGTATTCCGGCGCTGGCGAAAAATGACGCGCTCGTGGACGCGGCCTATCCGATTGCCGTGGTCACCGGCGGCAAGGGCGCGATGCCCTGGTTCCGTGGCAGCCTGACCGACCAGCAGATCGCCGACGTGATCAACTATGTCCGCAGCAATTATGGCAACAGATATCGGGACAAGGTGACGCCAGCGATGGTGGCGGAACTGGGCCTGCCGGCGCCAAAGGGCGGCCGCGGCGAGTGATGGAACCTGCTCCCCTCCCCTTCAGGGGAGGGGTCGGGGGTGGGGCTGTGCCGACATGCGCACCAGGGGGGGGGCCCCCCCCCCCCCCCCCCCCCCGGGGGGGGGGGGGGGGGGGCGCCCCCCCCCCCCGTGCCGACATGCGCACCATTCCCCACCCCCAGCCCCTCCCCTAAAGGGGAGGGGAGTAGTCCGGCTCACTTCGCGAAATAATAGGCGTAGGCCGGCAGCGTCAGGAACGGCTCCAACTGGTCGGCGAGCACCAGCGTGCGGAACAGCTCGGCGGCTTCGCGATATTTGCCGGCTTCGAAGAAATTGTCGCCAACCTGTGCGCGCCATGCCGCAAGCTGCTCGTCGGTGACACGCGAAATCAGCGCCGCGTCCACCGCCTCGCCGCTGTCCAGCGTCGCGCCATGCTTGCGCCATTGCCACAATATCGTGCGGCTGATTTCGGCGGTGGCGGCGTCCTCCATCAGATTGTGCAGCGGCACCGCGCCCTGGCCGCGCAGCCAGGCAGCGACATAGCCGATGCCGACATTGATGTTGTTGGTCAGCCCCGCCAGTGTGCGGGCGCCAGCGGGCGGCGTCACCAGATCATCGAACGTCGCATTGCCTGCCGGGATCACATCCAACTGGTTCGGCCCGGGCATCAGCCGGTCGAACACCTCCCGTGCCACGCCGACGAGGCCGGGGTGGGCGACCCAGGTGCCGTCGTGGCCAAGCTTGGCCTCACGCTCCTTGTCGGCCCGCACGGCGGCGAAGGCTTTTTCGTTGGCGGTTTCGTCGTCCTTCACCGGGATGAAGGCGCTCATGCCGCCCATCGCGTGGGCACCGCGGCGGTGGCAGACGCGCACCACATGGGCGGCATAGGCCGCCATGAACGGCACGCCCATGGTGACCGCGGCGCGATCGGGCAGCAGCTTGGTTGCATCATTCTGGAAGGTCTTGATGTAGCTGAAGATATAATCCCAGCGGCCGCAGTTCAGCGCGGTGATGTGGTCGCGCAGTTCATAGAGGATTTCTTCGGCCATGAAGGCGCCGGGCAGGGTTTCGATCAGCACGGTGGCGCGGATGGTGCCCAATGGCAGATTGAGCATCGATTGCGCCGAAACAAAGACATTGTTCCACAACCGCGCTTCCAGAGCATGCTCCAGCTTGGGCAGATAGAAATAGGGGCCACTACCCTTGGCCAGCAGCGCCTTGGCATTGTGATAGAAATACAGGCCGAAATCGAAGATCGCCCCGGCCACCCGTTCGCCATCCACCGTCAGATGCGCTTCGTCGAGATGCCAGCCACGCGGACGGCAGAGCAGCACGGCGGTCTTTTCGTTCAATTTGTAGCTCTTGCCCTTGTCCTCCAGCGTGATCGTGCCGGCAGCGGCATCGCGCAGATTGACCTGGCCTTGCACCATCACATCCCAGGTCGGCGCCGAGGCATCCTCCAGGCAGGCCATGAAGCAATGTGCACCGCTGTTGAGCGCGTTGATCACCATCTTGCGATCACAAGGCCCGGTGATCTCGACGCGGCGGTCGGTCAGATCGGCCGGCGCCGGGCGGACTTGCCAGGTGCGGTCGTCGCGGATCGCCGAATATTCGGGCGCAAAGCCGATGAAGCCTTCGTGGTTGATCCACTCTTGCCGCTGGCCGCGGGCGCGCAGCAACGACTGGCGGGTGGGTTCATACATGCGGTGCAGTTGCGCCACGAACGCCAGCGCGTCGGGCGTCAGGATGGTTTCATAGCCGGGCTGCATCGCGCCCTTGATTTCAACACCATCAAGTCCGGGGTGGCTGGTCATGGAAAGCCTTTCAATCATCGGTGAAACGAAACGGGGTGAGCACGCGCTGGCGTTCGTCGAAGGCCAGATGGGCGCCGGCCGGCGGCGCGCCGCGCTGGCGGCAGGCGGCGCGGTGGCAGGCGGCACAGCCAGGGCCGATCGGCGCGGCCTGGCCGTTGAGTTCAATGCCGGCGCTCCACGCCAGCGCCGGGGCATGGGCAATGTCGCAGCCAATGCCGATGGCGAAGCTGGGCCGCGCGCCGCCCCACGGCATGGCGGCCGGCCGCACGGTGCGCGCCAGTGTCAGGTAGCGCTTGCCATCTTCCAGCTCGACAAGTTGCCGGCGGATTTCGCCGGGCCGATCAAAGGCGTGATAGATATGCCACAGCGCGCAGCCGCCAGTGACTGGCAGCGGCGATGGACCGGGCGCGAAGCGTTTCGAGATGGTGCCAGCGCGATCCAGCCGCAGAAAGAAGAACGGCACGCCGCGCGCGCCAGGGCGGTGCAATGTGGTCAGGCGGTGCGCCACCTGTTCCAGCCCGCGGCCGAACCGCGCCTGCAGCAATTCGACATCATAGCCGGTGGCTTCGCAGGCGCTGAGGAAGCGGCCATAAGGCATCAGCGTCGCGGCGGCAGCATATTTGCCCAGCGCAACCATGCAGGCGCGTACGCTGAGCGGGTCGGCGACGCCGGCTGCCATGATGGTGTCGGCGATCTGCGCCTTCAGTTCGATCAGTACCAACTGGACGGCCGCCGCAAAACCGCGGCTGGCGGCATCCAGCGATTCCGACAGCAGCAATTGGCGGGCATGCAGATCGAGCCGGCGCAATTGACCCGGCAGCACCTCCATCGGCAGCGCACGCACGGTGATGGCGTGACGGGTGCGCAGGCGATCGACGACGGCCGCGTTGAGATCAGGGCCGGACAGCCGCAGTTCGTCTGCCAGGCGTTCGCAGGCTTCATCAAGCGCGCCGAAATAATTGCCGGCGGCATCGATCATCGCCGTGACCGCGGCCAGGGGCCCGGGCGGTGGCGGCTCGGGCGCGACCGACGGCGTGGCGGCGGCGAGGCGGAGCAAGGCATGGGCAATGGCCGGCGCACGAACGGCAAGGTCTTTCAGCTCGGCGCGCGGCACATCGATGCCGATCAGGCGCGGATCGGTGAAGAGTTTTGACAAATCCTCCACCAGTTCGCCGCCATCATCACCGGTCAGGCTGCGCACATCCAGATCATAGTTTTCGGCGAGCTTGACCAGGAAGCTGGCGGACAATGGACGCTGGTCGCGCTCGATCAGATTGAGATAGCTTACTGAAACGCCGAGGTCGTGCGCCATCCGAGTCTGCGTGAGTCCGCGCTGCGTGCGCAAGCGGCGGACGCGCGCACCGGCGAAGATCTTGCGGCCACCATTGATGGCTTGCGGCAGAGCAGGCGAGGCAGCAAGGTCTGTCAAAATATTTACATCTTTACCGTCGGAACTGGCGAAAGCGGGACATTTACACACGATTCCTTGACAGAATCTGTTGACCGGGCCGTAGCTGAAGCGCAACGCGCTGACAAGCGATACACACCGCAGTGCAGCAATTGCCCATTGCGGACCAACAGGAGAGCCACATGAGCTATCAGGACGAAATCCGCCAGGCCGCCACCGCCATCGAAGGCAAGCCCGGCTGGCAGGCGATCAACGCTGAATCCGTGGCGCGCATGCGGGTGCAGAACCGCTTTCAGTCAGGCCTCGATATCGCTCGCTATACCGCCGCCATCATGCGCCGCGACATGGCGGCTTATGATGCCGATCCCGGCCAATACACCCAGTCGCTGGGCTGCTGGCACGGCTTCATCGGCCAGCAGAAGCTGATTTCGATCAAGAAGCATTTCGGCACCACCGACAAGCGTTACCTCTATCTTTCGGGCTGGATGGTCGCGGCGCTGCGCAGCGAATTCGGCCCGCTGCCCGACCAGTCGATGCACGAAAAGACCAGCGTTTCGGCACTGATCGAAGAGCTTTACACCTTCCTGCGTCAGGCTGATGCCCGCGAATTGGGCGGTCTTTTCCGCGATCTCGATGCGGCGCGCGCGGCTGGTGATGCGGTGAAGGCCAAGGCGATCGAGAATCAGATCGACAATTTCCAGACGCATGTCGTGCCGATCGTTGCCGATATCGATGCCGGCTTCGGCAATGCCGAGGCGACCTACCTGCTTGCCAAGAAGATGATCGAAGCCGGTGCCTGCGCGCTGCAGATCGAGAATCAGGTGAGCGACGAAAAGCAATGCGGCCACCAGGATGGCAAGGTGACCGTGCCGCACGAGGATTTCCTGGCGAAGATTCGCGCCATCCGTTACGCCTTCCTGGAATTGGGCGTGGAAGACGGCATCATCGTTGCGCGCACCGACTCGCTCGGCGCCGGCCTGACCAAGCAGATCGCCTACAGCCGTGAGCCGGGCGACATCGGCGACCAGTACAACAGCTTCCTGGATTGCGAGGAAATCGATGTTACCCAGGTCGGCAATGGCGATGTGGTGATCAGCCGCGACGGCAAGCTGCTGCGCCCGAAGCGCCTGCCCTCCAACCTGTTCCAGTTCCGCGCCGGCTCCGGCGAGGACCGCTGCGTGCTCGATTGCATCAACAGCTTGCAGAACGGCGCCGATCTGCTGTGGATCGAGACGGAGAAGCCGCACATCGGCCAGATCGCCGGCATGGTGAACCGCATCCGCGACGTGATCCCGAATGCCAAGCTGGTCTACAACAACAGCCCCAGCTTCAACTGGACGCTGAACTTCCGTCAGCAGGTTTATGACGCCATGGTTGCCGCCGGCAAGGATGTGTCAGCTTATGACCGCGCCCGCCTGATGAGCGTGGATTATGATGGCAGCGCGCTGGCCAACGAGGCCGACGAGCGCATCCGCACCTTCCAGCGCGATGCGGCCCGTGAAGCCGGCATTTTCCACCACCTGATCACGCTGCCGACCTATCACACCGCCGCACTGTCGACCGACAATCTGGCCAAGGAATATTTCGGCGACCAGGGCATGCTGGGCTATGTGAAGAATGTTCAGCGCGCTGAAATCCGCCAGGGCATTGCCTGTGTGAAGCATCAGAACATGTCCGGGTCGGATATTGGCGATGATCACAAGGAGTATTTTGCTGGCGAGGCGGCGTTGAAGGCTGGCGGGGCGCACAACACGATGAACCAGTTTGCTGCGTAGCGCGGCGCGACGGTAATGCGCAGCGTTGCCGTCCGACTCGCGCAAGCACGGACAGCGAGCGAAAAGGGCGGCCCCAACAGGCCGCCCTTTCTGACTCGTGTGATGCTTTGGCCGCGCTTCGCCTTTTCCGATGCCGGCTGCATGCCCGGCGGGCTGACTGCACGTTCAGTGCGCCAGCGCCGTGACAGTGGCTGCTACCCCTGTAACGTTCCGATCAACGCTTGTGCGCGCCTGCGCCGGGCTGCGGCGCCGACCAATCCGAAGCCAGCGATCAGCATCGCCCAGCTTGCCGGCTCAGGCACAGCGCCGCCGCTCACGGGACTGATATCGACAAAGGTGCGGAAGCCGCCGGACTGGCCAGTTTGTTGAGGCTGGAAACTTCCTCCGCTGAGGAAATAATCCCGTCCGCCACCATAGAACCCGCCAAAATGCCATGAGGCGGCAAACGCGCTGGTGACCGGTTCAATGCCGAAAACCTGACCGGCGGTGATTGCCAGCGAGGTTGTGAACACCGCCCAATCGCCTTGCAGCCCGGCAAATGTGCCCGTGCCCAGAATGGCAGACAGCGCCGTCTCCGGCGTTCCGCTATTGGTATTCACGACATTGAACCCGGTCACATTCGCAACAAAGGCCGCAGAATAATCAAAGCCATTGAATGTCGTGGGGAACATCTGGATGTGCACTTCGCTCAGCGTGCCCGTCATGCCGGCGGTTACGGTCTGCACGCGGCGGGTGCCATTCACAGTGGACGAAGCAAAATTGATGCCGTCGCCGGTTGCGACATGCCCCTGATCAAGAACAGTCGTGGCAGCCGTAGCGGTAGAGGCCAACGGGCCGGCCGCGAGCAAGGCAAGAGAAGCCAGCGTCCATAGTTTGTACATGTTTATACCCCCGTAAACTTAATCAACGTAAGCTGCGGTTTGTCACCCTGTCAATTGCTTGTGCCGTACGCTGGCCCGCCTACAAAGCCCGCGAATACGGGTCCGACCGGCCGCGCCCACAGCAGGCCCCTAAAGCTTACCCCACTCCCAACCCCTCCCCTAAAGGGGAGGGGAATTCTCACCGCGTGTTCGCCCGCCACCGCGCAATCACCCGGTCCAGCATCTCGGTATCATCGCCGGTTTCCACCCAAAGTTCGCTGAACACCGGGTCGTCGCTGGCCGGGCGCTTGTGCGGTTCCAGATCGTCCAGCCGCACGCGGATCGGTGCGGCGACGCCTTCGCCGGAAATGATGCATTCGCGGTTGCGCAGTGCCGGGATGGCATCGATCAGGCTGCGGCCGCCTTCGGGCAGAGCGTTGCGCACGAAATCCTGATCGCGATCATTGTTCAGGCGCAGCGACACGATGGTGCCGCATTGCGACAGCGCGCCTTCGGCCAGATCGGAGGGACGCTGGGTCACCAGGCCCAGCGATACGCCATATTTGCGGCCTTCCTTGGCGATACGCTCCAGCACGTCGCGCACCGTGGAATTCTTGGAAATGTTGCGCGACGGGATGTAGCGGTGGGCTTCTTCACAGACGAGCACGACCGGCCGGCGCTGTTCGCCGCGCGACCAGACTGCGAAATCGAACACGATGCGTGACAGCACGGACACCACCGCCGAGACCACGGCAGACGGCACGCCCGACAGATCAATCACCGAGACCGGCTTGCCCTCCACCGGCAAGCGCAGGATGCGGCTCATGAAGTCCGCCATGCTGTCGTTGGAATAGCGGCGATCGAACATGAACTGGTGGCGCGGATCACGCATGATCTGTTCCAGCTTGGCGCGGATGCGCAGATAATTGGGCGCATTCTGGCTTTCGGAAATCTTGCCCATTTCCGATGACAGCGTGTCCATCAGCACAGACAGCAGATAGGGGATTGGCGTGTCGGTGGTGACGCTGTTCAGGCCCTGCGCATACACGGACTTCATCCGCGCCAGTTGCAGGCTGCGCGACAGGATATCGCGGTCCATCTCGCGCGCCGCGCCTTCGCTGGTCAGCAACACTTCGCCATGTTCTTCAAAATTCAGCAGCCAGTAGGGCAGCTCCAGATTGTCGACGTTGAAGATCTGGCCGGTGCTGGCAAAGGCGCGGGCATATTCGCCGTGCGGATCGATCACCACGACATGGCCTTCGGGGGCCTGCTCGATGATGCGGTGCAGGAACAGCGCGGTGGCGGTGGATTTGCCGGTGCCGGTGGAGCCGACGATGGCGAAATTCTTGGACAGGAACGTGTCGTAGAATACCGCGGCGCGCACCTTGCCGGTGGGATAGACGATGCCGACCTGAATGTGCGGGCGTTCATCGCCGGAAAAGACGCTGGCGGTCTCGATGCCATCCAGCGGCCAGGCGCGATCGCCGGCGCGCGGATAGGTGCCGACACCGCGGCGGAAGCGGGTGATGCGGCCATCCGCGTCGGATTCCGCTTCGCCCAGGAAATCGATGATGGCCATGGGCAGGCCGTCGCGCTGTTCCACGGCGCGCAGCGTGCCGATCACCCATAGTGATTGGCTTTCCACTTTCAGCAGGCTGCCCAGCATCCCGGCGGATGCCAGCACACCATCGGGGTTGCCCTGCAACCGCGCCGCGGCGGCCACATCAAGGCGCAGCAGCATCTGGCCAGCCGATACGGCGGCCACATCGCCGATCACCATGTCTGCCTGTTTCATGCCCATGTTCCCCAATCAATCCGGCATGCCGATACATACGCCGAATTTCCGTGGCGGGACGCCCTGTTTTCAGCGCTTGCCTGCCGGCCCGGCCCGGGCCAGCATGCGCTGAAACGACCGGGGAGGACAGATGATGAGCGATTTCCATCCACATACCATCATTGCCGAGGGGCTGGGCTTTCCAGAGGGGCCGGTGGCGATGGCCGACGGATCGGTGCTGGTTGTCGAGATCCGCGCCGGTGCGATCACCCGCATCACGCCGGATGGCCGCAAGCATGTGGTGGCGACGCCGGGCGGCGGGCCCAATGGCATGGCGGTGGGTCCGGATGGCGCGCTGTATGTCTGCAACAATGGCGGCTTCGATTGGTATGAGCAGGATGGCATGGTGCTGCCGGGCAATGCCGCCAGTGACTATACGACGGGCCGCATCGAGCGGGTGGATATTGCCACCGGCAAGGTCGATCGCCTATATGATGCCTGTGACGGGGCGCGATTGTCTGGTCCGAACGACATCGTGTTCGATGCGCATGGCGGGATGTATTTCACCGATCTCGGCAAGCATTTTGCGCACCACACCGATGCCGGCGGGTTGTTCTATGCCCTGCCCGATGGATCGAAGATCACGCAGCTCGTTCACGGGCCGGATTTGAACGGGGTCGGCCTCAGCCCGGACGGCAAGACGGTCTATGCCGCCTCGACCAGCCGGCGGGTGGTGCTGGCGTTCGATATCGTCGCGCCGGGCGAACTGGCGCCGGAGCCGTTGCCGGCGGTGCCCGGCCGCTTCGTGACGACCTGGGCCAACAAGACCTATCTCGATTCGCTGGCCATCGAAGCCAATGGCAACATCGCGCAGGCGACGTTGATCGAAAGCGCCGGCATCACCAGCATCGATCCGGCGACGGGGGCACAGGAATTTTTCCCCTTCCCCGATCTGCTCACCACCAACATCTGCTTTGGCGGGGAGGACATGATGGACGCCTGGGTCTGCCTTTCGACGACGGGCAAGCTCGCCAAGTGCCGCTGGCCGCGGCCGGGTTTGAAGCTGCACTTCAACGCTTGAGGCATTGGGCGTGATGATGCTCCGCGCCAACGGGCTGGACTTCGCCTGCGATGTCGCCGGTGAAGGCCCGGACGTGGCGCTGTGCCTGCACGGCTTTCCCGAATCGCGCTTTTCCTGGCGGTACCAGTTGCCGGTGCTGGCGCAGGCCGGCTGGCGAGCGGTGGCGCCGGATTTGCGCGGCTATGGCGGTTCGAGCCGGCCGGTTGGCAAGGCCGCTTACCATATCGATCATCTGGTTGCCGATGTGGCCGGGATGTTCGATGCGCTGGGTGCCCGCCGCAAGCTGCTGGTGGCGCATGATTGGGGCGCGGCGATTGCCTGGGTGGTGGCGATGCGGCGGGCTGTCGATCTGGATGGTCTGATCATCATGAACGTGCCGCACCCGACGGTGTTTGGCGAACTGATTGCCCATTATTGGCCGCAGCGGCGGAAGAGCTGGTATGTCGCTTTCTTCCAATTGCCGTGGCTGCCGGAATTTCTGCTGCGCCAGCGGCGGGCGGAAGGTATCGCCAACGCCTTTCTGAACATGGCGGTGGACAAGAGCATGTTCCCGCCGGACGTGCTGGAGCATTATCGGCAGAACGCGCTGCAGCCCGGCGCGCTGACGGCGATGATCAACTATTACCGCGCCAATCTCGGCCTGCTGGATGAGGTCGCGCCGCAAATCACCGTGCCGACGCTGATGCTTTGGGGGGAGGAAGACAAGGCGCTCGATCTGAAATTGACCGAGGGCTATGGCCGCCATGTGCGGGATTTCCGCCTGGTGCGGTTTCCGAACGTTTCGCATTGGGTACAGCAGGAGGCGCCGGACGCCGTGAATGCGGCGATGCTGGCGTGGCTGCGGGAGAAGCGGCTTGCTGGCTAGACTGGATTGAGAAAGAGCGGGCGGTGCGTTTTGACAGTTTGAACGAATCCGGCGGGGTTCAGTGTTGTTTTTGCAGGTGATTTAATTAATTGGCGCAGATTCAAACTACCAGCCCATCATGGCAGGATTGGGCCGTGTAGGACAGGCCCACCCCCGGCCCCTCTTGGCTGCGGGAGGGGAGCAGTTCGGTCATTGTGGGCAACCTGCGCTACCAGCACGAATGGCTCCCCTCCCGCTTGCGGGAGGGGTTGGGGGTGGGAAAAATCTCAGTGCGCATCGCCCCATGAGGCGCCGTGGCCGATTTCGACGCCGAGTGGGACCGACAGGTCCACCAGCGGGCGGTGGGCGTTTTCCATCACGCTGCGGATCACCGGCTTGGCCGCCTCGACCTCGCTCTCCGGCACTTCGAACACCAGTTCATCGTGGACTTGCAGCAGCATCTTCGTGCCGGTCAGGCCGGCGGCGGCCAGTGCGGCCGGCATCTGCACCATGGCGCGCTTGATGATGTCGGCGGCGGTGCCCTGCACGCGGGCGTTGACGACGGCGCGTTCGGAAAATTGGCGTTCGCCCTGGTTTTTCGACAGGATCAGCGGCGCGTGGCATTTGCGGCCGAACAGGGTGGTGACGAAGCCATGCTCCTTCGCAAACGCAATCGTTTCGGCCATGTAGTTGCGAATGCCCGGAAACCGGCTGAAATACAGATCGATGTACCGCGCTGCCTCGCCGCGATCGATGCCGAGCCGCGCCGCCAGGCCGAAGGCGGAAATGCCGTAGATGATGGAGAAATTGATCGTCTTGGCGCGGGCGCGGGTGTCGCGGGTCACTTCGCCGAACACTTCGCGGGCGGTCAGCGCGTGGACATCTTCGCCGGCGGCATAGACCGTCTTCAGTTCCGGCACGTCGGCGATATGCGCGACCAGTCGCAGTTCGATCTGGTTGTAATCGGCCGCCATGATGACATTGCCCGGCGCCGCCACAAACGCATGGCGGATGCGGCGGCCAAGTTCGGTGCGGATCGGGATATTCTGCAGATTGGGATCATTGCTGCTCAGCCGGCCGGTGGAGGTGGCGGCGAGGTGGAAATTGGTGTGCACCCGGTCCGTGGTCGGATTGATCTGGCTCTGCAGCGCATCGGTGTAGGTGGATTTCAGTTTCGAATGCTGCCGCCAGTCCAGCACGCGCTGCGCAATCGGTGCGCCTTCCTCGGCCAGCCGTTCCAGTTCGCTGGCATCGGTGGTCCAGGCGCCGGTCTTGCTGCTCTTCTTGCCGCCCTTGTAGCCCAGCCGGTCGAACAATATTTCGCCCAGTTGCTTGGGGCTGCCGATGGTGAACGGCCCGCCGGCGAGTTCGTGAATCTCGCCTTCCAGCCGGCTGATCTCCGCCTCATACAGCGCCGACAGCCGCACCAGTTCGGCACGATCGACCTTGATGCCTTCCATCTCCATGTCGGCAATCACCGGCAGTAGCGGGCGGTCGACGGTCTCGTGGATGGTGGTCACCTGTTCCTTCCACAGCCGGCGGCGGAATCCTTGCCACAGCCGGAAGGTGACATCGGCATCTTCGGCGGCATAGGCGGTGGCGCGGGCGAGATCGACTTCGGCGAAACTTTTCAGGCCCTTCGCCACCTCCTTGTAGGGGATTGGCGTGTGGCCGAGGTGGCGTGAGGACAGATCGTCCATGCCATGGTTCCAGCGCCCGGCATCAAGCGCGTAGCTGAGCAGCATCGTGTCGTCGTAAGGCGCCAGCGCCGGCACGCCATGGCGGCGCAGCACGATGAGATCATATTTCAGATTCTGGCCGATCTTCAGCACGCCGGGATCGGCGAACAGCGGGTTCAGCCGGGCGATCACCGTGGCCATATCGAGCTGCGGCGGCCGCTCGGCGAACATGCCGTCGCCGCTGCCATGGCCAACCGGGATATAGCAGGCGACGCCCGGCGCGGTGCACAGGCTGATGCCGACCAGATCACAGCGCATCTGATCGGTGCTGGTGGTTTCGGTGTCGACGGCCACCGCGCCCAGGCGGGTGGCTTCGGCGATCCACCAGGCCAGTCGTTCTGTTGTCGTCACCGTCTCGTAATCAGCGTGGGTGAAGGCGACCTCGTCCTCGACCACGGCGGTTGACGGCCGGTGCGTGTCCGGTGCCGGGCCATTGGCGCCACTGGCCGACAATTTGGCGAGCATGGCGCGGAAGCCGTGTTTCTTGAGGAAGGCCGTCAAGGGCTCATGCGCCGGCTCGCGCAGCGTCAGCGAGTCGAGCGGTGCCGGCAGCGGCAGGTCATCGCGCAGGCGCACCAGTTCGCGTGACAGCCGCGCCATGTCCACCGATGCGGCCAGCGTCTCTTTCAGCTTGGGCTTCTTGATCGCGTGGATATTGGCAATCACGCCTTCGACGGTGCCATATTCCTTGATCAGATCGGCGGCTGTCTTCGGCCCGATGCCCTTCACGCCGGGAATATTGTCGGACGTGTCGCCCATCAGCGCCAGCACCTCACCGACCTGTTCCGGCGGCACGCCGAACTTCTCGATGACTTCGGCCCGATCGATGGTCTGGTTCTTCATCGTGTCGAGCAGGTTGATGCCGGGCTCTACCAACTGCATCAGATCCTTGTCGGAGCTGACGATCGTGACATTATAGCCCTCGACGCGCGCCGCCTTGGCATAGCTGGCGATGATGTCGTCGGCCTCCATGCCGGCCTGTTCGAAGCAGGGCACGCTGAACGCCCGCACCGCATCGCGGGTCAGCGGGAATTGCGGCACCAGATCTTCGGGCGGCGGCGGGCGATTGGCCTTGTAGCCACCATACATGTCGTTGCGGAACGTGTGGCTGCCCGCATCGAAGATCACGGCGAGGTGCGTCGGCGCTTCGGCCTTGTTGAGTTCCGCGATCAATTTCCACAGCATGGCCGTGAAGCCATAGACGGCGCCGACCGGCGTGCCTTCCGGGTCGGTGAGCGGCGGCAGCCGGTGATAGGCGCGGAAGATGAAGCTGGAGCCATCGACCAGGTAGAGATGCTGCTGAGCGGCCATGCCGCTTCGCTAGCAGGTCAGGCTGCGGACGGCGAGACCCTCTCCAAGTTGTGCCGCCGCCGGCGCAGCGCCGCACCGGTCAGGCCGAAGCCGGCGATCAGCATTGCCCAGCTTGTGGGTTCCGGGATGGCGGCGTTCAGCGCTTCCGGGGCGATGGCCTGATCATAGATGCGGATGGCATCGATGCTGCCCTGAAAATATTCGCCCAGGGTGCCGAACTGCCGGCCAAAGCGGGTGTTGGTGCCGCCGGCGCCGTTGGCACCCAGCACGCTGGTGGTAAAAACCTGAACGCCGTTGATGTAGAGCGTTGAACCAATGTTGCTGCGGCTGAACAGCAATTCATTCTCACCTGTCGGGAACGTGACGCCGGTGAAGCTGATCTGATCGGTGAGGCGGATACCGCCGCCGGGCGCGGTGCCGATATAGAATCCGCTGGTGCCAGAGGCGCCCTGCGAGATGATTTCCGTGAACGTGCCAAGATTGGGCGTGCCATTCACGCGAATGAACACCGAATAGGGGCCGCTGGTCGGCACCAGGTTGGTGCCGAACTGCACATAGCCAGTGGAACCATCCAGAACCAGCCGGCCGTCCACCACTGAAGCCGTTCCAATCAACGTGCCGTTGGCCCCGCCGACACTGTCGTTCACATTGCCATTGAATTCATAGGCATGGATCGGCGTGACAGCATGCGCCGACGCCAGCGGCAACATGGCTGCCGCCATCACAATGAAAAATCGCATCATATCCCCCGTTCATTCGCAAGTTACAGTTATTCGGCCAGCCAGCTTCGTGTCAACTGCGGTGGCCGCCACATTTGCTTTTGCGCGCGCCGGAACCCTGTGGCATTCGGCGAGCCATGCAAGCCTTCACCACCCTGTCCGGCCAGGCGATTCCGTTTGGCGCCGCCAACATCGATACCGATGTGATCATCCCGGCGCGGTTCCTGAAAACCATCAGCCGGGCCGGGCTGGGAGCCGGCGCCTTCGCCACGCTGCGCGAGACGCCTGACAATGTGTTCGATAATCACGCCGGCGCGCCTATCCTGATTGCGGGGGCCAATTTCGGTTGTGGCTCCAGCCGCGAACATGCGCCGTGGGCGCTGGCCGATCTTGGCATCCGCGTGGTGATCTCGCCGGGCTTTGCCGATATCTTCGCCGGCAATGCCTTCAAGAACGGCCTGCTGCTCGTCACGCTGCCGCAGGCGGCGGTGGACCGGTTGCTGGCGGTGGCGGTGGATGGCCAGCCGATCACCATCGATCTGGAAAATCAGGTGGTGACGACTCCGTTTCAGGATCGCTTCGAATTCGCGATGGACCCGTTCCGCAAGCATTGCCTGGTGAATGGCCTGGATGAAATCGGGCTGACGCTGGGGATGGATGCGGCCATTGGGGCGCACGAGGCGCGCCAGATGACGGATCGGCCGTGGCTGGCCGGCGCCGCCGCGCGCATTTGACCGGCGTTGGCAGCACAGCGGATTATCGATAAGGGCGAAACATGACCAAGACACTGCTGCTGCTCCCCGGTGATGGTATCGGCCCCGAAGTTTCCGCTGTGGCCCGGCGGGTGGCCGGGCGGCTGATCAACCATGGCCTGCCGCTGACCGTGGAAGAAGCGCCGTTTGGCGGGGTGAGCATCGATGCCCATGGCGTGCCGTTGACCGACGCGACGCTGGCCCGCGCGCTGCAGGCCGATGCGGTGTTGATGGGCGCCGTGGGCGGCCCGCAGTGGGCAAACCAGTCCTATGCCACGCGGCCGGAAGCCGGGTTGCTGAAGCTGCGCTCCGAAATGCAGGTCTATGCCAATCTGCGCCCGGCGCGCTGCTTTACGGCGCTGGCGGATGCCTCCACGCTGAAGCGGGTGTATGTCGAGGGGCTGGACATCCTGTTCGTCCGCGAACTGACCGGCGGCGTGTATTTCGGCGAACCGCGCGGCGTCGAAACGCTGGCCGATGGCCAGCGCCGCGGTGTGAACACGCACGTCTATACCAGCAGCGAAATCCGCCGGGTTGCCCGCGTCGCCTTCGAACTGGCGCGCGGCCGCAAGCATGAGGTCGTGTCGGCCGAGAAAGCCAATGTGATGGAGGCTGGCCTGCTGTGGCGCGAAGAGGTGCAGGCGCTGCGTGATGCCGAATATCCGGATATCAAGCTGTCGCACATGCTGGCCGACAATATGGCGATGCAATTGGTGAAGAACCCGCGCCAGTTCGATTTGATCCTCACCGACAATCTGTTCGGCGATATCCTGTCCGATGAAGCCGCGATGCTGACCGGGTCGCTGGGCATGTTGCCGTCGGCTGCGATTGGCGATGCTGGCCGGGCGGGCCTGTATGAACCGATCCATGGTTCGGCGCCGGATATTGCCGGCCGCGGTATCGCCAATCCGTGCGCGGCGGTGCTGAGCCTGGCGATGGCGCTGCGCCACAGCCTGGGCGCGCCCGAACTGGCGGCGCGCGTCGAAGCTGCCGTGGAGGCTGCGCTGGACAAGGGCGCCCGCACGCCCGATCTGGGCGGCACGCTCAGCACCGTGGCGATGGGTGACGCCATCCTGGCTGGCCTTTGATCCGGCGTATTCTGGCGCCTTTTGTCACCGGGCTGCTGTTTCTGGCGCCGGTGCTGCTGACCATCATCCTGCTCAACTGGTTGTCCGGCTATCTGATTGCCGCACTCGGCCCCAACACGCCGCTGGGCCAGGCGCTGGGCGCGGCCGGCATGTTCTTCACGCCGTCGCCGTTCGCCGCCTTCTGGGCCGGGCTGGGGCTGGCGGCCATCGTCGTCTGGCTGATCGGGCTGGCGGTGCAGACGCGGTTTCGCCCGCAACTGGAAGGCGGGCTGGATGGGCTGTTGTCGCGCATTCCCGGCCTGGGCACCCTGTATCGGCCGCTGGCGCAGTTCGTGCGGTTGATGGGCAATGCGCCGGGCGGCGAGATGACCGGCATGTCGGTGGTTTCCGTCAGCTTTGGCGCCAATGTCGAGATCTTGTCGTTGCTGACCTCCTCGCGCATCCATGATTTCGGGCAGGGGCGGCGATACTTGATCCTGATCCCGACCGCGCCGGTGCCGGTCGGCGGTGCCTTGCTGTTCGTCGATATCGCCGATGTGAAACCGGTGCCGGGCATGGGCGTGGATGATCTGGCCAAGCTCTATGTGACGATGGGCACATTGTCCGGCGGCGAAGCGCTGCGATGAGCCTGACCCTGCGCATTCTGCTGGCGCTGATCGCCGGGCTGGTGGCGGGGGCGCTGCTGCCCGCCGATGTCGGCACGCTGCTGCTGCCGATCAGCGATGCGGTCGGCAATCTGTGGCTGCAGGCGCTGCAGATGACGATCATCCCGCTTATTGCGGGCCTGTTGTTCACCGGCATCGCCCAGGCCGCCGGCACCGCTGGCGGCGGGCGGATGGCGGGGCAGGCGCTGCTGGCCTTTCTGGGGCTGCTCATCTTCTCCGCCGGCTGGGCGATGCTGTTCGTGCCGCTGCTGCTCGATGGCTGGCCGGCCCCCGCCGAAGCCGCCGCCGCGATCATCCGCAACAGCACCGGCCAGGCCGCAGCCGTGGGCGAGATCAAGGTCGATCTGGGCAAATGGCTGCTCAGCCTGGTGCCGGCGAATATCTTCGATGTGCTGGCCAAGGGCGACATGCTGCCCGTTGTCACCTTCATCAGCGTGTTCGCACTGGCGGCCACAAGGCTGGATGATGCCCGGCGCGGCCTGCTGGTCAGCATGTTCGATGCCATCAAGGATGCCATGCTGGTGCTGGTCGGCTGGATTTTCCTGGTCGCGCCCTTGGGTGTGCTCGCACTGGCGATCAGCGTGGGCATCAAGGCCGGGCTGGGCGCGTTCGGGCTGCTCGGCCATTATATCGCCGTGCTGGTGGCGGTGCAGGTCGGGCTGATCATTCTCATCTATCCGGTGACCATGATATTGGGCCGGGTATCGCCGCTGGCCTTCGCCCGCGCCGCGCTGCCGGCGCAGGCGGTGGCCGTTTCCACCCAAAGCAGCATCGCCTCACTGCCGGCCATCTTCGATGGCGCCGAACGGCTCGGCTTGCCCGAAGCCACCAGCCGGGTGGTGCTGCCGCTGGCGGTCAGCATCTTCCGCATCACCTCCCCCTGCGCCAACATCGCCGTCGTCCTCTATTGCGGGCATCTTTATGGCATGGAGCACAGCACGCTGGCGTTTGTGGGTGCGCTGCTGGCGTCTCTGGTCGCAGCGGTATCAACCGGCGGGCTGCCCGGCTCCATCACCTTCCTCGCCGCCTGCGTGCCGATCGCCAATGCCATGGGCGTGCCGATCGCCGTGCTGCCGCTGCTGCTGGCGGTGGAGCTGGTGCCGGACGTATTCCGCACGCTGGGCAATGTGACGGCCGATCTGGGGGTGACGGCCATATTGGCCCGCGACGGCAAGCGTCCGCCACTGGACTCTGCCGGCTGATACGCTAACAGCCGCAACCCAAGGAGCTTTCCCATGGGTTACAAGATCGTCGTCGTAGGCGCCACCGGCAATGTCGGGCGCGAAATGCTGAACATCCTCGCCGAACGGGAATTCCCGATCGCCGAGATTGCTGCCGTCGCCAGCTCGCGGTCGGTGGGGGACAAGGTCGAGTTCGGCGAAACCGGCCGCGAGCTGAAGGTGCAGAATATCGAGCATTTCGATTTTGCCGGTTGGGACATGGCGCTGTTTGCCTGCGGGTCCGGCCCGACGAAAATCCATGCGCCGCGCGCTGCCGCGGCCGGCTGCGTGGTGATCGACAACAGCAGCCTGTTCCGCATGGATCATGACGTGCCGCTGATCGTGCCGGAGGTGAACCCCGAAGCCATCGACGGCTACACCCGCCGCAACATCATCGCCAATCCCAACTGTTCGACCGCGCAGATGGTCGTCGCCCTGAAGCCGCTGCATGATGCCGCGATCATCAAGCGGGTGGTGGTGAGCACCTATCAATCGGTGTCCGGCGCCGGCAAGGATGGCATGGACGAGCTGTTCACCCAGTCCCGCGCCATCTTTGTTGGTGACGATCCGGTGCAAGAGAAATTCACCAAGCGCATCGCCTTCAATGTCATCCCGCACATCGACAGTTTCCTTGGCCCCGAAAGCGGGATGGACGGCTACACCAAGGAAGAATGGAAGATGACGGTGGAAACCCGCAAGATCCTCGATCCCGATATCGAGGTGACGGCGACCTGCGTGCGGGTGCCGGTGTTCGTCGGCCACAGCGAAGCCATCAATGTCGAGTTCGAAATGCCGCTTTCCGTCGCCAAGGCGCAGAGTCTGCTGCGCGCGGCGCCGGGCATCATGCTGGTCGATAAGCGCGAGGACGGCGGCTATGTCACCCCGATCGAATGTGTCGGCGATTATGCCACCTTCGTGTCCCGGGTGCGCAAGGACCCGACCGTGGAGCACGGCCTGGCGTTGTGGTGCGTATCCGACAATTTGCGCAAAGGTGCAGCGTTGAACGCCGTGCAGATCGCCGAGCTGCTTGGTCGCCGGCATCTGAAAAAGGGCTGATTTCGCCATCCTTGCGTGTTGGGCGCCCCGCAAGCCAGCCGGCTTGCGGGGCGCAACTGCATGGATTCACGATGAATTTTCTCACTTTCTGAAGCGCGGGTGAACCAACCAAGGCAAGTGTATGGCAAAAACAATACACCGCCGCCAAAATGCCTCTATTGGTTCAGCGCGTGGCCAGCCTGGGGGCGCCATACGCTCGGGTAGCCGGCTTCCCCCATTGCCGGTGAAAGAAGAAGAAGGATCAACTCCATGACGACCAAGTTTACGCGTATCGCTTTTGCCCTGCTGGGTGCTGCCGCTGTTGCGGCCCCGGCCGCCGCGCAGGAAGCCAGCAATTTCAACGGCCCGTTCGTGGGTGTGCAGCTCGGCTGGCAGCAGGACCGCCAGACGCTCGAGCTCGGGACCGTGCCGCCGACCACCAGCCGTGCCCGCGGCAATGGTTTGGCTTACGGCGGCCAGGCCGGCTTCGATTACCGGCTCGGCTCCAGCGTCGTCCTCGGCCTGGAAGCCTCGCTCACCGGCCGCACCGGCAGCAACCGCTTCCCGACCTTCGATCTGGACGCTGGCCGCACCATCAACCTGACCGCGCGCGCCGGTGTGCTGGTCTCGCCGGATGGCCTGCTCTATGCCCGCGGTGGTTATTCGAACGCGCGTTTTGACATTCGCAATCCGGGCAACGCTTCGGAAACCCGTGACGGCTATCTGGTCGGTGCCGGTTACGAACATATGCTGGCGCGCAATGTGTCTGCCCGTGTCGAATATAATTACGCCGATTACGGCAATGACAATCTGCCCGGCATCGGCGGCGGTGCGCAGTTGAACTATCATCGCCACGCGGTGATGACCGGTCTCAACTTCCGCTTCTGATCGGCGCCTTGGCGAGGATGATAGCATCATGCTATCATCCTTCCATGGGCCAGATCATCATCCGCAACCTCGATGACCGGATCATCGAAACCCTGAAGCGCCGCGCCGAAGCGGCAGGGCGTTCGATGGAGGCGGAGGCACGCGAGGCCCTGCGCCGGGCAACACGCCTCACGTTCGAAGAAAAACTGGCCCTCGTCAAAGAGATGCAAGCCATCACGGCACCCATGATGCAGGGTCGCACCGACATGCGAGAAGGCTGGGAGCTGATTCGCGAGGATCGCGATGCCACCGACGATCCCTACCGATGCTCATTGATGCCAGCGTTGCGTTCAAGTTGATCGTGCCCGAATCGGGCTATGAAGCGGCGAACGCCTTGGTCTCCTCAGAATCCCTGACTGCGCCTGACCTGATTTTTGCGGAGTTGGCAAATGCCCTCTGGCGCTTCTCGCAGCGCAATGCTCCTTTGAACTGGTCAATTGCTGCCGCAAAGGTACGCACGGTCATAGATCGTGTGGTGCCAACCGAGGATTTGATGCCGGTTGCTATCGACATCGCCGTCCAGTTGAACCACCCAGCCTATGATTGCTTCTATCTCGCGCTGGCCATCGCCGAGCAGGATGTCGTCATCACCGCCGATCGCCGCTTCCACGCCGCCTGCGCTGCCTCTCCCCATGCCGCGCGGGTGCGGCTGCTGGGTTGAGCTTCCGTCAACGCTGAGAAAGAACGGGAATCAGGCTTCAAAATGGCCCTCGGTCCGGGCGCGCAGCGTGTCCAGATCGATACCCGGCGCCAGTTCGACCAGCTTGAACGGCGCGCCCTTGGCCGGGCGGGCGAGCACGGCGAGATCGGACACCACCATGTCCACCACGCCGGTGCCGGTCAGCGGCAGGGTGCAGGCGGTCTTGAACTTGGCCGAACCGTCTTTGGCGTTGTGTTCCATCAGCACGATGATCTTCTTGACGCCCGCCACCAGGTCCATGGCGCCGCCCATGCCCTTCACCATCTTGCCGGGGATCATCCAGTTGGCGATGTCGCCATTTTCGGCCACTTCCATGGCGCCCAGGATCGACAGGTCGATATGGCCGCCGCGGATCATCGCGAAGCTGTCGGCGCTGCTGAAATAGCTGCTGCGCCGCAGTTCGGTGATGGTCTGCTTGCCGGCGTTGATCAGATCGGCGTCCACCTCGTCGTCATAGGGAAACGGCCCCATGCCGAGCATGCCATTCTCGCTCTGCAGGGTGATGTCGATGCCGGGCGGGATGTGATTGGCGACGAGCGTCGGCATGCCGATGCCCAGGTTCACATAGAACCCGTCCTGCAATTCCCGCGCGGCCCGGGCCGCCTGTTGGTCACGCGTCCACATCATACTGTCTCCCGCGTCCGCACCGTGCGCTGTTCGATGCGCTTTTCATAATCGGTGCCGACGATCAGCCGCTGCACATAGATGCCCGGCGTGTGGATATGATCGGGATCGAGGCTGCCGGCCTCCACCAGTTCCTCCACCTCGGCCACGGTCACCTTGCCGGCCGTCGCCATCATCGGATTGAAATTGCGCGCGGTTTTTCGATAGATCAGATTGCCGTAGGGGTCGGCCTTCCACGCCTTGACGATGCTCAGGTCCGCGACCAGCCCGGTTTCCAGGATATAGGTTTCCCCGCCAAAATCCTTGTGCTCTTTGCCGTCGGCCACCAGCGTGCCGACGCCGGTTTTCGTGTAGAAGCCCGGAATACCGGCGCCGCCGGCGCGGATGCGCTCGGCCAGCGTGCCTTGCGGGTTGAATTCCAGTTGCAGCTCCCCAGCCAGATATTGCCGCTCGAACTCCTTGTTCTCCCCGACATAGCTGGAAATCATCCGCGCGATCTGGCGGGTGCTCAGCAATTGCCCGAGGCCAAAGCCATCGACGCCGGCATTGTTGGAAATGCAGGTGAGGCCGGTCACGCCGGAGTCGCGCAGTGCCGCGATCAGCTTTTCGGGCAGGCCACACAGGCCGAATCCGCCCGACATGATCGACATGCCATCGAACAGCAGCCCATCCAGGGCAGCGGCGGCATCGGGGTAGAGCTTGCTGGCCATTGCCGGCTCCTGTTCTTGTTGCACTTGCGAGATAGCCAGATTGCCGCAGCAGCGCCAGCCCGTTGATTGCCAACAAACGTGATTTGCAAGGTTAGTAAAGTTAGGCTTTTGCAGATTTATTGGCGCCGCAGATGCCATATGATTGCGCGCAGCCTGATGCTGCTCCACGGATATGATGCCATGATTGCGGCGGTGTAGGACAGCGGCCGATTTCCGCGCGCAGGCGGGCGTATCCTCTGCTCCGGCGCTGGCGGCGTTACGCCACCTTTCCGTTGAAGCTGTCCCTTAATTCGCGTTTCAGCACCTTGCCGATGTGGCTGCGCGGCAATTCGTCGACGAGCACAACGGCGGCGAGGCGTTGGGTCTTGCCCAACTGCGCATTGGCGGCGGTGCGTAGAGCTTCCGGATCGGCGCCCGGCGCCACCACGAACGCCACCGGCGTTTCGCCCCAGGCGTCGGACGGCATGGCCACCACCGCCGCTTCGACCACGCCCGGCAGGGTGACGAGCACGGCCTCCAGATCGGACGGGTAGATGTTGAAGCCGCCGGAAATGATCATGTCCTTGGCGCGGTCCATCAGGGTCAGGAAGCCGTCTTCATCCAGCCGGCCGATATCGCCGGTGCGCAGCCATTCCTTGCCCGTGGGATCGATCCAATAGGCCTTGGCGGTGAGATCGGGGCGGTTGCGGTAGCCGTTCATCGTGGCCGGCGAACGGCCGACGATCTCGCCCGGTGTGCCCGGTGCCACATCGTTGCCGTCTTCATCGATGATGCGCACTTCGTGGCCAGGTTGGGGTAGCCCGACGGTGTGCAATTTGTCGGGATGTTCGTGGGCGACGAGCATGAAGCCGACACCGCCTTCGGTCATGCCGAAAAATTCGATCAGGCCGCCCGGCATGCGGCGCAGCACTTCGGCCTTCAGTTCGGCAGCGAACGGCGCGGAGGTGCAGAATTTCATCTGCAGCGACGACAGATCGGTGGCATCGAAGCCCGAATCGGCGAGCAGGCGGCGATATTGCACCGGCACCAGCATGGCATGGGTGGCGCGGTGGGTTTCGGCCAGGTGCAGCCATTTCGCGGTATCGAATTTCGGCAGCAGCACGACGGTGCCACCCCAGGCGAGGGTGGGGATGAAGCTGACCAGCGTGGTGTTGCTGTAGAGCGGCGTGGAGCAGAGGGTGACGCAATCCGGGCCATAGCCGATGCGCCGCCCGCCGGTGATGTGCAGGGATCGCATCGCGCAGCTTTGCACGATGCCCTTGGGGGTGCCGGTGGTGCCGCTGCTGTAGATGATGTTGAAGCCGGCGCTGGCATCGAGCGGGGCGAGCGCCGGCAGCACGGCATCGGGATCAAGCCAGCCATCGAGGGCATCGAGATCGACCAAGGTGCGCCCAGCCAGCACGGCACCGAATTCAGCGCGGTTGGCGGCATCGACGAAGACCAGCTGCGCCCCGGAATCGGCGACCATGGCGGCGATCTGATCGGGTGTGGAGCTGGGCGCCAGCGGGGCGATGGTGGCGCGCAGACGCAGCACCGCTGCCCACAGCACGGCATAATCGACGCTGGACAGGGCAATGCTGGCGACGCTGTCACCGGGGCCGACGCCGTGCGCTGCCAGTGTGGCGGCCAGACGTTCGGCGCGCTGCCAATAGGCGCCCCAGGTCAGGCGTTGATCCCCGCAGATCACCGCAGTGTGGTCCGGCATGGCCGCTGCGTTGGCAGCGAGCGCGGCGGGGAAATCGAAGATGTTGTCGGGGCTGGTCATGGCCAGCAACTTGCCAGCCAGCCCCGGCGTGTAAACTGGTTTCTTGGACGGGTGCCCTATTACGCGGCGTTGTGTGTGGCGCCGTTACGCGGCGTTATGTTTGGCGCCGTTACGCGGCGCGTGCCATCGGCGACGGCTCACCGGCCAGCGACGGCACCGGCTGGCCGAGCTGGGTCAGCGCGCGGGCGTGGGCGGTGTAGTTGGCGCTGAGGCGGGCAAGATGGTTGGCGTCGCCGCTGTGGCGGGCGATGGCATCGGCGAGCAGCTCGGCACCGCTGGTCAGCATGGCGATTTCGCGGACCTTGCGGCGCTCCAGCTGCGGCGGCACCAGGATCATCGCCCAGGCCACAAAGCCGGACAGGGTGATCAGGGTGAACACGGTCATCAGGATCGGCACGACATTATTGGCCAGCATGGCGAAACTCCGTTCTGTTGCCGGGCGGAATGGCCCGGGCATGCGTATGAGACATGGCAGGATTGTTACGCGCCTGTCACGGTCAGCATGGTCGCGGGCGCTATTGCCGCAGTGCAGCATGGTGACGCAGGGCGGGCGCGGGGCAAGGTGGGCGCGGTGCGGAAGCAAAAAAGGGCGGCGGCCACCTGGCCACCGCCCCTTTTTATTTGCGCTTGAACCCGTGGTTCAGAGCGGCTGCAGGTTCACCGCAGCCTGCTTGCCGCGACGGTCTTCTTCCAGCTCGAACGAGACGCGCTGGCCTTCGTTGAGGTTGGCGAAACCGGCGCGTTCCACGGCCGAGATGTGCACGAACGCATCCGGCGCGCCATCGTCGCGCTGAATGAAGCCGAAGCCCTTGGTGCCGTTGAAGAACTTCACGGTACCATCAACGCGCTGGCCGTCGCCCATCGGGGCCGGACGATCGCTGCGCGGCGCCGGCGGGCGGCGTTCGAAGCCACCTTCGCGCGGTTCACGCGGCGGGGCCCGATCCGAAACCGGCAGCGGTTCGCCGTCGATCTTCAGTTCGGTGGCCGACACGCGACCATTGCGTTCCGACAGGGTGAATTCCAGCGGCTGGCCATCGGCCAGGCCGGTCAGGCCAGCGGCTTCCACGGCCGAGATGTGCACGAACACGTCTTCGCCGCCATCTTCACGCACCACAAAGCCGAAGCCCTTTTGCGCGTTGAAGAATTTTACCGTGCCACGGCCAGTGCCGATGATGATGCCCGGCGATTGTTCACGGCGCGGACCACCGCCGCCGAAACCACCGCCGCCGCCGCCGCCGCCGAAACGACCACCGCCGCCGCCGCCGAAGCCGCCGCGATCACCGCCGCCGCCGCCGCCGAAGCCGCCACGATCACCACCGCCGCCGAAGCCGCCGCGGCCTCCACCGCCGCCACCGAAACGATCACCGCCGCCGCCGAAGCCGCCGCCACCGAAGCTGCGACCCGCATCCTCGAAACTGTCAAACCCGCCTTCGCGCTTGTCAAATCCACCGCGCCCCGGACCACGTCCGCGTCGATCAAAGCTCATTACCTAATTCCAAATCCGTATTATTGTCTGCGTTGCTGGAGCTTGTCGGGCGATGCGGTGAAATTTCCAAAGCAGCCGGCCGATATTGCGCCGAGGCAGATGCTATACCAAATCAAGATTCCACGCGAGTCGAATATTGACAGCGGAATTTACCCGGTGCAGCCGCGGCCGCTTCACCAGCGCCGGCGGGTGACGAGCGCGGCCAGCCCGCCCGCCAGCAGGGCGGCGCCCACCGCTGCCAAGCCATAGAGCAGGCTGCGCTCCTTCGCCATCACATAGACCCAGCGTTCGAATCCGGACTTGCCGATGGCAAAGCCGGTCGAGGTGCTGGCCAGCACCCGCCCGTTGCCAACCAGATGAATTTCCGCGGTATAATCCCCAACTGGCACCGCCGACGGCAGCGCGATGCGCGCGGCATAGAGCACGCCGCGCGTCACCTGCACGCCGCCTGGCGATTCGGCGAACAGGCCCTGGCGCTGGCGGGTGGAAATCAACCCGGCTTCGAAGGCGCGCGTCGTCGCTTCATCGGCGCCGCTGGCCGGCGACAATTGCAGGTTGCGGATGCCGATTTCATAGATGGCCGTGGTGCGCTCATCGGCGAGCGCTTCGATCTTTTGCGTGGCGGCCACCGCATAAAAGCCCGGCACCGATTCGAAACGCACGCCCTTGGCATTCACCCAGATGCCGGCGACGCGCGCTTTTTGCCGGACGGTAACCGGCCCGGCCGGGCCGCGCACCACCACCGCGATATCGGGCGGTGCATCGGGCACGGCGCCGCGCGGATACTGAATGGCGCCGAACACCAGCAATTCGGCGCCGCGAAAGCTGGTGTTGATATCGATGCGCGCCTGGCTGAGCTGCGTGATCAGCCGGATCGGCGCCGCCCCGCCCAGCAGGGTCCAGGCGCACATCAGAAGGGCGATGCGCCGCATCATGTCGCGGCAAACAGGGCGAAAGGCTCGGCCGGTGTCCAGGTGAGCCCGATCAGCAGCCGCACCGACACGCCGAGCACGATCACCGCCAGCGCCAGCCGCAAGCGATCGGGGGACAGTTTCTGGGCCGCACGCACGCCATATTGCGCGCCGACCACGCCGCCGACCAGCAACAGCAGCGCCAGCACGATATCGACGGTCTGCGATGCGGTGGCGTGCAGCAGCGTGGTCGCTGCCGTCACGAAGATGATCTGAAACAACGAGGTGCCGACCACCGCCTGCGCGCGCATGCCCAGGATATAGACCATGGCCGGCACCATGATGAAGCCGCCGCCGATGCCCATGATGACCGTGAGGATGCCAACAGCCGCACCGAGCACCAGCGGCGCGATCGGCGAGATATAGAGGCCCGATTTGGGAAAGCGTATCGGCCACGGCAGCGCCGCCACCCAGGGCCGGTGCCGCAGCCGCCTTGTCGGCGCCGTCTGCCCACGGTGGCTGGCCAGCAGCGCCACCAGCGAATCCCACAGCATCAGCCCGCCGATCACCGTCAGGAACAGCACATAGATCAGGCTGATCACCACATCGATCTGGCCGAAATCCTGCAGGATGCGGAACACCACCTGGCCGATGCCGGCGCCGATGATGCCGCCCAGCACCATGACAAGGCCCATCTTCACATCGACCTGGCCGCGTTCCCAATAGGCCAGCGCGCCCGATACCGACGATCCGGTGATCTGCGTGGCCGACGACGCGACGGCAACGGCGGGTGGGATGCCGTAAAAGATCAGCAGCGGCGTGGTGAGAAAGCCGCCGCCGACGCCGAACATGCCCGACAGAAAGCCGACGCCGCCGCCCAGCAGGACGATGACCAGCGCGTTCACCGACATTTCGGCAATGGGCAGATAGATGTCCATGCGCCGACCGGTGTAGGGCGGTGTGCGGGAAAAGGGAATCGCTGAGTAGCGGCGCCCGCTACCCCGGCAGCGCAATCACCGACAATTGCCGGCCATAATCCAGCTCCCCGGCATGGGTGGTGCGGCGATAGCTGAACCAGCGGGCGGCATCGGGATAGGTGTCCACGCCCATCGCGATCACGGTGCGCACGCCGGCGGCCGCCAGACGCGCGGCGATGAAGCCTTCCAGATCGAATTGAAAATGATCGCCCTTGGGCCCGGGTTTGCCGCTCCGGAAAAAGGCGTCGTGCGCTGGATCGGCGGCGCAGAAGCGGTCGCGGAAGCCGTTGTCCACCTCGTAACTGCGCTGCGCGATGGTTGGCCCGATGGCGGCCACGATGCGATCTTCGCGCGCGCCCAGCGCCACCATCGCCGCCACGGTGGCCGGGCCGATATCGGCGAGCGCGCCCTTCCAGCCGCTGTGCGCCGCGCCGATCACGCCGGCTGCTGCATCCGCCAGCAGGATCGGCGCGCAATCGGCGGTGAGAATGCCCAGCGCCAGGCCGGGCGTGGCGGTCACCATCGCATCGGCTTGCGGGCGTTCGTCGTCGGCGAAGGCTGCGATGACCGGGATGACCGTGGCGCTATGCACCTGGTACAGCGTCACCAGGTCCGCGCCCGGTGCCACGGCGGCCACGGCGCGGCGGCGGTTTTCCTGCACGGCGGTGCTTTCATCGCTGCTGCCCAGCCCGACATTCAGGCTGGCGAACAGGCCGGTGGAAACCCCGCCGATTCGCGTGCAGAAGCCGTGGCGCACGCCATGCAGCGCCGGCACGGTCAGAAAATCTACAGCTTGGCCCGGCACATTATATCCTCGTCAGCCTGTGTGCCCACCATGAAGGCATAGGGCGCGATTTCGGCAAAGCCATGGCGCGCATAAAATCGCCGGGCGCGGGTGTTGGCGGTAAACACGCTGAGCCAGATTTCGCTGGCGCCGCGCGCGCGGGCCCGATCCATCGCCCAGCGGGTGAGTTCATCGGCGAGGCCGAGGCCGTGCCAGGGTTTGTAGACATAGAGCTGGCGCAGTTCGGCGGCGTTCGGCGCTGGATCGGGGGCCGGCAGCAACAGCTTGCTGATCTTGCAGAAGCCGATGGGCGTGCCGCCGGTTTCCGCAAAGCGCACTTCGATATCGGGATCGGCGAGCTCGGCTGCATAGGCGGCGTCATTCCCTTGCTCGAGGAAGACGGCGAGATCGTCGAGTTTGTACAGCGTGCCGAACGTGTCGATGAAGGTGGCGCGCGCGATGCCGCCGAGCACGGCGCCATCGGCGGGCGCCGCATCACGGTACGTAATCAGGGGGTGGCTCATGGCGCCGCCATGCCAAAACCGGCCGGCGCTGGCCAGCCCGGCGCGGTGCAGGCCAGCGCCCGGAAAATGGCGCCCATTTGCTGCGGCGCCGTGAGCCGCTGCAGGGCCGCAGTGATGATGGCGGCCTGGCCGGCGGGCTTGCCGAATTGCAGCGCAGCGGCGCGGGCGGCGATGCCGAGCTGGCCGAGAAACGCGCCCTGCGGCGCCGGGCCGTGGCAGGCGAGGCCGTGCGCGGCCGCAAGGATGGCCAGGGCGCCGAAATCGACATGGGCGGTGAGATCATGGGCGCCGGGATCGGTGAAGGGGCTGACGCGCTCGCCGCCGCGCAGCGCCTGCAGCGTGTCACCGGCGATGCGGCCGTCATGGCCGTAATCGATGATCAAGGCCGCGCCGCCGTGCGTGGTCAGTCGCGCCGACAGTTGCGCCATCACGTCTGCCGCAGCCTCGCTCCATTCGGCATCCGGGCCGTCGGCGGGCAGCCAGAGGGGCGCAAAATCATCGCCGGTCAGGTCGATATGCAATTCCTGGCCCCCGCGCCGCTGGCGGATGGGCAGTGCATCGAAAAATTCGTTGGCGATGATGATCAATGGCCGATCAGCCGGCAGCGTAGCCACCGCACCGTGCCATTGCACCGGCCAGCCCGCCAGCCGCGCCGCCTGCGCGTCCTGCAGCACGGGGCTCGTCTCCACCAGTTGCAGCCGAAGCGCCGCCGCCAGACCGGGCAACCGCGCCAGCACCCGCAGGCTGTCTGCCAGCAAAGTCCCCCGCCCGGGCCCCAGCTCGACCAGATCGAAGGCAGGCGCCCCGGCGCGCAGCCACAGATCGCCGATCCAGCCGCCGATCATCTCCCCGAACATCTGGCTGATTTCCGGCGCGGTGGTGAAATCGCGGCCCAGCGGATCGGCGCTGGCGTAGAAGGCCTGGTTGCAGGCCGCCATCCACGCATCCAGCCGCATCGGCCCGTCGGCAGCGATGCGGGCGCGCAGCGTTTCGGCCAGCGTCACGCCGGCACGGGCTTGCGCAGCAGCGCCACCAGCAGCAGCACGACGGCCGCCAAAATCAACGGCAGCGACAGCGTCTGCCCCATGGTCAGGCCGGTGGAGAGGAAACCCAGTTGCCGATCCGGTTCGCGATAATTTTCAACGATATAGCGTGACAGACCATAGCCGATGCCGAACACCGCAGCCAGCAAGCCGGGCCGCAGCCGCGCCGGGGTCAGCCAGAACAGCGCGGTAAGGATGATGAACAGCACGCCGCCTTCCAGCACGGCCTCATAAAGCTGGCTGGGGTGGCGTGGCTCTGGCCCGGCGCCGGGGAAGATCACGCCCCAATCGGTGCCGGTGGGCCGGCCCCACAATTCGCCGTTGATGAAATTGGCGACGCGGCCCAGCCCCAGGCCGATGGGGGTGACGGTGGCGACATAATCCAGCAGGCGCAGGCCATTATAGCGGGCCGCCCAGCCGTGCAGGAAACAGGCGGCGATCACCCCGAAACAGCCGCCATGAAAGCTCATGCCGCCATCCCACAGCCGGATGATCTCCATCGGATCGGCCATGTATTTTTCGGGATTGTAGAAGATCACATAGCCGAGCCGGCCGCCGCCGATGACGCCCAGCGTCGCCCAGGTGATGAAATCATCGAGGCGTTTTTGATCGAGCGGTGCGCCGGGCCGGCGGATCATGCGGGTGAGCAACAGCCACGCGGCGGCGATGCCGACGATATAGGCCAGGCTGTACCAGCGCAGCGCAAACGGGCCCCATTCGCTGCCGCCGACGCTGAGTGCCGGGATGGTGAAGGCTTCCGGGCGCAGCGGCAGGGTGGTGAAATCCACAGCAGCCTGAAACAAATCGATCATGGTTGGGCCCGGAACTTCCATCGCAACTGCCAGCTTGGCGTTGGCATCGCGGTGCACCATAAAGGCCGCGGGTGGTTTTTCCAGTGGGAGGCTGTTGATGTCCGATCTTGATGCATTCCGCGCCGATGTGCGCGCCTGGCTGGCAGAAAATTGCCCGCCCGAAATGCGCGAACCGATCCGCGGTGACGAGGATGTGTGCTGGGGCGGCCGCAACTGCGAATTCAAGAACGACGCGCAGCGGCTGTGGCTGGAGCGCATGGGTGCCAAGGGCTGGACGGTGCCGGAATGGCCGACGCAATATGGCGGCGGCGGGCTGACCCGTGAACAGGCCAAGGTGCTGCGCGAGGAAATGGGGCGCATCAAGGCCAGGTCGCCGCTGTCGAGCTTCGGCATCTGGATGCTGGGGCCGGCGCTACTGAAATATGGCAATGAAGCGCAGAAGCTGGAGCATCTGCCGAAGATTGCGCGCGGCGAAATCCGCTGGTGCCAGGGGTATAGCGAGCCGGGCGCAGGTTCAGACCTCGCTTCGCTGCGGACCAGCGCGGAAGACAAGGGCGACCATTATCTGGTGAACGGCAGCAAGGTGTGGACCAGCTATGCCGACAAGGCGGACTGGATTTTCTGTCTGGTGCGCACCGACAGCAGTGGCCCGAAGCATCAGGGGATTTCGTTCCTGCTGTTCGACATGGCCAGCGAGGGCGTATCGACCAGCCCGATCAAGCTGATTTCGGGCGCATCGCCATTCTGCCAGACATTCTTCGACAATGTGAAGGTGCCCAAGAAGGATCTGATGGGCACGCCCGGCAAGGGTTGGGATATCGCCAAATATCTGCTCACCCACGAACGCGACATGATCGGCGGCAGCGATTCCACCGGCGGCGGCATGCGCGATTCGGTGTCGAACGTCGCCAAGCGGCAGATCGGGCTGGATGCAGCGATCCTGGCCGACACCGCACTGCGCACCGATATCAGCCGGCACGAGATCAACGCCTGGGCCTTTGCGCTGACCATGGAACGCACGCTGGCGGAGGCCAAGCAGGGCCAGGGCACCGGCGCGCTGTCTTCGATGCTGAAATATTATGGCACCGAACTCAACAAGGAGCGGATGCAGTTGCTGATGTCGATCCGCGGTTCGGATGGCCTGGCCTGGGAAGGCGAGGAAAAGGGTGAGGGCGATCTGGCGCGGTCGTGGCTGCGGTCACGCGCGAACAGCATCGAGGGCGGCACGTCGGAAGTGCAGCTCAACATCATCGCCAAGCGTGTGCTGGAATTGCCGGGGGCGTAACCCCTCCCCCCTCCCGTTCAGCTCCGCTGGCCTGCGGCTCAGGGGAGGGGCCGGGGGTGGGGTTGTGCCGCGCGTACCCATATTCGCACATTGAAATCACTTCCCCACCCCCAACCCCTCCCCTGAAGGGGAGGGGAGCAGAAAGAGGGAAGGCAGGGGAGGAAAACCATGGCTCTTGTACTTACCGAAGACCAACAGATGATCCGCGACAGCGCGGACGGGTTTTTCCGCGACGAAGCCCCGGTCGCGCAGCATCGGCTCTTGCGCGACAGCCACGATGCCGACGGCTTTTCGCGCGGCACCTGGGCCAAGATCGCCGAGATGGGCTTTGCCGGCGTGCTGGTGCCCGAAGCGCATGGCGGCGCGGATATGGGGCATGTCGCGGCCGGCATCATCCTGGAGGCAATGGGCAAGAATCTGTCCGCCGCGCCGATGCTGTCCACCGCCGTGCTGGGCGCCACGGCGTTGAAGCACGGCACCGCCGAGCAGCAGGCCAGATATCTGCCGCTGATCGCCCAAGGTGCGCATCTGCTGGCGCTGGCGGCCGATGAAGCGGCGCGGCACAAGCCGACGCATGTCGCGACGACCGCAACGCCGGCGGGCAATGGCTTCAAGCTGAACGGCGTCAAGGGCTTCGTGCTGGATGGGCATGTCGCGGACACGCTGATCGTCGCGGCGCGCACCAGCGGCGAGACGGATGATGCGGCGGGGATCACGCTGTTTCTGGTCGATCCCAAGGCCGCAGGCGTTGAGGTGGCGCGGCGGTCGATGGTGGACAGCCGCAATGCCGCCAAGGTGACGTTGAGCGACGTGCAGGTCGATGGCGCCGATGTGCTCGGCACGGTGGGGGAAGGCCATGCGATCCTGGAAAAGATGCTGAACGCCGGCCGCGCGTGCCTGGCGGCCGAGATGCTGGGGGTGTCGGGCACGGCCTTCACGATGACGGTGGATTATCTGAAGCAGCGCGAACAATTCGGCCAGAAGATCGGCAGCTTCCAGGCGCTGCAGCACCGCGCCGCGCATCTGTTCTGCGAGCTGGAGCTGGCGCGATCGGCAACGCTGAAGGCGCTGCAGGCGCTGGATGAAGGCGATGATCGGGCGCCGCTGTATGTCTCGCTGGCCAAGGCCAAGGCCGGCGAAGCGGCGATCCTGGCCACCAACGAAGGCGTGCAGATGCATGGCGGCATCGGCATGACCGACGATTACGACATCGGCTTCTTCATGAAACGCGCCCGCGCCGCGCAGGAGACGTTCGGCGATGCGGCGTTCCACAGCGACCGGTTGGCGCGCACGCTGGGTTATTGAGGGGGCAGGCCGCCCGTCTGGCGCAGCGCCTCGCCCAGCGCGAGCGCGGCGGACATGGCGAGGTTCATCGATCGGACCTCGGCGCGCATCGGCAGGCGCACGCGGGCGTCGCAACGTTCGGCGACCGTGATCGGCACGCCGGCGCTTTCCTTGCCGAACAGCAGGATATCGCCCGGCAAATACTGGAAATCATAGGCCGATTGCTGGGCCTTGGTGGTGAACAGGATCAGCCGGGCCGGTGCGACCGCGGCCTGAAACGCCGCGAAATCGGCGTGGCGGGTGATGTGCACATGATCGATATAATCCATCGCGGCGCGGCGGACGCGGGCATCGTCCCACACGAAACCCAGTGGCTCGATCAAATCGACCGCAGCGCCCAGGCAGGCGCCCAGCCGCAGGACGGCGCCGACATTGCCGGCGATTTCCGGTTCATACAGCGCGATTCGCATCGGGCCGCTCATTCGCCGGGGCGATAGGTCCGCTCCGTGTGGCCCTGCAACTGGGCGTCGGTGAAATAGACCGGGCGGAAATCGTGGGTGCGATAACGCTCGGCCTGATCGCGGAAATGTGGGGAGGCCGGGTTGCTGTTGATGCCGCCGGCGTGAACGGCGCGGGCTTCGGGCCCATCCTTGCCGAAGCGCACGACGGCGACGAAGCTGTTGCCGTAATCACCATACCAGCGCCTGGTGCCATCACGCGGTTTTGACCCGAAGGACGCCAGGCTGCCCCAGGTGCCGCTGGCGAAGCCGATCGGCGTGGAGGGCTGGGCGTCGTCGTAGGTCTGGTGCACATTGCCGGTCAGGCGCTGGAAACGGTTGATCTCGCCCCATGGCGTATCCCACTTGCCGAAATCGGCCGTCAGGCGGGTGACGGCGGTGTCGAGCGCGGCCAGCCGCTCCGCATCGCTGATCTTGCTGCTGGCCAGATAGACGGTGAGGCCGGTTTCGGCGCTGCGGGCGGCGGCGCCGTGGCGTTTGATCATCTCGTCACCCCAGACCATCGCCAGGGATGTGGCGACCGAGGCTTCACCGGTGCGAAAATCCCAGGCCTTCAGCGTTGCGGCGGGTGCAGCGAGTCGCGTTTTCAAGGCATCGCCGGCCGGCAATGCGTCCCAGGCCTTGACGACGCCGGGGATGGTATCGGCAAAGCCTTGCAGGAATGGGTCGTACGCAGCGGTGAGCAGGCTGGTGAGATCGAATTTCCGGTCCCCGCTCAGCAGCCGCAGCGCATTGGGGCCGCGCGGATTCTCGCCGGCCTTGTCCATGTAGCGCGGGAAGGCGGCCTGCGGCGGGCTGTCCGGCCCGGCGGCGGTCCATGGCCAGTTGTTGGTGTTGAACACAAAACCGCTCTTCGGGTTGGCGACGCTGGGCAGTTCTTCCAGGCTGTGCTCGCCCTGCCAATCGGTGGCGGGATCGGCGCCATCGACAGGCTTGCTCCAGTCGAAACGATTGTCGCGCACCGGCACGAATTGTGGGTGGAGATAGGCGATCTCGCCCTTGGCTGACGCGAACAGCGTGGCGTTGGACGAATTGGCGCGGCGCGCGGCGACCCGCATATAGCTGGCGAGATCGCGGGTTTTGGTGCGCAGGAAGCTTTGTTCCAGCGCCGGCACCGGGCGGTGCATCAGCGCGATGGCGATCCATTTGCCATTCTCGCTGCGGATCACCGGCCCCTGGTGTGACCGCCAGGTGGTGAAACGGCGCGATTGCAGGCTGCCGTCGGCCGCCTTGAAGGGAATGGCGATGGTCTTTTCGACCAGTGGCCGCCAATCGGTGCCATACAGATAATGCGGCTTGCCGCCGCGCTGTTCGACGGTGAGCGCGAATTCATCGATATTGTCGACGCCCGACGAGGTGTGCATCCAGCCGACATGGCGGTTGAAGCCCTGATAGACGAAGAACTGCCCCCAGGTGCTGGCGCCATAGGCATCGAGGCCCTGACCGCTTTCGACCTTGGCTTCGGAGCGGAAATAGAAGCTGGTGTGCGGGTTGATCAGCAGCAGCGCGTCGCCCGATGTGCTGCGGCTGGGGGCCAGCGCGAAGCCGTTGGAGCCTGACGGTTCCGGGCGCTCACTGCCCAGATCGATAGCGGACAGTTTCGCCGGCTGGCCGGTGTAGAACGCCTCCAACTGGGCGAGGTTGATGCTTTCGATGTCGCCGCCGATGCTGCCTTCGGAAAAGCTGAGCGCCATCCAGGGTTCGAAGCGGGTGATGACGCGCGGTTTCACTTGCGGGTTGGTGGCGAGATAATGGTTCAGCGCATCGGCCCAGGCGACGCACAGCGATTTCAGCCAGCCGGGTGCGCGCTTGTAATCGGCTTGCAGCTCGGCCGGATCGATGAACAATTTCATGCGCAGATCGCGCCAGATTGCCGCTTCGCCTTCGGTTTCGGCGAGGCGGCCCATGGCATTGATGAAATTGGTTTCGACGCGGTGGAAATCATCCTCGGCCTGGGCGTGGATCATGCCGAACACGGCGTCGGCGTCGGTCTTGCCCTTGATGTGCGGGATGCCGAAATCGTCACGGGTGATGGTGACGGCGGCCTTGCGCTGGTCCCAACGGTCGGTTTCGGGGGAGGCGAGCGCCGGCGCGGACAGGAGCAGGGCGAGCAGGAAGCGGTGTGCGATCATGCCGCAACGCTAGTCAGCCGGTCCTCCTTGGGCAAGAGGGCGAGGCCCGCGGCGCTGACGATTGCGGCGCCGGCGAGATACCAGCCGACGGCGCCGATGCCATATTGGCTGGCCAGCGCCTGGCCGATCACCGGCGTGAGGCCGCCGCCGATGATGCCGCCCATGTTGAAGGCAACGCTGGCGCCGGTATAGCGCACACGCGCCGGAAACAGGCCGGGCAGGAAGGCGCCCAATGGCCCATAGACGAAGCCCATCACGAACAGGCTGAGCGCCAGGAAGGCGAACACGCCGCCGCTGCCGGCCTGCATCAGCGGGCCCATCGCGGCGCCGACCCCGATGCTGGCGATACTGCCGATCATCAGCACGCGATTGGGGGAACTGCGATCGGACAGATAACCGGCGAGGATGATGCCGGCGGCGAGAAACAGGATGGCGCCCAATTGCAATTGCAGGAACGCGCTGCGCGTGTAGCCCAGCGCCGTCGTGCCATAGCCGAGCGCGAAGGCGGTCGCGATGTAGAAGATGGCAAAGCAGGTGACGGCCGCAGCGATGCCGCACAAGGTGGCGCGGCCGTGGTGGCGGATGAGTTCGGCGAGCGGCACGGCGGGGGGCTTTTCGTGGCGCGCCATCGCAGCGAAGGCCGGCGTTTCCAATATGTTGAGCCGCACCCACAGGCCGATGCCGACGAGCAGGATGGAGCCGGCAAACGGCAGCCGCCAGCCCCAATCGATGAACTGGCCATCGTCCAGCCACAGGCCCAGCGCCAGGAACAGGCCGTTCGCCGCGATGAAGCCCACCGGCGCGCCCAATTGCGGGAACATGCCATAGCGGCCGCGCCAGCCCGGCGGGGCATTTTCCACCGCCAGCAGCGCCGCGCCGCCCCATTCACCGCCCAGGCCAAAGCCCTGCCCGAAGCGCAGCAGGCACAGCAGCACCGGCGCGGCCACGCCGATGACGGCATAGGTCGGCAGGAAGGTGATGGCGAAGGTCGATCCGCCCATCAGCAGCAGCGAGGCGACCAACGTGGATTTGCGGCCGAGCCGATCGCCATAATGACCGAACACCAGCGCGCCGATCGGGCGGGCGACGAAGGCGACGGCAAAGCTGGCGAAGCTGAGCAGCAGTTGCAGATCGGCGTTGTCGGACGGGAAGAACAACGGCCCGAACACCAGCGCGGCGGCGGTGGCGTAGATATAGAAATCATAGAATTCGACCGCCGTGCCGACGAGGCTGGCGGCGAGAATGCGGGAGGGCGGGGCCGGCTTCACCATAAACACCCAGTCATCCTGAACTTGTTTCAGGATCCATGGGACGCGTGCCCCAAAGGGCATGCATTGCGGGGCGCTGATCCCATGGATGCTGAAACAAGTTCAGCATGACGTGTTCTTCCTGGTGGGGGTCCTCACAACCACGGCGCCTTCGCATCCAGCGCCAGCATGGCGGCGGGCTGGTTGCGCTGGGACACGACCGCCCACTCAGCGCCCTTCACCATCACTTCGGGCACCAACGGCCGCGAATTATAGGTGCTGGCCATGGTCGCGCCATAGGCGCCGGCGGTCATGAAGGCGACGAGATCGCCGGCCTGTACATCCTCGATCTCGCGATCGGTGGCGAAGGTGTCGCCGGTCTCGCAGATCGGGCCGACAACCGTTGCGGTGGTGCGCGCCGTCTTGGGCCGCACGGCCAATATGTCGTGCCAGGCGTTGTACAGCGACGGGCGCAGCAGATCGTTCATCGCGGCATCGACCACCACGAAATGGCGCGAGGCGCCTTCCTTGGTCAGGATCACTTCGGACACCAGCACGCCGGCATTGCCGACGATCATGCGGCCGGGTTCAAACATCAGCCGCCACGGCCAGCCGGCGGTGGCGCGCGACACCATTGCGGCATAATCGGCCGGGCTGGGCGGCGGCGGCAGGTCGCGCTGATAGGGCACGCCGAGCCCGCCGCCGACATCGATGCGCTTGATGGCATGGCCGGCCGCTTCGAGGTCGCGGGCCAGGGCGCCCAGCTTGCGGATCGTGTCTTCCACCGGGCTGAGATCGGTCAACTGGCTGCCGATATGCGCGGCGAGGCCCACCGGGCGCAGATGGGCGTGTGCGGCAGCCTGCGCGAAGGCGGCGGGCAGGCGTTCCCAGGGGATACCGAACTTGGCATCGGCGCCGCCAGTGCTGATCTTGCCGTGGGTCTTGGGGTCCACCGCCGGGTTGATGCGGATGGCCAGTTCCACTGTTGCGCCCTTGGCCGCCGCAACCTGCGCCAGCATGTCGATCTCCGCTTCGGATTCGACATTGAACTGCAATATGCCAGCCTCGATGCCGGCAGCGAGTTCGGCGCGCGTCTTGCCGACGCCGGAAAACACGATGCGCTGTGCGGGGATGCCGGCGGCGCGCGCGCGCGCCAGTTCGCCGCTGGAAACGACATCGGCACCGGCGCCCAGCCGCGCGACCGTGGCCAGCACGGCGAGATTGGGATTGGATTTGACGGCGAAGGCCACCAGCGGATCACCGCTGCCAAGGCCCGCGACGGCATCGCGGAAAACGGTATAATGCCGCTCGATGGTGGCGCTGCTGTAACAGTAGAATGGCGTGCCGACGCTGGCGGCCAGCATTTCAAGGCTGACATCTTCGGCGTGCATCACGCCGTCGCGAAACTGGAAATGGTCCATGGCGGGTCTTTACTGGCGGGGGGGCGGCAGGTTGAACGGATCATTGCCGCGTTCGGGCAGCGGGCCCTGATTGTCATCGACGCGCTGCGGCACGGCCTGCGGATCGAGCTGCAGCATTTCCTGCGGGGTGGCGGCGCGAATCTGTGTGGCGCCGCGCTGCGGGGCGGGGCGGCCGGCTTGCGGCTCCAGCGCGCCCTGCTTGCCGCAGGCGCCAAGCGTGATTGGCAGCAGCAGCGCAGCCAGGGCGAGCGCGCGCCTCACAGCCGCGCCCTGGCGGCGGTAATCGCCGCGCGCACATTGGCCGGTGCCGTGCCGCCGAAGCTGGTGCGGCTGGCCACGCTGGCCTCCACGCTCAGCACATCGCGCACCGCCGGCGTGATGCGCGCATCGATGGCGGCGAGTTCGGCATCGGTCAGCCCATTCAGGTCGCTGCCCTTGGCTTCGGCGGCCTTCACGCAATTGCCGGTGATTTCATGGGCTTCGCGGAACGGCACGCCAGCCACCCGCACCAGCCAGTCGGCCAGATCGGTGGCGGTGGAAAAGCCGCTGTTGGCGGCTTGGCGCAGCTTTGCGGGGTTGAAGCTGATGGTTTCCATCATCCCGGTCATCGCGGCGAGGCACAGGCCAAGATCATCATAGGCGGCAAACACCGTCACCTTGTCGTCCTGCATGTCCTTGGAATAGGCCAGCGGCAGGCCCTTCATGACCACCGAAAGGCGGGTGTAGGCGGCGAGGAACGCACCCGATTTGGCGCGCACCAGCTCTGCGGCATCGGGGTTGCGCTTTTGCGGCATGATGCTGCTGCCGGTAGACCAGGCATCGGGCAGGGTGATGAACCCATAAGGCTGGCTGGCCCAGATGATGATTTCCTCGGCCAGGCGCGACAGGTGCAGCCCGGTCATGTGGGTGGCGGCCAGATATTCCAGCGCGAAATCCCGATCCGATACGCTGTCCAGGCTGTTGCGAGTCGGGCCGGCAAAGCCCAGCGCGCTTGCTGTCATCTGCCGGTCGATCGGGAAGCTGGTGCCGGCCAGTGCGGCGGCGCCCAGCGGGCTTTCGTCCATGCGCTGCGCCGCATCGGCAAAGCGGCCGCGATCCCGGCCGAACATCTCGACATAGGCCATCAGATGGTGGCCCAGCGTGACGGGCTGCGCGACCTGCAAGTGCGTGAAGCCGGGCATGATCGTGTCGGCATGTTCCTCGGCGCGGGCCAGCAGTGCGGTGATCAGGCCCTTCAGCGCCGCATCGGCCTCCGCACAGGCGGCTTTCGTCCACAGCCGGAAATCCACCGCTACCTGATCGTTGCGGCTGCGCGCGGTGTGCAGCCGGCCGGCGGCGGGCCCGATGATCGCGCGCAGGCGGGTTTCGACATGCATGTGAATGTCTTCCAGCGCGGCGTCTTCCACCAGGCCGCCGGCTTCATATTCGGCCGCCACCTGCTGCAAGCCGGCATCGATGGCGGCGACATCTTCGGCGTTCAAGATACCGGTGGCGCCCAGCATGGCGACATGCGCGCGGCTGCCGGCGATGTCTTGACGCCACAGCCGCTTGTCGATGGCGATGGAGGCGTTTATCTCCCGCATCACTGCCGACGGGCCGGCGCCAAACCGGCCGCCCCACATGCTGTTCGTTTCCGAGGACATTATATGCGCTTGCCTCTCGCCCCTGTTGTTACCGTTGCGGCCGCCCTGCTGCTCACCGCCTGCAACGCTGGCGGCGATACGGCAAAGCCCGCCCCCCCGCAAGCCGAGGGCGCCGCGGCCCCCACCGCTGCTGCTGCGCCGGCCGCCATCAACACCATCGATCGCAGCCACGCCGGCGAACCCGGCCCGATGGCAGTAAGCTGGGAAATGAAGGGCGGCACCAAGCAGAAGCTGGGCGATCATGCCGGCATGAAGATGCTGGTCAATCTGTGGGCAACCTGGTGCGCGCCGTGCATCGCCGAAATGCCGGCGCTGGACAAATTGGCCGGCGAAGTGCCGGTGATGGTGCTGCCGATTTCGCAGGACATGGAAGGCTGGCAGGCAGTCGACAAATTCTGGGGCACTGGCAAGTTCGCCAATATCGAGACCGGGCTGGACCAGCCGGGCAGCTTTGCCGAAGCGGTGAAAGCACGCGGGCTGCCGGTGACGATCCTGTATGATGAGGAAGGCAAGGAGATCTGGCGGGTGGCCGGCACGCTGGATTGGGAATCGGCTGAGGTGCGCAAGGCGATTGTGGGGTGAGGGCTGCTCCCCTCCCGCTTGCGGGAGGGGGTGGGGGTGGGTTTTGCTGCGTGGCTGAGTTTGGGCTCGGCTGGTTACGCCCTAGTTGCGGTGTAAGGCCATTCTTCCTGTGCCGCCGTAAAGCGGACCATGATGCAGTGCTGCTTTAGTAGCTGGCATTGGGCCGGTTGCGGACAGGCAAGTTTCGGATAGTCGCACGTGGTTAGCCGCCATTCCAGACCACCGAATGGCCATGTCGGCTGTCGATCCCGTCTAAGCCATTCCATATTGGACTCGCGAAGGTCCGCGTTTGCAGGACACCATCGTGCGTCCAACCGACCATTGTGGGACAGGTAGCCAAGCGAACGCTGAGACGGCCACCCCGAACTACGAATGGTCATCCCGAAAGGCTCGGGAGGTTAGCCGTCGAACTAAGCGCGAAAGGGGACGTCGGTGATGCGATGATCAAACCGATTACAGTCCTAGCCGATTTCGACGCCGTAAACGCGCTCAGCGCCTGCCTGGTCAGCGCCTAGCGATTGCCAAAAGGTGAGAAGCTATGCTGTCGCGGTCGATCCCAAAGTGCGCGCGGCGGTGATCATCCGCACATAGCGCTACAACATTGGTGTCGGAGTCAGACCCGCCCAACGCCAATGGAATAATATGATGGGTCTCAAGATAGACAGCACCGCTGGCCATTTCGAAGCCAGGACGCTTGCACAGCTCGCATATGCCCATTGAACGACTGAGCACGCGCCGCCGCACGGCCGGATCACGGATAAACGACGTCGTGGCAACTTCTATCCGCCGAGTCTCCGTCTTTAGGGCTACATCCAAATCGAACTGATCGACATACTTTGGTCCGAGTGTTCCTCTCACCAGTAGGAGCCGACCCGTTCCAATCTCATAGTCGGCGATGGTCCAAGGCTCTGTATCCAGTTCACGAGCGCGCACCTCTGAAGGCCGAAGCCCAGGATCGTCTCGGGTGCGCTGGTTACCTGTGTTGATTATTACACGAACTGGCAGATTTTCTTTCCACGCGGTCTGAAGGGCTTCATCCACCCGTTGGGCACGCTTGGCCCATGTTGTCTTACGAGTGACGCTTCGGTGGTATTCAGCATCATCTCGGAAATTTTTTCGTTGAACGATTCTGCCATCCTCGTCTTTAATGTCAGAATGCCAGAAATTCAGAACGATCAATTTCCCTGGCTCGACGAACGCCCATTCGTAGCAATATGCCGGATTGGCTTTGGGGCCGCGCGGATCGTTGGAACTTTTAATCCAACCGGAGACATCATATCCCGCCTCCTCGACAAGATCGAATACAAGACGCCGTTGCGTCGGCTGTAAATCTGAAATTGCGACCATCTGTTTCCTTGATTCTATGAAATTATAGCTAGCACAGTCTTTCTATTCGTGAGCCGGGGATAAACAATCCGCACAAAATTTAGCGCGCGGCGTTCTCAGCCTTCGTCCGCAGCTAGGGCAGGGCGGCCCATATATAGTGATACGGTGATGCGCGATCGCATTCAAATTGGTTTCTTGAAAGCCAGTTATATCGAAATAGTAATCGAGCACTTTCTGGCGTCGGTCAGGTTCAGACTTGTTAGACAGTATGGCATTCAGCGCGTCAAACTCCGCGTCGTCAAGCATCGGTATGTCCATGGCACATCGCCAGCAGTAGATTATCTCGGACATTTCGAGTTCCTAAACATTCCCGTACGCTCATATCATCTGATAATAGAATTGTCTTGTTGAGAATGATGTGCAACCGATCATGTCCGCATTGTTTGGTTCGGATTCCAGAAGCAGACAACCTGAGATCCACCCCCCTTCTGGACATGACCATCTTGACAGCGGCTTTCGGTGGCAGGCTGATGCCCGCCCTGTCCTACAGGGGCAAAGCCTGTCATCATGCTGCTGTCCGCAGACTGTGCGCAGCGCGAAAAACATGGGTTTTCAAAGCTGATTCCTGCCGGAATCGTCAATTCAGTCAAAACTGCTTCCCGGCAAGACCGCCATCGACTGGCGCATCCGCAAGCCATCCGCAAAACATCTGCTCTTTCTCAGATCGGGACAATGCGTGCCGCAAGGGCCGCCCAAATGGGCTGAGTTTGGGCCTGGCGGCCGGCGGCTGAGCCGCCGAGTCCGCTGGATTGGGTGAAGGAAGGGAAAAGGAAGAGCGTGGCGGAGCCACGCCGTCAGACGAATCAAAAAGGGCAGCCTGAGGGCTGCCCTTTTCGTTCGCTGGCCGACCGTTCGGCGAGTCGGAAAATAGCTGACGCTATTTTCGCGCCGCCTCACTCGTTAGTGATTCATAGCATCAAAAAAGTCCTTATTATTCACCGAATCCTTCATCTTATCGAGCAGGAACTCGATCGCATCCGTCGAGCCCATCTGCATCAAGATCCGGCGCAGCACCCACATCTTGGCGAGCGTCGCCTTGTCGACCAGCAGTTCTTCCTTGCGGGTGCCGCTCTTGCCGATGTCGATGGCCGGGAACACGCGCTTGTCGGCGATCTTGCGGTCGAGGACGATTTCGCTGTTGCCGGTGCCCTTGAACTCTTCGAAAATCACTTCATCCATGCGGCTGCCGGTGTCGATCAGCGCGGTGGAGATGATGGTGAGGCTGCCGCCTTCCTCGATGTTGCGCGCCGCACCGAAGAAGCGCTTCGGGCGCTGCAGGGCGTTGGCATCGACACCGCCGGTCAGCACCTTGCCGGAGCTTGGCACCACCGTGTTGTAGGCGCGGCCCAGGCGGGTGATGTTGTCCAGCAGGATGACCACGTCGCGCTTGTGTTCCACCAGGCGCTTGGCCTTTTCGATCACCATTTCGGCGATCTGCACGTGGCGGGTGGCCGGCTCGTCGAAGGTGGAGGAAATCACCTCGCCCTTCACCGTGCGCTGCATGTCGGTGACTTCTTCCGGGCGTTCGTCGATCAGCAGCACGATCAGGAACACTTCCGGGTGGTTGGCCGAGATGCTGCGGGCGATATTCTGCATCATCATCGTCTTGCCGACGCGCGGCGGCGCCACGATCAGGCAGCGCTGGCCCTTGCCCAGCGGCGATACGATGTCGATCACCCGGCCGGTCTTGTCCTTCACCGTGGGATCGGAGATGTCGAGATTAAGCTTCTCGTTGGGGTAAAGCGGGGTGAGATTGTCGAAATTCACCCGGTGGCGCACGGCTTCGGGATCATCGAAATTGATGTTGGTCACCCGGGTCAGCGCGAAATAGCGTTCGCCATTCTGCGGGCCCTTGATCTCGCCTTCCACCGTATCGCCGGTGCGCAGGCCAAACCGGCGCAGGATCTGCGGGTTGACATAGATATCGTCCGGCCCGGCCAGATAATTGGATTGCGCCGAGCGCAGGAAGCCGAAGCCATCGGGCATCACTTCGATGGTGCCGCTGCCCATCACTTCGGTGCCGGCTTCGGCCGCGGCCTTCAGGATGCCGAAGATGATATCCTGCTTGCGCAGCGTGGAGGCGTTTTCGACGCCCATTTCCTCGGCCATGGCCACCAGGTCGGCCGGCGAGGTTTTTTTCAGTTCTTGCAGGTGCATGTGCACGCTTCCCAAAGCTTGTTGTGCTGGCACGGGCGCTGAGCGGCCGGCGATGATATTCAAGGTGGAAGGCCGTTGTCGCACACCAGGACGGGCGCGGGCCTGTGATGGGCCGTAGTGTGCAGGCGGGGCAGCGTCAAGCGCGCTTGTGAGGACGCGGCTGACGATGATAGCACAGGTCTGATCTTCAGCAGGAGCAATGCGATGCCAGTGGAAGCCCTGGGGCCCTATGACAAGGACAATATCTTCGCCCGCATCCTGCGCGGCGAAATCCCCTGCCGCAAAGTGCATGAGACTGAGTATGCGCTGGCCTTTCATGACATCAATCCGCAGGCGCCGGTGCATGTGCTGGTGATCCCCAAGGGGCCGTATCGCAGTTGGGCGGATTTTTCGCACCTTGCCAGCGAAGCGGAGATTGCCGGCTTCGTGCGTGCCGTGGGTGAGGTGGCGCGGATGCTGGAGCTGGAAGCACCGGGTTATCGCCTGCTGGCCAATGCCGGGCTGGCTGCGCACCAGGAGGTGCCGCACCTGCATGTGCATGTGTTTGGTGGCAAACCGCTGGGGCCGATGCTGGTGCGGTGAGCTTTTACCATCTCCCGAAAAGGGAGAGGGGTTAGTGGTGCGCTTCGCCCATGCCGCGGATGGCGCTGATCTTGGTGTGCAGCGGCGCCCAGTCGTCACGGTCGGCGATGGCGGTCCAGATGGCTTCCACTTCGTCGATCAGCATGGTGCAGGGGGCGTCGTCGGCCCAGTAGGCGTGAGTAGGCACATCGGCCGCGAAATCGGGAATCAACGCCAGAAAATCGGTGAAGCCTTCGTGGCTGTAATGATGGTCCGCCGGGGATTGGCCGCGCCGCATGCCGCAGCGCCAATCGAAAAAGAAGCGATCCGGGTCCATCTGCGTGGCGACCAGTGCGGCCTGGATGGCATCCACCAGCGTCTCGTCACGATCTGCTCCCAGGCGTTTGACGCCCAACCGGCCGAGCACGGCATCCGACAGCGCTGCGCGGTAACGCTGTGGGTAGGTTTCCAGCGGACCTTTCAGTTCATCGACTTCGGCGATCAGGCGCAGTGCATTGGCGAGTTGATAGAGATTCCATTGCAGTGCCTCGGCTTGCCGCCCGAACGCATAAAGCCCGCCATGATCGAAATAGGCCGCCGTGAAGCCGGCAGCCCAGGCCGGCGCAAACCGCCACGGCCCGTAATCGAAGCTTTCGCCGGTGATGTTGATATTGTCGGTGTTGAGCACGCCATGGACGAAGCCGGCGGCCATATATTGGGCTGCCAATCGCGCGGCGCCTTGTACGGCGTGATCGACCAGCGCCGCCACCGGGGTCGGGCCTCTGGCCTCTGGCGCGAGGTTGGTCAGGCAATATTCGACGAGGGCATGCAGGCCGTCGCGATTCTGGTGGAAGGCCTGGCGCTGGAAACTGCCGTAGCGGATGTGGCTGTGGTTCAGTCGCACCAGCACCGCCGAGCGCGTGGGCGAGGGTTCATCGCCGCGCACCAGCCGCTCACCGGTTTCGATGACGCTGAAGGTGCGGCTGGTGTTCACCCCCAAGGCTTCCAGCATTTCGGTGGCCAGGATTTCGCGCACGGCGCCCTTCAGGGTCAGGCGGCCGTCACCGGCGCGGCTCCAGGGGGTGGTGCCGCTGCCCTTGGTGCCCAGATCCATCAGCCGGCCGGCACCATCACGCATCTGGGCAAACAGGAAGCCGCGGCCATCGCCGAGATCGGGGTTGTAGCTGCGGAACTGGTGGCCGTGATAGCGCAGCGCCAGCGGCTGCGGCAGGCTGCCGGGCAGCGGTGCAAAGCGGCCGAAATGATCGAGCCACTGCGCGTCGCTGAGCTGATCGAGGCCAACGCTTGCTGCGGCGCGATCATTGCGGAAGCGCAGGTTGGTCTGCGGAAAATCCGCTGCTGTCACCGGATCGAAAAAATCCGGGCCAAGCGACAGGATGCTGGTTTCGGGCTGGAAGCGCGTCATGGCATTGGTATCGCCGGTACGGCGCCGTCAGGCCAGACGATATCCACTGCCAGCGCGCACGAAGCGGATGGTTTCGCGCTCGATCCGGTCAGCTTCTTCCGGGCTCGGCGCGCACAGCCAGCGATCAATGGCATCGCCCACGATGTGATGGGTGAAACTGGCGGCCAGATCGATCTCCACGTCGGTAACGCCTTGCTTGTTCAGCACTGCGGTGAGGTGGCGTTGAATCCAGTTGGTCGTCACTTCCTTGGCGGCATGATAGAAAGGCTCGGCGTCCGGCGTGGCAGCCATCTTGGATTTGGGGCCACATTCGGCGCAATCCCCCTCCATGCCTTCCCAGATCATGTTGTCGCGCACGAACCGCAGAACGCGCGGGATGGTGATATCCGGCTCTAGTTCCTCCAGCGTGTAACCGGCTTCCATCGCTTCGATCATGGCTTCGCCATGGCGGCGGCCAAGCTCTTCGAGCAGCGCCTTTTTCGAACCGAAATGATAGAAGATGGAGCCTTCCGAAACATCGGCTTCACGGGCGATATCGGCGGTGCCGGTGTTCGCGAAGCCTTGCCTTGAAAACAGCATATGGGCTGCGGCCAGAACCCGCGACTTGGTTTCGGCCGGATCATAGCGGCGGGCGCGCATGTCTGGCGCCTTGGCCAGAGACTTGGCGGATGCCGCCGCGCTGCGGCTGCTGCGGGCCGGAGCCGACGAACGGGAATCAAGAGCACGCGTTGCCACGATTGACGATCTTCCTTACCCCCACGGTAAGGGCTTTCTATAGCGCGGGAGTTGAGTCAGAGTCAAAATCATGGCGACCGCTGCTGCCTCATCTCGCCTGTTGCCGGCTGCCGGCTGGCAGGCTGGCCATGTCTGGTCGCCGGACAATGTGCGGCTGTGCTGGCATGATCATATGGCGCCAAGCGTGCCAAAACAACGGCCTGCATTGCTGTGTCTGCCCGGTCTGACCCGCAACGGCAGCGATTTCGTGCATCTTGCCGAGCAGTTGGGCACGCAATGGCGCATTGTCGCCGTTGATCTGCGCGGGCGCGGCGAATCGGGCTGGGCGCGGGATTCGCTGTCCTATGTGTCGCTGACCTATCTGCGCGATTTGTCGCTGCTGATCGATGCGGCCGGGCTGCAGCGTTTTGTGGTGCTGGGATCATCGTTGGGCGGTTTGCTGGCGCTGCGGCTGACGACGGCGCACCGCGCAGCGATGGCTGGCGCGATCCTGAATGATATCGGCCCGGCGATCGAGCCGGACGGGCTGGCACGGCTGCGCGCCAATGTCGGGCGCGGCGGCAATTGGCCGACCTGGGTGCATGCGGCGCGCGACCTGGCGGTGCGCAATTTGGCCATCTATCCCGATTGGGGGCTGAATGACTGGCTGGCCTTTGCCAAGCGCCTGTGCCGGATCAGTCCCCAGGGCCGCATCATCTTCGATTATGATCCGCGCATCGCCGAGCCGTTCCGGTTGCCGCACGGCGATGCCGGCGCCGATTACTGGGCCGCGTATGACAGCCTCGCCGGCTTGCCGGTGCTGTCGATTCGGGCCGAGCGTTCGGATGTGCTGTCGGCGGCAACGCAAGCCGAAATGGCGCGGCGCCTGCCTGGCCTGACCTGCTTGACGGTGCCGCGTGTCGGCCATCCACCGAGCCTGACCGAGCCGGCGGTGATGGCCGCGCTGGGTGGGTTCCTGGAAGGGATATCATGACGCCGCGCAGGATCGTGCTGGCCTGGGTGGAGGCGTTCAACATCGGCGATGTCGATGGCCTGGCGGCGCTTTATGCCCCCGACGCGGTCAATCACCAGATGGCCTATGGGCCGTTGGCGGGCCGGGACGCGATCCGCGCCATGTTCGCGATGGAGTTCGGCCGTGCGCAGATGGTCTGCGTGATCGAGCAGTTGCTGGTCGATGGCGAATGGGCGGTGCTGGAATGGTCCGACCCGAAGGGCTTTCGCGGCTGCGGCTTTTTCCGGGTGCAGGGCGGGCTTATCGTGTTTCAGCGCGGCTATTTCGATCGGCTGCAATTTTATGAAGCGCACGGCATTGATGTGGCAGAGGCAGCAGCAACTGAAGCTGCGATGAAACAGGGGAAGACGACATGATCCGTAAAGTGTGGAAACTGGCCCGCCGCCCGGTTGGCGACATCGCCGACAGCGATCTGGAACTGGTGACCGAAACCCTGCCCGATCTGGCCGAAGGGCAGATCCTGCTGCAGGTGATCTATATCAGCCTCGATCCCACCAACCGCATCTGGATGAGCGACATGGAGCAGTACATGCCCCCCGTTGCCATCGGGGCGCCGATGCGCGCCGGCGTGTGTGGCCGGGTGATCGCCAGCCGCAAGCCTGGGGTTTCGGAAGGCCAGATCATGGCGGGCCTGGGCGAATGGGCGGATCATATCGTTTCGGATGGCAGCTTCCTGTCGCCGCTGCCCGAATTGCCGGGCGTGCCGCTGGCCGCCACCTATGGCACGCTGGCGCTGGTTGGGCCGACCGCCTATTTCGGCCTGCTGGATATCGGCCAGCCCAAGCCCGGCGAGACTCTGGTGGTGTCGGCGGCGGCCGGCGGCGTCGGGCAGATCGTCGGCCAGATCGGCAAGATCAAGGGCTGCAAGGTGATCGGCATCGCGGGGGGCCGCGCCAAGTGCGATTATGTGGTGAACGAATTGGGCTTCGATGCCTGCATCGATTACAAGAACGAAGACGTTGGCGCGGCGCTGGATCGGTTGGCACCGGACGGGATCGACATCAATTTCGAGCAGGTCGGCGGCCCGATCATGGTCGAGGTGCTGAAACGCATGAAATTGTTCGGCCGGGTGCCGCTGTGCGGAATGATCTCCACCTACAACGATGTGAACCCCACCGAAGAGCCGGGCTTCTGGACGATGATCCTGATGCGGCGGCTGGCGATCCGCGGTTTCATCGTGACGGATTTTGCGCCGCGCTTTGCCGAAAGCGGCGCCGCGCTGGCGGGCTGGATGCTGGGCGGGCAGCTCAAAACCCGCCAGGACATCCGCCCCGGCCTGGAGAACGCCGTTGCGACGGTGCGCGAGCTTTATACCGGCGGCAATTTCGGCAAGTTGCTGATCGAGGTGAGTGCGCCTTAAGCCGTCCACCCTCCGAACGGCAGGATCGGCGCCAGTCGTGCCAGCGTTTCGCCATCGCCGCGCAGCCGCGCCCGAAACGCGTTCTCCACGATGCAGGCCTGTTGTTCGAGGCCGTAGCGATTGAAGGGCTTCCCCGGCACGATGGCATAGCGATAGCGCGCCCACGGCGGCCGGCGCAGGGCCAGGTGGCCGTCCGTCTGCACCTGCCACACATGCACCAGTTCATGGACGAAATGCGCCTGAAAGCCCGGCGAGGCGGCGGCATAATCGGCGCACCAGTTGGGGCCGTTGGGGTGGCACCAGATATGGCCATCGGGCGCCATCGTCACCCACCAGGGGTGCAGCGCATACCATTTGGCGCGGCGCACCGTCACCCGCCCCAGGTCCAGCGCATCGCCGAACACACTGGCCGCCAGCGCGGTTTCGCCGACGGTCAGCCGGCGTACCTGCGGCACAGAGTCATCATGTTTGCCCATCATTGGTTCCGTTAATCGCTTGGTCGCCGTCTTGCAGCCCCGGATTCGCTTCCTATATCGCCCCCATACGAACTGCTCGATGTGAACGGTCGGGGGCACCGGCCAATATTGCCAACCAGGGACGATCCTGCCGCGCTGCCTTCATGGGGCGCATGGGGTTCGGGCCCACAGAACAAGGAAGCGCCGAGATGGCAAAAGTTATCGGGATCGATCTGGGCACCACCAACAGCTGCGTGGCCGTGATGGAAGGCTCTGCGCCGCGCGTGATTGAAAATGCCGAAGGCGCGCGCACCACGCCGTCGCAGGTCGCCTTCACCAAGGATGGCGAGCGTCTGGTCGGCCAGCCGGCCAAGCGCCAGGCCGTCACCAACCCGTCGAACACCGTATTTGCCGTGAAGCGCCTGATCGGCCGCCGCTTCGATGATCCGTTGACTGCCAAGGATGCCGAACTGGTGCCCTATCAGATCGCGCGCGGCAGCAATGGCGATGCCTGGGTGCATGCCGGTGGCCAGGATTACAGCCCGTCGCAGATTTCCGCCTTCATCCTGCAGAAGATGAAGGAAACCGCCGAATCCTATCTCGGCGAAACCGTGACGCAGGCCGTCATCACCGTGCCGGCCTATTTCAACGACGCGCAGCGCCAGGCCACCAAGGACGCCGGCAAGATCGCTGGCCTGGAAGTGCTGCGCATCATCAACGAGCCGACCGCCGCCGCGCTGGCCTATGGCCTCGACAAGAAGAATGATGCCCGCACTGTGGCCGTGTACGATCTGGGCGGCGGTACCTTCGACATCTCCATCCTGGAACTGGGCGATGGCGTGTTCGAAGTGAAGAGCACGTCGGGCGACACCTTCCTGGGCGGTGAGGATTTCGACGCCAAGCTGGTGGAATTTCTGGCTGCCGATTTCAAGAAAGCCGAAGGCATCGATCTGACCAAGGACAAATTGGCCCTGCAGCGCCTGAAGGAAGCCGCGGAAAAGGCCAAGATCGAGCTGTCGTCCTCGGCGGCGACCGAAGTGAACCTGCCGTTCATCACCGCGGACCAGAACGGTCCTAAGCATCTGGTGAAGTCCATCACCCGCACCGATCTGGAAAAGCTGGTGCTGGATCTGATCGAGCGCACCCGCAAGCCGTGCCTGGATGCCATCAAGGAAGCCGGCGTGAAGCCGGGTGATCTGGATGAAGTGATTCTGGTTGGCGGCATGACCCGCATGCCGCGCGTGCGCGCCTTCGTGAAGGAATTGTTCGGCAAGGAGCCCAACACCAGCGTCAACCCGGATGAAGTGGTCGCCATGGGCGCCGCGATCCAGGCCGGCGTGCTGCAGGGCGATGTGAAGGACGTGCTGCTGCTCGATGTGACTCCGCTGAGCCTTGGCATCGAGACGCTGGGCGGTGTGTTCACCCGCATGATCGATCGCAACACGACGATTCCGACCAAGAAGAGCCAGGTCTATTCGACGGCCGACGACAACCAGTCGGCGGTGACGATCCGCGTGTTCCAGGGTGAGCGCGAAATGGCGGCGGACAACAAGATGTTGGGCCAGTTCGATCTGGTCGGCATTCCGCCGGCGCCGCGCGGCGTGCCGCAGATCGAGGTGACCTTCGATATCGATGCCAATGGGCTGGTGAGTGTGAACGCCAAGGACAAGGGCACCGGCAAGGAACAGCAGATCCGCATCCAGCCGTCGGGCGGGTTGAGCCAGGCCGATATCGACCAGATGGTGCGCGATGCTGAAGCCTTTGCCGAAGAAGACAAGAAGCGCCGCGCCAGCGCCGAAGCCCGCAACCAGGCCGACAGCCTGGTGCACAGCACCGAACGCCAGTTGGCCGAACATGGCGACAAACTTGCGGCCGACGTGAAGTCCAATATCGAAACCGCGATCGCCGATGTGAAATCGGTGATGGATTCGGGCGATGCCGAACTGATCAATGCCCGCGTGCAGGCGCTGGGCCAGGTCGCGATGAAGCTGGGCGAGGCGATCTATCAGGCCGAGCAGGCTGCCGCCGCCCAACCGGCGCCGGATGCGGCCAAGACCGACGATGTCGTCGACGCCGAGTTCACGGACGTGGACGAAGGCAAGCAGTAAAGGCCTGCTTCCCTCCCCTGAAGGGGAGGGGTTGGCGGTGGGGAATGGCTTTGGCCGGGGGCGGGGTGTGCATATTTGCACGGCCCCACCCCCGGCCCCTCCCCTGAAGGGGAGGGGGATTCTTGATGGCGACCGAAACCGATTATTATGAACTGCTCGAGGTGGAACGCGGTGCCGATGAGGCCGCGCTGAAATCCGCCTATCGCCGGCTGGCGATGAAATTTCACCCCGATCGCAACCCCGGCGATGCGGTGGCCGAACAGAAGTTCAAGGCGATCAGCGAAGCCTATGATGTGCTGAAGGACCCGCAGAAGCGGTCCGCCTATGATCGTTATGGTCATGCCGCTTTCCGGCAGGGCGGCGCCAATGGTTTTGGGGGCGGTGGCGGCGCGCAGGATTTCGGCGGCTTTGCCGATATTTTCGAAAGCGTGTTCGGGGAATTCATGGGCGGCGGCCAGCGCGGCGGTGGCCGGCGCGGCGGCCCGGCGCGCGGCAGCGATTTGCGCTATGATCTGGAGATGACTCTGGAGGAGGCCTATCACGGCCGCCAGGCGACATTGACCATCGATGTGGCCGCCACCTGTGAGCCATGCGGTGGCCAGGGCGCCAAGCCCGGCACATCGGCACGCGCCTGCACCACCTGCGGCGGCAATGGCCGCGTCGGCATGCGCCAGGGCCTGTTCATGGTGGAGCGGACCTGCCCGGCCTGCCATGGCCAGGGCCAGATCATCGCCGATCCCTGCACCAGTTGCGGCGGCGCCGGCCGGGTCGAAAAGCAGAAAACGCTGAATGTGAATGTGCCCAAGGGTGTGGACGATGGCACCCGCATCCGCGTCGCCAACGAAGGCGAAGCCGGCACGCGCGGCGGCCCGTCGGGCGACCTGTATATCTTCGTGCATCTGAAGGCGCATGACGTCTTCAAGCGCGACGGCACCACCTTGTTCACGGTGGCGCCGCTGTCGATCACCACGGCCGCGCTGGGCGGCGATATCGATGTGCCGGCGCTGGACCGCGAAAAGACCGTGATCAAGGTGCCGGCCGGCACCCAGACCGGCAAGCAATTCCGTGTGCGCGGCAAGGGCATGCCGGCGCTGAACAGCGGTGGTTTCGGCGATCTGGTGATCCAGGTCGAGGTGGAAACGCCGGTGAAATTGACCAAGCGCCAGCGCGAATTGCTGGAGGAATTTCAGGCGATCGAGACCAGCGAAGGCGGGCGCAACACGCCCAAGGCGCAGGGCTTTTTCGACAAGCTGAAGGACGCCTGGAACGAATTGACGGACTGAGTTTCCCCTCTCCCCCAGGGGGAGAGGGGTGGTCGTGCCACCCCACTTGCGCTAATCGCCGCGCATGGACCCTGCTCGCCTCGTCAATCGCCGCATCCTCGTCACTGGCGCCGCCCGCGGGCTTGGCCTGGCCATCGCGCAGCGCTGCGTGGCCGAAGGTGCCCATGTGATGCTCGCCGATGTGCTGCCGGACGGCGAAGCGCGGGCGACGGAACTGGGCGATGCTGCGGCGTTCATCGATTGCGACGTCACCAGCCGTGATGCCATCGCTGCAGCCATTGCTGCCACAGTCGCGCGCTTCGGCGGGCTGGATGGCCTGGTCAACAATGCCGGCATCGCGCCCAAGGGCGATATTCTTACCGAAACGCCCGAGCAATATGATCGCGTGATCGCCACCAACCTGACCGCCGCCTTCCACGCCACGCAATTGGCCGTGCCGCACATGCAGGCCGCGGGCGGCGGCGTGATCGTCAACATGTCCAGCGTCAACGCGCTGCTCACCATCCCGACACTGCTCGCCTATAATGTCGCCAAGGGCGGCCTGAACCAACTCACCCGCAACACCGCCGTGGCGCTGGCGCCGCACAGGATCCGCGTGGTCGGCATCGGGCCGGGCACCATCCTGACCGAACTGGCGAGGAACGCCGTGATGGCCGATGCCGCCGCGCGCATGCAGATCATGTCGCGCACGCCGCTGGGCCGCGCCGGTGAGCCAGAGGAAATCGCCGCCATCGCGGCCTTCCTGCTCAGCGACGAAGCCAGTTACATTACCGGCGAGACACTCTATGCCGACGGCGGCCGGCTTGCCCTCAACTATACCGTGCCTGTTGGAGATGATTCGTGATCGAAGCCGAATGGTGGGACTATGACGACGCCGAGGAGATGGCCGAAGCGGTCGCCGGCGATATTGCCTATATCATCAACCAGGCGTTGGAGGCGCGCGGCCGCGCCACGGTGGCCTTTCCCGGTGGCGCCACGCCATTGCCAGCGCTGAAGAAGCTGGCGGCGATGCCGATCGAGTGGGCGGATGTGACCATCATCCCCACCGATGATCGGCTGGTGCCGGTTACCGATCCACTGTCCAATGCCGGGATGCTCGCCAAGATTTTCCTGCCGAAGAAGGCGCGAGTCGTGCCGTTGACCGCCGGCGAGAGCGATCCGGTGATGGCTGGCCGCGCGGCTGATGAACGGCTGGCCGATCTGGAATTTCCGCTGGATGTCGCCTGGCTGGGGGTTGGCGAAGATGGCCACACTGCCTCGATCTTTCCGGGCCCGGATTTCGATGCCGCCATTGCCGGCCCGAAAGCGCGGCGGGCCATCGGGGTGCGTCCCGATCCGATGCCGGCCGAAGCGCCGGTGCCGCGCGTGACGTTGACCGGGCCGACTTTGGCCACCGCGCGCGTTGTCACGCTGGTGCTGAGCGGCCAGGCCAAGCGCCGGACGGTGGAACAGGCGATCAAGCAGGGCGCGTCGAGCCTGTTGCCGATCGGGCGCCTGCTCGCCGAGCTGGACATGGACATCGATATCCACTGGTGTGCCTGAAGACGCCGGCCGGCGCCGCGGACTTTTTTCTGTCATCTGGGCGGGGTAGGCGGGTAGGATGATGCGTTCGATCCTCTTGCCGCTGGTGATGTTGCTGATGGCTGCTGCTCCGCCCCCCAGAGACACAGCTGTGCCGGCGCCGCCGCCCGGGCCGCCGCTGATCATCGCGCATCGCGGCGCCAGTGCGGAGCGGCCGGAGCATACGCTGGCGGCGTACGAGCGCGCCATCGAACAGGGCGCCGATTTCATCGAGCCGGACCTGGTGCCGACCAAGGATCATCAGCTGGTGGCGCGGCACGAGAACGAGATTTCCGGCACCACCGATGTCGCAGCGCGCCCGGAATTTGCGGCGCGCAAGGCCACCAAGACCATCGACGGCGAGACGGTGACCGGCTGGTTCACCGAGGATTTCACCCTGGCCGAACTGAAGACGCTGCGCGCCCGGGAGCGCCTGCCGCAGTTGCGCCCGGACAATGCGGCCTTTGATGGCCAGTTCGAGATCCCGACGCTGGCGGAAATCATCACCTTGGCCAAGACGGCGTCGGCGCGCACCGGGCGCACGATCGGCATCTATCCCGAAACCAAGCACCCGAGCTATTTCCGCGGTCTGGGCCTGCCGATCGAGCCGGTGCTGCTGAAGGAACTGGCGGCGGCGGGCTGGAACACGGCCGACGCGCCGGTGTTCATCCAGAGTTTCGAGATCGACAATCTGAAGGTGCTCAAGGGCCAGACCGGCGTGCGCCTGATCCAGTTGCTGGCGCCGGCCGGGAAGTCTGCCGATGGCCATGATTATGCGGCGCTGGCGACGGCCGGCGGATTGCGGGGAATTGCCGCTTATGCGTTTGGCATTGGCCCGGAAAAGACGATGATCATAGCGCGCGATGCCGCCGGCAAATTGGGCGCGCCGACCAGCCTGGTGGCCAACGCCCATGCGGTGGGCCTGAATGTGCACCCCTGGACGTTCCGGCCGGAGAATTTCTTCCTGCCGGCCGACATGAAGGCCGGTACCGATCCACGGGGTCGCGGCGATGTGGAGGCGGAAATCCGCGCCTATCTGGCCGCCGGCATCGATGGCCTGTTCAGCGATTCGACCGCGGCGGCGGTCAGGGCACTGGCGCCGGCTGAACTGGCACCTGGGGCCAATCCAGCACGAAATTGATGTGCGCCGCGGCAATCGGCTTGTCGCGGCTGCCCTGCCAAACCTGCGCCTGCACATTCACCACGCGGCGGCCCAGCTTGGTGATGCTGGCAGTCGCGCGGCTTTCCGTGGCGGCGCCTTCGCGCATATAATCCACTGTCACCGTCACGGGGCGCACGCGCGGCAGCGCTTCGCCGTCGGGCTGGGCGGCGATCACGGTGAGCAGCCCGGCCAGTTCGAGCAGACCGGCAATCGCGCCGCCATGCAGCCGGCCCGGTGATCCGATCAGCGTGTCATCAAACGGCATGATCAGGTGCAGTTCGTCCCCGACCCGCTCGAACGACAGGTCGAGCAGCGCCGCATAGGGCAGCAGGTCGAGCCGGCCCGACGCGTTTTTCAGCGTGGCAGCAAGCAGCGGGCTGGTCATGCCATGCTGCCCTTCCAGCCTTCGGCCAGTTTCGATGGCGCAAACATGAAGGTGCCGGCCACATGCGCGATCGGATCGGCCGGATCGCCATCATGGGCGAGGCCGCGCACGAAGGCGATCTGGCGGGTCATGCGATAACATTCGCCGCGTGCGATGACCGTGGCTTGCGCACGGGGGGACCGCACATAATCGGTGCGCAAATCCAATGTCGCGTGCGGTTCGAAGGCGCCGCGGGCCAGCATCGATGCCATGCCCACCGCCGTGTCCATCAGGGTGAAGATCGGGCCGGACGCCCAGATGCCATGATCGGGATCGACCAGCAGGTGCGGCGCGAACGGCAGTTGCAGTTCCACCCAGTTTGTTCCGGCGGTGACGAAACGCAGGCCCAGCCGCTTGTTGTGCGGCACCCGGCCAACGAACGGCCCCATGAACTGGCCGACCTGATCGGCGAAGCTGGCGGTCATGCGGCGCTGCTTTTGGCGAGCGTATCGATACGGGCAATCATGGAGGCGAGGCCCTGCGTGCGATTGGACGACAGATGCTTCGACAGGCCGAGCCCGTCCAGCCGCGCCTTGATGGTGGCGCCGTCGATATCTTCGGGGTGGCGGCCATCGGCGAGCATCAGCACCAGCGCGACCAGGCCCTTGACGATGGCGGCATCGCTGTCGGCGGCAAAGCGCAGCACATCGCCATCCAGGCTGGGATGCAGCCACACCTGGCTGGCGCAGCCGCGCACCTTGGTGGCGTCGGTTTTCAGGGCGGGGTCCATCGCTGGCAGGGCCTGGCCCAGCGCGATGATCAACCGGTAACGGTCGTCCCAATCGTCGAAGGCTTCGAATTCGGCTTCGACATCATCGAAAGTGGTGATGGCCATGGCGCGTTTCCTTGCTGCCCATGGCCGGGCCGGTCAACCCCTGCGGCTTGCCGCAGGGGTGTCGTGATTCAAAGGTCCACACCCGCCGCAATGGCTTCCAGCTTGCGGATGCGTTCCTTCAGATCGGCCAGATCGATGCGCTGGCTGATTGCCGGCAGGTCTTCCCCAAACGGGCGGGCATCGAGTTCGCGGGTCTTCAGCTTCAGCCAGCCCGCCCAACTCCAGGCGGCCAGGCTGCCCAGCATGGCGATGCCGATCAAGGCGGCGCTGGACAGGATGAGCAGATATTCAACGGAAGGCACTGGCGGGGACATGGCAGCTTCCTTTCCTTTTCGGTCATTTGTCTTTGAGCGATTCGATTTCGTCGGCGAGGCGCTTGGCCGGATCGGTGGCGAGGCGCTCCAGCACCCGCAGCCGGTCGTTCAGCCGGGCAACCTCGGCCTGCAGGCGCAGATTTTCGGCACCGTCATCGGCGTGGGTTTTCAGGGTCTTGCGATTGTCCTTGCTGCCAAAGCGGGCTGACAGCACTTTCCCAATGGTGACGATCAACACGATCAGCACCACCATTTCAAACGGGTTCATGGCTTGGTCCTTTGTGGGGCCGCCGGGGGCAGCGGGCTCAATTCAGCTTCATGGTGCGCAATTCTTCGATTTCGGCGGCGAGCATGCTCGGCTTGTCGGTGGCGATGCGTTCCAGCACGGCCATGCGATCCTTGATGCTGCCCAATTCGGCACGCAGTTGGGCGTTTTCCTGGCTCAGCAGCCGGATGCGCTCCATCGCTTCGCCGCCGCCGTTGGGATACATCGGCTTGCCCCAACTGTTTTCCAGCGGGTAACCGTTTTTCACCTTCAACCAGGTGGTCGTCACCCAGCCGATCAGGCCGGTGACACCGAAGATCGCAGCCACCGGGGCCAGGGCTTCGATCATGATGGGATCCAGCGCCATCGGTCGGTCCTTCAGTTCAGTTGCTTGGGCGTGTCGCGCAGCGCTTCGATCTGCACCGCCAGCCCTTCGTTGCGATCGGTGACGATCCGGTTCAGCACGGCGACCCGTTCCTCCAGCGTCGCGATGCGGGCGGCATATTGCGCAGCCTGCTCGGCGGTGGCGTGGGCGGTCAGCTCCATCTGCTTTTCCTTCAGCTTGGCCCAGCGGTTGAACATGCCGCTCAGGATGCCGCCGGTGATGGCGATGATCGGGATCATCGTGCCGAAGATCGGGATCAGGTAACGGATATTGTCGTCCATTTGATCCTCCCTCAGCGCAGTTTTTCGATTTCGTCAGCCAATTGCCGGCTGTCGCTGGTGACATAATATTCCAGGTCACGCAGGCGGCGGTCGGCATCGCGGAACTGGGCGTTCACGTCGCGCAGGGTGCGCTTGGGCGCCACCCGCACATCGCGCCAGAATTCCACACGTTCCGGGCTCTGGTCATACAGCGTATTGGGCTTGGCATTGGCGATCCAGCCGATGGCCAGATAGGCCAGGATGGTCGAGCCACCGCCCAGGATGGTGCCGACGGCAAAACCGATGCGGACCAGCGTGACATCCCAGCCGAAATAATCGGCGATGCCCGCGCAGACGCCCAGCAGCTTGCCGTTGCGCTTGTCGAGGTAGAAACGGGTGCGACTGGCAGACATGATGTTCTTCCCTGTTGGCCGGGCCGCAGTGCGCCCCTGGCGATGCGCGCCTCAGCGCGCCGCTTTGGCGATCACGCCGATGAGCAGATAGATGAGGACGGGCGATCCGAAGCCGAACAAGGCGGCAGCCACAAAGCCGATGCGGATCAGCGTGACATCCCAGCCGAAATAGTCGGAGATCCCGGCGCAAACGCCCATGATCTTGGCATCGGATTTGTTGAGGAGAAATTGGCGGCTCATCTTGGGCCTCCTTCAGGCTGTGCCGTCAGCGGAGCTGGCGGCGTTGCTCGGAAAGATCGGTCACCCGATTGTCTTTCCAGTTGGGGTTTTCCGCGGCCACGATGCGCTCCACGCTTTCGAGGCGCTGATCGAGGCGGCGGGCGAGTTCGTGCAGTTCATCGAGCAGGGCTTCATCCTGGCTGGAAATGCCGGTCTGGCTTTTCCACTTGGTCAGATAATGGAGGATCAGGCCAGGCAAGCCGATGAACAACATGCCGACGATGGCGACGGGAACGATGATGTCTTCCATGGCGATCAGCCCTCCGTCTTGCCGAGGCGCGCCTTCATGGCGGCCAGTTCGGCGTCCACTTCGTCGTTGGTCTGCAGCGATGCGAATTCATCGGCCAGGCTGCGCACGTCGCCCGGGCCGGAGAGGCCCAGCGCATCGGCGCGGCCTTCGGCCATGTCGGCGCGGCGTTCGAGCACTTCGAAGCGGCTGAAGGCTTCTTCCACGCGCGGCCCGCGGATCATCTCGCGCAACCTGGAGCGCTGGGTGGCGCTTTCGATGCGGTTGATCAGCGCGTTCTGGCGGGACCGGGCTTCGCGCAGCTTGCTTTCCAGCTTGGCGATGTCGGCCTCGTTCAGAGCCAGCGTTTCATTGAGCAGATCGACCTCGGCCTGCGTCGTGTCGATGAAGGCCTTGGCCTTGTTCTTCTCGGTCAAGGCGGCCTTGGCCAGGTCTTCGCGGCCTTTCGACAGCGCCAGTTCGGCCTTGTCCTGCCAGTCCTGCACGGCCTGGTTGGCCTTGATCATCGCGCGCTTCATTTCCTTTTGATCGGCGATGGTGCGGGCGGCAGAGGCGCGAACTTCCACCAATGTTTCCTCCATCTCCATGATGATCATGCGGATCATCTTGGCCGGGTCTTCAGCCCGGTCGAGCAGGTCGGTCACATTGGCTGCGATGATATCGCGGGTTCGCGAGAAAATGCCCATCGGTCGTATCTCCAGAAATTCGAATTTGTTGGTCGGGGCCGGTTCCGTTGATTGATAAAGTGCTGGGGGGCGGTGCACTGGAACCAAGGCCCCGACCATCGCCGCGTTGGTCACGCAACGATATCGCTGTTTGTGGTCGGCGTCACCAGTGCGGGGGCAGTGGCGGCGGCGATGAAGGTGGTGCCGATCAGGACGGTGGCGAGCACCGCGATCAGGTTGCGGCTGAGATTGTGGAACATGGTCATTGGGGGTCTCCTTGCTATGACTGTGGCGGCGGGTGCCGCTCATGCCAGATGTATTGCAGGGGTCGTGCCAAGTGGGCTTTCCCCGCCAAGTGCTTGAAAAATATGGAAGCGCCCTGGGGTGCGGCAAATAGTTTCATGTGGGAATTGCCAAGAGTTGGGAATTCATGCCAACTCTTGCGCATGGCTGCTCCGGCGCAGATGATCGGCACTTCGCTCAGCTTTCTCGATGCGGTCGAGAAGGCGTCGGCGGCGGCTGCACTCAACCGCCCGGTGCTGGTGATCGGGGAGCGCGGCACCGGCAAGGAACTGATCGCCGACCGCCTGCACCGCCTGTCGCCGCGCTGGTCGCAGACATTGGTTTCGCTGAACTGCGCGGCACTGCCGGAAAATCTGATCGATGCCGAATTGTTCGGTTATGAAGCCGGCGCCTTCACCGGCGCACAGCGGGCACGCGCCGGACGTTTTGAAGATGCCGACGGCGGCACGCTGTTTCTCGATGAGATCGGCACATTGTCGAGCCAGGCGCAGGAGCGATTGCTGCGCGTGGTGGAATATGGCGAGCTGTCGCGGCTGGGTTCGAACAAGCTGATCAGCGTCGATGTGCGGCTGGTCGGTGCCACCAACGAGGATTTGCCGGCGATGGTCGAGCAGGGGCGGTTTCGCGCCGATCTGCTCGATCGGCTGAGCTTCGAGGTGATCACGCTGCCGCCGCTCCGAGAGCGTGCCGAGGATATCGACATGCTGGCATCGCATTTCGCGCGGCGGATGGCGGCCGAGCTGGGCTGGCCGCGTTTTCCCGGCTTTTCAGCGCGGGTGCAGGAGCAGCTGATCAGTTGGCACTGGCCGGGCAATGTGCGTGAGCTGAAGAATGTCGTGGAGCGGGCGCTGTACCGCTGGGGCGATGCGGACCGGCCGATCGGGCAGTTGGTGATCGATCCGTTCGAATCGCCGTGGCGGCCCAAGCCCTCGAAAACGTCGCAGCGGGCCGCGGCGGTGACGAACGGTGGCGATGCGTCGGCCGAGCCCTGTGACGTGCCCCCGCCGAAACTGGACAGCATCACCGACCTGCGCGGTGCGGTGGCAATTTATGAAAAGCAGATACTGGAATGTGCGCTGGAAAAACACCGGCACAATCAGCGGCGGACGGCGGCCGGGCTGGGCCTGACCTATGACCAGTTGCGCCATGCGCTGCGCCGGCATGACCTGCTGGGGGAGTGATCAGTCCAGCTTGACGCCGTGCCTGGCCAACAATGGCGCCTGCGCCATGGTGAAGGCGAAGATGGCGATGGTCACGCCCCACACCTTGAAGCTGAGCCAGTCATCATAGCTGAGCAGCCGCCGCGCCGCTTCGTTGGCGCCGAGCAGGGCGATGAACATCAGCGCCCAGTTGCGGGTGAGCAGGCGCCAGCCGCGTTCGGACAGGCCGGGCAGCGCGTCGCCCATCACCAGTTGCAGGGTCGGCCGGCCAGTGGCCAGGCCGCCGAGCAGCAGCGCGGCAAACGCGCCATAGATGATGCTGGGCTTGAGCTGGATGAAGGCCTTGTCCTGCAGCCAGATGGTGAGGCCGCCAAACAGCACGACGATGATCGTGGTGAAGATCATTGCGGCCGGCAGGTGGCGTGTCTTGGCGTAATGCCAGATGGCGGCGAGCAGCGACGCGAGGATGAACACGCCGGTGCCAACCACGGCGCTGGCGACTTCGGCATCGGCCAGGCCGGGCAGATCGCCCCGCTCGAACAGAGTCTTGCCGGCCTTGCTGGCGGCAAAGAACAGCAGCAGCGGGCCGAAATTGATAACCATGCTGCTGGTGGTGGACAGTTTCGGGCGATCATTCTGCATGGCGCTGGCCATAGCCGGATTTCGGGCGTGCGTCACCCGGGTGCAGGGGGTGACGAAGCCGGGCCGAGCCGGTAAGCCAAACGCCGTGGTGGAACCGCTCGTTCTTGAAAATCTCGCGTGCCGGCGCGGCGGGCGGCTGTTGTTCGAAGGCCTGTCGGCGCGCGTCGAACCGGGCGGGGCGCTGCTGCTGACCGGGCGCAACGGCGCCGGCAAATCATCCCTGTTGCGGTTGCTCGCCGGCCTGCTGCGTGCCGAGGCTGGCGATGTGCGCGGCGGCGGCCGGCGCGCCTTTCTGGGGCATGACGTGGCGTTGAAGCCGCGGCAAAGCCTGGGCCGTGAACTGGAATATTGGGCGCGGCTGGATGATGGATTGGCGCGGCTGCCGGCGGCGATGGCGGCGATGAATGTCGCGGCCTTGGCCGATGTGCCCTGCCGGCATCTGTCCAGCGGCCAGCGCCGCCGCGCCGGGCTGGCGCGGGTGCTGTCGGCGGGTGCCGATTGCTGGTTGCTGGATGAACCGACGGCGGGGCTCGACACGGCATCGGCGGCGTTGCTGGCAACCGCCATGGCGGCGCACCGCGCGGCTGGCGGACTGGTGGTGGCGGCGGTGCATGGCGATATCGGCCTGGCTGATGCCGCCGAAGTGCGGATCGGCTGATGTTCCTGGTTCTCGTGCGCCGTGATCTGTTGCTGATCGCCCGGTCGCCGGCGCTGTGGCTGCCGGTGATGTTCTTCGTGCTGGCCGCTGCGCTGTTTCCGTTTGCGGTCGGCCCCGATGCGCGGCTGCTGGCGCGGATCGCGCCGGGGATCATCTGGGTGTCGGCGCTGCTGGCGGCGCTGCTGCCGGTGGAAACCCTGCTGGCGCCCGACGTGGAGGATGGCAGCATCGACCAACTGATCGCGCGCGGCATTGCGCTGGAACTCGTGTGTGCGGCGCGCATCCTGGCGCATTGGGTTGGCTTTGCGCTGCCCTTGCTGGCCGCGCTGCCGGTGGTTGGCGTGCTGCTGGGCATGAACAGCGATGATGGCTTGCGCATCGGCCTGGCGCTGCTGCTCGGCACGCCGGCGCTGGCCAGCCTGGCGGTGGTGGCCGCGGCGTTGACCGCGGGCTTGCGCGGCGGCGGCGCGCTGGCCGGGTTGATCGTGCTGCCGCTGGCGCTGCCGGTGCTGATCTTTGGCGTGGGATCGGATGTGGCTGGCGCGTTTCGCCTGTTGGGTGCGGCCAGCCTGGTGGCACTGGCTGTCGGGCCGTTCGCTGCGGCAGCCGCCCTGAAACCGGATTGAGACAGCCGGATTGAACCGTCGCGGCCGCCCGCGGTTGTTCCGGAACCGACCTTGTGACATATTGCAATTTGGTATCTGTGAAGGGAATTTTCGATGCGTGTTCTGCCCGTTGCCACTTTGGCTGCTGCCCTGTTGACCGCTGCCTGCGGTGGCAGCGACAAGGCCGCTGAAGCGCCGGTCGCCACCGAAACCACGACCACCGAAACCATCACCACCGAAACCACCGCTACCGAAGCGGCCACCACGGAAGCCGCCGGCACCGAAACAGCCGGCGCGGCCCCTGCGGCAACGGCCGTCAGCTACAGCTCGCTCACGGGTGATGCCGCCAAGGGCGAGAAGCTGTTTGCGCAGTGCAAGGCCTGCCATGTCGTGGAAGAAGGCAAGAACCGCGTCGGCCCGTCGCTGTATGGCGTGGTTGGACGCACCGCCGGCACCGTTGCCGGCTACACCTACAGCAAGGCCAACAAGGAAAGCGGCGTCGCCTGGAGCGAGGACGTGCTCTTCACCTATCTCGAAGCGCCGCAGAAGTTCATGCCGGGCACCAAGATGGCCTTTGGTGGCCTGAAGCAGCCGCAGGATCGCGCGGACGTGATTGCCTATCTGAAAACGAACGGCTGATTTCGTCTCACATCATTGTGCCCGGTCGGCTTGCTGACCGGGCATTTTTTGTGCTCAAAATGGGCTGTTCAGTTCGACAATCGCCCGATTGAGCATCGCCGCAAAACTTACCCACGCCAGATAGGGCAGCAGCAGCAGCGACGCCGGGCGCGATACACGCCAGGTGACGACGATCAGCGCGGCGATGCTGCTCCAGAGAATGCCGACTTCCAGCGCGGCATAATCCGGCCGGTGCATGCGGAAGAACAGGAAACTCCATAGCAGGTTGAGAAAGCCGTTCAGCGCGAACAGGCCGATGATTGCCTCGCCGCCGCCGCGGGTGCGCGTCGCCATCCACGCCGTCACGCCCGACATCGTGCACAGCATGAAGATCACCGTCCACGCCGGGCCGAACAGCCAGGTGGGCGGCGCCCATTCGGGCTGCACCAGCGCCTGGTACCAGGGGCCGATATCGGTGATCGTCGCGCCCACCGCCGCCGTGAAGCTGGCAGCAACGGCGGCAATGGCGCCGGGCAGTACCCAGCGTGCGGCGGCGGTTTCGGACAAACGAGTCTTCTGGCGGGCCATGGGGCTCAGCCCTCCCTCAACCCCGCCGGATCACACCTGGGCGCGCTTGCCGGCCTTGTTGCCTTCGCGCACGCCGCCGCCCGACAATATGCCGGTTACCAGTTGCACGCTGTCCTTCAGGAAAATCTTGACGTGGGCCAGCGGCTTCTTGCGCGCCAGTTCCTTGTTCATATAGGCTTCCCAGGTCAGCTGCTGGATATCCTTGTCCATGCACAGCTTCACGAACTTCTCGCGCATCGTGTCGCTGCGATACCACCACCATTGCATGATGCCGAGCACGCGGAACACGGTGCCGTGCGCCTTCATGAAGCGCTTGCGGGCGAGGCCCAGCTTGGCGGGATCGCCGCTCTTCACGGCTTCGGCGGCGGCCGCAGCCGCTTCGCGCCCAGCGGTCATCGCATAGAAAATGCCTTCGCCGCTGGCCGGGGCCACGGTCCCTGCGGCGTCCCCTGCCACCACCACGTCCTTGCCATTATCCCACTTCTTGCGCGGGCGCAGCGGGATGGGCGCGCCTTCGACCCGCACCGTCTTGCAGGTTTCCTCGCCCAAGCCGAGCTCTTCGCGCAGTTTGGTGACCGCCTTGCGCAGTTCGAAACCCTGCACGGCGCTGCCGGTGCCGATGCTGGTCTTGTTGCCGTGCGGGAATACCCAGGCATAGAAATCCGGGCTGTGCTTGCCCTGATAGAACACGTCGCAGCGATCGCCTTCGAAGCCCTTGAACCCTTCCGGCGGGCTTTCCACGACTTCGTGATAGGCGGCGACGAACGGCAGTTTCTCTTCGGGCAAGGCGGCGCGCGCGACAGCCGAATTGCAGCCATCACAGCCGATCAGCATCTTGGTGCGAACCTTGATCGGATCGCTGCCACGCGGCGCGCCCTTGGGGCGGTAGGACACGATGGCGGTGCCGTCCGCATCGCGTTCCAATGCTTCGAAACTGCCGTCGCGGCGATCGGCGCCGTTCTTTGCAGCCCGCGCGCGCAGCCACTCATCGAACACGTCGCGATCGACCATGCCGACCCAGCCACCTTCGCCCACCGGCATATCGACCTTGCGATCCTGCGGGCTGATCATGCGGGCGCTGTTGGCGGTGGTGCACAGCAGGTCCAGCGGCACGTCGAAATCCTTCAGCAGGCGCGGCGGCACGGCACCGCCGCACGGCTTGATGCGGCCCATGCGATCGAGCAGCATCACCTTGAAACCCTGCAACGCCAGATCATTGGCGGCCGTGGCACCCGAAGGGCCACCGCCGACCACCACCATGTCGAATTGTTCGGTCATGCTCCAAAGCCCTTCATGCTAACGCCTCCTGCTGTGTCGGCCTGCCCGCCGGGTTCATGTTGTCATTCAATCGCAAAGCGATCACCGCCGCCACCAGAAACAGCACGGCTTCGGCCGCAAACACAAGCTCAAATGCCTGTGCTGTCTCGGCAACGATGCTGCGCAGGCCATCGACAGCGATGGCGCCGGCAAAGCCGCCGATGCCGAACGCCGAAGCCTGCGCTGCGCCCCACAGGCCCATGCGGATACCTTCATGGCCCGGACCACCTCTGCCGGCCAGTTCCAGCATCGAACCGATCGCGGCGACCGCGAACATGCCGTTGGCAAAGCCCAGCGCCGCCACATTCAGCTCCAAAGGCCAGCCCGGCCCGGCGCGCGCCGCCATCGCCAGCAAGGCCAATGCCGCAGCAGATGCCACACAGCCGATGACGATCCAGCGCTTGAGACGCATACCCGCCTTCCCGCCAAACGCATGACCGCCCACGCCGACCAGGATCATGCCGGCGAGCACGCCCTGGTGCTGCACGCCCGACAGGCTGGTCGATTGGCCCGGCGTCATGCCGAAGATCAGGCCGGCGAACGGTTCGAGGATCAGATCCTGCATCGAATAGGCCAGCATCGAGAAGAACACGAAGATGCTGAACAGGCGGGTCAGCGGATCGTGCCAGATGCCGCGCAGCGCTTCGCCGAACGGCGCGGTGTCGCGCTTGGCTTCGGCTTGTGGCACGCCTTCGACGCCCCACACCGCGATGCAGGTGAGGGCGAAGGCGACCGCGACAACCCCTGCCGCCACGGCGACCAACCGCTGCGGCGAGAAGGGATCGAGCAGGCTGCCGGCGACTCCGGCCGAAATGACGATGCCGACGATCATCATGATCCAGGTCAGGCTGGCCGCTGCGGGCCGGCGCGGCTCGGCGGTGCGGCTGGCAAGCAGCGCCAGCAGCGAGGTGCCGGAAGCGCCAACGCCAATGCCGATCATCGCATAGGCCAGCACCAACAAGCCAAGCACCGGCCAGAACGGGCCGTTCAACAACGTGGTGGCAAAGGTCGCCAGCACGCCGCCGCCACCGAGCACGGCCATGCCGCCAATGATCCATGGCGTGCGCCGCCAGCCGGCATCGCTGCCATGGCCCCATTTCGGGCGGGATAGCTGTACGCCGTAATGAAAGGCCACCAGTCCGGCCGGCAATGCCGCGGCGGTGGCATATTCGACGACCATGATGCGATTGAGCAGGCTGGACGCCAGCATGACGATGGCGCCGAGCGCACTCTGCACAAGGCCCAGCCGCGCGATGCCGGCCCAACCGAGGTAAGCAGGTGCACTCATACGATCACCGACAGGCCAAAGGCGGATGTGAGCATGCCGAGCACATAAAGCGTGGTGCCGGTGGCGTTGTAGAACGGCGCGTTGGCCGCCGGCGCGGCCAGCACGCGCTGCATCAGCACCACCTGCATGGAAAGGGAAAATGCCACCATCGCCGATGGCCAGTGCAGCCCCCAGCGCGCCAGCAGGATGATCACCACCACCTGTGGCAGCGCCATCGTCCAGCAGGCGATTTCGGCGGCGTTGCGCTCCCCGATCTGCACCGGCAGCGAATTGACGCCGGATTGGGCGTCGCCCTTCACCGCCTTGAAATCATTCAGCACCATGATGCCGTGCGCGCCCAGCGCATACATGCACAGCACCCAGATGATGCGGCTGTCAGGGATGCCGCCCGCCATCACCGCAGCACCGGTGAACCAGGTGACGCCTTCATAGGCGGCGGCGCAAACCAGCGGCCCCAGCCAGCCGTTGGCCTTGAAACGCAGCGGCGGCGCCGAATAGGACCAGGACATGGCGAGGCCCACCACGGTCGCCCAGCCCACCACCGGCCCGAGCAGGAAGCCGACAACCAGCGAGATGATGCTGCCGCCAATCGCGATGCCCAGCCCCCAGCGGCCGGGGATGCGGCCCGACGGGATCGGGCGCTGCGGTTCGTTGATGGCATCGACATGGCGATCGAACCAGTCGTTGATCGCCTGGCTGTTGCCACACACCAGCGGCCCGGCCAGCAGCATGCCGGCGATCAGCAGCCCCCAGCGGTCGGCCAGCGGCACGCCTGATGACACCACGCCGCACATGAAGGCCCACATCGGCGGGAACCAGGTGACAGGCTTGAGCAATTCCAGCACGTCGCGCGGCCGCGGCACACTGCGCGGCGCGGCATCGGCGGCAATCGGGGGCGGCACATGTTCCATTGCGGCAAACTAGTCGCGTGGCGGGAAAGGCGTCAACGCTGCTTGACACTTATGCCTGCAACCAAATGCCACTGCGACAGGGGCTCAATCGATATCGGCGCTGTTTTCGCCCAGATTGCCCAAGCCGTGCCGGTGCAGTTTGGAATAGAGGCTCTGCCGCGACAGGCCGAGAATCTCGGCTGCCGATGCGCGGTTGTCGGCGGAATAGATCAGCGCCGCTTCGATGCACATGCGCTCGATCAGATCGGTCGATTCGCGCACGATTTCCTTCAATGGCACGCGGCCGACCATGTCGGTCAACTGGCTGATCGACAGCGCCGGCTGGCCGGCCGTGGCGGCGGCGCGCGGCGCCGGGCGGATGGCAAAGCCATGGTGGCGTTCATGGGCGTCGCCCGAGGACACGGCGGAGACTTCAACGGCTTCGCCTTCGCCCACGTTGGGGTGTGCGTGGCCGGGCCGCACCAGCGTGGTGAAGCCGCGCACCAGCCCATGCTGGCGCAAGGCGGCAAGCAGCACACCCAGATCCAGCCCCGGCCGGCCGACAAAGCGCCCGATCGGCTGGCCGACCAGATCCTTGTGGCGAGCCAGGCCTACCAGATCAAGGAAGGCGCCATTGCCGGCGACGATATCGAACTGGTCGTCGGTGACCACAAACGCGTCGGGCAGGCGTTCCAGCCCGTCGGCCAGATGCTCCCGGAAATGGTCGGTCACCGAATCCAGCGGGCTCATTCTGAGCAGCAGGCGGGTGTCGCGATCCTGACGGAACAGGGTTGCCGACAGCGCCCAGGCCTTGCCATCGGCCAGCCGCAAGCGGACCGGACCCGGCTGGTCGCTCGCCGTGAGCGCGCCCAGCGCCGCCAGCGTGGCGTCATGATCATTGGGATGGACCAGCGCGGCAAAACCATGGCCAATCAACGCGCTGGCAGACAGGCCGGTGGCGCGGCGGGCGGCCAGATTGGCATCTGCCACGCGACGGGTGGCAGCATCGATGATGAACATCGCTTCTTCGGCGCTGTCGAACAACAGGCGCTGCCGCGCTTCGAGTTGGCGCAGCCGCATCGCATCACGTTCGTTGACCTGCTGGGCGCGCGCCAGCCGCTGCTCCAACGTGGCGGCGGCGCGGCGGTCGCGGGCGATGGCCAGCCGGCAGCCTTCGGGCAACGGCAAGCTCAGCCATTTCAGCGGCAATTCACCATCACGGCTGCCATGGCTGACATCATGCCAGACGGGCGCCGCGTCATCGCCGAGCAGGGCAGTGATCTGGTTCTGGCTGGCCGCGAGCGCGGTCTCTGCCCAATATTGGCCGCGCCAGCCGGCCACATCGTCGGGGCTGATATCGCCGCTGCCGATCTGCAGATCCTGGATGCGGCCGTCTGGATCAACGACCAGCACCAGATCAGCCGCCGCCAGCACCGCGGCGAGCGCAGTGTCGGGCCGGCTGGCGACAAGAGCGGCAAGATCGATCATATCGTCGCCGAGCAGAGCGTTGATGCTGCTGAAATAATTGGCATCCATTGCCGATCCGGTCCGGCCCCTCAGTGATTCCCTGTTGTCGGGAGCTCCCCGGACGGCGTTCGGCCAGCCAAAAGGTGCCCGCCAACAAATTCAGCCCAACCCCATATCGCGCCGATTTTTCCGGCATGGGCAGGGCAAGGCTGACGCGACATGCTGCCACAGGCTATGCTACAGCGCGGTTTGACGCAACTGGTTGTTCACGGGCAATTTTGCCGAGTGAATTGCAGACATTACCTTAGCGTAATACGCTAACTGGCCTGAGAGTGGCTTGCGGAGTCGTCAGGCTGGCTTGACGGTTGTGACTGACACGCCGGCATGACAGTTGCGCCGCAAACGCGGTTGACAGGCAAAGGCCGGGTGATAGGGTTTTCGTCCAAGGGCTTGAGGGGTTGAAGGCTTGTCATCGGCATCGTCATCATTGGGGTCGGCAGCGGGGTCAGCCTCGTCGGGGCGTCCGTTGTACACGCCCGAAGAACGGGTGCGGCGGGACAGCAGCAAATGGACCCTGGTGCAGGGCCTGCTGGCGCCGGTGCAGTTCCTGATTTTCGGGGTCAGCCTGTATCTCGTGCTGGATTATCTGAACACCGGCCGCAATTATGAATGGGCCGTCTGGTCGGTCGTCGTCAAGACGATGGCGCTCTATACAATCATGATTACAGGCGCGATCTGGGAAAAGGTCGTGTTCGGGCAATATCTGTTCCACGAGAGCTTTTTCTGGGAAGATGTGTTCTCGATGCTCGTCATCGTTTTGCATTCATTATATCTGTTCGGGTTGTTCACTGGCATTGCCGATGAGGGCGTGCTGTTTGCGACTGCGCTTGCAGCCTATTTGGCCTATGTGATCAATGCGGCGCAGTTCATCTGGAAACTGCGCCAGGCCCGGCTTTCGGCGCCAGCCGTGGTTCAGCCGGTTGCCGCTGACGATAGCGCCGACGCCCCGCTTGCGATTGCGCGGGCGGCATGAGCGTGACTGGTCCTCTGCCGGGCTGCGACGCCCCGCCGGTGGGTGTGGATGGCATCCTGCGGGAACGTGGCCAGCGCGAAGTGTTCTGCGGCCTGACTGGCATCATCTGGTTGCACCGCAAGATTCAGGATGCGTTCTTCCTGGTGGTCGGCAGCCGCACCTGCGCGCACCTGCTGCAATCGGCGGCTGGCGTGATGGTGTTTGCCGAGCCGCGCTTTGGCACGGCCATCATCGAGGAAAAGGACCTCGCCGGTCTTGCGGATGCCAATGAGGAGCTTGACCGGGTGGTTACCCGGCTGCTGGCACGGCGGCCGGATATCCGCATGCTGTTCCTGGTCGGATCCTGCCCGTCCGAAGTCATCAAGCTGGATCTGAGCCGGGCGGCGCAGCGACTCAACAAGAATTTCATGCCGCAAGTGCATGTGCTGAACTACAGCGGCAGCGGCATTGAAACCACCTTCACGCAAGGTGAGGATGCCTGCCTGGCCGCGCTGACACCTGACCTGCCGTTCACCGACGAGCAGCAGTTGATGATTGTCGGCAGCCTGCCGGATATCGTCGAGGATCAACTCACCCGGCTGCTCGTTGATCTGGGGATTCCCAAGGTGGTGTCGCTGCCGGCGCGGCGGGCCGGGCAGATGCCGGCGGTTGGTCCCAACACAAGATATCTGCTGGCGCAGCCGTTTCTGGCCGAAACCGGGGTGGCGCTGGACAAGCGCGGCGCGGTGCATCTGCCAGCGTTGTTTCCGTTCGGCGCCGAAGGCACGACGGCCTGGCTGCATGCCGCCGCCCAGGCTTTCGCGGTGCCGGAGTCGCGCTTCGAACACGTCATTGCGAGCCCAAGGGAACGCGCTCGCAAGGGGTTGGCGCTGTATCGGGAACGCCTGGCCGGCCGCCGCATCTTCTTCATGCCGGACAGCCAGCTAGAAGTCCCGCTGGCGCGGTTCCTTGCGGGTGAACTCGGCATGGAATTGATCGAGGTCGGCACGCCTTACTTGCACAAGGGCCATTTGATCGACGAACTGGCCGCTTTGCCGCCGGGCACGATGATTTCGGAAGGGCAGGATGTCGAAAAGCAGCTCGATCGCGTGCGTGCCTCCCGGCCTGACCTCACTGTCTGTGGCCTGGGCCTCGCCAATCCGCTGGAGCGCGAAGGCCTGACGACGAAATGGGCCATCGAGCTCGTGTTTTCGCCGATTCACGGCTATGATCAGGCCGGTGACTTGGCCGAATTGTTCGCCCGCCCGCTTCACCGCCGCGATCTGTTGAGGGTCTAGGCCATGCAGTTGACCGTCTGGACCTATGAAGGCCCGCCCCATGTCGGGGCGATGCGTGTCGCGACGGGCATGAAGCAGTTGCATTATGTGCTGCACGCGCCGCAGGGCGATACTTATGCCGATCTGCTGTTCACGATGATCGAGCGGCGGGATCATCGCCCGCCGGTGAGCTACACGAGTTTTCAGGCGCGCGATCTGGGCAGCGATACCGCCGAATTGTTCAAGACAGCAGCGCGCGAGGCCTATGATCGGTTCCGCCCCCAGGCGATGATCGTTGGCGCCAGTTGCACCGCCGAACTGATCCAGGATGATCCGGCCGGGCTGGCGGCGACCATGGGGCTTGATTGCCCGATCATCCCGCTCGAATTGCCAAGCTACAGCCGCAAGGAAAATTGGGGCGCGTCGGAAACCTTCTATCAGATCGTGCGCGGGCTGGCGGACAAGGGCCGCAAGCCGCTGCCGGCGGTGGATGCCGCTGGCCCGCGCCGGCCGCTGGCCAATATATTGGGGCCAACGGCGCTGGGCTTTCGCCACCGCGATGATGTGGCGGAAATCACCAAGTTGCTGAACGAACTGGGCATCGATGTGCGGCTGGTGGCGCCGCTGGGCGCGACGCCGGCCGATATCGTTGCGATTGGGGAGGCGGATTTCAACATTTGCCTTTATCCTGAAATCGCCGCGCAGGCCTGCAGTTGGCTGGAGCGGACGTTCCGCCAGAAAACCGTGCGCACCGTGCCGATCGGGCTGAATGCGACGCGCGAATTCGTGGCCGAGGTGTGTGCGGCGGCCGGCATCCCGGTGCCCGATGATCTGAACCAGGGCCGCATGGGCTGGTGGTCCCGATCCATCGATTCGACCTATCTGACCGGCAAACGCGTCTTCATCTTCGGCGATGGCACGCATGCCGTGGCGGCGGCGCGGGTGGCGAGCGAGGAACTGGGCTTCAAGGTCGTTGGGCTTGGTTGCTACAACCGCGAATTCGCCCGCGAAGTGCGCGCCGCGGCCGAGAAATATGGTGTCGAGCCGCTGATCACCGATGATTATCTTGCCGTTGAGGAGGCCATCGAGGCCGCCTCACCGGAACTGGTGCTCGGCACCCAGATGGAACGCCATATCGCCAAGCGGCTGCGGCTGCCCTGCGCGGTGATTTCGGCGCCAGTGCATGTGCAGGATTTCCCGGCGCGCCACAGCCCGCAAATGGGCTTCGAAGGTGCCAATGTGCTGTTCGACACTTGGGTGCATCCGCTGGTGATGGGGCTGGAGGAGCATCTGCTCACCATGTTCCGCGACGATTTCGAATTTTCCGATGCCGCCGGCGCCAGCCATCTTGGTCATGCCCCAGCCGCGCCGCTCCCCGCCTCTTCAGGGGAGGGGCCGGGGGTGGGGAACGCCGTGCCAACCGCGACCATGGTGGCCGAAGCACCTGCCGTCACCCAGGCCGCCGCCGAGCCCGGCGGCTGGACCGCCGAAGCCCTTGCTGAACTTGGCAAGATCCCGTTTTTCGTGCGTGGCAAGGCCCGCCGCAACACCGAACGCTATGCCGCTGAACTCGGCATCGTCACCATCACCCGTGATACCTTGTACGAGGCAAAATCCCATTATGCGCGCTGACACCCCGCCTTCGAAGCAGGACCGGCCCGATCATTGCCATGTCGTGATCATCACGCTGGACAATCATTTGTCGGGCGCCATCGATCGCGCCCGGGTGCGCTTTCAGAAGGCTGGCATGCCGGTGTCGATCGGTTTCCACGCCGCGGCCGATTGGGACAAGCCGGGCACGCTGGATGCCACCCGCGCCGACATCGCGCGCGCCGATATCGTCGTGGTGACGATGCTGTTCCTCGATGAACAGATCCGCATGATCAAGGATGCGCTGACCGCCCGCCGCGAGGATTGCGACGCGATGGTCTGCCTGATGAGCCAGTCCGATGTCGTGAAGATGACGCGGATGGGCGATTATCGCATGGATGCGCCGCCCAAGGGCCCGCTGGGCTGGCTGAAGAAATTGCGCGGCACCTCCAAGGATGGCGCGCCGAACAGCGGCGCCGCGCAATTGGCGGTGCTGCGCCGCCTGCCCAAGCTGCTGAAGTTCGTGCCCGGCACTGCGCAGGATGTGCGCGCCTATTTCCTCACGCTGCAATATTGGCTGGCCGGCAGCGACGACAACGCCTTCCAGATGATTTCGGCGCTTGTTGATCGTTATGCCGCCGGCCCGCGCAAGGGCTTGCGCGGCAAGGCCAAGGTGGAAGCGCCGCAGGAATATCCGGAAGTCGGTGTTTATCACCCCGATCTGCCGCAACGCATGTCCGAGCATCTGGCCGATCTGCCTTGGAAACAGGGCGCGGTCGGCACGGTGGGCGTGCTGATGTTGCGGTCCTATGTGCTGGGCAAGGACGCCAATCATTATGACGGCGTGATCCGCGCGCTGGAGGCCAAGGGCCTGAATGTGATCCCGGCGTTTGCCGGCGGGCTCGATCAGCGGCCGGCGATCGAGACGCTGATGATGAAGGATGGCCGCGCGACGGTCGATGCGGTGATCAACTTGACCGGATTCAGCCTGGTCGGCGGGCCGGCCTACAGCGATGCAAAATCGGCCGAGGAAATCCTCACCAAGCTCGATCGGCCCTATATTTCGGCGCATCCGGTGGAATTCCAGACGCTGCAGCAATGGGGCGCCAACCGCCAGGGTCTGCTGCCGCTGGAAGCCACCATCATGATCGCCATCCCCGAACTGGATGGCGGCACCCAGCCGATGGTGTTTGGCGGCCGCAGCGACTCCAGCGGCGAAGCCTGCACCGGCTGTTCGCGCGCCTGCACCTGGTCACCATCGGATGGCGTGCGCGCCATGCAGTCCTGCCCGGAACGCGCCGAAGCGCTGGCCGACAAGATGGTCAAGCTGGTGCAATTGCGCCGTGCCGCCAACAAGGATCGCAAATTGGCGGTGGTGCTGTTCAACTTCCCGCCCAATGGCGGCGCGGCGGGTACCGCGCAGTTCCTTGCCGTGTTCGATTCTCTGCACCGCACGCTGATCCGGTTGAAGGCCGAAGGCTATGATGTCGAAGTGCCGGCCGATTCCGATGAAGTGCGCCGCCGGGTGATCGAAGGCAACGCGATGCAATATGGCCAGGAAGCCAATGTGCATGCCTTCGTGCCAGCCGAAACCATCGTGGCCACGGAGCCTTATCTGGCCGAAATCGAAAAGGAATGGGGCCCGGCACCGGGCAAGTTCCAGTCCGACGGCCGCAACGTGCTGATCACCGGCGCGCAGTTCGGCAACATGTTCGTCGGCATCCAGCCGGCCAATGGCTATGAATCCGATCCGATGCGGCTGCTGTTCGATGGCCGCTTTGCACCGACCCATGCCTTCATGGCCTTCTACCGCTGGATCCGGAATGATTTCGGCGCGCACGCGGTCATCCACTGGGGCACACACGGCAGCCTGGAGTTCATGCCCGGCAAACAGACCGGCATGACCATGAGCTGCTGGCCGGAGCGGATCATTCAGGATTTGCCCAACATCTATCTTTATGCCGCCAACAACCCTTCCGAAGGTGTGCTCGCCAAGCGGCGCTCTGGGGCGACGTTGGTGTCGTACCTGACCCCGGCCTTGACCAATTCGGGCCTGTACAAGGGCCTGTCCGATATCAAGGCCAGCGTCGATCGCTGGCGCTCCACCGAGCCGGGCAGCCCGGAATTGGTGGGCCTGGAAGAAATTATCGCCGAACAGGCCGCTGCCATGGATCTGGATGGCAGCGATGTGTCGAAGCTTGCCGCCAAGCTCTATGAGATCGAGCAGGAATTGATCCCGCAGGGTCTGCACGTGTTTGGCGACGCGGAAAGCGAAGACGCCCGCATCGACATGCTGTTGGCCAGTGCCCAGGCGCGCGGTGAAATCATCGATCGCGACACCGTCGAAAAGCTGATTCACGGCCGCATTGTGCCCAACACGCCAACCTTGCGCGAACTGGTCAATCTCAACGCCGCGCTGTCGGTCAATCACGAGATGAACGGGCTGATCCGCGCGCTTGACGGCCGCTATGTGCCGCCGGTGGCCGGTGGCGACATCCTGCGCGATCCGGAGATTTTGCCGACCGGGCGCAACATTCACGGCTTCGATCCGTTCCGGCTGCCGTCGGCCTATGCCTGCAAGGATGGTGCGGCGCAGGCGCAGCGCATCCTCGATCGCGCCCTGGAAGACGCCGGCAAGCTGCCGGAAACCGTCGCCATGGTGCTGTGGGGCACGGACAATCTGAAATCTGAAGGCGCGCAGGTCGCGCAGGCGATGGCGCTGATGGGGGCCAAGCCGCGGTTCGACAGCTACAACCGGCTGGCGGGTGCAGAGCTGATCCCGCTGGAAACCCTCGGCCGCCCGCGCATCGATGTGCTGGTGACCATGTCCGGCGTGTTCCGCGATCTGCTGCCGCTGCAGACCAAGATGCTCGCCGAAGCCGCGCTGCTGGCCTCTGAAGCCGATGAGCCGGGCCATCTGAACTTCATCCGCAAGCACAGCCTCGTCTATCTGGAAGAGCATGGCTGCGACATGGCCACCGCTTCGCTGCGCGTCTATTCCAACGCCGAAGGTGCGTACGGCGCCAACGTCAACCTGTTGATCGACAGCGCCGGCTGGACCGACCCCAACGAGCTGGCCGACGTCTATGAAAAGCAGAAAGGCTATGCCTATGGCGTCGATGGCAAGCCCAAGCGCCAGCCCGGCCTGCTCGCCAGCGCGCTGAAGACGGTGGACTGCGCTTATCAGAATCTCGAAAGTGTCGAACTCGGCATCACCACCATCGATCAATATGTCGATACGCTGGGCGGCATCAGCCGCGCGGTGACGCGCGCCAAGGGCGGCGAATCGGCGCCGGTTTACATTGGTGACCAGACGCAAGGGTCCGGCAAGGTGCGCAGCTTGCAGGAGCAGGTGGCGCTGGAAACCCGCACCCGCACGCTCAACCCGGTGTGGATCGAAGCCCAGCTGAAATATGGCTATGAAGGCGTGCGCCAGGTCGAAGCCGCGGTGACCACCACCATGGGCTGGTCCGCCACCACCGGCCAGGTCGATCCCTGGGTATACAGCCGCATCAGCGAGACCTATGTTCTGGACGATGCGATGCGGCAGCGCATTGCCGAGATGAACCCACGTGCTGCCGCCAAGATTGCCAACCGGCTGATCGAAGCAGCGGATCGCCAATATTGGCAGCCCGATGCCGAGACGCTGGCCGCGCTTTATGCGGCCACCGATGCGATCGAAGACCAACTAGAAGGTGTTGCGCCTGCCGGTTCGCTGGCCGCGTGAGGAGAAGACAGACATGACGCTGATCATCGACAAGACGCGCAAAATCGGTCCCGGCGATGGCGAGGGCAGCGTGCAGGTCGCGCTCGACCCTTCGCAGAAGATCGAGGGCGCCAAGGTGTTCGCCGTCTATGGCAAAGGCGGCATCGGCAAATCGACGACCTCGTCCAACCTGTCGGCGGCCTTCTCGCTGCTTGGCCAGCGCGTGTTGCAGATCGGCTGCGATCCCAAGCACGACAGCACCTTCACGCTGACCAAGAAACTGATGCCCACCGTCATCGACGTGCTGGAACAGCATGATTTCCATCACGAGGAACTGCGGCCCGAAGATTATATGTTCGAAGGCTATAATGGCGTGATGTGCGTGGAGGCCGGCGGCCCACCGGCTGGCACCGGTTGCGGCGGCTATGTCGTTGGTCAGACGGTGAAATTGCTGAAGCAGCATCATCTGCTGGAAGATACCGACGTGGTGATCTTCGATGTGCTGGGCGATGTGGTGTGCGGCGGCTTTGCTGCACCGTTGCAGCATGCCGAACGCGCCATCGTGGTGACGGCCAATGATTTCGACTCGATCTTCGCGATGAACCGCATCATGGCCGCCATCGCAGCCAAATCGAAGAATTACGAAGTGCGCCTGGCAGGCTGCATCGCCAACCGCTCGGCCAATACCGACGAGATTGATCGCTTCTGCGGTGCCACCGGCATCAACCGGCTGGCGCACCTGCCCGATCTCGATGCCATCCGCCGTTCGCGCCTGAAGAAGTGCACGATTTTCGAAATGGACGAAACGCCGGAAATCCTGGCCGCGCAGAATGAGTACAAGCGGCTGGCCGCCCTGCTGTGGGCCGGTGTGGAACCCAATCTGGCCAAGCCGATGAAGGACCGCGAGATTTTTGATTTCCTCGGTTTCGAGTGACAGACAAGCCCCGATGAACGCTCATATGCCCAAACACGCGCCGGGCTGGGAAGCCAAGCGCGCCCGGCTGGAAACCTATTTCGACCGGACTGCGCTTGATGCCTGGGCGGCGATGACCAGCGATGCGCCGGTATCGAAGATCCGCGCCACGGTGCGAGCCGGGCGCGAGGAAATGCGCAATACCCTGCTGGCGTGGCTGCCGCAGGATCTGCGGGGGCGGCGCATATTGGATGCCGGCTGCGGCACCGGCATGCTGGCCATCGAGGCGGCACGCCGCGGCGCCGAGGTGGTGGGCATCGATGTGTCGCCGCAACTGATCGAGATCGGCAAGGAGCGGCTGCCCGATGACGTGAAGGGCGCGATCAGCCTGCACGCCGGCGACATGCTCGATGCCAGTTTCGGCGAGTTCGATCATATCGTGTCGATGGATGTGCTGATCCATTATGAAAGCGACCAGATTGCAGCGGCGACGGCGCGACTGGCTGAGCGTGCGCGGCACAGCTTGCTGTTCACTTTTGCGCCGGGCACCCCGCTGCTGCGCACGGCGCGCGCCGTGGGCCAGTTCTTCCCGAAATCGGATCGGTCACCCAGCATCATCCCGGTCGCGCATGACTTGCTGAAATCCCGGCTGTCGCGCAGCGTCCCGCTGGCCCGCCTCGGCCGCGACCAACGGGTAAGCCGTGGATTTTACACCAGTCATGCCCAGGAAGTCCTGTTGGGATGAGGGATGGTTCGCCTGGGCACTGCGGTCGCACCTGCGACATCTCGCCACATCCATGGGGTGGGGCAGGTCGAATCGGCTTCAGACCGGTCATAATGCTCTACGGGCCTTGCAAGACATTGCCATTGCGTCATGTTCTGCACTACCCTGGGTTGCGGTTGACGTGTTAGGTCTGACGCAATGTGTTGCGTGCGCACGCACGGGTTTGTTGGGCACCCCACAGGCGCAGTGGGGTTCGGGCCGTGGTGGTCGCGCTGATATGGTCTGGCTGAAACCAGCCAGAATGATGGTTTTTTCTGAGGGGAGACGCCTCGCATGACAAATGTGCATCTGGTGGGTGGCCTTGATATCGCCGAACTCACGTTTTTCGCCTTTTTCCTCTTTTTCCTCGGCCTCGTCTGGTATTTGCGCGGCGAAGACCGCCGCGAAGGCTATCCGGTGGAAGACGATCTGCACGGTGCTGAACATGGCGGCACCGAGCCGTTGTTCTTCAAGCCGCCGAAAACCTTCAAGTTGCCGCATGGCCGTGGTGAGATCACTACCCCGACCGCCAACGATCGCGATCCAATGCCGACCAATGTTCTGCCGCGCGCCTGGTCCGGCGAACCGCTGGATGTGGTCGGTGACAAGCTGACGTCCGGCCTTGGTCCGGCGTCGATCTCGCAGCGCGCCGATTACCCGGATCTCGACATGCACGGCGAACCGCGCATCGTGCCGACCCGGCTCATTCATCACCCGGTGAGTGTGCATGAAAACGACGTCGATCCGCGCGGCCTGCCGGTCTTCGGTCTGGACGGTGGCAAGGCCGGCACGGTCAAGGAACTGTGGATGGACCGGGCGGAATCCTGCCTGCGTTATCTGGAAGTCGATCTGCCGGGCGGCGCTGGTAGCGTGCTGCTGCCGATCACCATGGCCGAAGTGTCGCGCCGCGGCGTAATCAGCGACGCCATCACGGGTGCGCAGTTCGCGAAGGTGCCGCGCACCAAATCGCCCGATCAGGTGACGTTGCTGGAAGAAGAAAAGATCACGGCCTATTTCGGCGCCGGCTATCTGTGGGCGACGCCGGAGCGGGCAGAACCGCTGATCTGATCCGGCCCCGAAGGCCTGAAGGGTCTGGGCCGACACTGGAACGGAATGGACGGAGCGCCGCGTGTCGATGGAGTATGAAGACGAGCCGATCCCGGGTCTGCCCGGGCGGTTGCCGCCAGGGGAGCAAATCCTCTGGCAAGGCACGCCGGATTGGCTTGGCGTGGCGCGCGGCGTGTTTCACGCGCGCCTGGTCATGATCTGGTTCGTGTTTGTGGCCAGTCTGGCCTTTGTTGCTGGCGGCACCGGCCTGACCGGTGCGTTGGTCACGATGGCCGTGGCCGCGCTCGGTCTGGCTGTGCTCGCCGTGCTGGCGCGGGCGCAGGCCAAATCGACGATCTACACGCTGACCAACAAGCGGGTGGTGTTGCGTTTTGGCGTGGCGCTGCCGAAATGCGTGAATGTGCCGCTGGCACTGGTTGGCCGCGCTGACGTGAAGGCGGCCGGCAGCGGCATTGTTGATGTGTCGCTCACGCCCACGGTGCGCTTCCCGCTCGCCTATCTGCAGATGTGGCCGCATGTGCGGCCATGGAAGTTCGGTTCGCCGCAGCCGATGCTGCGATCCGTGCCGGAAAGCTTTGTGCCCCTGTTGTCGGATGCGCTGGCCAAGGCCGATCCGGCGCGGGCCACTGCGGCTTCTGCGGATGCCGGCACCGTGCCGAACATGATAGGCGCAGCCGCATGAGCGGTGAATTCACCAACGAACGCTTTCCCAAGTCGGCGCTTTACGCAGCCGGCGCGCTGATTGGCATCGCGGTCCTGACCGTGGGCAGCATTCGTGTGGGTGTGTTGCCAGCGCCGGAGACAGCGCCAGAATCGCGCGCGCGGCGCCAGGTGATGCCGGCCGTATCACGTGATTTCCGATTCGAAGACCGCGCCGATGGCGCACTGCTCGTCACCGATGTGATTGCCAACAAATTGGTGTTCATTTTCCAGCCAGGCACCAACACCGGCTTCATTCGCGGCGTCATGCGCGGCATGATGCGCGAACGCCGCCTGCACGAAGTGCCGCGCACTGGCCCCGTGACCGTGACCCAGTGGGAAGACGGCGCGCTGACGCTGGAAGACAAGTCCACTGGCCGCATCCTCGAACTGGGCAGTTTCGGCCAGACCAACCGCGCAGCCTTTGCGCAGTTGCTGGTGCCCTATCAAAAGGGTGGCAGCGGCGTGCCGGACCAGCCAATCATTCCGGCGATGCCGGCGCCGTCCTCGGCGCCATTCCTGAGCGGGCCGGGCTGATGGGCCTGTTCAGCCGCGACCGTTTCGATACGCAGTGCACGATCGAAATCGAGCACACGTTCGAGAATCTGCACGCCCATGTCGAACTGGACGATGATTACCAGCTTGGCCCGGGCGATCAGGTGAAGGTGCACGGCGCCGCGGTGAAGCTGCCGTTCGGTGAGCGGTTGACGCTGCGCCGCCCGGCGACCGTGTGGAAAGCGACGCCATGGGAACGCGCCTGGACCCGGCTGCGCGCCCAGTGGGAATTGACCGATTTGTATGAGATCACCTTCAGTTCGGAGAAGCCGTGATGAACGCCGTGACACCGATCAAGGCCGATGGCAGCGTGGGGCTCACCAAGGACGATGCGATGGCAATTGCCACGCAGGACACGGTGCTGTCGCCGCGGTTCTACACCACCGATTATGACGCGATGGACCGCATCGATGTGTCGGGCGTGCGCGCGGAATGGGACAGCCTGATCGCCGAGATGCAGGCCGATCCCAACAAGAAGCATTTCAAACGCACCCCGGAATTCGACGGCGTGATCGCTGCCATGGACCCGACGCTGAAGCCGGAATTTGTCGATTTCCTGGTGTCATCGATGACATCGGAATTTTCCGGCTGCATTCTTTATGCCGAAATCACCAAGCGCATGAAGAATCCGGACGCGAAGGTGCTGTTCAAGCTGATGGCACGCGACGAAAGCCGTCATGCCGGCTTCATCAACGACAGCCTGAAGGATGCCGGCATCGGCATCGATCTCGGCTTCCTGACCAAGACCAAGAAATACACCTTCTTCCGGCCGAAGTTCATCTTCTATGCGACCTATTTGTCGGAAAAGATCGGCTACGCCCGCTACATCACCATCCACCGTCACCTGGAAAAGCATCCGGAAAAGCGGTTCCATCCGATCTTCAAATGGTTCCAGGAATGGTGCAACGATGAGTATCGCCATGGTGAAGCCTTCGCGCTGCTGATGCGGTCCGATCCGAAGCTCACGTCGGGCCTCAACGTGCTGTGGATCCGTTTCTTCCTGAACGCGGTTTACGCCACCATGTATGTGCGCGATCACAAGCGGCCGGCGCTGTACAATGCGTTCGGGATCAACCCGACCGAGTTCGGCTTCCGGGTGTTCCGCATCACCACCGACATCACGCGCCAGGTGTTTCCGATCGGTTTGCAGACCGATGCGCCGTCCTACCGCGCGCTGCTGGAAACCATGCGCACCACCAGCGACGCGATCGATGCAGCGGTCGCGCAAGGCGGCGTGATGGGCAAGATCAAGCGTGTCGGCCTGTCGTTGAAGGCGGCCTTTACCTTCGTGCGCCTCTATACCCATCCGGTGGACAAGCTCGACGTGACGCCCAACGTCCGCATGGCCCCGGTCTGGTAAGCCAACCGTTATCGTCGTGACCGAGTTTGCGCTGCCTTTGTTGTTTGCCACCGTGCTGTGGTTTGTCGCCACCGGCTTTGTGCTGTGGCTCGACAAGTTGCCGAGTCACACCTGGCCGGTCAGCATCACGCTGGCCACCGTGGCATCGGGATTTGCCATGGGCGGCATCATCGCCACGGCCGAAGAAACCAGCCCCTGGGCCGCTTATGTGGCCTTTGCCTGTGCGCTGGTGTTGTGGGGCTGGCACGAATTGTCGTTCCTGATGGGCTTTGTCACCGGCCCCAATCGCAAGCCATGTCCGCCGGACGCGCGCGGCTGGCAGCGGTTTCGGCTGGCGGCGGCCACGTTGATCTATCACGAGGTCGCGATGTTTGCCTGCGTGCTGGCCATGGCGGCCTTCACGTGGGGCAAGGCCAATCAGACCGCGACGCTGACCTTCCTGCTGCTATTTGTCATGCGACTATCGGCCAAGTTCAATATCTTCGCCGGTGTGCCACATCTATCGACAGAAATGATGCCGGATCACATGCGTTACCTGTCGAGTTATTTTCGTATTGCCCCACCGCGCTGGTTTTTCCTGGCATCGGTGACCAGCATCGCGATGGTGGCGGCTTGGCTGGCCGATCTGGCGCTGCACAGCGAGGGCGGCATCGCCACCGGCTATGCATTGGCGTTCGCATTGGTGGCGCTGGCCTTCATCGAACATGGTTTCCTGGTGGTGCCCTGGCAAGACACCGCCATTTTCCGCTGGGCCATGCCCCAGCACGCCCGCAACCGAGGTGCATCCATGCAGGGAGAATCCCCTAAATTGGCACCTCAAACTGACACAAAACCCCTTGCGGTGCGACAAAACGCCGTGCAATGAACGGCACCGGGAGATTTCGAATGGATTATGAATCGCACTTCCGGGACGCGCTGGACGGCTTGAAAGAGCGCGGAAATTACCGCGTGTTCGCCGAACTTCAGCGGCACCAGGGTGATTATCCCCATGCCACGCGCTACTTGCCGGATGGTTCCACCCAGGATGTGACCGTGTGGTGCTCCAACGATTATCTTGGCATGGGTCAGCATCCGAACGTGCTGGTCGCCATGCACGAAGAACTGGATCGCTCCGGCGCCGGAGCCGGCGGCACGCGCAACATTTCGGGAACCATGCATGTGCATCGCCAGCTTGAGCTGGAACTGGCTGACCTGCACAACAAGGAAGACGCACTGCTGTTCACGTCGGGCTATGTCTCCAATTGGGCAGCGCTCTCCACCTTGGCGTCCAAGATCCCGGGCTGCGTCGTCTTCTCCGATGCGCTCAACCACGCCTCGATGATCGAAGGCATCCGCCACAGCCGTGCCCGCTGCCACGTGTTCAAGCATAATGATCCGGAAGATCTGGATCGGCTGCTCGGCATGTATGACGAATCGGTGCCCAAGCTGGTGGCATTTGAAAGCGTCTATTCGATGGACGGCGATATCGCGCCGATCAAGGAAATCTGCGACGTCGCCGACAAGCATGGCGCCATGACCTATATCGACGAAGTGCATGCGGTGGGCATGTATGGCCCGCGCGGCGGCGGCGTTGCCGAACGCGAAGGCCTGATGGACCGGTTGACGGTGATCGAAGGCACGTTGGCCAAGGCCTATGGCGTGGTTGGTGGCTATATCTCGGCCTCCAAGGCGCTGTGCGATTTCGTGCGCAGCTTTGCGAGCGGATTCATCTTCACCACGGCACTGCCGCCGTCGATCGCGGCGGGTGCGCTGGCGTCGGTAAAGCATCTGAAAGAAAGCCCGTTCGAGCGCAAGCGCCAGCAGGAGCGCGTGGCCAAGGTCCGCGCCGCACTGCGCCAGATGGGCATTCCGCAACTGGAAAATCCCAGCCATATCATTCCGGTGATGGTGGGCGACGCCAAGAAGGCCAAGATGATCAGCGACTGGCTGATGGACAATCATGGTATCTATGTGCAGCCGATCAACTATCCCACCGTGCCGGTCGGCACCGAGCGGCTGCGCATCACGCCAAGCCCGGTGCACAGCGACGATGACATCGATCGCCTGGTGAGGGCGCTGTCGGATATCTGGGGCCAGTGCGCCCTGCATCGCGTGGAAGCGGCAGCATAATATCCGTTATCAGCGACGGGGCCCAGGGTTCGGGCCCCGCGCTTCCCTCCGCCGCCACCGCCCGCTAACGCTGCTGCATGTCGCTGCTGCGTGCCTTGTTCGGCTGGATCGCCCGCCACGCGCTGCTGTTTGTGCTCGTCCTTGCGGTGATGGTGGTCGCCGCGCAGCTTGTTCCTGATCCCGGGTCACGTTCCGCACTGCAAGGCTCGATCGCCAGACTTGATGCGGCGGCGGCCGATGTGCGCCGCCAGTTGCAGACGCTGGAAGGCCGAGCCGTTACCCGCCTCGACGCGACGCAACGCACGTCCCTCGCCGCCATCGATGCGCGACTGGCCGAACTGGCCCGTCAAGAGCGGGAACTGGCGGACCGCAAGCCCGACAGATTCGATCTGTTGCGCAGCCCGCGTGAAGCGATCGCCGCCAATGCCCGCCGCGAGATCGATCTTGGGTTGATTGCGCAGGAAGTGCAGTTCCTGACGCTGCTGCGAACCAATGTGGCCACGCGTGGCCGCGCCCTGTCGTTCGATGGCCAGATTGCCAGGCACCGGCAAGATATTGCGGCGCTGGATGCCGCCATCGCTGCCGATGCGGCCAATATCGCCGCTCTGCCGTCAAGATTGTCGCCGCGCCGCTATATGCGTGGCAGCCTGCCGCCGCGCGATCTTGCAACAATCTATCGGGAACGGCAGCAGGAAAACCGCCGCAAGCGGGACGTGGCGATTGCGGCGCTTCGCTTTGCCGAGCAAGCGCGCCGCGAAATCGGCGATATTGCGACGCTGGCGACGCCAAACGTCGCGATAGCCAGCTTGCAGAAACCATTGGCTGCGCTGCAGGCTGCTCGAACAGCCCAAAGCCACAAGCTGGAAACCGCCATCGAGCGGGCCGCGCGGCTATGGTATGTCCGGCTCGGCATACATGACAAATTGTGGCCGGCCTTCTGGATCCTGATCGGGATCGTGTTGGCGCCCTTTGCGATCCGCACCCTGTTCTATTGGGTGTTGGCGCCGCTGGCGACGTTGCAGCGGCCGATCCAGTTGCTTGCGGATGCCGCGCCGATCCCGCTGCCCACAGAGCGATCTTCGGTTTCGCGCGCGATCAATCTGGTTGAGGGCCAGCAACTGCTGGTGCGACAGGGCTTTGTGCAATCCGTTTCGCTGGCAGGCACCAAGGCGACGCAATGGCTGCTCGATGGCCGTCATCCGTTCAGCAGCCTGGCGTCCGGCCTCTATTTTCTGACGCGCATCGAAGGCCAGGCGCGCGATGTGGTGACCGTATCGGCCACCCGTGATCCGTTTGCCGAAATTGCCGTCCTGTCGCTGCCAGCGGGCGCCGCTGCCGTGTTGCAGCCGCGCGCCATTGCCGGCGTCGTGCAACCGGTTGCTATGCCGCTCAGGATCACCAGCCATTGGCGGCTCTGCACGCTGAACGCCTGGCTGACCTGGCAGCTCAGGTTTCTGGTGTTCCATGGCCCGGCCGAGATCATTCTGACCGGCGGGCGCGGGGTGCGAATCGAGGCGGCCGTCATGGGGCGCAGCATCGGGCAGGACCAATTGATCGGCTTCTCCGCTGGCATTGCCTATACAACGGGCCGCACCGAAACCTTCATTCCCTATCTGTTCGGCGGAGAGCCGTTGTTGAAGGATCGCATTGCGGCCGGTGCCGGCGTGCTGATCGCCGAAGAATCGCCAATGAACAGCCGGTTGCAGCGCGGCGCCAAACGCGGCTTGGAGGGGATAGTCGATGCGCTGCTGAAGCCGTTGGGCATCTAGACCCTCTTGCGCCGTTCGTTACGTCACCTTAATGCCCGCCACGATGGCACTCGACGCTCTGCTCCAGCCGGTTGTGCTGTTCTTTCTGCTCGGTGCGCTCGCGGCATTTGCCCGGTCCGATCTTGCCATTCCCGAAGCCGTCGCCAAGGGCATCTCGCTCTACCTGATGATGTCGATCGGCCTGCGCGGCGGCAGCGAGGTCGCCGAACTCGGCTTTACCCACGATATGGCCCTGGCGGGTGGGGCGGGGCTGGCGCTGTCGTTCCTGCTGCCGCTGCCGGCGTTCTGGCTGCTGCGCACTGCAGGACAACTGGATCGCACCAACGCCGCGGCGGTGGCGGCGCATTATGGCTCGGTCAGCGTCGTCACCTTTGCCACCGGATTTGAAATCCTGCGCCAGGCCGGCATGGCGCCCGCGGGCTATATGGTGGCGGTGCTGGCGCTGATGGAAACCCCGGCGATCATTTCCGGCCTGTTGTTGGCGCGGGCCGGTGGCGGCGACAGTCTGGCGCCGCGCGGCGGGTTGCTGCATGAAACATTTCTCAATGGCTCGGTGATCCTGCTGCTCGGCAGTTTCATCATCGGCATGGTGGCGGGGGCAGACGGCATGGCCGCGATCGCGCCGGTGTTTGATGTGCCATTCCGCGGCATGCTGTGCATCTTTCTGCTCGATATGGGCCTGATCGCGGCGCGGCGCCTGCTGGATCGGCGTGCACTTTCTCTGCGCACGGTCGCACTGGCGCTGCTGCTGCCGATTCTCAACGGCTCGTTTGGCGTGCTGCTCGGCATGGAACTTGGCCTGGATGCCGGATCATCGGCGGCGCTCGGCATCCTGGCGGGCAGCGCCAGTTATATCGCCGTGCCGGCCGTGATGCGCCTCGCCTTGCCGGCTGCAGACCCTGGCCTGTATCTGGGCATGAGCCTGGCCGTCACCTTTCCCTTCAACCTCACCATCGGCATCAGCTATTATGGCTGGCTTGCTGCCCATCTTTGGCCCCTGATCCGCACATGACCACCATTCTCCGCCGCCGCATCGAAGTATTGGCCGATGAACCGCTGATCCCGGCCATCGTGCGCATCGCCAACGATGTTGGCATTATCCACCACACGCTGTTGCCTACAATGGGTGGCGCCGGCGCGCATGGCCGCTGGCGTGACGATCAATTGTCCGGCGCAACCGCCAAGGTCCTGCTCATGCTGATCACCAGCCAGGATCACGCGACATCCTTTGTCGAAAAGCTGGCACCCATGCTCGAAAGCCATCACTTGATGCTGTTGATTTCCGACGTTGAAGTGGTGCGCGGCGCCAAGTTCGATTGACGCTTGGAACCTGCGGCGTTTCGCCTGAATGCTTGCTGGCAGCCTGCGCGCCGCTTAAGGCAGGCCCCATGCGAATGACTTTCCCGTTCACGGCCATCGTTGGCCAGGCTGAGATGAAACAGGCGTTGCTGCTCGCCGCTGTCGAGCCGCGACTGGGCGGCGTGATGGTGTTCGGCGATCGCGGCACCGGCAAGTCCACTGCCGTACGCGCGCTGGCCGGCCTGCTGCCGCCGATGAAGGTGGTGCCCGGCTGCCGCTATGGCTGCGCGCCGGATGACCGCACGGCCTGCTTCGAAGGCTGCCGCGAACGCGCCGGCAAGCGTATCGAGGAGGCGCAGGTGCCGTTCGTCGATCTGCCGCTGGGCGCCACCGAAGATCGCGTGGTCGGCAGCCTCGATCTGGAACGCGCGCTGGCGACGGGGGAAAAGCGTTTTGAGCCTGGTCTGCTGGCCAAGGCCAATCGCGGCTTTCTTTATATCGACGAGATCAACCTGCTGGAGGATCATCTTGTCGATCTCCTGCTCGATGTGGCGGTGTCGGGCACCAATGTCGTCGAGCGCGAAGGCCTGTCGATTCGTCACCCGGCGCGCTTCATCCTGGTGGGCAGCGGCAACCCCGAGGAGGGCGAATTGCGCCCGCAGTTGCTCGATCGCTTTGGCCTGTCGGTGGATGTGCGCACCCCCACCGACATGGGCGACCGCATCGAGATCGTGAAGCGTTGCGACCGTTTCGATCGTGATCCGGCCGGATTCGTGGCCGATTTCCGCGAGAGCGAAGAGGCGACACTGGATGCCATCGCCCGTGCCCGCAAATATCTGCCCAAGGTGCAGGTGGCTGACGAGATGCTGGGCCTGGGTGCGCGGCTGTGCTCGGCGGTGGGTGCCGATGGCCTGCGCGGCGAACTGACCCTGCTGCGTGCGGCGCGGGCGCAGGCGGCGCTGGCCCACAAGAAAGAGGTGAAGCCGCATCATGTCGCCGAAGTGGCGGTGATGGCGCTGCGCCACCGGCTGCGCCGCAATGTGCTGGATGAAACCGGCTCTACCGCCCGCATCACCCGGGCGCTGGCGGAACTGATCCCGGCATGACCCAAGCCGCGGGTGACGGCGAGGACGACGGCAGTGAACGCTGGGCGCTTGCCCTTGACTCCATCGACATCATCGCAGCGGCGGGCAACCGGGTGGGTGGCATCCTGCTGCGCGCGCGGCCCGGCCCGGTGCGCGATGCCTGGATGGCTGCGCTGGCCATGGTGCTGCCCGTGCGCCGCCTGCCGGGCAGCGCCGATGCCGAGGCGCTGGATGGCGGCCTCGATCTCACCGCCACACTGGCCAGCGGCAAGCCGGTGCACCGCACCGGGCTGCTGCAGGACGCACGCGGGCAAATGCTGCTGGTGCCGATGGCCGAACGGCTGAACCCGGCGCTGGCAGCAAGGCTGGCCACCGCGCTGGATGATGATGCGCCGGTGCTGATCCTGTTCGATGAAGGCGATCCGGATGATCCCGAACGGGAGCGCGTGCTGCCATCATTGGCGGAACGACTGGCCATCCACATCGATCTGAACGCCGTGCGCCTGCCGATGGCGGCGCTGCTGGCCGGCGAGGCGCCGCCGCCGCTGGCGATGCTGGCCGAACCGGGCGCAGTGGCGAAGGATCCGGAAACCGCGCTCAGCGTGGCGGCGGCGGCGCTCGGCATCGCCTCCATCCGCGCGCCGATCCTGGCGTTGCGGGTGGCCCGCGCCCATGCCCGCGCCGATGGCCGCAGCGATGCCATCGATCAATTGCGCGAAGCCGACATGGCCGCCGCCGCCGCGCTGGTGCTGGGGCCACGCGCCACCCGCATGCCGCCACCCCCACCGGAGGACGAGCAGCCACCGCCTCCGGAAGAGTCGCCGCCTGATCAGGAACCGCCCGAACCGCCGCCCCCATCCGACGACACGCCAGGCGACGATCAGGAACAGCCCGAGCCACCCCCGATCGATCCCACCGACATGGTGCTGGACGCCGCGCAAACCGCGCTGCCGCCCGGCCTGCTCGATGCGCTGGCGGCCGGTACGATCAGCAAGGCGCCCAAGACCAGCGGATCGTCCGGCGCCAAGCAGAAAAGCATCACCAGCGGGCGCCCGGCGGGTGTGAGGCCGGGCATGCCGGGGCGCGGCGCGCGGCTGGCGCTCATTGAAACCATCAAGTCGGCGGCGCCTTGGCAAAAGGTCCGCCCGGCGCGCGACGATGGCCGGCTGGCGATCCGCACCGATGATCTGCGCATCCGCCGCTATATCGCCCAGACTCAATCGACGACGATCTTTGCCGTGGATGCCAGTGGGTCGGCGGCGTTCGCGCGGCTGGCCGAAGCCAAGGGCGCCATCGAACTGCTGCTGGCCGAAGCCTATGTGAAGCGCGCCGAAGTGGCGCTGGTGGCGTTTCGCGGCACGGATGCCGCGCTGGCGCTGCCGCCCACCCGCAGCCTGCCGCGGGCCCGCAAGGAGCTGGCCGGGCTGGCTGGCGGTGGCGGCACGCCGATTGCTGCCGGGCTGGACATGGCGCGCAAGGTGGCGGAGGCCGAACGTGGCCGGGGCCGGTCGCCGCTGGTGGTGGTGCTCACCGATGGCCGGGCGAACGTGGGCGGCGATGGCAAGATCAGCCCGCAGGAAGCGGCACTGGCAGCGGCCCGCGCCTTTCGGGTGGCTGGCATCGCTTGCGTGTTCATCGATTGCGCGCCGCGGCCGCGGCCGCAGGGGGCCGAACTGGCGGCAGCGATGGGGGCGCGGCTGGTGACTCTGCCGCGTGTCGATGCCAAATCGGTGGTGGCAGCGGTGAAGGCATCGGGAGGTCTGTAATGCGTTGGGATGTCGATGGCCGCCATGTGCCGCACCGGGAATGGAGCCGGTTCGTGACCGCGGGCGGGCTGAAATGGCATGTGCAGGTCGCTGGCCCGGATGATGCGCCGGTGCTGCTGCTGATCCACGGCACGGGTGCCACCACCCACAGTTTCGCCGATCTGGCGCCGTTGCTGGCGCAGCAGTTCCGGGTGGTGATTCCCGATCTGCCCGGCCATGGCTTTACCGGCAAGATGAACGCACCGGGGCCGGACAATGTCGCCAAGGCGGTGGCGGCGCTGATGGCCGAGCTGAACCTGGCGCCGGCCCTGATCCTGGGCCACAGCGTGGGGGCGGCCGTTGCCTTCATGACGGTGGCCCGCGGGTTGCTGGCGCCGCAGGGCGTCGTCGCGATGGGCGGCGCGCTGCTGCCGTTCGCCGGGGTTGGCAAGGCGTTTCCGGGCATTGCCAAGGCCCTGTTCGTCAACCCGCTAATGCCGGCGCTGTTTTCGTTCAGCACCCGGTTGCAATCCATGCCCGATCTGATGGCGCGCTGGACGGGGTCCCGCTCCAGCCGCGAACAGATTGCCCATTATGAACGGCTGTTCCGCAGCAGTGCCCACACCGGCGGCGCGCTGGCGTTGATGGCGCACTGGGATCTGGATGCCATCGAGCGCAGCATTGCCGGCGTGAAATGCCCGGTGCTGCTGCTGCACGGGGAGCGTGACAAGACGGTGCCGCCCGACACGTCCCGCAAAGTGGCGCAGCGGCTGACGGCGCACGGTACAAGCGCTGTCCACCACGGCTTGGCGGGGCTGGGCCATCTGGCCCACGAGGAAGCGCCGGATCGCCATGCCGAGATGATCGCGGCGTTTGGGCGCGATATGGGCGTGCTGCGGGCCTAATCCGGCAACAGGTCCAGCCCGCTCAGCCTTGTGGGGGCGGCCAGGCCGGCGATGCGGATGGCGCTCAGGCCTTCGCCGCGATCGTCGGTGATGGCCACGAAATCGATGCTGCCGTGGTTCAGTTGCAGCCGCCAGCGGTCGGCGCGTTGCTGCCAGGGCTGCACCAGCATCGTGCTCCAGCGCATGGCGATCACTTGCGGGTTTTCGCAGGCAATCACGGCGCCGGTGATGGTCAGGCCGGGGTTGGTGTGGCGGTGCCAATCCGGCCCGGCCCAGGCATAGCTGCCCATCATGCCCGGATCGGGGGCATGATGATCGATGGAAAGCAGGCAGCCGCCGGTGTCACGCGGATGCAGGTGCAGCGCCCTGGCCGATGCGCCGTGCTGGCGCACGTCCACATCCTCCACGATGCGGATGTTCATCATCGCCAGCCGCAGCCGCACCGGCGCCAGATCGTCGCTGTCCAGGATCAGCATATATCCGGTCGGTCCGCCGCGCCGGTCCAGATAGCGGCCGGCGGTGGTGCCGGCGGTGATCGGGGCCAGTGCCTCCAGAAACGTGCCACCCAGTGACCAGAGCGCATTTTCAAGGCCGAATTTCGCCACCCCCGGATCGCGGAAACACACATCTGCGCCCAAAGTCGCGCAGCCAGCCGCCACCACGGGCGCCAATTCCGGCGCCACCACTGCAATCTGCCGTAATCTGAACAACCCACTCTCCCCCAAAGGCGGTCATTGCCGCCATCGCCCGCCATGCCGAACATGACCGAGCGCCCCCTCGCAAACCTGCATCATGCCGCAAGCGGGCCGGCCTGTCAGCAATGAAGGCTGATCGTTGACGGGCCCCGCTTTGCCTGCCAGCCTTGGTGCGATGGATATTCCGGCAGAATATTATGGTCTGATCGAAGGCGGCATCACGCTGTTTGCAGTGCTGGCGTTTGCGGGCTGGCAGTTGTGGACTTTGCGCGAAAAGCCGGGGGACAAGGCGGACAAGGATGACGGGGCGGGTGGCTGAGCCGCCCGGCCAGCCCGCCGGGTTTTGACGGTGTTGACGATTCCGGCGGGATTAGGCGTTGATTTCGCTGCTATTCTCATTTTTTGCGGGCGTTGGTGCGGGTGCTGACGGTGGAATGGGCCGCGCCAGCATAACCACATTCGGGCCGTGTAGGACAGGTCGCCGCACCGCGCGAAATCGAATGCCTTCGGGACAAGACGGATGAGGGTTCGATAGGGGCATGGAGGGTCTCGCGAGCAAGCAACAGCTTGTTTCGCCGGTAATTGACAGGTAGCCGGTTGGTGATTTGGAGGGATGATGGCACGCCGGCCTGCCAACAAGATTGATTTCACGGAGATCGCCGCAGACATTGCAGCCACGTGCAATGGCCAAGAGGCCAGCATGTATCCGCGCCTGTTTCAGTTGTTCGTCCATTTCCTGGGCTATCGCGGCAATCAGGTGCTCGTCGATACAGCGGGTGATGCTGGCCGGCCGGATGTAACCTGCCGAGCCCCCAGCGGCCTGACATTGGCTAACGGCCGCTCCCATGAGGTTGATTGGATCGTGGTCGAGGCCAAGGACGGCCGAACCAATCTGGCCAACCGTTCGGTCCGTGAAGCCCTGTTTGCCGAAAAATCGAAATATATCACGCCCAACACCGCCTGGTTCGTGATGGTCAACCCGTCGTTGTTCATCGCCCGCCCGGTGATGAGCGGCGTGGCCGACGACGCCAACGATATCGAGTTCGCCCTTCACAGCGAAAACGAAGCGGCATTTCGGCTCAAGTTCGCCGATCTCCACAGCGACAGGGCCGGAGTTCCCGAACGGCTGCGCCGCTTTCGCGAAGGCGATGTGTCGCTGATCGCGACCGAAAAGCTGATTGCTCCCGATGGTGCCACGCAGCGCACGATCAACCGGGTGCAACTTGCGCGCCGCAATTTCTACACGACCCTGCGGGACACCACCCGCACGCTGCAGCAGGCAACGTTGCAAACTCTGAAATCCGTGCAGGATGACGTGAAAGCGATTGCCGCCTTGGTGGCAGCGTTTGATGCCAGCTATGGCCCCTATACGTTCGATGCCCACAGCCTGACCATCAAGGGCAATCCCCGGCTGGAACAGCGCGGTTATGGCGCTGATGTTGCCCGGCTCAATCGGCGGCTCCGCAAGGCCGGCAGCATTGCCCGTCTGGCAATTGTCGGCTGGCCGCAATTCCGCGCCCGCATCAGCGTTAAGGATGATGGCGCCGGTGAAAATCAGGCGTTGGAGATGTTTGCCACCGAAACGGCCAATCTGGTGCTGGCCCGCATCCTGTTGATCCGTTTTTTTGAAGATCACGGCTTTTTCGGCGCTCATCGCTATGTCTGCAACGGCGGGGTTGCCGCCTTCCAGCAGTTGCGGACCATTTTCGAGCAGGGCTACACCCGCCTGCTCAAGCTCGCCTATGAAAAGGCGCAAGCGCTTTATGCGGCTGCTTTCGATGAAACCGAACTGGATTGGGTGTTCGATGCCCATGAAGAACGGCTGTCGGCGGCCATCGAATGGGCGATGTTCCAATTGTCCCGTTATGATTTCACCACGGTGAAAGGCGATATTCTCACCGGCATTTATGATCGTTTTCTGGATCGGGATCAGCGCAAGAAATATGGCGAATATTTCACTCCACCCAGCATTGCGCGCTATATCGTGGACCGGCTGGATTTGCACGAGACGGACCGTTTTCTCGATCCCGCCTGCGGCAGCGGCACCTTCCTCATCGAGCGCTATCAGCAGGCGGCCGGTGACGATGTGGATCGCGGCATCGGCAGCTACCCGCAAGCGGTTGCGGCGCTGGAACGGCTGGCCGGCAATGATCTCAACACATTTTCGGCGGTGCTCGCGCAGATTCAGTTGCTGTGGCACATTTTGCCGTTCCGGGAGGAATTGCTGGCGGCCGAGGATTTTCCGGACATTCCGATTTCGGAAAAGGCCAGCAGCATCGTTTCCCATGATGCCGGGCAGGCGCTGCCCGGCCGCTGGGCGGAACTGGATCAACTGGATTATGGCGGCGTTGGCGGCAATCCGCCCTATGTCCGCCCCGAACGCGGCGGCGAGGTGAGCCAGGCGACACGCCAATATTTCGAACAGAATCGCGATTTCATCGGCGGCGGAAAAACCTGGCCGGGCATTTCGGCCGAAGCCAATCTCTATGCACTGTTCATCTATCGCGCGCTCACCGATTGGTGTCGGCAACCCAATCGCTGGGGCGAGCGCGCGGGGCGCATGGGCTATGTCGTGCCTCTGGCGCTCTGCGGCACCAACGAGAATGCTGCGCTGCGTCGGCTGTTGGCGCCCGATGGCCGCTGGACCATAACCGAGATCGTTGATCTGGAAGTGATCTGGCGACATGTCTTCGACGCCGATGTGCTGCCGATGCTGCTGATCGTGGAGGCTCGGCCACCACGTCTGCCCATTGCACCGGAACTGCTCAGCCAGGCGACGCCGTTGCCCGCCGATCCGGTGCGGCGATTGCAGGTGCGGGCGGCGAGGTTGCAGCCGTGGCTGGAGGCGCGAGCTGCGTCCGCGACTCCGGCCCGGCAAGCCCAGTGGCAGACGATGGCGGCGCGCAACCGTGCACGATGGGAACCAGATCGTGTCACCATCCGGCTTGCTGACAAGAGCATCATCGATTTCCACGAAGGCGGCAAACGGCCGACATTCCGCATTGCCGACGCGCCAACGGTGACGGCAGACTATGCCGATATCTTCACGCCCGATGGCCGCATCATGACGCGGTTGACTCCGGCGCGGCAGGCAATTTTGGCCAAATTGCACGCCAACGACACACTGGCGTCAGCATTTCAGACTTACTGGTACAAGAGTTCTGGTGCCGATAGGGGGGCAACGTCTTTGAGCGAGCCATTGCGGGACAAAGACCGTTGGGAACGCCGCGAAATGGTTTCGCGCGGTGTCGTGTTTGCTGGACGAAAGGAGTACGTACTTAAGGGCAGTGGTCATACTATTTTCAAGGCTGAGAACATCCTAACAGGCGAAATCTATGGGGCCGCACAGGATTCGGGAGTAAATATCAGGGCAGCTCGGAACCGATACCTGTTCGAATTCATGGATATTTTGCCAGAACGAATGTGGGCGGTTGCTCGTATAAGCACGTGTCCAAATGCCGCTTCGTTTGATCCAAGGGTTATTGCCTTCACCGATACTGCGACTGTTTTTGCTCCACGGCTTGATCTTATCGCAGTGCCGTTTGATATTTTGTTTGTTTCAAGGATTTATCGATATTTTTACGTGCTGATGGGGCGCATGTCTTATCTGAATTTGATGCGTGGTGACGTCTATCCCACAAATCTCCGACTGTTGCCTTGGAACGAAACATTGGCGCTGGCCGCGCAGCCGCTGGAAGCCTTGCGCGCCGATTTCAATGCCGCCTGTGCCGATGCGCTGCACACGCAGACGCAGATGTTTTCCGAACTGGATCGGCTGCCGCTGCTTGCCCTGCGCGATGCGGTGCGCAGCGCGCAGGGCAAGATCGAATGGTCCGAAAGCTTTCGGCGCGGCGCGGAAAAGATCGAGATCAGCCGGGCGCTGTCGCTCAACCAGGGCCAGCTTGGCTGGCATCTGCAAGTGTCTGATCAGCTTTATGATTATCTCGACATCAGCGACGAAGCCACGGCGCGCGGCCTGCTCACCGCGCTGCGTGCGCGGCCGGGGGTTGGCGTTGACCGCGAAGAGCTGCTGGGCATGGCCATCCCGCCCGATGCTGGCGTGCGGGCCGCGTATGAAGCGATCGTTGCCCGCTTCAACGGCAGCGATCATCAGGCAGCCATCGAAGCACAGGTGGACCGCATTGACGCGCTTGTCGGGCCGGCGCTGGGCCTGGATGCCGATGATCTGGCAGCCATCCGGCACGACATGCTGACTGACCCGTTCCTGAAACAGATCGTGCCGCGCTGGCCGGGCAGCAGCACCCGCCTGCACGGCTATCGTACCGGGCTCGACAGTTCGCAGCGTTACGCCTGATCGGGCAAAAAGCCTGTGGATATGTTCGGCAAGCCGCTTTCATGGTGGTTCACACGTCTGGTATCGGTAGCGTGTGGAAGTGCAGCAAGATCTTTTCGGTGAAGAGCCGCAACCGCAGCGTGTCCCCGCCCCGCAGCGTCTGCCGCTGACGGCGGACGATGTCCGCAACCAGATGATCGCGCTTATTGCGCAGCTTCGGGAATCCGACGTAATCCCGTTCGAAGCCGCAGTGATGAAGAAGCATATCGCCATGTTCCCGATCATGGCGCAGTGGCTTGACCCGGAAGAAGGCCGGCAGTTGGAACTGGCCTTCGGGGCGGAAGTAGAACGACTGACCAGGGCGGCCTAGCCCTTCACAGCTTGCATCAGACTTTTCTGGGCATTCGCCACGGCAGCATCCACTGCACCGCTCCCGTCGCAAACCGGTTCATGTTCAGCGATTCATGCACGGCCACGACATCTTCGCCCCACAGGCGGGTGGCGAGGGCGGTGCGGCTGTAGAAGGGGGTGTCTTCCCAGGTGGCGCGGACCCTTGCCGTATATCCCGCGTCGGCGCGGGTGAAGCGGTCGAGGCGCCAGAGGGTTTTGGGGAGGACGACGCGGGCGGGCATTTCCATGACTTCGGCCTGGCCATCGGGGCCGATTTTCAGGGCCATGCCGAAATCGGTGCCGCCTTTCAGCTGGCCTTCGTACATCACGGCGGTGGAGCCATCGGCGAGGTGGGCGCGGCTCCATTGCCAATCGGCGAAACCGTCTTCCAGCGGCTCGCTGCCGTGGTTGGCATCGAGATAGCCGGTACCGGACCAGCTGATTTTCGGATTGGTGCAGGTCAACTCCACCCGCGCGCAGGGGCCGAGCGGTTCCCAGACGTGGCGGCCGGAGGGATCGAGGCGGAAGCGGCGTTGGCCGAAGACCATTGGCGTGACGCGCACCTGGCCGCGCACGGGCAGCGGCAGCACGGCGCTTTCTTCCTCGATATCGATCACCAATGTCTGCCCGTCCCAGCGGACCTGGCTGGGGCCGATGCGCAGCGTGGCGGTGTCGCGGAATAGGGCGCCGGCGCCCCGCTCCGTCATCGCCCAGCGGCGGGTGCGGCCGCCGTAGAGCGCGACGTTCAGCGACACATGATCTTCCGGGGCGTCGCGGCCGGCGGCCTTGTAATAGGGGGAGAAGACCGAGCCGATGAAGGCGATGATGGTCAGCCCATATTGTCCGCAGTCGCTTTCGGCGTCGACATACCACCAGCGGTAGCCGTTGGGTGGAACGTCCTGATCAAACCGCGGGCCTTGAGGATCGCTGCGCTCGCCAAGCGGCCGGACAAGGCCGCCATCGGCACGCCCGCTCCGGGATGCGCCGAGCCACTCGCCACCCAGAGCCCGGGCAGCTTCGTCTTGCTGCCAGGCCGGCGGAAGCTGGCCTGCCACCCGTGCGAGGCCCGACCATAAAGGGCCCCACCGCTCGAAGGGAAAAGCGCCTCGAACATCGCCGGGCCGACTGGCACCGTTGCTGTCGGCCGCAGGATCAGCCCGCACCTTGCCAGCACCGCCAGGGTCGATGTCTGACATTGGGCCATCTCCTCTTCATTTGGTGGGCGCATATCGCCAGTTGCCGGCGCATTGACAATCAACTGGAAGCGTTCCGGGCCCCCCGAAAGCCCGTGAATACCGCGATCCTGGGCACAAACATAGATGCTGGGTTCGGCCGGCAGGCGCTGGTCACCAAATATTTGCCGGAACTCGGCAGCATAATCGGTGGAGAAGAAGACATTGTGGCGATCGAGATCGAAACCGCTGGCATCGGCGGTCATCATGGTGACCAGCGCCGACAGCGAGCGATCGCGGGGTTTCACGCCGGTGACGGCATGGGCGGCGGCCGGGCCGAACTTGCCATCGGCCAGCGCGGAAATGTCGCCGTTGGAGAGGATGTCGTTGGCGAGGATGTCTTCGCCGCTGGCGAGTTTCACGCCGGCGGCGCGGCCACCCCGGACCAGAATCTCGGACACGTGCGCGTTGTAGTGGAATTGCACGCCCAGCCGCTGTGCCAGCGCCGCCAGCTGGCGCGCGACCTCGTGCATGCCGCCATCGACGAGCCAGACGCCGCGTGCCTCCAGATGGGCGATCAGCATCAGCGTGGCGCTGGCCTGGAAGGGATCGGCGCCGGTGTAGGTGGCATAGCGGCCATAAAGCTGGTGCAGGCGCGGATCGCGGAAATAGCTGCCGAGCGCTTTCCAGAGGGTCTGGAACGGGTTGATGGCGAACATTTCGTGCAGGTGGAACGGCGCGTATTTCAGGGTGAGTCCGATGGGGTTCATCGCCGGGCTTTCCATGAAGCGGGTTTCCAGCGCGTTCCAGATGCGCGCGGCTTCGCGTTGGAAGCGTTCCCAGCCTTCGGCCTCGCTGGGGCCGGCGAACTGAGCCACGGCATCGCGGCTGCGGGCGTGATCGCCCCACAGATCGAGCGCGCTGCCATCCTGCCAGGCGTGGCGGGCGAGGCGTGTCGATTTCACCAGGGTGAGATGATCGTCGAGGTTGGCGCCGGCATCGGCGAAGATACGCTCGAACACCGGGCGATGGGTGAACACGGTGGGGCCGGCATCGACCGCGACGCCTGCCACATCGACGGTGCGCAATTTGCCGCCGGGGGCGGCCATGCGCTCCACCACGGTGACCGGGATCCCGCGCGCGGCGAGCAGCACGGCCGCGCTGAGGCCGCCCATGCCTGCACCGATGATGACAACGCCGTCAGGGCCTGCCAAAACGCTCTCCGATATCCACGGCGCGGTGGCGTGACTGCCATCCGCCCAACCCGACTGACGGCACAATGATTGACCCCTTGGGCCACACGTGTCCAGACCATTTGACAGCAGGGACCGCCTGAATGGCTGCTGATGAAGCTGCGGGTGGGTGGAAATTGCGTTGGCTTAATGCCCGCAACCGCGTGTTGATGAATCCGAAGTTTCAGCGCTTTGCGATGCGCAACCCGCTGTTTCGGCGCACGGCGCGGTACCATGCCAATGCGATGTTCGCGGTGATTACCGGTTTCGTGCAGACGAAGGCGCTGACGGCGGCGGTGGATGCCGGCGTGATCCGCACGCTGGCGCAGGGGCCGGCGAGCGCCGCGGACCTGGCGCAGGTGGCCGGGCTGCCGATTGATGCGATGCAGCGGCTGCTGGGGGCGGCCAGGGCGATTGATCTGGTGGAGCTGGCGGCGCCCGATCTGTGGGTGCTGGGGCAGCGCGGCGCGGCGCTGTCGTCCAACCAGGGCGCGCTGGCGATGATCGAGCATCACAAGATTTTCTATGATGATCTCGCCGATCCGCTGGCCATGCTGAGCGGCGGGCGCGGGCAGGGCAAGTTGGCGGCGTTCTGGACCTATGCGCCGGCGGCGGGGCAAGGGCTGCCGGCAGCGGCCGATGCGGCAAGCTGGCAGGGCGGCGGCGGCGCAGTGGCGCCCTATTCGGCGCTGATGGCGGCGAGCCAGCCGATGGTGGCCGAACAGGTGATCGATGCCTATCGGTTCGATCGCCACCAATGCATCATGGATGTCGGCGGGGGGCACGGGGCGTTCCTGGCCGAGGTGGCGGCGCGCCATCCGCGGCTGGCGATGAAATTGTTCGATCTGCCAGCGGTGGTGGAGGGGGCGAAGCCGAAACTGGCGGCGCGCGGCCTGTCCCATGTCGCTTTGCATGGCGGCAGTTTCCGTGACGATCCGCTGCCGCGCGGCGCCGATCTGATCAGCCTGGTGCGCATCTGCCATGATCATGACGATAGGGTGGTGCAGGCGCTGCTCGCCAAGGCCCATGCCGCGCTGCCGCCCGGTGGCCGGCTGATCATTGCCGAGCCGATGGCCGGGACAGCGGGCGCCGAAGTGATGGGGGACGCCTATTTCGGGCTTTATCTGTGGGCGATGGGATCGGGCCGGCCGCGTACGGCTGCGGATTATCTGGTGCTGCTCGCCAGCGCGGGATTCAGCACCGCCCGTGAAGTGTCGACCGCGCTGCCGATGGTGACGCGGCTGATCGTGGCGGAGCGGTGATTCAGAGGCGTTTGGAAGGGCCTGGCGAGACTCGCGGCCGGCGCGAATCGGAGAAAGTCCAACGCCGTCAAGCCCTAAAGTGGACCGGCAATGTCCAATTTTTTTCTTCCACAAGCGTCAAGCGCGCTTTACAGCCCGGATAGGCATTGGATAGATTGCCGCAGGTGGAGGGGGCCTGGCGGGTTGCGCTGCAGCCGGCCAGTCCTTCGTTGAGGGGCGTTTGAATGGATACATTGGCTGTTGTCGTGGAGGAGCCCGAGCGCGTCGCCCTGCGTCGCCTGGCGCTGGTTCCCCCCGACGCCGATGACGTGGTGGTGGCGGTGGATTATTCCGGCATCTCCATGGGCACCGAGAAATTGATGTACAACGGTACGATGCCGATGTTTCCGGGCATGGGCTATCCGTTGGTTCCCGGATATGAAGCCGTGGGAACGGTGATCGATGCGGGCGCCAACGCGCAGGCCATGATTGGCAAGACCGTGTTCGTGCCGGGTTCGTCGAAATTCGAAGGCGCGCGCGGGCTGTTCGGCGGCCAGGCGCGCCATGTCATCACCGGCGCGGCGCGCGTCATCCCGATGCCGGATGGCATGGGCGAACAGGCCGTGCTGATGAGCCTGGCCGCCACCGCGCAACATGCGGTGGTTGGCGGCGAAATGCCGGATCTGATCATCGGGCATGGCGTGCTCGGGCGCTTGTTGGCGCGGATCGCGCTGGCGGCCGGGGTGGAGCCGGTGGTTTGGGAAATCAACGACGCCCGCATGTCGGGTGCAGAAGGTTATCGGGTGATCAAGCCCGAGAGCGACGAGCGGCGCGATTACCGCTCGATCTACGACGCAAGCGGTGACCATCGCATTCTGGACCAGGCCGTCATGCACATGACGCGCGGTGGCGAGATCGTGCTGGCCGGCTTTTACAGCGAGCCGCTGTCGTTCAACTTCGCGCCTGCGTTCCGGCGTGAAGCGCGTATCCGCATCGCCACAGAGTTCCAGCCTGACGACCTCGCGACTTGTTTCGCGATGGTGGGCAGCGGTAGGCTGTCACTCGAGGGCCTTGTGACGCACCGGGTTCCCGCAGCCGACGCGCCAACTGAATATGGTCGCGCCTTTTCGGACCCCACCTGTCTCAAGATGGTCTTCGACTGGAGAAATATCGCATGAGCATCAACGCACTATTGGATCAGGTCGCCGCGCTTCGTGATGAGGCTGCTGTCGAACCGGACCCCGTTCACACTGGTGAAATCACCAAGGAAACCCAGATCATCGCCATTTATGGCAAGGGCGGTTCCGGCAAGAGCTTTGCGCTCGCCAACCTGTCCTACATGATGGCGCAGCAGGGCAAGCGCGTGCTGCTGATCGGTTGCGATCCCAAGAGCGACACCACCAGCCTGTTGTTTGGCGGCAAGGCGACGCCGACGATCATCGAGACTTCGTCCCGCAAGAAGCTTGCCGGCGAAGAATTGTCCATCGAGGATGTCTGCTTCCAGCGCGACGGCGTGTTCGCGATGGAACTGGGCGGGCCGGAAGTCGGCCGTGGCTGCGGCGGTCGCGGCATCATCCATGGCTTTGAAACCATAGAAAAATTGGGCTTCCATGATTGGGGCTTCGATTATGTGCTGCTCGATTTCCTGGGCGACGTGGTGTGCGGCGGCTTCGGCCTGCCGATCGCCCGCGACATGTGCCAGAAGGTGATCGTGGTCGGTTCGAACGATCTGCAATCGCTCTATGTTGCCAACAATGTCTGCAAGGCGGTCGAGTATTTCCGCAAGATGGGCGGCAATGTCGGGGTGGCCGGCATCCTGATCAACAAGGATGACGGCAGCGGCGAAGCGCAGGCCTTTGCCGAAGCGGTTGGCATTCCGGTGCTGGTCAGCATCCCCGCACACGACGATATCCGCAAGAAATCGGCCAATTATCAGATCATCGGCACGCCCGACAGCCAGTGGGGCCCGTTGTTTGCCCAGCTTGCCGAAAATGTCGAAACCGCGCCGCCGGTGCGGCCGAAACCACTCGATCAGGATGGCCTGCTGGCGCTGTTCAAGCCCGAAGATACTGGCGGCAACTTCACGCTGAAGCCGGCAACCCAGGCCGACATGCGCGGCGGCGTCTTCGAGACGAAGCCGAGCCTGGAAGTGGTGTACGACAATGTCTGAGGATCTTGTCACCGCTGCCCCGGAGGGCGCCCCACCCCTTGAAGGCGCCGGCTGCCACGCCGGGGCCGACACGATGCGCGACGCGGCGGCCAAGGCCGGCAAGACCGAGGTGCTCGACCGTTATGCGGCCGATTACCCCAAGGGTCCGCATGATCAGCCGCAGTCCATGTGCCCGGCGTTCGGCTCGTTGCGGGTCGGCCTGCGCATGCGCCGCACGGCCACGATCCTGTCCGGCTCGGCCTGCTGCGTCTATGGCCTCACCTTCACCTCGCACTTCTATGGGGCGCGGCGCACGGTTGGGTATGTGCCGTTCAATTCGGAAACGCTGGTCACCGGCAAATTGTTCGAGGACATTCGCGAGGCCGTCCACGACATGGCCGACCCGGCGCTGTACGATACCATCGTGGTGACCAATTTGTGCGTGCCGACGGCGTCGGGCGTGCCGTTGCAGTTGTTGCCCAATGCCATCAACGGCGTGCGCATCATCGGCATCGATGTGCCGGGTTTCGGGGTGCCGACCCATGCCGAAGCCAAGGATGTGCTGGCCGGCGCCATGCTGAAATATGCGCGTGAGGAAATCATGGCCGGCCCGGTCGCGGCGCCGGCCGTGATGCCCGACAAGCCGACCGTGACCCTGCTGGGTGAGATGTTCCCGGCCGATCCGGTGGGGATCTCGATGATGCTGGAGCCGATGGGCCTCACCACCGGTCCCGTCGTGCCAACGCGCGAATGGCGTGAGCTTTATGCTGCGCTGGCTTCGCCGGTGGTGGCGGCAATCCACCCGTTCTACACGGCGGCCGTCCGCGAATTCGAAGCGGCCGGGCGCACGATCGTGGGTTCGGCGCCGGTCGGCCGTGACGGTACCGCGGCCTGGCTGGCGGCCATCGGCGACGCCTTCGGCCTGTCGGCCGACAAGGTGGCCGCCGCGCAGAACAAGTGGCTGCCCGCCATTGTCGGCGCGCTGTCGGCCAAGCCGATCAAGGGGCGCATCACCGTTTCGGGCTATGAAGGTTCCGAACTGCTGGTGGCACGGCTGCTGATCGAAAGCGGCGCCGATGTGCCCTATGTCGGCACCGCCTGCCCGCGCACCAGATGGTCTGATCCGGATCGCGAGTGGCTGGAAGCCAAGGGCACGCGCATCCAGTATCGTGCCAGCCTGGAGCAGGACATTGCCGCGGTCGAGGAATATGGCCCCGATCTGGCCATCGGCACGACGCCGGTGGTGCAGCATGCCAAGACCAAGGCGACGCCTGGCCTGTATTTCACCAACCTGATCTCCGCCCGCCCGTTGATGGGTCCGGCGGGTGCCGGCAGCCTGGCGCAGGTCATCAATGCCGCGCTCGGCAACAAGAGCCGGTTCGACATGATGAAGGGCTTTTTCAACGGCGTTGGCGAAGGCCATGCCGCCGGCATCTGGGAAGATGTTCCGGTGGACCGGCCGGAGTTCAAGAAGAAGTTCGCTGGCAAGATGATCGCCGCCGCCAAGGCGAGCGAAGCGATCGGGAACTGAGCCATGTTGGTATTGGACCATGATCGGGCAGGCGGCTATTGGGGTGCAGTGTACAGCTTCACCTCGGTGAAGGGCCTGCAAGTCGTCATCGATGGCCCGGTGGGGTGTGAGAACCTCCCCGTCACCTCGGTGCTGCATTATACCGACGGCCTGCCGCCGCACGAGCTGCCCATCGTCGTCACCGGCCTTGCCGAGGAAGAACTCGGCAAGACCGGTACCGAAGGCGCCATGAAGCGGGCGTGGAAGACGCTGGATCCAACGCTGCCGTCGGTGGTGGTGACCGGCTCCATCGCCGAGATGATCGGCGGCGGCGTGACACCGGAAGGCACCAGCATCGTGCGCTTCCTGCCGCGCACCATCGATGAGGATCAGTGGCAGTCTGCCGACCGGGCGCTGACCTGGCTGTGGAAGGAATTCGGGCCGAAGAAGATGCCGGCGCCCAAGGTGCGCAAGGAGGGCGAGAAGCCGCTCGTCAACATCATCGGGCCGCAATATGGCACCTTCAACATGCCATCCGACCTGGCGGAGATCCGCCGGCTGATCGAAGGCGTGGGCTGCGAAGTCAACATGGTGTTCCCGCTGGGCACGCACCTTGCCGACATCCGCCGGCTGGCCGACGCATCGGTGAACGTGTGCATGTACCGCGAATGGGGCCGCAACCTGTGCGAGACCCTCGAGCGGCCTTACCTGCAGGCGCCGATCGGATTGTCGAGCACCACCGCCTTCCTGCGCAAGCTGGGCGAGTTGACCGGGGTGGACCCGGAACCGTTCATCGAGAAGGAAAAGCACACCACCATCAAGCCCTTGTGGGACCTGTGGCGCAGCGTGACCCAGGATTTCTTTGCCACCGCCAGCTTTGGCATCGTGGCCACGGAAACCTATGCGCGTGGCATGAAGGTGTTCCTGGAAGACGATATGGGCATGCCCTGCGTGTTCGATTTCCAGCGCAATGCCGGCATCAAGCCCGACAACCAGGCCGTGCGCGAGGCGATCCGCACCTCCAGCCCGCTGATCGTGTTCGGCAGCTATAACGAGCGCATGTACATGGCAGAGGCCAACAGCCGCTCCATCTACATCAACGCCAGCTTCCCCGGCGCTGCCATCCGGCGCCACACCGGCACGCCGTTCATGGGCTATGCCGGGTGCACCTGGATCGTGCAGGAAGTCTGCAACGCGCTGTTCGATGCGCTGTTCTTCATCCTGCCGCTGTCCACGATGATGGACAAGGCGGATGCCACGCCATCGAAGCTGCTGGAAGCGGTGATGTGGGAAGACGATGCCCGGTCGGCGCTCGACAGGCTGGTGGACAAGGAACCGGTGCTGGTGCGAATCTCTGCGGCCAAGCGTTTGCGGGACGCGGCGGAGCGTGCGACCCGCGACGCAGGTGAGAAAATCGTAACAATCGACCGGCTACATGCTGCCGCGCGACTTTATGAAGCACAAGCGGCGTGAATCGGGCCATGTTCCCCTTTTCAAACCATTACAAACTTGCCATGGTTGGCAGAGACGGAATTGGCCTTGCGGGGGGTTCCCCAACAGGTCTCAAATACTTTGCGGTGGAATCATCCTACGCCGCAAAGCCGCCGGTCGGGCGGGGCTATGACGGCCTCGTGCGGCGGAACCATCGGAGGAAAAGGCATGAGTGACAACAAGATTGGTCCAGGTACCTACCTGACCGACGCCGAAGCGAAGGAGTTCCACCGGGGCTTCGTCGTGTCGATGGCGTTCTTTGTGATCGTGGCGGTGATCGCCCACTGGTTGGTTTGGGTGTGGCGTCCTTGGCTGGGTTCGAAGCGCGCCTTCGCAGCCACGGAAATCCACCAGATCCAGCAAGCGGACGCTTCCGGCGCCGCTGCGCCCCGGGCTTAAGGAGCGACGACAATGTGGAAAATCTGGCAAACATTCAATCCGCAGCGCATCCTGACCGCCCTGGCCGTGTTCCTGTTCACGCTGGCGATCCTGATCCACTTCATCCTGCTGAGCACCGAACGCTACAACTGGCTCGATGGTGCAGAGCCGGCCGCTTCCGCAGCGGTGATCGAAGCCAATCAGGCCGCCTGACTCAGGTCAGGCAGCCCGACCGGCTGATTCTGTTGACGTGATGGGCGGGTTTGTCACAACGCCCGCCCATCCGTCTTCGGATAGATTGCCGATCGGTAATGTGCCGGCGTGAGTTGCAGGGTCGAGGAGGAGATGCGCCATGGCAGTGCTGAGTTTTGAACGTAAATATCGAGTACGAGGCGGCACGCTCATCGGCGGTGACCTCTTCGATTTCTGGGTCGGCCCCTTTTATGTCGGGTTCTTCGGAGTCACGACGCTGTTTTTTTCGGCGCTTGGTACATTCCTGATCCTGTATGGCGCCGCCATTGGTCCGACATGGAACCCCTGGTTGATCAACATCGCGCCACCGGACCTGAGCTACGGCCTGTCCCTGGCACCGATGAAGGAAGGTGGCATCTGGCAGATCGTGACAATCTGCGCGATCGGCGCTTTCGTCAGTTGGGCGCTGCGTGAAGTGGAAATCTGTCGCAAGCTGGGCATGGGCTATCATGTGCCCGCAGCGTACGGGATGGCCATCTTCGCCTATGTCACTCTCGTGGTGTTCCGCCCGCTGTTGATGGGCGCCTGGGGCCATGGTTTCCCCTATGGTATCTTCCCGCACCTCGATTGGGTGTCGAACACCGGCTATCAGTATCTGCATTTCCACTACAACCCGGCGCACATGCTGGCGGTGAGCTTCTTCTTCACCACCACGCTTGCGCTTGGCTTGCACGGCGCGCTGGTGCTGTCTGCGGTGAACCCGGCCAAGGGTGAAACCGTCAAGTCGCCGGAATATGAAGATACGTTCTTCCGCGATCTGATCGGCTATTCGGTCGGTACGCTGGGCATTCACCGTGTGGGCCTGTTGCTGGCGATGAACGCCGGTTTCTGGAGCGCGGTGTGCATCATCATCTCAGGTCCTTTCTGGTCGCGTGGCTGGCCGGAATGGTGGACCTGGTGGCTCAACCTGCCGATCTGGCGTTGAGGACGGACAAGCATCATGGCTTATCAAAACATCTTCACGCAGGTCCAACTCAGGGGTGAGTTGGAACCCGGTGTGCCGCTGGGCCCCAACAACGACAGTCGTTTCGGGCCGTTCGGTACCTCCTGGTTGATGGGCAAGCTGGGCGGTGCCCAGATCGGGCCTGTCTACCTTGGCACCCTCGGCGTTGCCTCGCTGCTCTGCGGCTTCATCGCCATCGAAATCATGGGCCTGAACATGGCCGCGTCGGTGAACTGGGATCCGATCCAGTTCGTGCGGCAGTTCTTCTGGCTGGCGCTGGAACCGCCGCCTGCCAAATATGGCTTCACGGCCAACGTGCCGCTGAATGAAGGCGGCTGGTGGATTGCCGCCGGCTTCTTCCTCACGGCTTCCATCCTGTTGTGGTGGGCCCGCACCTATGTGCGCGCCAAGGAACTCGGCATGGGCACGCATGTGGCCTGGGCGTTCGGTTCGGCGATCTGGCTGTATCTCGTGCTTGGGTTCATCCGCCCGATGATGATGGGCAGCTGGGCCGAAGCCGTGCCGTTCGGCATCTTCCCGCACCTCGATTGGACGGCGGCCTTCTCGATCCGCTACGGCAATCTGTTCTACAATCCGTTTCATGCCCTCAGCATCGTCTTCCTTTATGGCTCGACCCTGCTGTTCGCCATGCACGGCGCCACAATTCTGGCCGTCGGCCGCTATGGCGGTGAGCGCGAAATCGAGCAGATCACCGACCGCGGTACCGCATCGGAGCGCGCGGCGCTGTTCTGGCGCTGGACCATGGGCTGGAACGCCACCATGGAATCCATCCACCGCTGGGCCTGGTGGTTCGCCGTGCTGACGACGCTTACCGGTGGCATCGGCATCCTTCTGACCGGTACGGTCGTCGACAATTGGTATCTCTGGGCTGTCCAGCACGGGTTTGCGCTGGAATATCCTGCGACCGGCGTCATCGATCCGGCCACGCTTCCGGGAGCACCGCAATGAACGCGCTGAACAAGCTTGTTGCCATCGCGCTGCCAGCGTTGCTGCTGGCGGGCTGCGAGTTCGGGCCCAAGGAACAGGAGCAGGTGGGCTATCGTGGCACCGCCCTCGTCCTGATCAGCGATCCGGACAGCAAGGCAAAGGTCGGTGAGATTCCGGCACCGCCGTACGAGCTGACGGCGGAGATGATCTCTGGCGACAAGTCGGGCACGGCCTATGAGAATGTTCAGGTGTTGGGCGATGTCTCGGTCGACGAGTTCAACTATCTGATGCAGGCAATGACCACCTGGGTGTCGCCCGATGGCAGCGACATTCCGGATGCCGGCTGCACTTATTGCCATAATCCGGAGAACATGGCGTCGGACGAAAAATACACCAAGGTCGTGGCGCGCAAGATGTTGCAGATGACGCGCAAGGTGAATGCCGAGTGGGTTCCGCACTTTGCTGGTCAGGAAAATGCCGGTGTGACCTGCTGGACGTGTCACCGCGGCAAGCCGGTGCCGACCTACAACTGGTCGACCGCTGTGCCTGATCCCGGCACGCTGACGGGCAACAAGCGTGGCGGCAACACCCCCGCGCAGACGGTGGCCTATGCCAGCCTCGCTTATGATCCGTTCACCGATTATCTGGCCGGCAAGGACAATATCCGGGTGGGTGGCAAGGCTTTCCCGACCAAGGCCAGCAATGCGTCGATCCAGAGCACGGAAAAAACCTACGGCCTCATGATGCACATGAGCCAGGGCCTGGGCGTCAATTGCAGCTTCTGCCACAACTCGAACAATTTCGCGAAGTGGGAAGACAGCCGGCCACAGCGTGTTGGTGCCTGGTATGGCATCCGCATGGTGCGGGATATCAACAACAACTATATCACGGCGCTGGGTGATATCTGGCCGGTCAATGGCAAGGGTCCCTATGGCAACCGCCGCGGTCCGCACGGCGATCCGCTCAAGGTGAACTGCACCACCTGCCACCAGGGTGTGAACAAGCCGCTGGGTGGCTACAAGATGCTGAAGGACTATCCGGCACTGAAGGGCAGCTATGATGCTGCGCCTGCGGCTGCGCCGGTGGTGGCTGCGGCACCGGTTGCTGCCCCGGCGGCAATGCCGGCGGAAACCGCCGCAGCGGCCAGCTTGCAAAAACCGGCAGCCTGATCAGGCAAAAGCCAAAACACGGGCCCGGCATCGCCACGATGCCGGGCCTTTTTTTTCATGCACGGCCTGTCGCACCCAATATTCCCAGCTTTGCCAACCCAGCACGCGTGGTAGCGTCTGCCATATCGTCCCTGGGGAGGGGCATCGCGTGGGAAAGGGCAAGATCATGGCTGAACGACTGGATGTGCTGATTGTCGGCGCCGGCTTTTCCGGCATGTACATGTTGCTGAAGTGCCGGCAGCAAGGCCTGAAGGTGCAGGTGGCGGAGGCTGGCAGCGGTGTCGGCGGCACCTGGTACTGGAACCGCTATCCGGGCGCCCGCGTCGATATCCAGAGCCTGGAATATAGCTTCGGCTTTGATGAGAAATTGGAGCGTGATTGGCGTTGGTCCGAACGCTATGCGCCCCAGCCCGAATTGCTCGCCTATGCCAATCATGTCGCCGAGCGTTTCGACCTCAGCCGCGACATCCGTTTCAACACGCGCGTCACCGCCGCACATTGGGATGCCGATGCAGACGGTTGGGATGTGACCCTGGACAGCGGTGAAACCCTGCCCGCCCGCTTCGTCGTGATGGCCACCGGCTGCCTGTCGGTGCCCACCGATGTCACCTTCCCCGGCATCGAGGACTATCAGGGCCAGATTTACCGGACCTCGCGCTGGCCGCACGGCGGCGTGGATTTCAGCGGACAGACCGTGGGCATCATTGGTACCGGCTCATCGGCGATCCAATCCATCCCGATCATCGCCGAACAGGCCTCGCACCTCACCGTCTTCCAGCGCACCCCCAATTATTCCATGCCGGCCCACAATGGCCCAATCCCCGAAGCCGATTTCCACGAATGGCTGGCCGACCCGCGCGCCTATCGCGCCCGATCGCGCCGCACCGTCGGCGGGTTCTGGAATGAAGCCCGGGAAGATTCCATCCTGATCCACACGGCGCCGGAAGAGATCACGGCGGAACTGGAGCGGCGCTGGGCGTGGGGCGGCTTCCGCATCCTGGGGGCCTTTGCCGATTCCGCCATCGATCCTGAAGCCAACCGGATGGTGCATGAATTCGTGGCCGGCAAGATCCGCGAACAGGTGAAGGATCCCAAGGTTGCCGACATGCTGACGCCCAAGGATCACCCGTTCGCCACCAAGCGCCCCTGCGTCGATACCGGCTATTACGCCACCTATAATCGCGACAATGTCAGTCTGGTCGATCTGCGCGCCGATCCGCTGGTTCGTTTCACGGCGACCGGCATCCAGACCCAGAACGCAGCCCATGATTTCGATGCGGTGGTGCTGGCGACCGGATTCGACGCGATGACCGGCGCCATCGAGCGCATCGACATTCGCGGCGTGGGCGGTGAAACCATCCAGGATCATTGGGCGGCCGGCCCGGAAACCTATCTCGGCCTGATGGTTGCCGGTTTCCCCAACATGTTCCTGATCACCGGCCCCGGCAGTCCTTCGGTGCTGACCAACATGATCAACAGCATCGAACAGCATGTGGAGTATGTCGCCGACATCATCGCCGCGCTGAACGCCAGCCAGGCCGGCCGCATCGAGGCCAGCCTGGAAGCCGAGAAGCTATGGACCGATCACTGCGACCAGACCGCGGCGATGACCCTGCTGCCGCAAGCCAATAGCTGGTACATGGGCGCCAACGTGCCCGGCAAACCGCGCCGATTCATGGCCTATGCCGGCGGGCTGCATCATTACACCGACACCTGCAACGCGGTGCGTGACAAGGGCTGGGAAGGCTTCGTGATCGCCCGCGGCGATCAGGTGTTGAGCGAATCGCGCGACTTCACCAGCTATCCGCCGCCGCCGGAAAACATGGCGCCGCATCTGGTTGAAATGGCGACGGGCCGGGTGGCAAAATGGCTGGAGGCCCACGGCCAGCCGGCGTGACCCGGCCCTAGGGTCGACCGCTTTCAAGTTGCAGCCACAAAGCTCCCTCCCTTCAAGGGAGGGCGAGAGACGAGCCGCAGGCGAGGCCCGGGGTGGGTGCAAAGTATGGCCACAGGCAGGATCACCCACCCCGCTCGGCTGGCGCCGAGTCGCCCTCCCTTGAAGGGAGGGAGCCGAGACGCTTCAACCAAACTGCAATCAACTCTAAGCGCGTGCGGCTCCGGCGCCAGCCCAGAGCCGCGCCACCACCGGCGCCAGGCCACGGTGATTGCCACGGTGAAAGGCGTTGTCGGCTGGCAGCTCAGCGGCGAGACGCCGGTGCGCTTCGCCCAGCGCATGATAGGGCAGGCCGGGCAGCAGATGGTGCAGCGCGTGATAACGCAGGCCGACCGGTGCCCACAGCACTGGCAACAGCGCCGGTGGCGGCACGTTCACGCTATCCAGATATTGCGCGGTGATGCTCATCTGGCTGCCATCATTTTCCCACAGATGGGCCGCCAGCGTCCGCACCTGGTTGATCACCATGCTGGCCGACAACACGCCAAGCCAGATCAGGAAGGCGCGCAGCGGGATTACATCAGTGGCGACACCAACCAGGATGGCGATGGCCAACAGCGACGTCGCCGCCTCCAGCAATTGCCAGCGCTGCCGGGCCGCGCCGGTAACCGGATCGCGGCGGAAATCCGGATTGATCGCCAGCGCCGAAAATTTCGCTTCGATCGTACGGCGCAGCCCAGGCACCAGCACCGACAGGGGCGCCAGCACAGCCCAGCGGGCAAACAACGCAATCGGCCCCAACGCCGACACAGCCACGAACAGCGGCAGGCTGTATTTTGGCTTCAGCGCCAGCGCCATATATTCCGGGTCGCGCACCGTGCCGTAGCGGTTGCGGGCATGATGCAGCGTGTGCACGCCTTCGTACATGAAGCTGGGGATCATCAGCGGGATGCCGGCGATCAGGTTCCACCCCAGCCGATAGCCGGGCACGCTATCGACCTTCATGTGGGTGATTTCATGAATGAAGCTGCCCAGGCGATAAATGCCGAGCACGGCGACCAGACCAAGCGCCAGTGCCGCCGCCAGCGGCAAGCCCGGCAGCAGCATCAACGCCGCCAGCGCGCCCCAGCCAACCAAAGCCGATGCCAGCGTATCGACCCAATAGACGACGGGCTTGTAGGCACCCAACTCGCGGCCGATCGTGGCCGCGCGCTGGATCATGGCTCGGTCTTCGACTGACGGATCGCGCACGACTTCGCCAGCCGCAATCCGCAGCGCTGCCGGTGGGCACGGCTCGACGGCGCGTGCCGCACTCACACTCATCAACGACGCATCAGCTCTCATGACACCCATATGGCAGCAGATTGCGTCCGGTTAAGGGCAGAAACCCGACATGGCCATGCCTGTTAATGCCGCAATTGCCGCGGGGCCGGCCGATCAGATCGTGCGGCTGACCACTTCCTTCATGATTTCGCTGGTGCCGCCATAGATGCGCGCCACGCGGGCGTCGCGCCACAGGCGGGCGATGGGATATTCGTTCATGTAGCCGGCGCCACCGTGCAGTTGCAGCGCTTCGTCACAGACGCGGCCCTGCAATTCGGTGTGCCACAATTTGGCGGCGCTGGCTTCGGCCGCGGTCAATTTGCCTTCGATCAGTTTTTGCAGGCCCCAATCGATATGCGCCCAACCGACCTGCAGTTCGGTTTTCAGCCCGGCCAGCACGAATTTGGTGTTCTGGAAATCCCACACCGTCTTGCCGAACGCCTTGCGATCCTTGACGAACTTCACCGCCTCATCAAAGGCGCGCTGGGCGCCGGCCTGGGCAGAGATGGCGATGGACAGGCGCTCCTGCGGCAACTGGCTCATCAGATAGATGAAGCCCATGTTCTCCTCGCCCAGACAATTGGTCATCGGCACGCGGACATCGTTGAAGAACAGTTCCGAGGTGTCGGCGCTGTTCTGGCCGATCTTGTCGAGGTTGCGGCCACGCGCGAAGCCTTCACGGTCGGCTTCGACCAGGATCAGCGAGGTGCCCTTGGCGCCCTTGTCCGGCTCGGTCTTGGCGACGACGATGATCAGATCGGCGTTCTGGCCGTTGGTGATGTAGGTTTTCGAGCCGTTGATGACATAGTGATTGCCATCCTTTTTCGCGGTGGTCTTCACGCCCTGCAAGTCGCTGCCCGCACCAGGCTCGGTCATGGCGATGGCGGTGATGATCTCTCCGGAAATCATCTTGGGCAGATATTTCTGCTTCTGCTCTTCCGACCCGTAGGCGATCAGATAATCGGCGATGATGTCCGACTGAAGCGTGATCCCGGCCGACGATCCAGCATAGGAAAGCTCCTCATCGACAATCGCGTTGTAGCGGAAATCGAGGCCGAGGCCGCCATATTGCTCTGGTACGCCGGGGCAGAGCAGCCCGGCATCGCCGCACGCGCGCCAGAAATTGCGATCGACCAGGCCCTCTTCCTCGTAACGGTCGAGATTGGGGATCAATTCCTTGTCGAACACCTTGCGCACCGTATCGCGGAACGCGGCTTCATCGGGGCCATAAACGCGGCGGTCGGCAGCTTCGAGCATTGTCATTCTCCGAACTGGTGATCGCCTACGTTATGTGGCCAATGGGGCGGGGCCGTCACCTGTCTTGCAAGAGAGGGCGGCACGGTGCCACAGTGGGTGCCATGATGCACAAGTTCCTGATCGCTGCCTTGCTGGCCGCCGTGGCAACCCCGGCGCTGGCGCTGGAAGACCCGTTTCTGAAGCGCGCCGAGGCGGTGCTGAAGCGCCAGCCGATCATCGATGGGCATAATGATTGGCCAGGCGCGCTGCGCGGCAGTTTCGGTGAGGGCTGGTGGCAGCAGGATCTGAAAAGCGACAGCCGGCAATACAAGCGGCCGTTGATGACCGACATCCCGCGCCTGCATCAGGGCCGCGTGGGCGGGCAGTTCTGGAGCGTTTATGTGCCGGCATCTGTTACCGGCCCACAGGCGGTGAAATCCACCATCGAACAGATTGATATCGTGCACGGGCTGGTGGCGAAATATCCGGGCGATTTCGAGCTTGCCGGCACCGCCGCCGACATCCGCCGCATCCAGAAAACCGGCAAGGTCGCCAGCTTGCTGGGCGTGGAGGGCGGCAGCCAGATCGACAACAGTCTGCCGGTGTTGCGTATGTACCACGCGCTGGGCGTGCGTTACATGACGCTGACCCACACCAAGCATAATGACTGGGCGGACAGCGCCAATGAACCGGCGCGCCCGCAGCCGCTCAGCGATTATGGCAAGGCGGTGATCCGCGAAATGAACCGCATCGGCATGCTGGTCGATCTCTCCCACGTCTCGCCCGGCACGATGAAGGCGGTGCTGGCCACCACGAAGGCGCCGGTGATCTTCTCCCACTCGTCGGCGCGCGGGCTGGCCGATCATGTGCGCAATGTGCCCGACGATGTGCTGCCGCTGGTAAAGGCCAATGGCGGCGTGATCATGGCGACCTATGTGCCCGGCTTCATCAATGGCCCGCGTCAGGCCTGGGAAGCGGCGCGGGGCGGCGAACGCCAGCGGCTGGCGGCGCAGTATATCGCCGATCTGCCCCGCCAGGGCGCAGGCATGGCGGAATGGGACGCGAAAAATCCGGAGCCGCCGGTCAGCATCAAGGATGTCGCCGATCATATCGAGCATCTGGTGAAGGCGATGGGTATCGATCATGTCGGCATCGGCGGCGATCTGGATGGCATCGGATCGACCCCCACCGGGCTGGAAGGCGTCGAGACATACCCCGCCCTGATCGCCGAACTGCTGCGCCGCGGGTATAGCGAGGCCGATTGCGAGAAGATCGCCGGCGGCAATCTGCTGCGGGCGATGGAAGCGGCGGAAAAGGTTTCGGCCAGCATGGCGGGCGATTTGCCGCCGGATGTGACGCCTTGACTTGCTCCCCTCCCCTTCAGGGGAGGGGGAGGGGGTGGGGCAGTGCCGTCGGGGGCGGGTTTCGTGCATGCGGGCGCGGCCGGCGGCAGAGCCGCCGGGTCCGCTTCAGGCAATGAGGAAGGAAGCAAGAAAGAGCGCGGCAAGGCCGCGCCGTCAGACGAGTCAAAAAAGGCGGCTGGAGTGCCGCCCTTTTTGCTCGCTGGCCGTGCTGGCGCCTGTCGGCGCGCGGCACGCGCGCTCGCGGCGCTGCGCACCAAAATGGCCGCTGGTGTCGCCACCAGCGGCCACTATGTCGTGCCGTCTTGTCCGGCTGCTCGCCTGCGCTCTCCTGCCCGAGCCCTTGCGGGCGCAGCTGGGGCGGCCACGGCGGTCGCACCGTCTTTCCGGCACTTTCGCAATGGGTGGCGGGGCGGCTCGGCGGAGCCGTCTCGTCACCCTTGCCGGACCTTCCTGCGCCGCTTGTCTGTCCAGCGCCAAGGCGCCGATCTTCCTCGCGGGCTTCTGGCCCAGGCTGCCTGCCCATCCCTCGCCTGGGGCCAGCCCTGCATGCGCGATAGCACGCACTTGCGGGCCTGCCTTGCGCCTGGGCTGGCGTTGCAGCCTGCTGGCTGTCACCAGTCCCGTGTTCCCGATCCGGCGGGCGAACCCGCTGATCCTGGCCACCTGGCCTGGCTTTCAGCCCTGAACCGACCGATCATTCCGCTGTTGTGCGTCCTGATTTGCATCAGAACGGTTTTTCAACGGGCCGACTGCCCGGTTCGACATGTCGCTCGCGCCAAATCCCCTCTCGTCGAGTGGATTTCTCACGCCGTCACGCCATAACCGGTTCATTTCCTTTGGCGTTTCCGCCGCCGTCAATTCCCGGCTACAGGTGAATGGTCTCACCATGGGCTGAGTCGTCAAAATGAAATATTTGCCCTTTGGCCTGTGGATAACGGGGATAACGGGGATAATTCACGCCACCGTCTCAGGCAGCGGTCCAGCCGCCATCCATGCTGATGTTGGCGCCGGTGATCTGGCTGGCGGCATCGCTGCACAGGAACATTGCCGCCGCCGCCACTTGCTCTACGGTCACGAACTGCTTGGTCGGTTGCGCCGTCAGCAGCACGTCGTTGATCACCTGTTCGCGGGTCAGCTTGCGTGCGGCCATCGTGTCGGGGATCTGCCGTTCGACCAGCGGCGTCCAAACATAACCGGGCGATATGCAGTTGGCGGTGATGCCATGCGTCGCCAGTTCCAGCGCAATCGACTTGGTGAAGCCGGCCAGGCCATGCTTGGCGGCGACATAGGCGGATTTGAACGGTGAGGCGACCAGGCTGTGCGCCGACGCGGTGTTGATGATCCGGCCCCAGCCACTGGCCTTCATGCCCGGCACTGCCAGCCGGCTGGTGTGGAAGGCGGACGACAGATTGATGGCCAGGATCGCATCCCATTTCGCGGCCGGGAAATCCTCCACCGGCGAAACGAACTGGATGCCGGCATTGTTGACCAGGATGTCGACGCCGCCCAGTTCCGATTGTGCGACCGCGAACAGATCGGCGATTTCGGCCGGTTTCGACATGTCGGCACCGTGGTAAAGCGCGTCCCCCGCCGCCGCCCGCGCCGCTGCGATCTGCGCTTCGTCGCCAAAGCCGTTGATCATCACGCGCACGCCGGCCTGGGCCAGCGCGGTGGCAATCGCCAGCCCGATGCCGCTGGTCGCACCGGTCACGACCGCGCGCTTGCCGTTCAATTCGTTCATCAGATTCGCTCCACTGCAATGGCCGTGGCTTCGCCGCCACCGATGCACAGGGCCGCCACGCCGCGCTTGCCGCCGGTCCGCTCCAGCGCCGCCAGCAACGTGGCGATGATGCGCGCGCCTGACGCGCCGATCGGATGGCCCAGCGCACAGGCGCCGCCGTGAATGTTGAGCTTTTCGTGGGGGATGGCCAGATCGTGCATAGCAATCATCGCCACCGCGGCAAATGCCTCGTTCACTTCGAACAGATCGACATCGGCCACGCTCCAGCCGGCCTTCGCCAGCACCTTGCGGATTGCGGGGACCGGCGCGGTGGTGAACTTGCCGGGTTCATGGGCGTGGGCGGCATGGGCAACGATGCGCGCCTGTACGGCCATCCCGTGCGCCTCGGCCACGCTGGCCCGCGTGATCACCAGCGCCGCCGCACCATCGGAAATGGAGGAGGCATTGGCCGCGGTGATCGTGCCATCCCGGGCAAAGGCTGGTTTCAACGTGGGGATCTTGTCCGGCCGCGCCTTGCCGGGCTGTTCGTCGGTATCGATCACCACATCGCCGCCGCGCGCCGAAATGGTGACTGGCACGATCTCGCCAGCAAAGGCGCCGCTGGCAATCGCCGCCTGCGCCCGGGCCAGGCTGGCCAGTGCGAACTCATCCTGCGCGCTCCGGGTGAACTGGTAATCCCGCGCCGATTCCTCGGCAAAACTGCCCATCAAGCGGCCGGGATCAAAGGCATCCTCCAGCCCATCCAGATACATCGAATCCTTGATGGCATCATGGCCGATGCGCGCGCCGCCGCGATGCTTGGTCAGCAGATAGGGGGCATTGGTCATGCTCTCCATGCCGCCCGCCACGATGATATCGGCGCTGCCCGCCGCAATCGCATCATGCGCCATGATCGTGGCCTGCATGCCACTGCCGCACATCTTGTTGACAGTGGTCGCCTCGATGCCCAGCGGCAAGCCGGCGCCCAACGCCGCCTGCCGCGCTGGCGCCTGGCCCAAGCCCGCCGGAAGCACACAGCCCATGATGATCTGCTGGATGGCTTCCCCCGCCGCGCCGGCACGTTCCACCGCCGCCCGCACCGCCGCCGCGCCGAGCTGCGTGGCACTCACGCCCGACAGTGCCCCCTGAAAACCACCCATCGGCGTGCGGGCGTAAGCGGAAATGACAATGGGATCAGCGGTGCGATCAGCAGACATGCGGGGCGACTCCTGCGGCAATATTGCACCGCACTTAAAGCCCGCCGGCGTGCGCTGGAAGCAGAAAGCGCGCGCTGGCCTTCTCGTGCGCTTTCGGCAAATTTGTTCGCCTTGCGAACGAACGGGGGCATTCTGCGCTTGAGAGTAAGCGGGTTGTCACGCTATTCCGGCAGCCTGCATGCGGAGGATGACATGATCGAGCGGCGCAATTTCCTGCAGGGCGCAGCGATGCTCGCGCTCGGCGGCGCGTTGCCGGCCTTTGCCGCAGACGGAGCAGACGCCGCGCTGGCAGCCATGCTGCAGCGGCATGCCGAAGCCTATCTGCGCCGCATGCCGCAAGAGGCCAGCAGCGGCCGGCGGGCGGCCGGCGCCGATCCGGCGCTGCGCTCACGGCTGAACGATCGTTCGCTGGCCGCTCGCACCGGCGATCGTGCCGCGGTCAAGTTCGCGCTGCTCGAACTGTCCGGTATCGATCGTGCCGCCCTCTCGCCCACCGCAGCGCTCGATTATGACGTGGCGCGCTTTGTCTATGCCACGCTCGATGATCTGCTCGGCCGTTATGGTGCCGTCGATCTCAATCTGCGGCCCAGCCCCTATGTCGTGCAGCAGATGGGCGGCGCCTGGTATTGGCTGCCGGGTTCGCTCGGCGAACGGCAACCGCTGACTGCGCCGGCCGATGTCGATTACTGGCTGGCGCGGCTCGATGGCTTTGCCACGGCGCTCGATCAGGAAACCGAATGGATCCGCCACGATGCCGCCCAGGGCGTGGCGCCGCCGGGCTTTGTCATCGATCGCACCATCCCGCAAATGCAGGCGCTGCGTGACGAAAACCCGGCCCAGAGCCGCCTGATCGCCCCGATGCTGGCGCGGATCGCTGCGCAAAATTATCCTGATGTGACGGCGCGCGCCGAAACCATCCTGCGCACCCGCATCGTGCCCGCGCTGGATCGCCAGATCGCGGCGCTGGCATCGCTGCGGCCGCGCGCATCCGATATCGGCGGGGTGTGGCGGCTGCCGGATGGCGAAGCCTATTATGCGTCGGCCCTGCGCGCCAACACCACCACCGATGTTGCGCCGGGCGATCTGCACCGCGAAGGCCTCGCCCAGTGCCGCGCGCTTGCCGCCGAGATCGACGGCCTGCTGAAAGCGCAAGGCCTTGGCAAGGGCAGCGTCGGCGAGCGCCTGGCGGCTCTGGACAGCGATCCACGCTTTCGGGTGTCCGGCGATGCGGGCCGCGCCCAACTGCTGGCGCTGGCCCAACGCCAGATCGCCGCCACCACCGCCAAACTCGGCAACGGCTTTCACATCGGCGATGTCCAGCCGGTGGAGGTCCGCCGCATGGACCCCGGCGTGGAGCCCGGATCGCCCGGCGCGATGTACCAGGGCGTGGGCAGCAACGGCAAAGGCACGATCGTGGTCAACCTGTTGCACCCGGAAGAAAATGGCGCCTGGCGGATGCCGACCCTGGTCCACCACGAAGGCGTGCCCGGGCATCATTATCAGGCCAGCGCCCTGCGCAATGCGCCAGCCCTGCCGCTGTTTCGGCAATTGGTGGGCTTTTCCGCCTGGACCGAAGGCTGGGCGCTTTACGCCGAGCAGGTTGCCGATGAACTCGGCGTCTATGCCGACAATCCCCTCGGCCGCATCGGCGCGCTGCAATCGCAACTGTTCCGCAGTGCCCGCATCGTTGTCGACACCGGGCTGCACCATGAACGCTGGACACCGGAACAGGCGGCCGTATGGATGGTGGAAAATGCCGGTGAACCCCCGCTCTCCACGGAACGCGAGATTGTGCGTTATTGCACCTATCCCGGCCAGGCCTGCTCCTTCAAGGTTGGCGCCAATCGCATCGTCGGCGCCCGGGAAGCCGCCCGGGCAAGGATGGGCGCCCGTTTCGATGTCCGCGACTTCCACGATCTCGTTTTGAAGGCCGGACCGGTGCCGATGGCGGTGCTGGAAGCGATGATTGCGGCCTGGGCGTCGGCATGATCAGGGGGGCATACGGGATGACCAGGCACAGCATCTGGATCGGCGCGATCGCGCTGGCGCTTTCCATCGGCGCGCTGCCTGCCGCGGCGCAGCGATTGCCGGACACGCCGGTTGCGGGCACCGCCAGCGTGGCTGGCACAAGCCTGACCCTTGATGCGCTGTATCAACCGCAAAGCATTGTCGGCAACGAACCGGTCGGCTTTGTCTGGGCGCCGGATGGTGCGGTGCTGTTCCTGTGGAACGCGGATGGCCGAAGTTTTCGCGACGTCTGGCGCTTTCATCCCGGTACCGGGCAGAAACAGCGGCTGACCTTCCTTGGCACGGACGCCAAAGCGGAGCAGGCGGGCATCGGGCAGGTCGTGGCGCTTGGTGATGGCCGCATCGCCTACACACTGGGCGGGCAATTGTTCACCCAAGCTGCCGATGGCACCAGCGCCCGGATCGCGGCTGACAGCCAAGGGATCCGCAAGCTGGGTGTGTCGCCGGATGGCCAGTCGCTGGCCTATGTCGCGGGTGGCGATCTGTGGGTGATGCCCGCTGCTGGCACTGGCCCGGCCCGGCGGCTGGTCGGCAGCGACAATGCCAAAATCTATGTCAGCGATTACCATTGGTCGGACGGTTCGGACGCCATCGCCTTCGAGCAGAGCGACGACATCGCCATGCCGGAACGCGACATCTTCTATCATGCCAAGGGCGAATTGCGGAACAACCGGGTCATCCGGGCCTTCCCGGGCGAAGAAACGACGAAGGCCACGGTCGGTGTGGTGAACTTGGCCAACGGCGCTGTGCGCATGTTCGATCGCCCCGATCCCAAGCACCACGTCTGGGGCTTCGGCCTGTCGGGGGATGGCAAGCGCCTGTTCGTCAGTGGTTCGGACATGGAGGCCAAGGAACACACGATCTACCTTTATGATGTGGCCAGCGGCCAGCGGGAAACCTTCTATCAGTTGCGCGAAGCCAAACATCTGCGCACCGACTGGCAGGTGGCCTGGGCACCGGGCGATGATGGCCTGATCATCCTGACCGATCGCGATGGCTGGCTGCATCTCTATCATCAGCGCACCGCCGGTGGTGTGCCGCGCCAGATCACCCGCGGCGAATGGGAAATCGCGTCGTTTGCGGTGGACCGCAAGAACCGGCAACTGCATTTCGTCGCCAACAAATCCTATCTGTCGGACCGGTCGCTGTACCGTGTGCCGCTGTCCGGCGGCGCCGTGCAGCCGGTGGGGCCGCAGGGCCATGGCACCCACGAGCCGGTCTATTCGCCGGATTTCGCGATGATCGCCGATTGGTACAGCAACGATAGCACGCCGCCCGAATTGCATGTCGTCGATACGCGCAGGCCGGGCCGCACGGTGCAGGTCACCAACTCGCCGCGCCCCGAGTTCCAGCAGCAGACTTGGGCCAAGGTCGGCTACATCGAATTTGCCAGCCATGTCGATGGCCAGACCCTGCTCGGCCGGGTCAGCCTGCCGGCCAATTATGATCCCGCCCGCCGTTATCCGCTGATCGTCGGTTCGGTCTATTCCGATGCCGCCCGCAACCAGTGGGGCGGGCGCCGGGCGCATCCGACCTGGGGGATCGATCAATATTTCGTGTCCCAGGGCTATATCGTGCTCAACGTGAACGTGCGCGGTTCCTGGGGGCAGGGGCGAGCCCACAACCAGAGCCAGTATCACAGCTATGGCGAGACCGACATCAACGACCTTGAAAGCGGGGTCCGCCATCTGGTCGCCAAGGGCTTTGTCGATCCCAGGCGGGTGGGGCTGTGGGGATCGAGCTATGGCGGGCTTATGACGATCATGTCGCTGGCCAAGAAACCCGGTGTCTATGCCGCCGGCATCGCTGGCGCCCCGGCCACCAACGTGTGGCACGCCTATCCGGCCCAGATGTGGATCATGGGCAATTACCAGGGCCCCGACATGCCGGCCCGTTACGAAGCGCAATCCGCGCTGTATCAGGCCAAGGGCATCAGGGACCCGTTGATGATCATCCACGGCACCCGCGATCCGGTGGTGCTTTATTCCGATACCACCACGCTGGCCGAACAGATGATCCAGCGCGAACAGATGTTCGAACTGGTCACCCTGCCCGGCGCCAACCATGCCTGGGCCAGCGACAACCTCCCGCAAACCCGTTTTGCCTTCAGGAAGATGGTGGACTTCTTCAACCGCAATGTCCGCGACCGGCCCTGATCGCTTGCCAACGAAGGCCCGTCTTCCCGACCGGTTTTGACAGCGTCGGCACTGCCCTTCCATCCGCGCGGGCGCGCGTGCACCGTCGCCGCCCCGCTGACGGTCACGATTACCTGCTCCACGCCATCGATTATGCGCGACGCCGTGGCAGGGGGCGCCGATGGCGATGCTGGGGCGGGCTGCACAGCAGGTTGAACGTGTCGGCCTTGTCCAGCGCATGGAGTCCGCGCTTGGTGTCTGTGACGCCGGGCGGCAGGAAATCCGCGATGCTGGTGGCACCGCCGAACGGGGGATCGGGCAGGCGCACGATGATCGCCCGGCCGCCGAACTGTTCTTCGAAGGCGGCAATGGCGGTGGGCGCGGCCGATATCGGCTGGCGGGTGGTGATTTCGGGCAAATGCTGGCCTGGATGGCGCACAATCGGCATCGCTCACTCCCCTCAGCCGGCGGAAGGGTGCCAGGCCTTCAGCGGCGTGCCGGTGTCGGCCAGCGCGTGGATCGGGACGGCAACGCCCTGTTCGACCAGCGCCTTGCCCTGCACATAATCGCGGGCGGCGTTGACACAGTCCAGCGCGATGACCTTGCCCTGTTTCAGATAGACGAGGCTGAAGCTGCGGGTGGCGGGATCGCCGCGCAGCACGGTGGCGTCGTGGCCCATACTCAGCCCCATGGTCTGCAGGCGCAGATCATATTGGTTGGACCAGAACCACGGTACGGCACGGTAGGGCGCGGGATCGCCGGTGAGCGTGCGGGCGACGGTGGCGGCCATGTCGGCGGCATTTTGCACCGATTCGAGGCGGATCGCGGCGCCGCCGGCAAAGGCGTTGGCATGCAGCGCGCAATCGCCGATCGCAAAGATACCGGGCAGGGTGGTGCGGCAATGATCGTCCACCCACACGCCGCCGGGCGTGCCGACCGAGCCGCCTTGGGCGCCGGCAGCCAGCAGGGGCTGCACTGCGGGGACGATGCCGATGCCGACGATGATCACGTCTGCCGCGACATGCCGGCCATCGCCGAGGGTCACGCCTGTCGCGCGACCGGCAGACCCGGTGATTTCGGTAACGGTCATGCCGGTTTCGATCACCACGCCATGGGCGCGATGTTCGGCTTCGTAGAAGCGGGACAGGTCAGCGCCGGCAACACGCGCCAGCACCCGGTCGAGCGCTTCGAAAAGGGTGACCTTGTGACCCAGCTTGGTCAGCACGGCAGCCGATTCGAGACCAATGTAGCCGCCGCCGATGACCAATACAGCTCCGGAATAATGCTGTAGGTCCCGCACCAGGGCGTCGACATCGGCCCGCGTGCGGATGGCGTGCAGGCCGGCGAGATCATGGCCGGGGCAGGTCAGCCGCCGCGCATCGCCGCCGCCGGCCCAGATCATGCTGGTGTAGCCGATCGGACCGGCAGTGGTGGCGAGCAATTGCGCAACCGGATCGACGGCGGTGACGCGTGTGCCGGTGCGGATTTCGACGTTGCGCTCCGCCCAGAAGGCCGGCGGGCGCAGCAGCATGCGATCGAAGCTTTTTTCGCCGGCCAGATAATCCTTGGACAAAGGTGGGCGTTCGTAGGGCAGCTCCGGCTCGGCGGTGAGCATGGCGATGGTGCCGGCATGGCCGCGCTGGCGCAATTGCGTCGCCATGGCTGCGCCGCCATGGCCGCCACCCACGATCACCACATCATATTGCTGCATCGCCATGCCCTTTCGTTCGCAGACGCATGCGGCAAGGTTGCAATCCTATCAAGAGTGGCCGGCCTTTCAATTGCGGCGCGCCGCTGCCACATGGGGGGCATGGATCTTGCTGCTCACCCCGACAACAGCCAATATGGCGTGCTGGCAGAGCGTTCGCCGCTGGTGCGCCGGCTGCTGGCGCGCAATCCGTCGCCGTTCACCTTTACCGGCACCGGCACGTTCGTCGTCGGACGCGGCACGGTGGCGGTGATCGATCCTGGCCCCAATGATCCGGCGCATGTCGCGGCGTTGCTGGCGGGGCTGGCCGGCGAGACGGTGAGCCATATCGTCATCACCCACACGCACATGGATCATTCGCCGGCGGCACCGGCGCTGAAGGCGGCGACGGGCGCGCTGATCGTGGGCTGTGCGCCGCTGGTGCTTAGCGATGATGGCCCGCGCGCCGATGCCGGCTTTGATGCCAGCTATGCGCCGGACGTCGTGTTGGCCGATGGCGAGCGCGTGAGCGGGCCGGATTGGACGCTGACCGCGGTGGCGACGCCGGGGCATACCAGCAATCATCTGTGCTTTGCGCTGGAACAGGAAAAGGCGCTGTTCACTGGCGATCATGTGATGGGCTGGAGCACCACGGTGGTGGCGCCGCCCGATGGCGACATGGCGGATTACATGGCGAGCCTGCAGAAATTGATCGGCCGTGACGACGTGATCTATCACCCGACCCACGGCGAGGCGGTGACGGAGCCGCAGCGCTTTGTGCGGCATCTGCTCGGCCATCGCCGCCAGCGCGAGGCGCAAGTCTTGCGCGCCATCGACGAAGGCCTGGTGACGATCCCGGCGATGGTGGCGGCGATGTATGCACAGGTCGACAAGCGGCTGCACCCGGCGGCGGGGCGCAGCGTGCTGGCGCATCTGATCGATCTGGAAACCCGCGGGCAAGTGGTGCGTGAGGGTGACCGCTGGGCCCGCAACGGAGACGCATGATGGACGCGCGATTGAACATGTTGGGTGCCAATGGCTTCGGCGGTGCCACCGTGGACATCAAGGCCGAGATCAACCGGCTGCGCAAGGAGCGCAATGCGGTGATCCTGGCGCATTATTATCAGGCGCCGGAAATTCAGGACATTGCCGATTTCGTTGGCGACAGCCTCGATCTGTCGCGCAAGGCGGCGGCCACCGATGCCGATGTGATCGCCTTTTGCGGCGTGAAGTTCATGGCAGAGGTCGCGAAGATATTGTCGCCGGCCAAGACGGTGATCCTGCCCGATCTGAAGGCCGGCTGTTCCCTGGAGGATTCGGCCCCGCCGGAAGAATTTGCCCGTTTTCGCCGGGCGCACCCGGATCATCTGTCGCTGACCTACATCAATTGTTCGGCGGCGGTGAAGGCGGAGAGCGACATCATCGTGACGTCTTCGTCGGCGGAAAAGATCATCAACCAGTTGCCGGCGGACCAGAAAATCCTGTTCGCGCCCGACAAGCATCTGGGCGCCTGGCTCAACCGCAAGACCGGGCGCGACATGCTGTTGTGGGACGGCGTGTGCATCGTGCACGAGCGTTTTTCGGTGACCGAACTGCTCAAACTGAAGGCGTTGCACCCGGCGGCGCCGGTGCTGGCGCACCCGGAATGCCCGGCGCCGATCCTGGAACTGGCCCATTATATCGGCGCGACCAGCGGCATCTTGAATTATGCGCTGAACAGCCCGGAACCGACCGTGATCGTGGCCACCGAGCCCAACATCATCCACCAGATGCAAAAGGCCGCGCCGCACAAGCAGTTCATCGGTGCGCCCGGCGCGGACGGCAATTGCGGCTGCAACATGTGCCCGTACATGGCGCTGAACACGCTGGAAAAACTCTATCTGGCGCTGCGCGATCTGACGCCTCAGCTTGAAGTGCCCGAAGACGTGCGCGTGCGCGCCAAGCGCAGCCTGGACCGCATGCTGGAGATGGCCGGCAACGTCTCGCCGGTGCGGGTGACGGGGGACTGAGCCTGCGCGTCAGGCCAGTTCATCGCCAGGCAGCGGCGCACGATCCGGCACCTTCGCCAGTACGGCCGATGCAGCCCCAGCCTCGGCGCGCGCTATCCGCGCCTCGACATGGGCCAGCGCTTTCAACTCGCCGACGCGCTCGGCGATCAGGCTGCTGAGGAACTGGTTCAGGGATGTGCCGTTGCGCGCGGCAAAGGCCTTGGCGTCGGCCAGCACATGATCGGGCAGGCGTAGCGGGTAGTTGCTCATGGTTGGGCTCCTTTCACTGCTGATTGCGCCAGCGTGCCAGCGCGGCACCGGGCAGGATTGCCTCCACCCGATATAATGCTGCCGCTGCGAAATCGCGGGTGTTCATGGTCACGATGGCGTCGGCACCGGCCTGCACAGCGCATTCCAGCACCATGTCGTCGTTCGGATCGTTCAACGTCGGCCGCAGCCGGGTGCGGACCGGCATCACCAGCGTTGCCGCCGCCAGATAGGCGTCCAGCACGGCATTCAGATCGGCTATGGTCGCCCAACTGGCCTCGCGCATTTGTGCACGGGTCAGCACCGCCTCATATTCAAGGGCCAGCGCGACTGATACCGCAACCGACAACTGCCCACGCAGCGCCAGGTCCAGCAACCGCCATGATGCGCCATTGCGTGACCACAAGGCTGCCACCAGGATATTGGTATCCAGCACGAACATGACGTCATATATAACGTCATGCGCACACGACGGCAAATCTTGCGTGCTTGTCCCCCTGTGGCAGCGTCGCTATCGCAGCGCCATGATCCCTGATGTCGACCTTGACCGATTCATTGCCGCCACTCTGGCAGAGGACCTTGGCACGCGTGGGGACATCACGTCGGACGCGGTGATCCCGGCGGATGCGCGGTTGAATGCGGTGATGGCCAGCCGGGATGATGTCGTGCTGGCCGGCGTGCATATTGCCGAGGGGTTTTTCGGCGCGCTCGATCCTTGCTGCCGGTTTGAACGGCTGGTCGAGGATGGGGTGGCAGTGCCGGCGGGGACGGCGTTGCTGCGGATTTCGGGCCATGCGCGGGCGATCCTGGCCGCCGAACGTTCGGCGCTGAACACGGTGCAGCATCTGACCGGGATTGCCACCATGACGCGCACCTATGTCGATGCGATTGCCGGCACTGGCGCGGTGCTGCTCGATACGCGCAAGACGTTGCCCGGCCTGCGCGACCTGGAAAAATATGCCACGCGCATGGGCGGGGCCACCAATCACCGCATGCGGCTGGATGATGGGGCGATGATCAAGGACAATCATATCGCCGTGGCCGGCGGGGTGGAACTGGCGGTGCGCGCGGCCAAGGCGGCGGGGCTGACCGGCGTGGTCGTGGAGGTGGACCGCATCGACCAGATCGAACCGGCGATTGTGGCCGGCGCCGATCGCTTGCTGCTCGACAATATGGATGTGCCGACGCTGCGGGCCGCAGTGGCGCTGGTGGCGGGGCGGGTGCCGACCGAGGCCAGCGGCGGCGTGCGGCTGGATACGATCCGGGCGATTGCCGAAACGGGGGTGAATTTCATCAGCGTGGGGCGCATCACGCAGAGCGCGCCGGCGGCGGATATCGGGCTGGATTTTCTCTGACGCTCCCCCCAGCGAGGAGCGGGGTTACAAGAGCCGCTTGATGAGTTTCAGATTGCGGGTGTTCGACCGGAAGAACAGATCGAAGATATTGCCGGCCACCGGGATGCTGCCCAGCAGCGTGTCGAGACCGACATTGGCCAGCATCCTGATCTGCGTGCCGCGTGAGGCGCCCAGGTTGCGGGCTTCCCAGATCAGATAGACGCCCAGCGCGCCGGCGGCGAGATCGCCGATGCCAGGCGCCAGGCCAAGCAGACTGTCCAGCCCGACGCGGCCGATCACCGGCACGTTCACCATGCCTTCCAGCAGATGTTCGAGGCGGATGATCCGGGCGCGAGTGGCAGCCTTGGCAGGCGTGAGGGCAAGTGCGGTCATGGCACCGAATCTGGCCCTGTTTGGCCGCGTTACAAGTGGTTGGCCCCAGATCGCCTAACCCGCCATCATCGCGGGCAGCGCCGTTTCATGCACGCGGCGCAATTCTGCCAGCGGCAATGCCGTGCCGTTCAACACCAGCGCGTCGCCGCCCACTGTGCCGATACGCGTCGCGCCAGCAATTTCGACGCCAGCCGGCGTCGTGACCAGGTAACGCGCCTGATCTTCGCCGAACGCCGTGGCGGCTTCGAGCGGCATCGCGACCGATGCGCCAAGCCCGCCAGCCAACGCCATGTCTGCCAGCGCCACCGCAAGGCCACCGTCGGACAGGTCATGCACCGCTGTCACCACGCCATCGCCAATCAACGCGGCGACCTGTTCACCGGCAGCGCGTTCGGCCGCCAGATCAACCGGCGGCGGCGGGCCGTCTTCGCGGCCGTGCAGCTCGCGCAGCCACAGCGATTGGCCAAGGTGGGAACCGGCCGCGCCGATCAGCCAGATCACGTCTCCCGCGGCTTTGAAGGCCAGGTCCATCTGCCCGGCATAATCCGCCAGCAGGCCGACGCCGCCGATCGCCGGTGTCGGCAGGATCGCATTGCCGCCGCCCGTCGCCCGGCTTTCGTTGTAAAGCGACACATTGCCCGAAACGACCGGGTAATCGAGCGACCGGCAGGCTTCGGCCATGCCTTCGATGCAGCCAACCAACTGGCCCATGATCACTGGATTCTGCGGCGAGGCGAAATTCAGGCAGTTGGTGATCGCCAGCGGCTTGCCGCCCACCGCGATGATGTTGCGCCAGCTTTCGGCCACCGCCTGTTTGCCGCCTTCCACCGGATCGGCAAAGCAATAGCGCGGCGTGCAATCGGTGGTGATGGCCAGCGCCTTGCGGGTGCCATGCACGCGCACCACCGCGGCATCGCCACCGGGGCGCTGCAACGTGTCGGCGCCGACCTGGCTGTCATACTGCTCCCAGATCCAGCGGCGCGAGCAGAGATCGGCGCTGCCCATCAGGGTGAGGAGATCGGCCGCGATGTCGCTGCTTTCGGGTACATTTTCCAGCGGTGCGCGCTTGGGTGTCGGCACATGCGGGCGATCATATTTCGGCGCCGCATCGGCCAGCGGATCGAGCGGGATGCGGCCCACCACCTCGCCATGGAAGGTCATCGTCAGATCGCCGCCGTCCACCACTTCGCCGATCACGGCGAAATCCAGTTCCCATTTGTGGAAGATGGCCGCGGCAAAATCTTCCCGCCCCGGCTTCAGCACCATCAGCATGCGTTCCTGGGATTCGGACAGCATCATTTCATAGGGCGTCATGCCGGTTTCACGGCACGGCACGCGATCAAGATCGAGGCGGATACCCACCCCGCCCTTGCTGGCCATTTCCACCGACGAACTGGTCAGGCCGGCCGCGCCCATGTCTTGAATCGCCACGATCGCGTCCGATGCCATCAGCTCCAGGCAGGCTTCGATCAGCAATTTTTCGGTGAACGGGTCGCCCACCTGCACGGTTGGGCGCTTTTCCTCGGAGTTTTCATCGAACTCGGCGCTGGCCATGGTGGCGCCGTGGATGCCGTCGCGCCCGGTCTTGCTGCCGACATAGACCACCGGATTGCCGACACCAGCGGCAGCCGAATAGAAGATCTTGTCCGCCTTCGCGACGCCCACGGTCATGGCATTGACGATGATGTTGCCATTGTAGCTGGGGTGGAAAATCGTCTCGCCGCCCACGGTCGGCACCCCCACGCAATTGCCATAGCCGCCGATACCGGCGACGACGCCCTTCACCAGATGGCGCATGCGCGGCGCATCGATGGCGCCAAAGCGCAGCGCGTTCAGATTGGCGACGGGGCGCGCGCCCATGGTGAACACATCGCGCAGGATGCCGCCGACACCGGTGGCCGCGCCCTGGTAAGGCTCGATGAAGCTGGGGTGGTTGTGGCTTTCCATCTTGAAGATGGCTGCATCGCCATCGCCTATGTCGATCACGCCGGCATTCTCGCCGGGGCCGCAGATCACCCAGGGCGCCTTGGTCGGCAACTTGGCGAGATGGATGCGGCTGGATTTGTAGCTGCAATGTTCGGACCACATCACCGAGAAGATGCCAAGCTCCAGCAGGTTCGGTTCCCGCCCCATCGCGGCGAGCACGCGGTCATATTCTTCGGGCGTGAAGCCGTGGGCCGCGACAATCTCGGGGGTGATGCTGGACATGGCGTTGCTCATGCCGGGGCGCATAGACTGCGGCCGGGCATTTGTCATGCCGATGTGGCGGGATTTTGCGGCGCCGGCGCTTGCGTGTTGGCATCAGCGCGTCGCCCGCTGGCAGCGGTGCGCAGCATCACGATGCCGGTGTAGCTGATCACCACCGACACCAGCCATTTCAGCGGGGCCAGCGGCAGTGCCTTCACGATCAGGGCCGCCACCAGCACGGCCGGGATGCCGGCCAGCACCATCGAAAGCGGCACCCACAGATCGATCTTGCCGGCCTTGATGTGATGGGTCGCGATCCCGGCCGCCGCAAAGGAGGCGCTGGCCGCCATGATCGGAAAGCACAGACGCGGGTCCAGCCCCATCAGGCTGAGCATGGCCAGCGACGGCGCATAATTGCCGATGCCGAAATTGATCAGCACGCCAAAGCCGAAACTGGCGGCGATGGCCACGATCGTCAGGCCGGGCGGCAGGCTGGTTGCGGTGCCGCCCACCGGCATCAGATCCAGATTGGACAGCAGGAAAAATCCGGCCGCGATCAGCAAGGCGATGCCCACCACGCCCTGCACCACCCAGGCCTTGGCGCGGGCGATCAGCGGCAGGCCGGCCCAGCCACCCGCCAGAAAGGCCAATATGCTGCCCACCAGCAGCACCGGGTCCACCCCCACACCCAACAGGCTGAGGAAGATCAGGCCCTCCACCATGGTTGGCAGGGTCAAGCCGGTGATCATCGTCTGCGGGATCAGGTGATCGGGCACCATCTTGCGAAATTTGAACCAGGCCATGGTGGGGGCCATCGAACCGATGCCCAGCGTATCGAGGAAATTCACCACCGCGCCCAGCACGGCGGCTTCGGCGCGTGGCCACACCCGCTGCGCAATGGCCGCGCGCAGCAGCACGACGGCATTGAACGCCGCGGCCAGCGTCAGCAGTGCCAGCAGGATGGTCAGCATCGTTTCGTCCCCCAACGGCTGGCCACCCGGTGGTGCAGCGCAGCGTCAACAAGGCGGCGACCATCGCCGGCGTCAAGAGCGGCAGCGCGAATTTGTCATGCCGCGATGGCATGATGACCGCAGCGAAGGCTCAATCGCCGGCGCCCGGTTGGCCGGCAAATTGCGGTGCGTCATCGCAAATCGCGACCCAGCCCGGCTTCGATCCGGTGAAGATATGGCCGGAAATGGTCAGCGGCGGATCACCATCGAGCGCGCCAGCCGGCACGAACATGCGCTTGCCGTCGGGCGTGGGTTGCGGCGTCGGGCAACCACATTGCCCGCAAAACATGTTTCGCCATCCGGTGGCGGTCGTGAAATGGCGCAGTTCCGTTTCGCCGGCGTCCCAGACAAAGCGCTCTGTGCGAATGTTGAGCACGGCGTTGGAGCCCGTCCCCGATACGCGGCGGCACTGCGAACAATGGCAGAATCCCACCGGCGGCAACGCGCCGAGCAGATGAAAGCGCACCGCACCGCACAGGCAGCGGCCGGTTGCAACGATCTCATCCGGCATCGGCCCCTCCTGCGCTGCGTATGGCGCGATGCTATTCGCTGGCCATGTGCCTGTCCAATGCCTGTCTGCGCCATCCGCACCTTTCGCGAGGCGCTTTCGCCGGCTATGACGCAGTGCAGCAGCAATGAAGGACGGGCATGCCGCGCACACGGGCCGACGGGAAAAAGACGCAGATCGTGGTCGTCGGCGGCGGCGCTGGCGGGCTGGAACTGGTGACGAAGCTGGGCTCGCATTTTCCGCGTGCCGATTTCGACATCATCCTGGTCGATCGCAATTCCACCCATATCTGGAAGCCGTTGCTGCACGAAGTTGCCGCCGGCAGCCTGGATGCCAATCTGGATGAGGTCGGCTACCGCGGCCATGCCTATCGCTGGGGCTATCGTTATTTCGACGGCGCACTGGAAGCGGTTGATCGCGACGCCAAGGAGATCATCATTGCGCCGATCACCGATGAAGACGGCAGCGAAGTGATCGGCCGCCACCGCATCCGTTATGATTATCTGGTGCTGGCCGTCGGCAGTGTGTCGAACGATTTCGGCATCGAGGGCGTGAAGGAACATTGCCTGGCGTTGGAAAGCCGCGCCGATGCCGACCGTTTCCGCCGCAAGCTGCTGAATCAATGCCTGCGCGTGTCGCGCATGATGGTGGCCGATCCGAATTGCGATGCCAGCGTGAAGGTGGTGATCGTCGGCGGCGGTGCGACCGGTGTCGAACTGGCGGCCGAGCTTTATTCGGCGGCCGATGCGCTGGGGTTTTATGGCCTGGAGGTGTTCGATCGCAACCGGTTGCAGGTGTCGCTGCTGGAGGCGGGCCCGCGCATCCTGCCGCTGCTGCCGGAAAAACTGGCGGCCGCAGCGCACAGCGAGCTGGAAAATCTGGGGGTGAAGGTGCTGCCGGCCACACAGGTCGTGTCCGCCACGCCGGACGCCATCCATACCAAGGATGGCAAGATCATCCCGGCGGACATCCGCGTGTGGGCGGCCGGCGTGAAGGGCGCGCCGTTCCTGCAGGCCATCGGCGGCCTGGAAACCACCCGCAACAACCAGTTGCTGGTGCGCGACACGCTGCAGACGACGCTGGACGACTGCGTGTTCGCCATCGGCGATTGCTGCAGCTACACGCCGCCCGGCGCCGAGCGGCCGATCCCGCCGCGCGCCCAGGCCGCGCACCAGATGGCGCAGACGGTATTCCACAACATCAAGGCGCTGGTGGCCGGCAAAGCGCTGAAGCCCTTTGTCTATGAGGACAAGGGATCATTGGTCAGCTTGGCGCGCTATTCCACGGTGGGCAGCCTGATGGGCAATCTGGTTGGCGGCAAGATGGCGATCGAAGGCCGGCTGGCGCGGTTCGTCTATACCTCACTCTACCGCATGCACCTGGTTGCCATTCACGGCTGGATGAAGGGCGTGTTCCTGATGGTCGTGGGGCACGTCAACCAGGTGGTTCGACCAAAGCTCAAGCTGCACTGAGGCGGCGTTGATTCTGGCGGCGCCGGCGCATGGCAGCGCCCGTCAAGCCAAAGCCGGTGATCAGCATCGCCCAGCTTGCCGGTTCCGGGACGGCCGCAGCGATATCATAACCCATCACGTCGAAGGCGATCAGGTCCAGCGCCGTGATTCGCATGGCTGGTTGGGTGCCGCCGGGCCCGCTAGCGGTTGGATCCATGATCCCAAGCTGTGAACTGGCGTTCAGAAGTACATCGTCCTTCCAATGGCTGGCCTGACGCAAATCGCCGTTCACGCGGCCCGTGGACAGAAGCGCAAGGCAATTTGCGCCGCCATCGATGGAAAAGCAGGATTGTCCGCCGATTGACCAATCGAGCACGCGATCGCCTTGGAAATCGCCATAGCGTTGCAGATCATTGACCGTGCCCCAGGCGATGTTGCCCAGGCCGCGTGTGCCGGGCAGGGCGCGGCCGGGTAGGGCGTTGACGTCTGCCAGATCGACTCCAGAGCGAAAGCCCAACACGTGGCCGATTTCGTGGGCTGCCACGCCGACAAAATCGAAAAAGCCCGGCGTGATCCCGTCGCTGGGATCGAAATCCCAATCGAAGGCACTGCTGAACTGCACGGTGCCATCCCGACCACCCGGGTTGTTGGCCGCGTAAACCGGGTTCACACCCAGCGCCTTCAACTGGGCGGTATTGGCCGCGATATTGTTGTTATCGAACGTATTGTCGTTGTCCAGAAAGCGAAGGCGGGAATCGATGGCGCCTGTCACGGGCGGTTCGTTGGTCACGAAGGCCAGCGGCCCTGACTGCAGGGCGGCAACGGCCTTTGCATCATTGGCCGATTTGGCGTCGGCCGCCAGCAGGCCGGCCAGACCGGTATAGCTTACGCTGTTGGTGGTCGAACCCGCCGAGCCGAGGATGCCGGCGCCGAGTGCGGCAAAACTGACGTCGAGCCGGATGGTGATCGGGTCCTTCAACACGCTGGTCCACAACGCCGCTGCGGCTTCGAAGCCGGCGCGTGCCTGCGTGCCCACGCCGACCCCGCCGAGATCGTTCAGGACAATGGTCATGCCGCCGCCAGACGAAAAATTTTCGGCCGAATAGGCGAGGTTGCGCAGGCTGAGATCAAGCTCCCCCTGAAATTCGGTGAAGTGGTGGCCGCAGGCAAAGCCGTGCACATGCCCCTGGGCCAGGACCGGAGAAGCGGCCGCCAGAAGCAATAATCCAAGTGCCAACCGCATGATCTCGTTCCCCCCCCCTGAATTAAACGAAGGTAAATTCTTACGGAAGAAACACGGCGTTCGTCCAGTTTTTTTCTGGTGGTCCGATTCAATCGGTCTGGCCGCACGAAAAATGGTCCGTTCGGCAAGGTCATTCCACGAATTCCGCCAGTTCCGGGATGCGGGTGAAGGCAATGGCCGGCCCGCGTGACCTCGTGGCGCCGCGTTCGTCATGGCCCAGCGTGACGGCGTCGCGGCCGAATCGGTTGTTCACCTTGTCCATCGCCTGGCTCAACGCCAATCGGCGGGCATCGGTGCGCGCGCATAGCAGTGCACCCGAATCGAACAGATCGGCCTGCGCTGCATCGGCCGGTGACAGATCGGACAGCACGACACCGACCTGCAGCAGGCGGCGATGGGGGAAGGCGGCCTCCATCTGCGCCCACAGGCCGTCCATCGCCTCGATCAGGCTGAGGCTGTCCATCACCTGGCCCAGCTTGACCCCGGCCTTCCATCTGGTGCCGCGGGTTTCGCCCTTCACGAACAGGCCGAGCCAACTGGTGCGCAAATTGGCACGGCGCAGGCGCGTGCCGGCCTTCATCACCAGCCGCCGCGCCACCAGCCGGGCCATGGGCAGCGGGCGCTTGTCCGGCCCCAGCACATGGCTGTGCCCGATGCTTTTCTGCGCATGCACCACATCGGCGATTTCGTGGCCGTGCAGCAGCATATGCAGCCGTTCGCCCCACACGCTGCCCCAGGCCTGGCGCGCCTGCGCTGGTGTCATCGCCAGCAACTGCGCCATCGTTACCAGCCCGGCGGCGGCCAGGCGTTTTTCCATGGCGCGGCCGACACCGGGAATATCGGATAACGGCAGGTCCGACAGGCGCGCGGCGCGCACATCGTCGGTCAGGATGGTCAGCCCGTCGGGTTTCTGCATGTCGGCCGCCATCTTGGCGAGCAGGCGATTGCTGGCAACGCCAATGGAGGCCGTGAGACACGCCCCCACATTGGCGGCCAGCCCGGCCTTGATCCGCCTTGCGAGGTCGGCAGCCATGGCCGGGCTGTTCTCATTGTCCATCAGGCGGCACGCCACCTCGTCGATGGAACAGACATTGGTCACTGGTACATGCCGGTTCACTTCGGCGATGATCCTGTGGTGGAACCGCACATATTCATCGTGGCGGCCGGGCACGATCACCAGATCGCGGCACTTGGCCTTGGCCTCCCAGATCTTCGTGCCGGTGCGGATGCCGTAAGCCTTGGCTTCGTAACTGGCGGCAATCGCGCTGGTGCTGTCGGTCATCACCGGGGCCACCACCACTGGGCGCCCGCGCAAATCGGGATTCAACTGCTGCTCAACGCTGGCGAAATAGCTGTTGAGATCGAGATAGAGCCAGCGAAGAGGCAGCGACTCAGCCATACGGGCACGATAGCATGGTAAGAACAAAAAAAGAACAATCGCCATGCGTCAGTTGGGTAGTTTTCCGCTGCGCGCCAGCCTGTATGGTGCGCGGCCATGACAAGCAGCCCTGATGAGCGCGCCTTGCTGGCGCAGGTCGATGAACCGGATGGCATAAGGGCCGTGTCGGCCGCGTCGCTGGCCGGCCGGCAATTGCGTTATTATGATGTGGCGATGGCGGCCTTTGCCGTGATCCTGATCTGCTCCAATCTGATCGGGGCGGGCAAGCCGGCGCAACTCGATCTGCCGCTGTGGGGCACGGTCACCTTCGGTGCGGGCATATTGTTCTTTCCGCTCAGCTATGTGCTCGGTGATGTGCTCACCGAAGTCTATGGTTTTGCGCGCGCGCGGCGGGTGGTGTGGGTGGGCTTTGCCGCCTCGATCTTTGCCGCCACCATGAGTTTTGTGGTGGTCAGCCTGCCGCCCGATCCGGCGTGGCAAGGGCAGGCGGCCCTGGCCGACGTGTTTGGCCAGGTGCCGCGCATCTTCATCGCGTCGATCATCGCCTTCTGGGCCGGCGAAATGGCCAATGCCTTCGTGATGGCCCGGATGAAATTGCTCACCGGCGGCAAGATGCTGTGGACGCGCACCATCGGCTCGACCGTGGTGGGACAGGGTGTCGATTCGCTGCTGTTCTACCCGCTGGCGTTTGGCGGCATCTGGGAGACGTCGTTGGTCATCCAGGTGTTGTTCACCAACTATGTGCTGAAAGTGCTGTGGGAAGCCGCCCTCACGCCCGTCACCTATCGCGTGGTGGCGTGGTTCAAGGAGGCCGAGGGCCTGGACGTGTTCGACACCGGCACCGATTTCACGCCGTTCACGACGCGGGTGTAGCCGGGTTCGGCCGGCCGATACCGGTTTTGGCTGGCATTCTTGCCTTGCCGCCGGTTCAGGCGGCGCGCGCCACCACCGCGCCGCTGCCGGTGTGGATCACCTGCTCGACGCCGTCCACGATCCGGAACACGGTGCCTTGCGGTGCCCGCGGCGCCACGGGGACGCCGTGCCAGGAGTCGCCGCCGACCAGCAATCCGCGCAGCACGCCGGCAGTGATGCCGTGGCTGATGGCCAGCACTGGCCGGGTGGGAGAGAGGCTGGCGAGCCAGTCGTTGAGGCGATCGGCGATCTGCGGGAACCATTCGCCGCCTGGCGGCGGTTCGCAGAACAGGCCACGTTCCGTATCGACGATGGGGCGGCCGAGTTCGGCGACGATATCGTGATACCAGCGGCCTTCCCAATCGCCGACATCGATTTCCAGCAGGCGATCATCGCGCTGCCACTTGAAGAAATCGAGGCCGAGATGCTCACCGACGATTGCCGCCGTCTGCTGGGTGCGGCCCGAAGGCGATACCCACAGATCGAGATCGGGGGCCTCGCCAAGGGTTTCGCGCAGGGCGGCGCCCATCGCTTCGGCCTGGGCGATGCCGGCGCGGGTAAGCGGGGTGTGCGCCCTGTTGCCCTGCATGCGGGCGGCGGCGTTGAACACGGTTTCGGCGTGGCGGGCGAGAATCAAATCCATGGCGCAACCATAAGCCGATATTGCCGCACATCGCCACTACCGCACGCCGCATGAATGGCTATAGTGATGATGAAATTATCGCGACAACAGGGATCAGGATGAAAGCTACCGTCGAACGGGCAACGCTGCTGAAATGTCTGGGCCATATCCAGTCGGTGGTTGAACGCCGCAACACCATCCCGATCCTGTCCAACGTGCTGATCGAGGCGCGCGGTGATGGCTTGCGGTTGATGGCCACCGATCTTGATCTGCAGGTGGTGGAAACCATCCCGGCGGCGATCGATGTGAACGGCGCCACCACGGTTTCGGCGCACACCCTGTTCGATATCGCCCGCAAGCTTCCCGAAGGCGCGCAGGTCGAACTGGCGGTGTCGGGTGAACGGATGAGCGTGGTATCGGCGCGCAGCCGGTTCAGCCTGTCGACGCTGAAGCGTGACGATTTCCCGGTGATTGCCGAAACCGATCTGCCGGTGCGCTTCACGCTGAGCGCGGCCGATCTGAAGGAATTGATCGACGCGACGCGCTTCGCGATTTCCACCGAGGAAACGCGCTATTATCTGAACGGCATCTATCTGCACGCCACGGCCGGCACGGCGCCGCGCTTGCGCGGTGTGGCCACCGATGGCCACCGTCTCGCCCGCATCGAGCTTGATCTGCCCGCCGGTGCGGCCGACATGCCGGGCGTGATCGTGCCGCGCAAATGCGTGAACGAAGTGCGCAAGTTGCTCGATGAAATGGCGGCCGATGCGCCGGTGGAAATCAGCCTGTCATCGGCGAAGATCCGCTTCAAATTCTCGGCGGATAGCACGCTGACCAGCAAGCTGATCGACGGCACCTTCCCGGATTACAGCCGGGTGATCCCTACCGCCAACGACAAGCTGCTGAAGATCGACGCGAAGGGCCTGGCCGAAGGCGTGGACCGGGTCGCGGCGATTGCCACCACCGAAAAGACCCGCGCGGTGAAATTGTCGCTGGGGCCGGACAAGGTGACATTGTCGGTGACCAGCCCGGAAAATGGCACCGCTTCGGAAGAAGTGCCGGCGGATTATGGTGCCGACGCGCTGGAGGTCGGCTTCAACTATCGCTATCTGCTCGATATTCTCTCGCAGGTCGGCAGCGATCAGGTCGATATGCACCTGGCCGATGCCTCGGCGCCGACGTTGATCCGCGAGAATGACGATTCGCGGGCGCTGTATGTGTTGATGCCGATGCGGGTCTGAGCAGCAGGTGTGAACCGGGCGCTCAATGCCCGCCCAGCCGCTCCGCCAATATATGCTGCACCGTCGGCTGCATGCGGGCGTTGTAGCGGGCGAGCACCGGGTGATCGCCGCTGCTGCCATAATGGGTGACCAGATCGCGCCCCGTCCAGTAATGCAGCGCAAATCCGGGCGCTTCGGCCACGATCATGTCGCGGCCGTCCGGCGCCTCCGGGTCGATCTCGCGGAAATCGATGGCCACCTGCGGCGCGGCCGATGGGCACACGGCCAGGGTGGTACCGTGCCAGCCGGTGACGATCGCGCGGTGCAGATGGCCGGTAACCATGCGGATGACATGGGGGTGACGCTCCACTACGGCGGCCAGCCGGCGCACCCACGGGGAGTCCAGATCTTCGGTCATCCAGCCATTGCCGGTTTCGATCGGCGGGTGGTGAAGCACCAGCATGGTCGGGCTTGTATCTTCGGCCAATGTCGTATCCAGCCAGGTGGCCTGCTCCGCAGAAAAGGCGCCACCGTGATGGCCCTCCTCCAGCGTATCGAGCACGACGAAGCGCAGCGGCCCGTGCACGAAGGCATATTGGACATGGCCTGATGGCAGCACCGGCACGTCGGGGAACACGCTGCGGAAGTTGCTGCGCTCGTCATGGTTGCCGAGCGCGAAGTGCACCGGGAACGGCAGGCGTTCGGTGATGAGTTTCAGGGTCTGATAGGACGCCAAGCTGCCATGTTCGGTCAGGTCGCCGGTGGCCAGCAGCAGATCCGGCTGCGGCGTCAGCGCCAGCAGCGCATCCACCACCTCGTCAAACCGCTTGCGGTTCAACTCCGCCGGGTCGTCCGGCTGAAAGCCGAGATGGATATCGGTCACCTGGGCAATCAACATCACAAGGCCCCCGGCGTCTGCGCCCACATGGCGTTAATCTGTCGTCTGACAGGTACGTAATCCTGGCCAAATCTGACGCAGTTGCGACACTTTCGCAAGTGCGCAAGTTGCATCAGGACCGACCTGGCCCATTGCGTGCCGCCGCGATGCGGGCCGGCGCGCCGCCATGGCCGGCCGGCAGCGGCGCGCGCGTGTCGCCGCCTTCGTGGAAACCATGGCAGGTGTCGCAACTGTCGCCGGCCTTGGCGGCGGCGGGCAGCAGCGCCTTGGTCGGCGCACCGTGGCATTCGCGGCAATTTGCCACGCCGGGGATCAGCACGTCGCTCGACAGTTTCGATTTCAGCACGTCGGTGTGGCAGGCGACGCAGGCGGCCTGGCCGGTCTTGCCATCATAGCTTTTGTGCTGGCCGTGCGGGAACTGGCCCTGCGGCAGATAATGATCGTTGATCGACACGTCCGCGATGGTGAAGCGCTTGGTCACATCGGCAGCGCGCGTGTCGGTGACAAGGTGGCAATCGGTGCAGATGCCCTTTCCGGGCACCCCGCCGCCCGTGAACACGGCTTCCACGGCCGCTGCGGCACGGGCGCGGGCATCGCCGATGCCGCCCAGCCGCAACTGCGCCGCCTCCACCTCTGCCATGCGGCCCGGCAGCCGGCGTTCGAATGCGATGCGCTGCACGCCGGCGCGCGGTGCCACCGCCTGCGCCAGATAGAAATCGCGGATGATGCCCGCCACCTGCGCCGGCTTGCCGTGCGGCAGCGTGCGCAGCGTGCCGCCATCGCGGGCAAAGGCCAGATCATGGCATTCGCCGCAATTGGCCTCCATCTCGATCGGCTTGAAGCGCAACTGATCACTGTCCGGCTTGTGGCAATAGCTGCAGGGCAGGGCGCCATCGGCATTTACCGGCATGCCCTGTTTTTGCGCCATGTTGGCAACCGCATTGCGGGTCGATTGATGGATGTCGTGCGGATAGATCAGGCCGGAACGTTCGCGCGCACCGGCCAGGGCGACACGGGTGAACTGCGGCTTGTCCACAGACGGCGCCGACACCAGGGTGGCGCGGAAATCAGGATGCTTGCTCCAGCTCGGCACGTCAGCGACCTGCGTGTCGCCCAGCCGCGTTTTCATGCCGTCATGGCAATCGGTGCAGAAGCTGGCGGCCACCGTCATCACGGTTGCTTCGCCTTCATGCTCCTTGTGGCAACTGGTGCAGCGCCCCTGCGGCAGGTTGAAGGTCTTGTGTGCGATACCGATGATGCCGGTTTCCGGCGCCTGGCTGCTGGCAAGGCGGGATGGCTTGGCATGATCGGGCAGGGCCGCGGGCGTGTGGCAGGCCTTGCAACTGCTGTCGGTTACGGAAACAAACGCCTGATTGTGGCAGGCGCCGCAATTGTTGGACAGGCTGGCGTGGGCGTTGGACAATTTGCCGGTGGACCACAGCTCATCCGGCGCCGGGCCGCCGGGCGGCACACTGCGCGGCTGTGGCACCTGCAGGCCAACGCCAAAGGCCTTGCCGGCCGGCACCGGCCGCGACGCCTCGGCCACCATGTCACGTGGCAGCACGGCGCGGTCTTCGCCCAGGAAATGCAGCAACGGCAGCAGCAGCATGACCACCAGCACGGCCAGCCCGCCGACCCAGGCGAGGCGCCGCCGTGTCGGCATCGCGCCCTGCAACGAAAAGACCGACGTTTCCTGCGCTGCATCGGCGGTGTCGAGCGGCGGCACCACGCGTTCTGCAGTGACGGCAACAGCGCCATCTTCGCCGGCCGACAGCGACAGGCGGAACGGGCCAATGTCGATCGCTGGCGCATCGGCCAACTGCACATCGGCGCGGGTGACGAACTTGCCGGCAACCTCGACGGGCACGCCGCCGGTGGTCTCCACGCTCACCCGGCCCGGTGCGATCTGCACCAGGCGGGCGTGGCGCAGCATCACCGCCAGATCGGCAAGCTGGATATCGCAATCGGTGCCGCGGCCAACGCTGATCTCGGCCGTCCCCAACGTGCGCGTGCGAATGATATCGCCACCGTCGGCGCGCTTGGCGACCTGGCGGATGATGAAGCTCATGGCTTGCCCCCACACAGCATCGACATCACCAATAGATGAACACGGAGAGGATATGCGCCAGCAGCGCCGCGATCAACGCGACGGTCACCGGCACATGGATGTACAACCAGAATTCCAGCTGCGCCTTCAGCCGGATATGGCGGCGGGCCTGGCTCAAGGCCGCCTCCTTGCGCTCCAGCAGGAACTGGACCTGCCGCACAAGATCATCGCCGCGGCCGGCGCGCATGTCGGTCATCACCCGGTCTGAAATCGCCGCCAGTGCCCGGGCATTGCCATCATTGTCGTAATTGCCCCACAGGCGCTGGCGCAGCGACCCGGCAATCCGGCATTCCTCCAGGCTCAATCGCACCAGCGCCGCATCTTCCGGCCCCAGCGGCTGCGCAGCGGCATCGAGCTGGCGATCGAGGGTGCGGACCGCCTCCAGCATCTGCAGCTGGGTGACCTCACCGCGATTGGCGGACAGTCTTTCGGGCAGATTGGCATAAAGGCTGATGCCCCACAGGCCGGACAGGATGACGATCATCATCAGCACCCAGGCCAGGGTGTGAACATTCAGGCCGAGCTGAAACCCGGTGTGCAGCGTGCCGATGACGATCAGCGACAGGCCCAGATAGACATGCGCGCTGGTCCAGCCCTTCAGGCTGAACGGTTTGGAACCGATCACGCGTTTGCGCACGCCGAGCAGGGACAGCCAGATGATCATGCCGGCGCCGATGGTGCCGAGCGTATAGCCCAGCCAGGTGCCGCCATTGTGGCGGGGGATCGGATCGGTGAGCAGATAGGTGAGCAAGGCCACCAGCGACAGCGTGCCGGCAATCTTGGCCCAGCGGGCGCGGCGATGGGTGAGAAAGCCCTCGTGCGCCGAATCACGCGGCGCGCGCTTCACGGCCTTGCCGCTCATCACCTTGCGGGTGGTGCCGGGTACAGGGGGGGCGTTGCTGGCCATCAGCCGTTGTCCCGGCCCATCAGGGCGACGCCGAGAAATTGTTCGGGGGAGACGCGGATGGCCGCCCCGGTCGGGCAGGCGCGCACGCAGGCCGGGCCGCCTTCCTGGCCCGAACACATGTCGCACTTGATCGCCTTCTTGGCCTTTTCGGCATAGGCCGGATCGGATTTCTTCGACCATTTGGAGCTGGGCTCACCGGGGCCGGGCCCGCTGCCGAACAGGAACCAGCTCAGCAGCCAGGGCTTTTTCGGCGGCACCTTGTCCATGCGGATCACGCCATAGGGGCAGTTGCGCTGGCAATTGCCGCAGCCAATGCAGGTGTCGTCGATATAGACTTCGCCGGTCGGGCCTCGGTGAATGGCATTGGGCGGGCAATCGGCCATGCAATGCGGATGTTCACAGTGGCGGCAACTGGTCGGCACGTGCAGATGCGCATAGGTGCGCCCGGCCTCGCGATCGAGCCGCGACAGGCCATCATGGGTATCCGCGCAGGCCTTCTCGCAATTGTCGCAGCCGACGCACAATTTCTCGTCGATCAGCAGCACGTCGGTGGCTTCGCCGACGCCCTGTTCGACCAGGAAATTGGCGACGCCGGTGTACATGTCGACCACCGACGAGAAACTGTCCTTCTTGGATTCGATGAAATTGTTCAGCGACACGCGGCTGGCCATTTCGCCGCGCAATTTGTCGAGCAATTGCGGTTTGGCGGCGAGCAGCGCGCGGAACGGCTCACCGGACAGGCGGATGACGTCGCTCTTCACGGCGGCGCGCACGGTGGCGCTGCGCGGGGCGCCATCGATCACGCCCATTTCGCCCACGAACGATCCGGCCGGCACATAGGAAAGGAACACCGGTTTGCCGCCCAGCGACTTTTCCACCACCATCGAACCCGACCGGATGATGAAGATGTCGTCGCCGATTTCGCCTTCCTTGATGATGGACTGGCCGGCGCGGATGGTTTCCACCTTGGATGCGGCGATCACGTCCACCAGATCGGCCGGCGCCAGCCCCGATTTGAAGATCTGCAAAAGGCTGCGTTCGGTGGTGACGCGGGTGATCTCGCGGGCGGCCGACGGCACCTGGCTCATCAGCTTCAGCGCGGCGTTGCGGCTGATCTCCACCAGGATGCAATCGCTGCCGGCCCGGATGGTGGCGCCGCGACGCCGCCCGGAAATCAGGCCAACTTCGCCAAAGATGGTGCCGGCACCCACCGGCACGGTGATCGACGGATCGCTGGGGTTCACCTCGACGAGGACCTGGCCCTGCGCGATGCCGAACAGGGATGATCCCGGCGCGTTGCGTTCGAACACCACATCGCCGGCACGGTAGAGTTTCACGGTCGAATCGAGCATGAACTCGCGCATCTGCAGGCTGCTCATGCCCGTAAGGATCGACACGCTGGCGCGCAGATATTCCAGCCAGTCGGCAACGCTTCTGTTGCCGGGCAGACCGGCCAGCTTGGCTTCCAGGATGGGTTCGTCGGCCGGCTTCAGACCCAGATTGCCGTTGATGAACTCCACGACATCATGGCCCTGGTTCATGCAATGCTTGATCAGCGGATAGCCGGCGAGCGCGCCCACCACATAAATGCCCGGCGCCGTCGATTCGAAGGTGGCCGACAGTTTCGGGAAGGCCAGTCGGTCGCCCGAGGCAAATTCCACGCCGCAGCCTTCGACGAAGCCGCGCGGCGGCGCCGATCCCATGCGGGCGATCACCCGGTCACAGCGGGCGCGCACTTCACCGTCGCGGCTGTCGAGCGTGATCCAGCCCGGCTCGATGCTACGCGTCGTCGTTTCGGTCATGATGCTCATGCGGCCCGAATCGCGCGCCGCCAGCAGCGCCTTGACGTTGGCATCCTTGGCAGTGGCGAAATCGGCCGAGCGGTTGACCAGCGTGACCGTGTTGTTCTGCGCCGGATCGGCCGCCAGCCCGAGCGCGTTTTCGATGCCGGCATCGCCGCCGCCGATGACGAAAATATGTTCGTCGGTATATTCGGTCGGATCATCAAGTTGATATTGCACATGGGGCAGGTTGCCGCCGGGGCATGCCATCAGATTGGGATTGCCCTGCGTGCCGATGGCCAGGATCACCGTATCGGCCATGATCTCTTCGCCGTTGGTCAGCGTCAGCCGATAGGGCGGCGCGAGGCGCTGGATTTCCCTGGTTTCGCTGGTGCCATCACGTTTGCGGCTGACGATCTTCATGATCGATCCGGCAATGGCCTCCCCGGTGCCGACAATCGCCTTCACTTCGGCATGATATTTCACCAGCACCTGCGCGGCGCTGGTCTGCTCGCTCCAGGTGTCGAGCACCGCTTCGCGCTTGCCGGCGTCGAAATCCAGCGGGGACCTGAGCACCAACTGCGATGGCGTCGCCATCACATGTTTGCCCTTCTGATATTTGTAGATCGTGTCCGACAGATGGTCGGTTTTCTCAAGCAGCACATGGCTCAAACCCAGACGCGCGGCGTGTGCCGCCGCCGACAGGCCGGCCGGCCCAGAGCCCACGATTGCGATGCGATACGTCGTCACAACGGTCTTGCCCCCCGGATCAAGCCCTGCTTACCCACCACAGTTACAGATTAAACCCTACCATCTTGATACGTATCGGCTAGAGCAAGAATTGCATCGGTGGCATTTTATCCGCCACACTGCTCAGCCAACCCGCTGGAGACGCGCCGCCCATGCTTGCCGAAATCGGCCATTTTGCCCTGATCCTCGCGCTTCTGGTGGCAACGGCGCAGGCCGTGCTGCCGATGATCGGCGCCGTGCGCGGCGATGCGGCGTTCATGGCCTTCGGGCGCAGCGCCGCCAGCCTGCAGGCGGTGCTGATCACGATCAGCTTTGCCTGCCTGATGATCCTGTTCGGCCAGGCCGATTTTTCGGTGGCCGTGGTCGCCAATCACAGCGCCCTGTCGCAGCCGCTGGCCTATCGGCTGGCCGCGACCTGGGGCAATCACGAAGGCTCGATCCTGCTGTGGGTGCTGGTGCTGGCGATCTATGGTGCTGGCATCGCGCGTTTTGGCGACAATCTGCGCGCCACGCTGCAGGCCCGCATCCTCAGCATCCAGGCGATCATCTCGGTCGCCTTTCTGGCATTTGCCCTGTTCACCTCCAATCCCTTCGCCCGGCTCAATCCGGCGCCGTTCGATGGTGCCGAACTGAACCCGCTGCTGCAGGACCCCGGTCTCGTCTTCCACCCGCCGCTGCTGTATCTCGGCTATGTCGGCCTGTCGGTCACGTTCAGCTTTGCCGTGGCCGCGCTGCTGGAAGGCCGCGCCGATCCGGCCTGGGCGCGCTGGATGCGGCCCTGGGTGCTGGCGGCGTGGGTGCCGCTGACCTGCGGCATCGCGCTGGGCAGTTTCTGGGCCTATTATGAACTGGGCTGGGGTGGCTGGTGGTTCTGGGATCCGGTGGAAAACGCCAGTTTCATGCCCTGGCTGATCGCGACTGCGTTGCTGCATTCCGCCATCGTCACCGAAAAGCGCGGCAGCCTGGCCGGCTGGACGATCCTGCTCGCCATATTGGCTTTCTCATTGTCGCTGATCGGCACGTTCCTGGTGCGGTCGGGCATTCTCACGTCCGTGCATGCCTTTGCCGTCGATCCGGAACGCGGCGTGTTCATCCTGGCGATGATCATCGGCGCCACCGGTTCTGCGCTCGGCCTGTTTGCCCTGCGCGCGCCGATGCTGCGCTCTGGCGCGCTGTTCGGCAGTGTCAGCCGCGAATCGGGGCTGACACTCAACAATCTGCTGCTGATGGCGCTGACCGCGGTGGTGTTCCTCGGCACCTTCTATCCGGTGATCATGGAGGCGATTTCGCCGACCAACAAGATTTCCGTGGGTCCGCCTTATTACAATCTGGTGTTCGCGCCGCTGGCGATTCCGTTGCTGATTCTGGTCACCATCGGGCCGGTGCTGGCCTGGAAACGTGACGAACTGGGCCGTGTCGGCCGCAAATTGCTGGTGCCCGCTGCCGGCGTGCTGGGGCTGCTGGCCGGCTTGATGCTGTGGCTGGGCGCCGCGCAAGTCTCGGCGGTGTTCGGCCTGGCGCTGGGCGCCTGGCTGATCCTCGGTGCCTTGCTGGTGCTGGCGCGGCGCTGGTGGGGGGCAAGCGGCTTTTCGTGGCGGCTGGTCCGCACCACGCCGGCGGCCACGATCGGTCTGGTGCTGGCCCACGCCGGGCTGGGCGTCACCACCGCCGGCATTTCCGCGATGGGCGCGTTTTCCGCCGAGAAGATCCTGGTGATGCGCCCCGGCGAAACCGCCACCGCGGGCCCGCTGTCGGTCACCATGGTGGGTGCACAAGAACTGGATGGCGCCAATTATCGCGCGCTGCGCGCCCAGTTCAGCGTGACGCAGAATGGCAGCGTCAGCACGCTGTTTTCCGAACGCCGGCTCTACACCGTGTCCGGCAACCAGACGACCGAGGCCGCCATCGACGCCTCGATCATCGGCAATCAATATATCGCCATCGGCGATGTGCAGGCCGATGCGCGCGGCCAGGGCCTTGTCGTGCGCATTTACTGGCATCCGCTGGTCGGCTGGATCTGGTTCGGCGGACTGTTGATGGCGATGGGTGGTTCGGCGTCGCTGGCAGACCGGCGTTTCCGCATCGGCGCGCCGCAGGTGCGTGTCCCTCTTGCGCCCAACATGGTTCCGGCCGAATAAGCCAGCGACCATGCAGCGCCTTGTCTTCATTTTGCCGATCATCGCCTTTGCCGGCCTGGCGGCGTTCCTCGGCTTCGGCCTGACGCAAGACCCGAAGGCGCTGCCCAGCCAGTTGATCGACCGGCCGCTGCCCGAATTCGTGTTGCCTGGCATCGCTGCAGAGGCCGGCGGCGGGCCCCAGGAACTTCAGGGCTTTGCCAGCGCCAGTTTCCGCGATGAGCCGCGTTTGCTCAATATCTGGGCAAGCTGGTGCGCCGCCTGCCCGCAGGAGCATCCGGTGCTGGAGCGCATCGCGGCCGAAGGCTTCCCGGTGTATGGTATCGCCTGGAAAGACAAGCCAGGCGACAGCCGCACTTGGTTGGCGCGCTATGGCAATCCTTACGCTGGTGTCGCAGCGGACGAGCAGGGCCGCACCGCCATCGATCTGGGCGTGACCGGCGTGCCGGAGACGTTCATCATCGACAAGAAGGGCCGCGTCCGCTTCAAGCAGATCGGCCCGATCAGCCCGGAGGTGTGGGAAGGCCAGATCAGGCCGCTGATGCAGCAATTGCGAGCCGAAGCATGAGGGGGATGGTCAGACGTGCGCCAATCTTCACCCCTCCCCTTCAGGGGAGGGGCTGGGGGTGGGGACGTGCCGTCAAGGGCCGGCTGCTGTTACGTTTCCGCTCCAGTTCCCATTCCCCACCCCCAGCCCCTCCCCTTCAGGGGAGGGGAGCGGTTCTGCTCGCGTTGGCCCTCCTCTTCGCCGCGCCTGCCGCCGCCGTGCTGCCCGATGAAATGCTGCCCGACGCCGCGCAGGAACAGCGCGCCCGCGCGCTGAGCAAGGATTTGCGCTGCGTCGTCTGCCAGAATCAGTCGATCGACGACAGCGATGCCCCGTTGGCGCGCGATTTGCGGCTGCTGGTGCGCGAACAGATCGCGGCCGGCAAAAGCGACGCCGCAGTGCGCGACTATGTGGTGGAGCGCTATGGCAATTTCGTGCTGCTGAAACCACCGGTTGAAGGTGACACGCTGCTGCTGTGGGTGGGGCCGTTTGCCGTTCTGCTGTTCGGCGCGCTTGGCTTGTTCCTCTGGCAACGCAATCGCCCGGCCGCGCGTGGCGATGCCCCGTTGACCGCGGCCGAACGCGCCGAATTAGACCGGCTGTCTGGCCCCTCTGACTGAGACCCGCATGACGCTCTGGATCATTCTCACCGCGCTGGCCGCGCTGGCGGCGGCCTGGCTCACCATCCCGCTGGTGCGTCGCCACGAAGCCCGCGTCGATGCCCGTGCCGCCACCATTGCGGTGCTGAAGGATCAGCTCGCCGATATCGATGTGCAACTGGCGTCGGGCAGCATCCAGCCGGCCGAGGCGGAAGGGCTGCGCAACGAAATCCGCCGGCGGTTGCTGGCCGCCGGCCATATCCCGGCGGAACTTGATCGCACGCTGGGCCAGAAATCCCTGTCCGGCGTGGCGCTGGGCCTGGCTGCGCTGGTGGCGATCGCGGCAGCCGCGCTTTATGCCAGCATGGGGCAGCCGGAACTGGCCAACACGTCGGCGCCGTCTTCGGCTGCGCCTGCACAACAGGCCGCTGCGCAGCCTGGCGCAGAGGCGCCATCGGCCGAAGTCGCGCAGTTGATCACTGGCCTGGAAGCCAAGATGCAATCGACGCCGGATGATCCCGAAGGCTGGCGCATGCTGGGCTGGAGCTATTTCCAGACCGGGCGCTATTCCGATGCGGCCAAGGCCTATGCCCGCGCCATCGCCATCGACCCGGCCGGTGCCGGCTATCAATCGGCCTATGGCGAGGCGCTGGTGCAGGAAGCTGGTGGGCAGGTGACGGCGCCTGCCGCGGCGGCGTTCGAACTGGCTGCACGGCAAGATGGCGCGGATGCGCGCGCCCGCTATTTCCTGGCGGTGCGCAAGGCCGAACAGGGCGACCGCCAGAGTGCGATCAACGACTGGCTGACCTTGCTGGCCGATTCGCCTGCCGATGCGCCGTGGTTGCCGCAATTGCGAGCGGTGATCGAACAGACCGCGCAAGCCGGCGGCATCGATATCGCTGCGCGGCTGGCCGCCACCAGACCGGCCGGCAATGCCAGCGTGCCCGGTGTGCCGGAACCGGCTGCCGCCGCTGCGGCGGCCAGCGCCGCCGGCCCGCCCGCCGGCGTGCTGCCCAGCCCGAGCCGCGACCAGGTGCAGGCCGCCCAGCAAATGGCCCCGGCCGACCAGCAGGCGATGATCCGCGGCATGGTCGAACGCCTCGCCGAGCGATTGAAGACCAACCCCAAGGACGAAGCCGGCTGGCTGCGCCTGATGCGCGCCCGCCAGGTGATGGGCGATCTCTCCGCCGCGCGTACGGCCCGCGATCAGGGGCTGGCGGCGTTTGCCGGCGATGCGGCGGCGCAGGGCCGCATCAAGGCGGCAGCATCGGAGATGGGGCTTTAGGCCGCCTTTTGCCGCGACAGCGCGGCGCGGGCAGCGTCGGCCAGGAATCCCGAACGATTGTCGGCCACGGCATCAATCGCTGCCACCAGCCCTTCATCCATGGTGATCGACAGGCGGACAGCGCGGCCAGAAAGTTCCACCGGTACCAGCAGGCGGGCGAATTCCGTCACATCTGGATCGGCTGGAATGGCGTCTGCCGGGGTCGTATCGGGAATCGGTTCATCGTCCGCACGCAGCCCGGCAATGTGCAGAGCCAAGGCTTCGCGCGCGGCATGGGCAGCGTCTTCAACGCTGGCACCGGCCGAGGTGCAGCCCGGCAGATCGGGGAAGAACAGGCTGAAGCCACTGGCACTGCGTTCGATGATCGCTGTGTAATATCGTTGCATCGCGTTTGACCCTATCGAAGTTTCACGCCGCTTTGGCGCTCGATGCTCTTGATTGTGCCGATGGCCAAGTCTGCTTTCGGATGCGGCACGGTCACCCGCCCAGGCCGCTCGGGATGTTTCAGCTGCACGTGACTGCCTTTCTGGGCCACCACCTGCCAACCGCACGATTGCAGGGCTTTGATCACGTCTCCGCTGCGCATCGGGCTGCCTGTATGGATCAGTATGTATAACCACCATGGCGGGTGTCTGCAAGCTGAACTGGGCGGTGCAACGGCGGCTTGGCAAGTGCCTCGGCCTGTCGCATGGAAGCGATGATGACCCCGCCTTCCCCCGCCCCAGACGACAGCGGCCGCTGGTTCCGCCGCACGTTGGCGGTGATGGCTGGCATCGCACTGGCCTTGACGGCCTGGCATTTGAAGCAACTGGTGCTGGTGCTGTTTGCCGCCGCGCTGATGGGCCTGATGTTCAGCGATTTCACTGCGCTGTTGCAGCGCTGGTTGCGGTTGCCGTTTGCGCTGGCGCTGACCGCGGCGATCCTGATCCCGCTGGCGGCACTGGTGGTGATCTTTGGCCTGTTCGGCACGCTGATGGTCGAACAATTCATCCTGCTCGCCGATCGCTTTCCGCCGGCCTTGCAAACGGTGCAGGACTGGGCGCGCAGCACCCAGATCGGCCGCGAGATATTGTCGCAAATCGAAGGCTATGCGCCCAGCATGTCGCAGGTTGGCGGCATCGTGCAGGGCGCGCTGGCCAATGTCGGCTCGGCGCTCACCGGCTTTGCCGTGGTGCTGGTCGCGGCGCTGTATCTGGCCGCGCAGCCGCGTCTTTATGTCGATGGCCTGATCGACATGCTGCCCGACAGCGCCAAGCCCCGCGCCATCGAGACCGTGCACGCGGCACGCGAGGCGATCACATTCTGGCTGAAGGCCCAGGCCATCGGCATGGCGTTCGTCGCGGTGGGCACCTCGATCGGGCTGTGGCTGGTCGGGCTGCCGTCGCCGCTGGCCATCGGGCTGGTGGCCGGCCTGTGCGAATTCGTGCCCTATCTGGGCGTCGTGCTGGTTTCGGTGCCCACCGTCATCCTGGGCTTTGGCCAGAGCGTGGAAACCGGCATCTTCACCATCATTGCGCTGGTGGTGGTGCAGCAGTTGCAGGGCAATGTGGTGATGCCGATCGCGCAGAGCCGTTTCGGCGATTTGCCGCCGGTGCTGACCATCTTCAGCCTGATCGCCGCCGGCACCTTGCTCGGGCCGCTCGGCGTGATCCTGGCCGTCCCGATGACCGTCGTGGGCATGGCGCTGCTGAAACTGCAGCTCGCGCGCAGGGGCCGCCGATCGCCGCTGACCGGCGGCTGAGGCCGCGCTTGCACGTCCGGCCGGGGCGTGTATCAGCCCGGCAGACCCCATGGCCGATCATCCCGCCTTCCTGCTTATCGATCGCACGACGGCCCTGTTTTGCGGGGTGGCGGCGGGCATCGCCATTGGCCTGGCGTTTGCGCCGCAGTTTCACAATCTGATCACCGAAGCCGGGCCGCCGCCCGCCGTGCGACCGGGACTGCCATCGCCGCCAGTTGCGCCGGGGCCAGACGCAGCCCGGCCGGGCGCGGTGCTGCCCAGCGATATCGCCAGCGCCGCGCAAGTGCCCGATGGCCTGGCCCGCGCCGTGGCCGATGGCCGGCCGTTCCGCATCGGCGTGTTTGGCGACAGTTTCGGTGATGGCCTGTGGACCGCGCTTTACAACCAGTTGCCGCGCCGTGAGGCGTTTCAGGTGCTGCGTTACTCGCAGCAGGCGACCGGCTTCACCCGGTATCGCCAGACCAATCTGGAGGAGGCGCTGGCCCGGCAACTCGCCGAAGGCCCGGTCGATGTCGCGGTGATCAGCTTTGGCGCCAATGACATGCAGGGCCTGTTCGTCGAAGGCCGGGTGGCGCCGCTGTTGTCGCCGGCCTGGCAGGCGGAGATTGAACAGCGCATCGCCCGCTACATCGGCCTGTTGCGCGCGCAAGGGGCCGTCGTGGTGTGGATTGGCCTGCCGGTGATGCGGGATGGCACGTTCGACGCGCAGGTGCAGGGCATGAACCGGTTTTACGCCGACGTGATGGCGCGGCTGGGCGTGCCGTTCATCGATACGCGCGCCGCCGCGGCGGGCCCCGATGGCGGGTACGCGTCGCACCTGCCCGATCCCGAAACCGGCGCGCCGCGGCTGGTGCGGGCGGGCGATGGCATCCACATGAGCATGCGCGGCTATCGGCTGCTCACCGATACGCTGGCCGCGCGGGTGCGGGCGTGGGGGCAGGCGGCGCGTGATGGCAAGGCGGTGCCGCCGGAACTTGTGCCGCCGCCGGCCGCCCCAACACTGGCAGCGCCGCCGCCAACGCCGGCCCCGGAAGCTGCGATGGCCAGCGAGCCGCCGGCAGAATCGGCGGCGCCGGCGCCAACCGCCACCGCAGAACCGCCGGCTGCCGCCAGCCAACCGGTGCAATTGCTGCCACCGGTTGCCGATACGCCGGTTGCGCCCGAACCGGCGCCGCCGCGACCATGATGTCGGCCCTGCTTGTCCTGGCCGCCGCGCCCTGCCTTGCCAGCCTGTGCGGCGGCGATGTGCTGGCCGGCGTGCCGCTGAACCTTGCGGCGATGCCTGCCGACCGCCCGGTGCATATCGTGCAGATCGGCGATTCCCACACCGCCGGCGATGCCATTACCGGCGCGCTGCGCGATGCCTTGCAGGCGCGGCTCGGCCATGGCGGGCGCGGCCTGATGCCGGCCGGGCGTCCACACGCCGGGGTGCGCACGCGCGGGGTGACGGCGTCGATGGCCGGCGGCTGGCAATCACGCGGCCTGTTTGGTGGCGGCGCATCCGAACCCTGGCCGCCGCGCGGCATCACCGGCTATACGCTGACCAGCCGTGCGGTCGGCGCGTCGCTGGCGCTGACTGCCGACGCCGGCGAAGACTTCAGCGCCTTTGGCGTGTGCGTGGCGGCTGGCCCGGATGGCCCGCAACTGGCCATCAGTGTCGGTGACACCACGCAGACGGTGGATTTCACCGCTGATACCGATGCCCCGCGTTGTCAGCGCTTTGCAGCCAATGGCATGGCCAGCACCGCCCGGTTGGAGCTATTGTCCGGCCAGGCGATCATCACCGGCTGGTGGCTGGAACGCCCGCGCGGGCTGATCCTGTCCAGCCTGGGCGTGCCGGGTTCGCAACTGCAGTTTCTTGGCCGGGCCGACACCGCCACCATGGCCGCACAGTTCCGCGTGCTGCCGCCCGATCTGGTGATCCTGGCGTTCGGCACCAACGAGGGCTTTGCCCCCAGCGCCGACGCGGCGCGGCTGGAAAGCGACCTGCGGGCGCAGGTGGCGCGAGTGCGCGATATTGTGGGGCCGGTGCCGATCCTGCTGATCGGCCCGCCCGATGCCGCCAGCCGCAACATCGCGCTGCGCGGGAATGCGCCCGGTGCCGCGCCGGATTGCAACCCGGCCATCCAGACCAGCCCGGACCGGTTGCCGGTGGCCGGTTTCGATATCCCGCTGTGGACGGCCGCCGGCGGCAGCCTGGCGCCCGATCCGGTGACATTGTCCGATGTGCAGCCGCGCGCCGTGCGCCGCGGGTTGCCGTTGTTCACCCCGCCTGGCCTCAGCATCGTCAGCGCCGTGCAGCGCCGGGTCGCGGCGGATTTGGGAATCGCCTTCTGGGATTGGCGGGCGCGGCAGGGCGGCGCCTGTTCGGCGGTGCGCTGGATGCAGCGCGGCCTGATGGGGCCGGATTTCATCCATTACTCCCCGGCCGGCGGCGCCGAAGTGGCGCGCCTGCTGCTGGCGGATATTGATGAGGCCCAGGCCTTGTCCAGGGTGCAGGCCCATAATCAGACGGCGCGCTGATGCTGTTTCCGACGCTGGATTTCGCGATCTTCTTCCTGCCGGTGCTCGTTCTGGTGTGGACGGTGGGCAAGGCCAGCAACGAATGGCGCAAGATCATCCTGCTGCTGGCGAGCTGGGTGTTTTACGGCGCGTGGGATTGGCGTTTTGTCGCGCTGCTGATCGCGTCGGCGGCGATCAACTGGGGCATCGCCGCGCGCATCCATGCCCGGCTGGACCGCGATGAACCCGCGCAGCCGTGGCTGGCGATCGGCGTCACTGCCAATCTGCTGATTTTGGGCGCGTTCAAATATTATGGCTTTTTCCTGGAGGAACTGGCCGTCGTGCTGGCCCGGGCCGGCTGGAGCCGCGATCTGCCGGTGATCGAGGTGATTTTGCCCGTCGGCATCAGCTTCTTCACCTTCCAGGGCATGAGCTATCTGATCGACATTGCCCGGCGCCAGACGGCACCGGCCAGTTTCCTCGACATCACGCTGCTGATGAGCTTCTTCCCGCATCTTGTCGCCGGGCCGATCGTGCGCGCCAGCCATCTGGTGCCGCAATTCCAGGCCATGCCGCGCCTCAATCGCGGCATGGTGGCCACCGCCCTGATCCTGATCACCTGGGGCCTGTTCAAGAAAAGCGTGGTGGCCAGCGAATTGTCGGTGGCGCTGGTGGACAAGGCATTTTTCGATCCGGCCGCGCAAACCGGGTTTGATCTGCTGGCGGGCGCTTATGGCTATGCCGTGCAGATCTACTGCGATTTTTCGGCCTATTCCGATATGGCGATCGGGCTGGCGGCGCTGCTCGGCTATCGCTTTCCGCGCAATTTCGATCAGCCTTACCGCGCCACCTCGCTGCAGGATTTCTGGCGGCGCTGGCACATCTCGCTGTCGAGCTGGCTGCGTGATTATCTCTATATCAGCCTGGGCGGCAGCCGTGGCAGCCTGGCCTTCATCTGCCGCAACCTGATGATCACCATGCTATTGGGCGGGCTGTGGCATGGCGCGAAATGGACGTTCCTGATCTGGGGGGCGCTGCATGGCGGCGTGCTGGCCATGGAACGCGTGTGGCGCGAATGGCGCCCGGCCGGCTGGCCGACACTGCCGGCGCCGCTGGCCATGCTGCTGATCTTTCATGTCGTGGTGGCGGGCTGGATTTTCTTCCGCGCCGATACGCTGGCCGGCGCGCTGGACTATTTCGCACAGCTTTGGGCGTTCCGGCCGGGGGTGGCGCTGGCCAGTCCGCTGTTGGTTGGCCTGATCGCGCTGGGCCTGGCCATGAATGTCACGCCGCCCAATCTGCTGCCGGTGCTGGCGCGGCGGGTGGCGGCGTGGCCGGCGCCGGCGCTGGGGCTGGCGGTTGGTCTGGCCATCCTGATCATCGATGCGATGCGTTTCGAAGGCGTCGCGGCCTTCATCTATTACCAGTTCTGAAAGGCAGACGCGCATGGCCGACCCGTTTGATTCGCCGGTGGATGTGGCGGCCGATGGCGCCGGCGTGTCTGGCCTCACCCAGATGGCAGCAGCGGTGAGCGTGGCGCTGTTCTGCGTGGCCATGTTGAATGCCCATGCCCTTGCGGCCTGGGCCGACGGCCTGACGCCCAGCGCGCGCACGGCGGGCGTGGTCGCCGTTTCGCATGGCCTTGCCGACCGTACCGCGGCGCGCGGGCTGGATGGCCCGCGCGCCGCGATCAAGGCAAGGTGGGACCAGGCAAAGGCCGCGCGCTGGCGCGGCCAGAGCGAGGATCAGCGATAGAAGTCGTGATCTTCCAGCACCGCGATCTTGGTGCGGCTGCGGAAGAAACGGTCGGGCTTGGCCCAGTTGGCGTGGAAATATAGCGCGCCCTTCGAATGATCGCGGGCTTCGCCGGCCAGCACGGTGCGCGCCACGTCGACAGCGGCGGCCCAGGTGGCGGTCTTGCGGTTGGGGTGATAGCGGCTCAGCGCGAAGAACTGGCCGGGCTGGTTGGCGACAGCGCAGACATCAGCGGCAAAACCATGCTTGACGCGGTTGACCATCACATGCGCGACCGCAATCTGGCCTTCGCGCGGCTGGTTGGCGGCTTCGTGATGCACCACCTTGGCGACGCAGGTCACATGGCGCGGATCGAGTTCCGGGGCCGGTTCGGCTTCCACGGCGGCGAGCGCCGGTTCGGGCGCGGCGGCGGGAATATCAGTCTCCGCCATCTCGGGGCTGGGCTGGGCAGCGACATGATTGACGGCCAGCCCGGACATCAAAACGGCTGCCGCAGCGGCGGCCAGCATCTGCAAACGTGGCGATTGGGTCACTTTTTATGCCGAAACTGCGCCCCTGCGGCGATTGGCGGGCAAAAACACCGCCCCCAATGCGACAGACACGACGTGCAGGGCGGGCCACAACCACGCCAATTCCCTGCCGTTCAAACCAGAGCGGCCGGGTAGGGAATGAAGTTGATTGCGTCAAGCCGCCCGGCGATGAAACGGGTGTAACTGTCGGCGAGCCGAGCGGTGTCAGCCGTCCAGCAATGCCTTCAGCCGATCATTCACGACGCCGGGCGCGGCCTTGCCGGCCATGGCGCGCATGACCTGGCCGACGAAGAAGCCGAACAACTTGTCCTTGCCGCTGCGATATTCGGCCAGCTTGTCGGGATTGGCATCCAGCACCGCTTTGATGGCCGCATCGATGGCGCCGGTGTCGGACACCTGGCGAAGCCCGCGTGTCTCCACGATGCTGCCGGCGCTGTCACCGGTTTCCAGCATGGCTTCGAACACCTGTTTCATCAGCGGGCCCGACAGCGTGCCATCGGCGGCCAATGCCAGCAGTTCGGCGAGGCCTTCCGGCGATACCGGGCTGTCGGTGATGTCCTTGCCCAATTTCTTCAGCGCGCCGAACAGATCGCCGGACACGAAATTGGCCACACGCAAGGCCACTTCGGCCAGAGGCTTGTTCAACCGACCGGCGGTGGCGGCCAGCGCGGTCTCGAACCAGGCCGCGGTTTCCTGTTCGGCGGTGAGCACGCCCGCCAGATAGGGCGACAGGCCAAGATCGGCGGCATAGCGCGCGCGCTTGGCGACGGGCAGTTCCGGCAGGCTGGCGCGGCAATCAGCGACATACGCATCGTCGATCACCAGCGGCAGCAGATCGGGATCCGGGAAATAGCGATAATCATGCGCGTCTTCCTTGCCGCGCATCGATCTTGTGGTGCCGGTGCCGGGATCGAACAGCCTTGTTTCCTGGATGATCTTGCCGCCGCCTTCGATCACATCGACCTGGCGGCGCGCTTCATGCTCCACCGCCTGCATTATGAAGCGCACGCTGTTGACGTTCTTGGTTTCGGTACGGGTGCCGAATTCGGCGCCGGCCTTGCGCACCGACACGTTCACATCGGCGCGCATCGAGCCTTCGTCCATGTTGCCGTCGCAACTGCCGACATAGCGCAGCAACTGGCGTAGCGCCGCTACATAGGCGCCGGCCTCGGCCGGGGAACGGATGTCGGGCTTGGAGACGATCTCCATCAGCGCGCAGCCGCAGCGGTTGAGATCAACGAACGACATCGTCGGGTGCAGATCGTGCACCGATTTGCCGGCGTCCTGCTCCAGATGGATGCGCTCGATGCCGATGCGCTTGGTGGTGCCATCATCCAACGTGATGTCGAGATGGCCTTCACCGACGATCGGGTGATAGAGCTGGCTGATCTGGTAGCCCTGCGGCAGATCGGGATAGAAATAATTCTTGCGGTCGAACCGTGACCACAGGTTGATCTGCGCGTCGATAGCGAGCCCGGTGCGCACGGCCTGGCGCACGCATTCGCCGTTGATCACCGGCAGCATGCCCGGCATGGCAGCATCGACCAGGCTGACCTGCGCATTCGGCTCCGCGCCGAAATTGGTGGCGGCGCCGCTGAACAGCTTGCTGTTCGCCGTCACCTGCGCATGCACTTCCAGCCCGACGACGATTTCCCAATCGCCGGTGGCACCCTTCACGGTCCAGATATCGCTCATCCTCGTGATTCCTCAGGGCCGGGCCGTGAAGCCAGCGGCGCGTTCGATGGCGAGGCCGGCATCGAGCACACCCGCCTCATCCAGCGGCCGGCCGATGATCTGCAGGCCCAATGGGAGCCCGGATGCGGAAAGTCCGGCCGGCACGCTCATTGCCGGCAGCCCGGCGAGGCTGGCCGGCACGGTGAACACGTCGTTCAGATACATGGCCAGCGGATCGGCCTTGGCGCCAAAGGCAAAGGCCGGGCTGGGCGCGGTGGGGGTGAGCAGGACATCGCACCGCTCGAACGCAGTCGCGAAATCGCGGGCGATCAGCGCCCGCACCTTCTGCGCCTGGGTGTAGTACGCATCATAAAATCCCGCCGACAGCACATAGGTGCCGATCATGATGCGGCGCTGCACTTCCTTGCCAAAGCCGGCAGCGCGGGTGGCGGCGTACATGTCCTGCACATTGCCGCCCTGCGGCAACACGCGCTGGCCATACCGCACGCCATCATAGCGGGCGAGGTTTGACGAGGCTTCGGCCGGGGCGACGATATAATAAGTGGGCAGCGCGTATTTCGTGTGCGGCAGCGACACCGAGACGATCTCGGCGCCGGCGTCCTTCAACCAGGCGATGCCGGCATCCCACAGCGCGGCGATTTCCGGGTCCATGCCGTCCAGCCGATATTCCGCCGGAATGCCGACCCGCTTGCCGGCCATGCTGCCGGTCAGGCCCGCGGCGAAATCCGGCACCGCCACATCGAGGCTGGTCGAATCGAGCGGATCAAAGCCGCACATGGAGGTGAGCAGATGCGCGCAATCCGCCACACTGCGTGCCATCGGGCCTGCCTGATCGAGGCTGGAGGCAAAGGCGATGGTGCCCCAGCGGCTGGCTCTGCCATAAGTCGGCTTGATGCCGGCGATGCCAACGAAGGCGGCAGGCTGGCGGATGGAGCCGCCGGTATCGGTGCCGGTCGCCCCGGCGCACAGCCGCGCAGCGACCGCGGCCGCCGAACCGCCCGACGAACCGCCGGGCACCAGATCAGCGTCAGACCCATTGGCTTTCCACGGGCTGATCACCCGGCCGAAGGCGCTGGTTTCGTTCGACGATCCCATGGCAAACTCATCCATGTTGAGCTTGCCCAGAAACACCGCGCCGTCGCGCAGCAGATTGGCCGACACGCGGCTTTCATAGCGCGGCACGAAGCCCTTCAGAATATTCGAGCCGGCGGTCGTCTGCACGCCATCGGTGCAGAACAGATCCTTGATGCCGAGCGGAATGCCGGCCAGCGGCCCCGTGCGCGTGCCCTCATCCACCGCGCGGGCCTGCGCCAGCGCCAGTTCCGGCGTTTCGGTGATGAAGGCGTTCAGATGCCGATTGGCCGCCATCGCATCCAGATGCGCCTGCGCCAATTCCACCGCGCTGAATTGCTTCGCCGCCAGCCCGGCCTTCATGTCGGCAAGGGAAAGATCAGTCAGCGTGCTCATTCGATCACCTTGGGCACCGCGAAGAAGCCGCTGGTCGCGTCCGGTGCATTGGCCAGCACCTTGTCCTGGATATTGCCGTCGCTCACCACATCATCGCGCCAGCGCAATGTGCCCGATCCTGCAATGTCCATGACACTGGGCATCGGCTCGATGCCGCTGGTGTCCACCTCGCCCAGTTGCTCGATCCAGCCCAGGATGCCGTTCAGCTCGCCGGTCAGGCCCGGCACATCATCCTCGGCAACGGCGATGCGCGCCAGACGCGCGATCTTGCGCACGGTTTCATCAGTAACAGACATGCACGTGCCGCTAGCAGGCGGCGCCCGCGCCAACAAGGGGGCGAAGCGACCCGATCAGACCAGGGCAGTGCGCGCCAGCCCGGCCACGTGCGCCAGCATGGCCGGCGATGCGCCGCCTTCACGCGCCTGCGCAATAGGCGCCGCGATGCGCGCCACCTTGCCCGATTCCCGCGCCAGCCAATCGGCCGTTGCCGCCAGCGGATCGCTGCCGGGCGGCACGATGCGCGCCAGCAGATCGAGCCGCATCTGTTCGAAATCGCGCACCAGCGACGCGGTCAGCAATCGCTCCCACGGATCGCTGGGTGTCAGGGCGGCAGCCACGCCGCGCGCCCAGTCCAGCCCGGTCGCTTCGCCCAGGATCGTGTAGGCCTGCGCCGTCGCTGCCACATCGAGGCCGCGTTTCGCCGCCAGCAACGCCGTGCCCACCGCGCCGTCCAGCGCCTCGATACGCACCACCGCCGCGGCCAGGTCGGCCGGCGCACCGGCTGCTGCCAGCCGCGCCGTGATGCGGTCCAATTGCCCCTGCACTTCCAGGCGCAGCAATTGCGCCAGCGATTCGCCCAGCGCGGTGACGCCGGCGGCCAGATCCGTCACCAGTTCCGACGCGCTGCGCGTGCCGCCCAGCCGCAGCAGATCGGCCATCTGGATGCGCAGCGCCGCCTGTGCTTCGCGATGCAGTGTCGTTGCCGCTGCGGCCGTCATGTCGGCGGTATCGATCGCCAGCCACAATTGCCCCAAGCCAAATAATTCGCGCGCGGCGACAAAGGCCCGCGCCACATCGGCCAGGCTGGCGCCCAGTTCCTCGGCCAGTTCGAAGGGTGCGGCAAGGCCGGCGCGGTTGATCAGCTCGTTGGCCAATTTGGTCGCCACCAGCTCACGGCGCAGGCGATGGCCCAGGATGGCATCGCGATGCGCCTGCTGCATCGCCATAGGGAAGGCCGCGATCAGATCGGCATCGAGCAGCGGATCATTCACCACATCGCTGGCCACCAGCGCTTCGTACGCAGCCATCTTGGCATAGGCCATCACCACGGCCAGTTCCGGCCGGGTCAGTGCTTCGCCGGCTGCGGCGCGCGTTGCCAGCACATCGTCACTGGCCAGGCCTTCGACGCTGCGGTCCAGCCCGGCGTCACGCTCCAGCACCTGGATCAGCCGCCGGAACGCCGGCATCGCCGCACTGCCCCCGGCCTGCGCCAGGCTGAGCGCCTGTGTCTGCAAGATATTGTCGCGCAGCACCAACGCCGCGACATCGTCGGTCATCGCCTTCAACAGCGCATCACGGTCGGCGGTGGCCAGCCGCCCGGCGGCCACTTCGCCGTTCAGCGCGATCTTAATGTTGACCTCATGATCCGAACAATCAACGCCGGCCGAATTGTCGATGAAATCGGTGTTGATGCTGCCGCCGGCCCGCGCGAACTCGATGCGCGCGGCCTGGGTCAGCCCCAGATTCGCGCCTTCGCCGATCACCCGCGCGCCCAGCTCGCGCGCATCGATGCGCAGGCCATCATTGGCGCGATCGCCGGCATCGGCATGGCTTTCATGCGAAGCCTTCACATAGGTGCCGATGCCGCCGAACCACAGCAGATCGACCTTCATCTTCAGGATGGCGCTGATCAGCTCGGCCGGGCTCAGCGTGGCCGCGTCGACGCCCAGCATGGCCTGAACCTGAGGCGACAGCGGGATCGCCTTCAGGCTGCGCGGGAACACGCCGCCGCCGGCCGAGATCAGCGCCTTGTCATAATCGTCCCAGCTCGACCGCGGCAGCGCAAACAGCCGCTGGCGTTCGGCAAAGGCGGCCGCAATTTCGGGCGCGGGATCGAGGAAGATGTGGCGATGATCAAAGGCCGCAACCAGCGCCACCGCTGGCGACAGCAGCAGCCCGTTGCCGAACACATCGCCCGACATGTCGCCCACGCCGGACGCGCGCACCGTTTGCGTCTGCACATCGATGCCCAGCTCGCGGAAATGGCGCTGCACTGAAATCCAGGCGCCCCTCGCGGTGATCGCCATCGCCTTGTGATCATAGCCATTGCCGCCGCCGCTGGCGAAGGCATCGCCCAGCCAGAAGCCATGTGCCTGGGCAATGCCATTGGCAGTGTCGGAAAATGTCGCCGTGCCCTTGTCGGCGGCGACCACTAGATAGGGGTCGGGCGCATCGTGGCAGACGACGCCTTGGGGCGGCAGCACGCTGCCATCCACGGCCAGATTGTCGGTGATCGACAGCAGCGCACGGATGAACACGCGATAGGCTTCGGTGCCCTCCGCAAACCACGCGTCGCGATTCGACGCTGGCGGCAGCAACTTCGGGTAAAATCCGCCCTTGGCACCAGTGGGTACGATGACGGTGTTCTTCACCTTCTGCGCCTTCACCAGGCCCAGCACTTCGGTGCGGAAATCGTCGCGCCGGTCCGACCAGCGCAGGCCGCCGCGCGCAATCGGGCCCCCGCGCAGGTGGATCCCCTCCACGCGCGGCGAGAACACCCAGATCTCGCGATAGGGCACCGGCGCCGGCAGGCCGGGCATCGCGGCGGAATCGATCTTGAAGGCCATGGCCTCCGGCCCGCCGGGCACGAAGAAATTGGTGCGCAGCGTTGCCAGCATCGCAGCGCGATACAGGCGGATGATGCGATCATCATCGATGCTGGCCACGTCGCCAAGCGCCGCATCGATGCGCGCCAGCACCTCGGCCTGCGCGGCGTCACGATCGGCGATGTCCAGGCCAAAGCGCGCGCCAAACAGCGCCACCAGATCGCGGGTGATCGCCGGATAGCGGCGCAGCGCGTCCACCACCGTCATCACGCCATAGGTGACGCCGGTTTGCCGCAGATAGCGGAACCAGGCGCGCAGCAGCGAAGCATCACGTGCCGCCAGCCCACAGGCGGGGATCAGCGCATTGAAGCCATCATTCTCGCGCTTGCCGAGCAGCACTTCGACCAGGGCCGGCTCCAGCCGCGCCGCCAGCGCCGGAATATCCCCCAGGATTGCCGGATCAGGCACTTCGCAGATGAAATCATTGATGCGGCCCAATTTCCCGTCATGCAGATCGAATGGATATTCCTCGATCACCTTTAGGCCGAAATTCTCCAGCACCGGCACCGCTTCCGACAGCGGGATGATCGCGCCCAGCCGATAGAGTTTCAGCCGCAACTGGCCCGGCTCCATGGCCGCCATGATACGCACGGCGCGTTCGCGATCATCCGACAGTTCGGCCAGCGCCAATATGTCGGCTGCGGCATCGGCCGGCTGGTGCTGCGCGCGATAGCTCACCGAAAAGGCGCGGCCGTGGCTGATGGTCAGCCGGGCGGCGCGGGCGGCGTCCACGCGTTCGGCAAGCGCGCTTTCCAGCTCCTCTTCCCAGCCGCGCACCAACTGACGCAGCCGCCGGTCAAGCATCGCCGCCACCTCCGGCGTGAAGCCGGCGGTATCGGCAACCTCCACCACGAAATGCACGCGGGCCAGGCCCTCTTCGCGCAATTCCACTTCATAACGGGCGATGCGGCCATGCAATTCCTGCGCCAGCATCTGGCCGGCCGCCTCACGCAGCCGCACCGAATAGCCATCGCGGGGCACATAGACCAGCACCGACACGAAGCGCCCGAACGGATCGGCGCGGGCGAACAACTTGGGCCGCGGCCGATCGAGCAGGCTCAGCAGGCCCAGCGCCATGGCTTGCAGATGCTCCGGGCTGGCTTCGAACAATTCGGTGCGCGGGAAGCTTTCCAGCACATGCACCAGCGCCTTGCCGGTGTGGCCGCTGGTGCCAAAACCCAGCGCGTCGATGATCTCCCCCACCTTGCGGCGCAGCAACGGCACCTGGCGCGGCGACGTGTTGAGCGCAGCCGACGTGTACAGGCCCAGGAACCGGGTTTCGGACACGACACGGCCCTGCCGATCAAAGCCCTTCACCGCAATCAGATCACCGTTCACGCGGCGGTGCACGCACGCTACGGCGCCGGAACGGGTAATCAGCAACGGCTCCGGGCTGGCCAGCAGCGCTTTCAACTCGCGCGGCGTGTCATTCTGGCCGCGCACCCCTGACCACACGGGATAATCCGGATCGGCCAGCAGCCCGAGGCCGGGATCGCCCGCGGCTTGCATGGCCGGATCGTCCAGATCGCCCTCCAGCCGATAGCGGCGCGCGCCCAGCAAGGTGAAATTGTCGGCCGCCAGCCATTCCAGAAACGCCATGGCTTCGGCAGTACGATGCGGCGCCAGCGGCGGCGGATTGTCGGACAGCGCGCGGATGCAGCTTTTCAGCAGCGCCAGCATCGCCTGCCAGTCGGTCACCGCGGCACGCACCTCGGCCTGCACCTTGGCCAGGCTGTCCAGCAGGGCGGCGCCGGCTGCGGTGTCAACCTGCTCGATCTCCATGTAGATCATCGATTCGCGAGTGGCGCCCGGCGGCGGCGCGGCGCCGATCGGCACCATCGCCGTCAGCAGCCGGCCATCGGCATCGCGGGCCACATCGACGATCGGATGCAGCAGCCGGAAAATGTCGATTCCCGCCGCCGTCACGGCAGCGGCCGTTGAATCGACCAGGAACGGCCGATCCTCGCCGATCACCGCCAGCCGCAAACGGCGCTGCCCGGTGTCCTGGCCCGGATCGAGCAGGATCACCGGCGTGTCAGGCAGGCGCATCGCCGCTGCCTTGCTCATGAAGCCCGCCGCCGCATCACGGCCAGCGGCGTCCAGATCCTCGATCTCACCGGGCAGGGCGTGGGCAAATAGGCATTGCGCCAAGGTGTTCAGCGCTTCGGCTGCACCGTCTAACGAACCGGGCACGGGACAAGCTCCTGCGGCATGTGTGGGCAGCTTATGCGCCGGTGCAGCAGGAAAGAAAAGTGTGATATGAATATCACTCATTATTTTTGGTGATGTTGCGCACATCAGTGGTCAGCGCCCGGCGCGGGAAGGGATCAGCCGCGGGCGGCAGGCGGCCGATATCGGCAAAGGCATGGGCCAGTTCGGCGCGCAGGCGTTTGGCGGCACTTTTCGACAGGACTTCGCGCCAGCTCAGCACGATCTGCACGCAGCCGGCGGGATCATCGCCATCGGGCAGCGGCAAGGCCAGGCCGCGCACCAACACTTGCGCACCCATCGGATCGTTGACGCTGGCCTCGAACGGGATCGGCATCGGCTGCAATGCCACCAGCTCGCACGCGGCGACCAGTTCCTCGCCTAGGCCGGGATCGCGCAGCAGCGGCAGCCCGGCCATCAGGCCGAATCGCGCCGACACCGGCCCACCGACATTCTCGATGATCGCCCGCCCGGCCGGATCGCGCACCACCAGGCTGTGATCGAAAAACGCCTGCAGCGCGGTGGCGATGTCTTGCTCCGGTGCATTCTGCCAGGCGGCGAGCGCCCGATTGGTCAGCCGCCGCTCCACCACCACGCTTTGCGGCACAAGATCGGCCCGAAACAGGCCGGGCTGCAAGCCATCGGCGGCGTCGGGCGACAACAACGGGCGATTGAATGGGCGATTGCGGGGCGGGGCATGGCTCATGCCCCCGATAACGACGTCGCCCACCAGAGTTTGCGCCCGCCCGGCCCCCACCCCCGCACCAACCCCCCGCACCAACCCCCCGCACCAACCCCCCGCACCAACCCCCCACACCAACCCCCCGCACCAACCCCCTTGCCAGCGCCCCCGCCCCCTGATAATCGCCGCCCCCTAGCCCGGAGCCGCTTTAGCTCAGCCGGTAGAGCACATCATTCGTAATGATGGGGTCAGGTGTTCGAGTCACCTAAGCGGCACCAGCCTACCAAAGGCCTTTCCATCGGAAAAACCTGAGCCTCCTGTGAAAGGTCGCTGGCCTTGGATGTTCCAACTTGGCTGCAAAAGGGGGGGCGTGAGTTCAAGTCCGCCGAAAGATTGAGCCTACGGGCTTCGGCATTATCCGGCAGCGCTGTGCCGGGGCCATTCGTTAGGGGCTATGCGCGATCCCGTCCGGTGATCCTGCCGTGTCCGTCAACCCACAGCCGCGCTTCTTTGATGACGTCATCGACAGCGATTTTGTCACCTGGCTGAAGATCGCGGCCAATGAGCGTTACCTCTGTTTCCCAGCCTTGCGGTCGGTCGAATGTGCGGTTCAGCAGCGCTGGTGCGCCCATCATGTCGTAGCCCAGCCACTCTTCTGCGCGACGGACAGTGGTGTCCAGACGCAGGCGATACGTAATGCCCCAGGAGAAGTGTCGCGCGCGCTCGATGACGGTGAATGTGCATTGGACGGTCATGCTTGCAGTATTGCCTGTAACCGTCGCCCCGGCAAGATCGTGGGTTGCACGGCGCGTGATTACGACTGTACCGGCCTCGACTTCCACGCCATGCGCTGATCGAGCGTCAGGCTAGCCGCCGTCAGCCGGGCGCCAGCGCGGTACCAATGCCAGATCGGCGGCCCCGAACGGCTTGTCGTTGAACAGATAATCATAATAAAATTCCCGCAATTCGCGGTGATAGGCGCGGATGCGTTGTTGATAGGCCAATTGCGCGGTCACATCGGTGCCAGCCATGGCCGCCATGGCTTGCGCCAAGCCAGCCGGCGGCAGCAACCAGCCGGCGGTGCGGGCCAGTGCGGCGCGGCGGGCAATGCCATCGCGATAGGCCTGCGCGTCGGCTGCGACATGCAGATCGCCGAGATGCTGGAAGGCAAAATACCATTTCCAGGTAAAGGTTTGCGGCACGGCGGCGCGATCGGCAAAACCGGGGTAGACGGCGATGAACCGCGCCATCGTGTCAGCCTTTGGCTTGTCCCAGCCGGCGTGCACCTCTTCGCGATTTTCGCGGGCCATGGCGGCACCATCGGGCACCGGCACGGCGGCGTTGATGGCCAGGCCCGCGGCGGCCGGCGCCACCAGCGTCAAGCCGAACCACAGCGCGGCGAGCGACGCGGCATTGACCGACGAGGAGGCGGTGCGGCGGGCCACCAGAAGTGCCACCACCGTCCAGAACGCGCAAACCAGCAGCAGCAGCCCGGCAAAGCCCAACGCGCGGGCCATCGCTGTGCCCGACAGCGCTGCGCCGATGGCGAACGGCAGCAGCAGCGCCAGCAGCACCCCGCCGGCGCGCACGGCGACGCGCGGCGCCCACAAACGCCAACGCGCCGACGGTGTAGCCTGGAGCGCGAACAGCCTTCCGGCCTCGCGTTCACCGGACCAGAGATCATGCAGCAAGGCGATCAGCACCAAGGGCGCGAGATAGACGGCCACGAAAGCCAGATCGAAACGCCCGGGCAGGGCCAGTTCGGGGTTGCCGGCTTCGTTTTCGTAAATCTGGCCTTCAAGGGCCAGCGCCCGCACCCGCAGCATGGCCGGCGCGATGTCGCGGCTGCCCAGCGCGGCAAAGGCCAGATCGGACGGCGGGTCCCAGGTCGGTTGAAAGCCATAATAGGCGCCGTCGCCCGGATCATGCACGAAGGCGGCCAGCGCAGCCTCTTCGGCGGGTTGCCCGGCCAGCATGCGGGCGATGGCGGCGCGGTCGCGATCGACACTGGCCAGGCCAAGCGCAACGGCCGCCGCAGCGCAGACCGCCAGCAGCAGCAGCGCGCCAAGTGCCGCACGGTTGCGGCCCAGCAACCAGGCTTCGCGCAGCAGGCTGGTCATGCTGCCTGCCCTGCCAGCCGCCGCGCCGCCAGCCAGAAAAGGCCAGCCGCCACCGCCAGCCACAGCGCCAGCAGGCCGAGCGTATGCAGCATGGCGCTGGCGCGGATGGCTGGCGACTGCTGGACAAAGCGAAATTCCGGCATGGATTTCCAGAAATCCGCCGAAATGCGCGTGCGCCGGTCGGCAATCGGATCGCGGCTGCGCGCGCCATCGTCGGCGCTCGAAACGGCTTCGGCCTGCAGGCGGTTGAGGCGCTGCACCAGATCGAAGCGATAGGCCTCGGCCTGCCGCAGAAATTCCAGATGGGTGGACAGATCGGTCGCCGCCGCCAGCATCGACGCGCGCCGCACGGTCAGCGCCGGGCTGAGCAGGCCCATCGCCGCCAGCCGTGCCGATTGGGCCATCTGGATCGTATCGGCACGGGCGCCATATTCGGCGAACAGCTGCGATGTCAGCCGTTCGCCCTCCATCGCCTGGATGCCGCGATAATTGACCGGCAGGTCCTCGACGCGGCTGACGCCATATTGTTTCAGCACGCTGGCCTTGAAGGCGGCAAAATGCGGATCATTGGCATTGTGGCTGTCACCGAGCTTGCGCAGATCGGCGGCGATGGCGAACTCGGTATCGACGCGGCTTGGCAACGGCTCGGCAACGCCGGCCCAGCCGGCAGCCGCGCGCGGCACCAGCACGACGACAATGGCCCAGGCGGCAATCAGGCCGACCAGTGCCCCTTGTGACGTACGCGCAAAGGCCGATGCCGCCACGATGGCCAGCACCCAGATCAGCAGATAGGCGGCATAGGCCAGCGCGGTAAGCGCCGCCATGCCCGCCTCAGCCGGCGCACTGGCTGCTGCCCAAGCCAGCGCCACCAGCGCAGGCAGCATGGCCAGCGCCGCCACGCCGCCCAGTGCCAGCGCCTTGCCGCCCATGATGCGCAAGGTGTCGGTACCATGCGCCCGCAAGGCACGAAGGCTGCCGGATTCACGTTCCCGCGCCACGCTGGCAAAGCCGAGGAACACCAGCAACAACGGCGCCAGGCTTTGCAGCACGAAAGCCGGCGTCAATTGCCCGAAGCGCAGCAGATCGGACGATTCGCGCGCCGCGCCGAAGGTGGCACTGTTCTGGCGATGGCCTTCCAGGAACAACACGGTGCCGGTGAAGGCATCGACGCCGGGATCGAAGGCCGCCAGCGGCCCCACCGGGCGCAGCGCATAGGTACCATAATGCACCATGCGGTGCGGGTGGCGATCGGGCTGGGATTTGAACTGCGCATCGGTCGTGGCCTGGGCTTCGGCACGGGCGCTGGCGGCGGCGGCCATTTGCACCCCGGACGTAACGGCAGCAATGGCAGAGAGCAGCAGCAGCGACGCCAGCCCGACCAGCGCCAGCCGCGAACGCAGCATCAGCCGCAATTCGGCCGCAGCGATGGTGACGATCATGCCCGCGCGCCTCTTGCGCTTTGGGCAAAGCCATCGTGCAGCGCATTCAGGTCAAAGCGCGGCTCCGTGGCGCTCGCAGTCCATTCGCGCGCTATGCGGCCGGCCTGGATCAGGCCGATGCGACTGGCGGTATCGGCCGCGCCAAGCAGATCGTGCGTCACCATCAGCACGGCAACCCCGCGTGCTGACAACGCACCCAGCAGTGTGTGGAAATCGGCCGACGCGGCCGGATCGAGGCCGGAGGTTGGCTCATCGAGCAGCAGCAGCGGCGTCTGGCGCAGCAGGGCCAGCGCAATCGCCGTTTTTTGGCGCATGCCCTTGGAAAAGCTGCCGGCGCGCGCATCCCAGGCCGAAGCAGCAAGGCCAACGCTTTCGAAGGCCGCGTCCGTTTCGGCACGGGACCGCGGCGACGCGGCAAGTTTCAGGAAATATTCGACATTCTCGCGCGCGCTGAGGTGATCGTAGAGCGCGACATTTTCCGGCAGATAAGCCACCTTGGCCCGCACGGCATCGGGGTTGCTGGCCGGATCGGCGCCGGCCACGCTGAGTGTGCCGCTGGCGCGGGTGAGAAAGCCGAGAATGGCGTAAAGCGTGGTCGATTTGCCGGCGCCATTGCCGCCGAGCAGCGCATAGATTTCGCCGGCGCCAATCGACAAGGACAGGCCATCGAGCACGCGCCGCTCGCCGCGAGTCACCACCAGGTCGCTGATGGCCAGCGGCATATCCGGCACGCCCGACATCAGTAACGCAGCCGCAGCGCGACCGACGCCGCGCGCGGGCTCCCCGGCTGCACCCACAGATCATTGAAGCTGTTGCTGTACCAGGTCGTGTCGAACAAATTGGTCACGTCGGCAAACACCTCGATATTCTTTGTCACAGTGAGCGAAGCAAACAGCCGGGCCAGCGTGTAATCAGGCAGGGTGAAGTTGGTGCCGGTCGCCCCCAGCCGCTCACCGACATGTTGCACACCACCGCCCAGCATCAGCCGCATCGTGCCGATGTCGATGCCCTTGCTCACCTGCACATTCAGCGTATGGCGCGGAATATTGAGCAGCGGATCGCCGGCGCGGATGGCAAAGCCGAAGTTCAGATCGGCGACATCATTGCGTGCCTGCGCATCCACATAGGCATAGGAAAACCACAGATCGACATCACCGGGCAGCTTGCCGGCCACATCGACCTCCAGCCCGCGACTGCGCGCTTCGCCAATCGGCAGGGAAAAGCCGGGATTGTTGGGGTCGGCCGCCAGCACATTGGATCTGGTGAGCTCGAACAACGAAACGGTGCCGGCCAGCTTGCCATCCAGCAGCGCCAGCTTGGCGCCGACTTCGGCGGATTTCGACACTTCGGGATCGAACAATGTGCCGGCGGCAGTGGCCCCCAGATTGGCCCGGAAGCCCTGGCCATAGGCGGCGTAGAGCGACACGGCCTCGCTTGCCGCATACACGATCCCGGCCTGCGGGCTGAAGCGGCGATAGGTGCGGGCTGCGGCGGCATTGTTGGCGCGATTGAGGGTGCTCACTTCGAAACTGTCAAAACGCCCGCCGAACCTGACCTGCACGCGATCGGACAACGTGATCTGATCCTGCACATAAACGCCAAACGCGCGCTGCTGGTCGAGCCGATCGGTTTGCGGCCCCGGCGTCGGCAACGGGAAGCGGCCATAGACGGGATCGAACACATCGATATCGTTGCTTTGCGCCGCTGTGGTGGCAGCGCCGATCACCGCCGGGCGAAACCGCAGGAACAACTGGCTATTGTCGAAGCGGTCATAGTCCGCACCGATCAGCACGCGGTGGAGCAAGGTGCCGGTTTCGAAGCGGCCGGCGATTTCGCCGCGCACCACGACATGTTCGCCTTCGTAAAGGCGGGAACGGCGCTGGCGGGACAAGGAACGCCCGTCGCGCCCCAGGCGCTGGCGGCCACCGGCAAGTTCGGCTTCGGTAGAAAAGCCTTCAAGGCGCGTGTCGCGATATTGGCCGCCCACCAACAGGCTCCAGCCGCCGCCGAAATCATGGCTCAATTGCACCTGGTGGCCCGTGGCATCGGCCTCGACCGGCCCATCGCCGGGCTCGCCGAGGAAATTCTCGCGCGGCACCGCGCCGAGCACGCCATTGATGGCAACCGTCCCGCGATCGAAATCGGCTTCGGTGCGCGACAGTTCAAGGTCATAGGTGATGCTGGTATTGTCGCCCAGCTTGACCAGCACGGATGGCAGGAAGCCATAGCGGTTGCTGCGCACCGTCTCGCGGAAGCTGCCGGCGTCTTCGTAAAACCCGACCAGCCGCACCGCCAGCACATCGCCGGTCGCGATATTGATATCGGCATCGGCGCGCTGGCGATCGAAGCTGCCGGCCAGCAGGTTGAGCCGGCCGCGATTGCGGAAATCGGCGCGTTTGGTGACGATGTTGATGGTGCCGCCCGGCTCACCCCGGCCGAACAGCGCCGCGTTGGGGCCTTTCAGCACCTCCACCCGCTCGATGCCGGCGGCGTCACGTGCGCCGCCGAAGCCGCGCCCGCCATTGAAGCCGTTGACCAGATAGCCCGACGGCAGATTCTCGTCGCCGGCAAAGCCGCGCACCGCATAGGCATCCCATAGCCCGCCGAAATTATTCTGCCGGGCCACCGAAGCCGACAGATCCAGCACATCGGTCAGCCGCGTGATGTTGTTGTTATCGATCTGGCTCTCACCGATCAGCTGGATGGCCTGGGGGGTTTCCTTCAGCGTGAAGTCACCGCGATAGGCCTGGCGCTGCCCGGTCACGACGATCTGCTGATCCTCCGCCGTGGCCATTTCCTCAGCCGCAGCATGGGTGCCACTGGTGACGCTGGCCAACAGCAGGGCATAGACCGACAGGCGAAAGGTGCGCATTGCGTGTGTGATCCCATACGCGACATAGCCCCCTCGACTCGCCGCGCCGGCGTTCTGATACATTATATCGTAAGCCAATCAAGTGGTCGCTTGGCTGATGTGGCTGGCCGGTTTCCTGACCGCAGCCGCCAGCAATGACGCCCGTGCCCCATTGGCCTGACCGGTTGGCGCCGTCTCCGCGCAGTTTCGCGTTTACCACTGACGATGCCATCAATTTCCCCACCCAGCTGTCGCGCCGGCTGACAGGCGGTGTGGACACGATGTTGCGGCCGCGACACATTGCGGCGATGTCTCCGCCATCCCCTGACCTGCCAACACGACATACGTCAGACGGCCTTGCGGCGGTGGCGCGGGGCGATCTTGCTGAAGCCATCGTGGCCTTTGCCGCGGCGGCGACCGCCAACCCGGCCAGCGCCGATGCGGCCGCCAACCATGCGCTGGCGCTGCTGCGTGGTGCGCGCGCGGCCGACGCGCTGGCCGAGGCGCGGCGGGCGCTGTCGATCGATCCGGCGCAGGCCGCGGCGCAGGCCACCACCGGCCACGCCATGCTGGCCACTGGCGATGTGCCGGGGGCCACCGCAGCCTTCCAGGCCTTGCTGGCACACCAGCCCGACAATGCCGATGCCCTGCATGGGCTGGGCCTGGCGCAGCGCGCGGCGGGCCAGTTTGCAAACGCGCAAGGCACGCTGCTGCGCGCCTGTACGGCGCAGCCGGCCGCCGATGCGCCGCGTGCAAACCTGGGCCTCGTGCAGCTTGAATGCGGGGAGGCGCCGGCGGCCGTCGCCAGCTTTGCCGCTGCCACCCATGCCGCCCCCGACACGCTGGCCCATGCCAGCAATGCCATCATGGCGATGGCCTATCTGCCCGATCTCGCGCCCGACGCGGCCTTTGTCAGCACGCGCGCCTGGGCCGCCGCGCTGGAGGCCGGCACGCCGCGCCATGCCGGCGGGCAACGGGCGTTGCGGCGCGATGGCCAACTTACCATCGGCTATGTCTCGGCCGATCTGTGCCGGCATCCGGTGGGGTGGCTGGGCGGCCAGGCGATTGCCCTGCACGATCCAGATCGCTGCCGCGCCATCGTCTATGACACCGGCCATGTGCGCGATGATATCAGCGCGCGCATCCAGGCCGGCGTGGCGGGCTGGCGGCACGTGGGCGCGCTGGGCGATGCGGCGCTGGCCGATCTGGTGGCGGCCGACGGCGTGGACATCTTGGTCGATCTGGCGGGCCACACCGCCGGTGGCCGGCCGCGGCTGTTCGCGCTGAAGCCAGTGCCGGTGCAGGCGGGCTGGCTGGGCCATGTCGGCAGCACCGGGCTGGCGCGCATCGATGCCGCGCTGATGGATGCGGTGACGGCGCCGGCGGCCATGCAATCGCTGTTTTCCGAACGGCTGCTGCATCTGGATGGTGGCCGCTTTGCCTGGACGCCGCCGCCCGAGGCGCAGATTCCGCCCGACCGCCTGGCCAGCCATGATGGCCCGATCTTCGGCTGTTTCCAGGCGCTGGCGAAGCTGAACCCGGCGGTGGCGGCGCTGTGGGCGCGGGTGATGGATGCCGTGCCGGGCAGCCGCCTGCGGCTGATGCGGCGTGAACTGGCGGATGATGCGGTGGCGGCGCGGCTGCGGGCGATGTTTGCCGCGGCCGGCGTTGATCCGGCGCGGCTCGATCTGCGCCCGGCCATCGATCTGGCCGGGCTGTTCGCGGCCTATCGCGATATTGATGTGGCGCTGGATCCATTTCCGTTTTGCGGCGGCGCCAGCACGGCGGAGGCGCTGTGGATGGGCGTGCCGGTGGTAACGCGGCCCGGCACGGCCCCGGCTTCGCGCCAATCGCTTGCCATGCTCGATGCCATCGGCTGTACGCAATGGGCGGCGGCGGACGATGACTCCTATGTGGCTGCCGTGCTGGCCGCGCTGGCCGATCCCGACAGTCGTGCGCAGCGCCGCGCCCGGTTGCTGGACTCGCCGCTGGGCCAGCCGGTCAGGCTGGTGCGCGCGCTGGAAGCGGCCTTTGCCGCGCTCGCCGTCGCCGCATCATGAGCCCGGTGATGCCGAAGCCGCTGATCAGCATCGCCCAACTGCCCGGTTCGGGGATGGTGCTGACCGCCTCGGCCGTGGTTGCGAACAAATTGGCGCTGACCGACAGGCCGCCGATGCCGAAGGTTGCGAACTGATCATTGTTGATGGACAGGCCACCGGTGAAATCGCCGAGCGCGCCGCCCGTGAAGCCGAGACGGATCTGCGCCATGCCGCCATCGCCCAGCACACCGGAAAAATCCTGATCCACGAAAAAGCCGAAGCCGAATACATTGGCGCCAAAGATCGACAGATCATTGATGTTCAGGCCTACGCTGGCCAGTTCCGGCAGATTCTGCAGGCTGATCACCCGGAACACCGTCTCACCGGGTCGCACGGCGCCGAAATCAATGCCCGCCACATCGATATCGGTGACCAGCCGCGGCCCGGCAACACCCATCACGCCCGGCTGCACGGCCCGGCAATATTGCGCGCCGCCATAGGATTCGCTACCGGCAACGCATGCCAGCGCCGCCGCCAGACCGGGGACGGGCGCAAAGAAATCCTGCGGTGCCGATTGGGCTGCGATGGCGCCAACCACCGCCACGAAGCTGCCCACGGGGGCCGGCGTGGCGGCCGTGGCGCCCACATCGGCCACAAAGCTGCCGATCGGCGCCAGAGTCGCTTCCTGCGCGCCGGCGGTGGCCACGAAGCTGCCCGGCGAGGCCAGCGTGGGAGCCGAGGCGCCCGACGTTGCCACGAAACTGCCCGGCTGGGCCAGTGTCGGGGCGGTGGCGCCGGCGGTGGCCACGAAACTGCCCGGCGATGCGGGGGTTGCGGCCGTGGCACCTTCCGTTGCCACGAAACTGCCCGGCGGCGCCAGGGTGGGGGCGGATTGGCCGATCTGGTTCACAAAGCTGCCGGCCGGCGCCAGTGTGGCGGCCGACTGGCCGGCATCCGCCACGAAACTACCGGCGGGTGCCAGCTTGGCGGCCTGAGCGCCAACTTCATCGGAATAACTGCCGGGCGGCGCCAGCGTAGGGGCACTGGCGCCCGCTGTCGGCACGAACGTGCCCAGCGGCGCCAGTGTTGCCGCGCTCTGTCCGGTGGTGCCCACAAAACTGCCCGGCGGTGCCAGCGTGGGCGCGGTCTGGCCAACGGTCGCCACGAAACTGCCCAAAGGGGCCTGGGTCGGCGCGGTCGCGCCGAATGTGGCGACAAAGCTGCCGCGCGGCGCGGGGATGAAACTGGACTGGCCAATGGTGGGTACGAAGCCGCCCGGCGGCGCCAAGGTGGGGGCAGACTGGCCCTGGGTGGACACATAGCTGCCGGCCGGTGCCAGCGTTGGCGCTGTGGCGCCGGTCGTCGGCACGAAGGTTCCCGGCGGCGCCAGCGAGGCCTGCGACGCCCCGGCCGTGCTGGTGAAGCGGCCCAGCGGCGTGAGCGTTGGCGCGGTGGCGCCGGCGCCGGGGACAAAGGTGCCGGGCGGCGCCAACGTCGGCGCCGAAGCGCCTGCGACCGGCACGAAGCGGCCGGGCAGCGCGATCGTGGCGCTGGTGGCGCCGATGGTGTCGACAAATGTGCCCGGCGACGCCAGCGTGGGGGCCGACGCGCCGGAAAGATTGACGAAACTGCCCAGCGGCGCCGGCGTGGGGGCCGTGGCGCCAACGATGGGAACGAAGCTGCCGGGCGGTGCGATCGTTGGGGCCGTGGCTCCGGCGTTGGGCACGAAAAAGCCGAGCGGTGCCAGCGTGCAAGATTGCAGGATATTGGCGGCGAAGCTGCCCGGCTGGCAGGCGGACTGTGCCATGGCCGGTACCGCGGTCCCAAGCAAGGCGGCCAAGATGATCTGGTTGCGCATGTTCATGTCCCCCGAAACGCGGCTTGCTAACATTCGTCATTGCTATCGTTGCCATTGGCGACAGCAGCAGGCAACCCCGGTGCTGCGCCGTGTCGTGCCATGGACCTGCTGCCGAAGTGTTTCCGAAGGGCGTGGCCGGGTGGAGCGTCGGCCGTCAGGCAGCCAGCTCGATGCTGCGGGCCTGCACGTCGTCGAACAGCGCTTCAAGCCCCGGGTGCACGCCGCGCAATTGATCGATGACCGCGCCGGCCCAGGCAAAATAATCCTGTTTGCGGCTGGGCAACCAATCGGCCGGCGGGGCGGCGAGGATGTCGCGCAGGTTGCAGATCTTGTCGGCCAGTTTCACCAGCTTGGCACCGCTGGAGATGCTTGCGGCGTGCACGACCTGCTGGCGCTTGCGCTCCGCCTTGGGAAGCGACTTGTCGTCGGTCACTTCCATCACGATGCGCGCAATCGCCGGCCCAAAGCTTGCCGCCAGTTCGGCCTCGCTGGTTTGCGTGTCCTCCACCGTATCGTGCAGCACTGCCGCGCACAGCACGTTGATATCGGTGATGCCGCCTTCGCTGGCCAGCACGGTGGCCAGCGCAATCGGGTGGTTGATATAGGGTGATCCTTCCGCATCCTTGCGGCGCTGGGTGCGGTGCTTGTCGGCGGCAAAGGCCACGGCGCGCAGCAACAGGGCAGTCGGTTCTTCGGTCATGCTGATGATCCTTTCACAGCGGGGGCAAATTCCAATCAACCGGTGCCAGGCCCTGCGCCGCCAGCCAGGCGTTGGTGCGCGAGAAATGCCGGCAGCCGAAAAAGCCGTTATGGGCTGACAGCGGCGAAGGGTGCGGCGCCTTCAGCACCAGATGGCGGCCAGCATCGACAAATGCGGCCTTTTTCTGCGCATGGCTGCCCCACAGCAGAAAGGCGCACGGCGTCGCGCGCGCTGCCACCAGCCGGATCACCGCATCGGTGAAGCCTTCCCAGCCGCGGCCCTGGTGGCTGGCGGCCTGGCCCTGCTCCACGGTCAGGCAATTGTTGAGCAGCAGCACGCCCTGGCGCGCCCAAGGCTCCAGAAAACCATGCCGGGCCGGCGCGATGCCGAGATCGCTCTGCAACTCCTTGTAGATATTCACCAGGCTGGGCGGCACCCGCACGCCGGGCTGCACGCTGAAGGCCAGACCATGGGCCTGGCCGGGGCCGTGATACGGGTCCTGACCCAGGATCACCACGCGCACCTGATCCAGCGGCGTCAGATCGAGCGCGCGGAACCACGCGCCGGGGCGCGGGAAGATGGCCTTGCCGGCCTCCCGCTCGGCCACCAGAAAGGCCCGCAACGCCGCCATCTGGGGGGAGGCAAAGTGATCAGCCAGCGGTTCCCGCCAGCTTTCGTGCAATTTCACCGCGCTCGCCATGCCCGCCTGTGTGACGGGGCAGGGCAGGGGGCGTCAAGCGGCGTGAAGGCATTCGCCGCTGGTGGAAAATCCGGGCAGGGCCGTAGGCGGGCGATACGGGCCCTGGTGTTGCGGTCAGAAATTCAGGCGGGCGCCGACCCAGAAGGTGCGTGGCAGCGCCCGCTCGATCACGCCGGTGCCCGACAGCGCGGCCTGCACCTCTTCGTCGAACAGATTTTCCACACGGCCTTCGATGGCGATGGCTTTCACGATCGGCACCACCAGCAGCGCATCAACCATGGTGGCCGCCCCAAGCGTGCGGGCGTTCTGATCATCTTCGAACTGGCTGGCGATGTGGCGCAGCGTGGCCGACGCGGTGAACAATTTGCCGGTATAATCCACTGTGCCCGAAAACTGGTCGCGCGGCGTCTGCGCCGGCGCCAGGCCGTTCAGCGGCGCGGCGGCCCCGCTGGCCTGGATGGTGGGATCGACATGGCTCCAGCTTGCGGTCAGCCCGAACGCGCCGCGGCGCAACCGGGCATCAACCTCCCAGCCCCAAACGTCCAGCGCATCAAGATTCTGGCGCTGGCGATAAAAACCGGCCGCACCGACAAAGCCGACACCGGGGAAATTGCCTGGCCCGCGCGCCACCGTCACATTGGCGATGCTATCGTCCATGCGGTTCCAGAATCCGGTCACGCCGATTTCCAGGCCACGCAGCGGCTTGAGGGTAAAGCCGACATCCACCCCGGTCATGCGTTCCGGGTTGAGCAGCGCATTGGCCGCGGTGGCATCGGCGCCGACCCGGAACGGCCGATAAAGTTCGTTCAACGTCGGCAACCGCCAGCCGCGATAGGCCGCCGTCCGCAGAGTCAGCCAGTCGGCCGCCTGCACCGCCACGCCGGCGCGCCCGGTCAATTCCTCGCCCGAACGGTCCGCAAACAGCAAGCTGGTGAACGGCGCGCCCGTGGCCAAAGTGGTTTCCAGCAGCCGGCCATCGCGGATCGTCCACCAATCCAGCCGCCCCGCCAGGGTCAGTGTGACGATGCCCGCCGCGATGCTGGCGTCGGCAAACACGCCGCTGGTGCTGCTCTGGCCGCCAGCCTCACGCTGGCGGGTCGGCGCGGCGTTGACATAGGTGAACAGCTCCAGCGTCTTGCCGCTCAATTGCCGGGTGTCGGCGCCGATGCGCAGCGTGATGTCATCGCCCAACGGCGGCGCGATTTCCAGCCGGCCGCCCCAACCTGTCGCCGGCGTCGCATATTGCGCCAGGCTTTGCGTCGCGACAGTGCGCGCGGCATTCACCGCCGCAAAATCCGAGGTGAAATTGCGCGTCTGCACATAGGCCAGCGCCTGCCAGCCCCAACGGCCGCGCCCGACCAGCCGCAGCGCGGCATCGGCGCCTTCGGAGGTGTTGCGCGAAAATTCAAAGCCGCGCTCCCGGCTGTCGGTGAAGGCGGTCGCGGTCACCTGCGCTTCGGTATCAGGGGCGATGCCCACCACCACGCGCAGATTGGCGCTGGCCTGTTCATAGGGGGCCGCCCGGTCCACCGGCCCGCGGCTGCGTTCGACGATGGGAATGAAGCCATCGCCGCGCCCATAAGCCGCCGACAAGGTGGCAAAGCCGCCATCGCGTTGCAGGCCCAATGATCCTTGCGCATCCAGGCTGTTGCGGCTGCCATAGGCGATGCCGCCGGTGAACGGCGTCAGCGCGGCGCCGCCCACCGATTCCAGTTCGATGGTGCCGGCCAGCGCGCCTGGCCCCCAGTAACCCGAACCGCCGCCGCGCGTCACCCGGATGCGATCCAGCCGCCCGGTGGCATAGGCCGGAAACGCCACCCAGCCGCCGAACGGATCGGCCTGCGGCACGCCATCCAGCACCAGCAGCGCACGGCTGGAGGCATTGCCGCCCAGTCCGCGCAGCGTGATGCCCTGGCTGGTTGCATTGGCGGACCGGCTGTCGGATCGGCGGAACTGCTGCTGCCCGGCGATATCGGCGAGCACCGATTCCAACCGGTTCGAACCCGTATTCAGGATGCGGTCCCGATCGATCACCACCAGCGACAGCGCGGCATCACCCGGCAGGTCCTTCAGGCCCTTGCCGGTGACGGTGATCAGTGCCTCTTCGGCGTCGGCCGCCAGGGCCGGCGCAGCGGTGAACATCAGGGTGGCGAGCAGGGTCAAGCGCATCATCAGCCCCCCTTAACAAACGCAAGAGCCTGCGCAACCTGTCCTAACGGTCGAGACCCAAGGCCGGCAGGTCGGCTGTGGCCGCCGCCAGATCGGCGTGGGCGACGATCTGCCGGAAGGCCGCATCCAGCCGGCGCACCTGCGCGTCGGCCGCGGCTTCCTCGCGCAGATTGACCAGGAAGAAATCCGACGCGCCTTCCTGAAAGCGCCGGCGCTCGGCATTGGCCATCAGCAGTGCGCGATCCTGTTCATCGATGGCGATGCCAAGCAGGCGCAGCGATTGCCGCGCCGCGATGGTCAGCCCGATGATCTCGGCGCGGATCTGGTCTTCCAGGAACCGCCGGCGCTGCTGAAAACCTTCGATATCCGCCGTGGTCTGGCCCAGCCGCCCGCGTGCCGTGCGCTGCTGCAGCGGCACCGACAGGGCAACCCCGACCTTGCTTTCCAGCCCGGTGTAATTGATGTCGCCAACGCCGGCCGCGCCGACATATTGATTGACCTCGGCCTTCAGGTCCAACCGCGGCAGGAAAAAATTGCGGTCCAGCGCCAGCTTGGTGCGGGCCTGGGCGATGCGCACATCCACCAGCCGCAGATCGGGCCGGCTTTCCAGCGCCGCCATCGCATCTTCGGCCAGCGGCAGCGGCGGCGCCAACTGCGGCGGCAGCCGTTCTGGCCCCGGCACGATCGTATTGCCATCATTGTCGCGCCAGAACAGGGAAAGGATCACGGCCGCCTGTTCCAGCGCCTGTTCGGACTGCACCACCAAGGTCTGGCGGCGCAGGATATTCTGTTCATTCTCGGTCAGCAGAATGGCCGGGCGCAGGCCTTCGCTGACCTGGCGCTTGAACCCGGCCTGGCGATCCAGCGCCAGCTTGAGCAGCCCCTTGTAAACCGCCACGCGCTGCCCGGCGATCACCCAGTTGTTCCAGGCGGCGATGGCCCGCGCCTGCACGCCGATTGCCACCATCAACCGATCATTGTCGGCCAGCACGACATCGGCGCTGGCGATGGCGCGATTGAAGCGGCGTTCGTCGATGTCGCGATCGCGCAGCAGCGAAAACAGCGTGCCGGCCGTGATGCGCCCGGCTCGCGCCGTGAAATTATCGGCCTGATAGCTTGGGAAATCGCCGCGCGAGACATCATAGCCGGCATAGATATTGCCGCCATTGTTGGCGAGCGGCTGGAACACCCGCGCGCCGACATTGGCGCCGTCATAATAGCCGGTGGGGCGGATATCGGCCTGCGCGCTGAACAGCGTGTCGAACGCGCCTTCGGTGGTCAGCACGCGGGCTTCGGCACCGCGCACCCGGGCCAATGCCTCCAGCACCTGCGGCGCATGAAAGCGGGAGGTGGCCAGCACCTCATCCAGCCGCAGCGGCGCGGTGGTGGCCGGCAACGGCTCCGCAGCGGCGCGGGCATCAGCCTCCAGCGCGCGGCGGCTTTCCGCCAATTGCCGTTGCACAGCCACGGGCTGCGCAACCGCGACCGCCGGCAGCAATATCGCCAACCACAGCAACAGTTTATTTGGCAGTGGCATTGGCCTCGCCGCCCCCGCCCATCGGCGCATCACCATTCACGGCGGGCGTTGCGCCGGGGCGGGTGAATTGCAGCGGGAAGTCATTCAGCACCCGCCACAGCTCGAACCAGATCGGCACGGTGTTCATCTGCACCCAGCCGCGCACCTTGGCGCCCAGCCGGACCGATCGCTCGTCGGGCCAGGGATCACGGTCAGGGCTTTCGGTAACCAGAACGCGGAACAGGCCGTTGGGGGAGGCATTCTGGTCCATCGCGGCCACCTGCCCGTCGAAAAAGCCCTTGGCCACCGACGGCCAGCCGGAAAACTGGATCGCCGGCCAACCTTCGAATTCCAGCCGCACGCGCCGGCCGATGGTGATCAGCGGGATGTCGCGGCCATCCACATAAAGCTCGACCACCCGGCGCGACTGTTCCGGCACGAAGGTTGCCAGCACATCGCCCTGCTTGACGATGGTGGCGCTGTCGATGCTGGTCACGCGCATGATGCGGCCATCGCGGGGTGCCGTGATGGTCTGTTCGGATTGGCGGCTGATGCTGACGTCGATCCGGTTGATCTCGGCCCGCGAGGCTGCCAGCTTGGCGGCATAATCGGCGACCTTGATCTGGGCCAGTTCCATGTCGCGCCGCGCCGCCAGGCCTTCGGCAAACAAGGTGCGCATGCGCGCCACATCCCGTTCGGCCGTGTTCATCGCCGCCTGTGTCGCGGCCAGTTCGGCCAGTTTCTGATCCCGTTCCGCCCGCAGCCGGTTCAGCAGATTGGGATCGATGTCGATCACCTTGGCAATCGGATCACCCGCGCGCACGCGGGCGCCATCGGTGACATACCAGCGGTCCAGCCGGCCGGGCACCAGCGCCGTGATATTCTGCTGGCGGTCGCGCGGATCAAAGGCGATCACCTGCCCGGCGCCCTGTGCCGTCTGCACCCATGGCACCAGCGTGATGAACAGCAGCGTGATCACGATGGTCGCCACCACCAGACGCGCAAAAAACTTCATCACAGGCGGCGGATTCAGGCTGCGCAAGGTCGGAAAATGGCCTTGAGGGATGGTCACCGGCTTAGTTGCCATCTTCGGTCTCCCGGCCGGCACTGCCGCGGATGGCATCGAATTTGTCGCGATCGTGGCTGATCAACTGGATGTCCAGCCCCAGCCAAAGATACCCGTCCAGCGTCAGATCCTCGGGGCGGTTGCTGAAATACAGGATGGTGGTGTCGGTGGTGCGGAAATGTTCGATCACAGCCTTCAACCGGGGCCGCGATACGGTGTCGAACAGCGGCGACATCACCAATATGCGCGGTTCCGAAAGGATCGCGGCAGCCAGTTTCAACTGCATCATCTTGGCGATGGTGAACGGCGCACCGGTGGTCGATAACTTCGTATGGATGCCGTCCGGCAGGAACGCCAGCCGGTCTTCCAGGCCAACCAGCCGCAGTGCCATCATCTGATCGGCCGCATTCTTGTCGGGATTCGCCAACCGCAGATAATCGGCAATCGTCGATTCCACGATGGTGGCACGATCGAGCACAATAATGTCGGACCGCACGGCAAGCGGGTCCATCAGCGCGATATCCACGCCGCCCAGCGTGATCAGGCCGGATTCCGGGCGCTCCAGCCGCTTCAGCAGTTCGGCAAACTCACGCTCCATGCCCGGCACGCCCTGGCAAACCAGCCGGCTGCCCTGTGGAATTTGCAGGTTTATCTCGCAAGGTCCGGCGGCCATCGTGAAGCGCACCCGGTTCATGGCAAGCGCGCCGCCCCGCGGTGCCGACAGATTGGCGGCCGCTGGCGCCTCCTGCCTCAGGCCATAGAGCAGCGCCAATTCCTCGATGGAGGCCACCAGATCGTACCAGTCATCCAGATAGGAATAGAGATTGTTCATGCCAGTAAAGACGCCAGCCAGAATCAGCTCGGCTGCCACCAATTGCCCGATCGACAATTGCTCTTGAATCACCAGCCAGCCACCCAGCGCCAACAGTCCGGCACTGGCTGCCGCATATAGAAAATATAGCGCGATAGTCTGTGGGAATTGGTAACTGAATTGCTGGGCGTGCGCCTTTACATAGTTGGCGGTCACCTGTTCGGCCTTGTTCAGTGCGTAATCGATGTGGCGGGCCGATTTGTAGAAGCCGTTCGATGCGCCAACGGTTTCGAGGAAATGCGCCGCATTATATTTTTCGTGGCTGAGAATGATCGAGCTCTTCATGGCGCCGCGCGACCAGATCGCCCACACCATGTACAACAGGCCGATCAGCACCAGATTGAAGGCCAGAAAAAACGGGTGATAAAAGGCGGTGACCACAAAGCCGACCAGCATTGCCAATATGACGGTGAAGCCGCCGATCAGCAGGGACGGCACCGCCTTTTGCATGTTGACCAGCTCGAAATAACGATTGAACAGATCGATGCGCCGATCATCCTGAAAAAACGGGTCGGCGGCGTTGATCGCTCGCATCGTCACATCGGCGACCAGCCGCGCCATGAAGCGGCGGCGGTACATTTCCATCAGATGGATGCGCAGCACCGACAGCAGGCCGGAAATGATCAGCAGCGCGAACAGCAGCGCCGCCAGCGTGAACAGCGGCACCACCAGCGCGGTATTGGCCAGGCTGTTGATCAGCAGTTGTACCGAAATCGGCACCGCCAGGCCCAGCAACGAAATGCCAACGCCATAAATGATCGCCAGCCAGAAATAATTTTTTTCTGGCCAAAGGATCTCCTTCAACCAGCGGTAGACCAACCGGTTGAGATCCATCTGGGCAAGATCGTGGACAGCCATGCGTCTCCTGTCGCCGAATCCGGGCGTTGCGGCAACGATGTAGGGTGCAACCCCCGGTTTTGCCAAGGCTGGACGGTGAAAAAGATTACGCTGACGTAATGTCAAATCCTGCAATCAAGCCAGACCGTGCAGCCCCACCGCAAGCCGGTCGGCGATCTCGTCGATCTGCGCTGCATCGATAATCAGCGGCGGTGACAAGGCGATGATATCGCCGGTCACCCTGATCAACAGGCCGGAATCGAACATGGCGCGAAACAGCGCCTGGCCGCGCGCGCCGGGCTGCCCCGCGATGGGGACCAATTCGATGCCCGCCACCAATCCGAAATTGCGCACATCAATCACATGCGGCAATTCGCGCAAGGCGTGCAGCGCCGTTTCCCAATGCTGTTCCAGGCTGTGCGCCCGCGCGAACAGGCCTTCATCGGCGTAAGTCTCCAGCGTGGCGAGTGCCGCGGCGCAGGCCAGCGGGTGCGCGCTGTAGGTATAGCCATGGAACAATTCGATCCCCGGCGCGTCGCCGGCGCCGTGCACGATCCCGTCATACACGTGGCGGCCCGTCGCCACCGCCCCCATCGGCACCGCAGCGTTGGTCAGGCCCTTGGCCAGGCAGATGATGTCCGGCGTGACGCCAAACCGCTCCGCTGCCGTGGCCGCACCAAGCCGGCCAAAGCCGGAAATCACCTCGTCGAAGATCAGCAATATGCCATGCTGGGCCGTGATGGCGCGCAGCCGTTCCAGATAGCCCACGGGCGGCACCAGCACGCCGGTCGATCCGGCCAGCGGCTCGACGATCACTGCCGCGATGGTATCGGCGCCGTGCAGGGCGATCAGCGCCTCCAGCCGGTCAGCCAGTTCCGCCCCATGCGCCGGCTGCCCACGCGAAAAGGCATTGCGCGCCAAATCATGTGTGTGCGGCAGATGATCGGTGCCGGGCAGGCCGGGCCCGAAGGCGCGGCGGTTTGACAGGATGCCGCCCACCGAAATGCCGCCAAAGCCGACGCCATGATAGCCGCGCTCCCGTCCGATCAGCCGCGTGCGCTGGCCCTCGCCGCGCGCCCGCCAATAGGCCAGCGCGATCTTCAGCGCGGTATCGACGCTTTCCGAACCGCTGTTGGTGAAGAAGATGCGGTCCAGCCCGTCGGGCATGATGTCCGCCAGCCGCGCCGCCAACTGGAACGCCGCCGGATGCCCGACCTGGAAACTCGGCGCGAAATCCATCAATTCCGCCTGTGCCTTGATGGCGGCGGTGATGCGCTCGCGGCCATGGCCGGCATTCACGCACCACAGGCCGGCAGTGCCATCCAGCACCTGCCGGCCATCGGCGGCGGTGTAATGCATGTCCTTCGCCGCCACCAACTGGCGCGGATTTGCCTTGAAATAGCGGTTGTCGGTGAACGGCATCCACCAATTCGACAGATCATTGGGGGCCGGAGCTGAAGCGTTCGGGGCCACGGCGGCTCAGGCCTTGGCCAGCAATTTCTCGATCTGGCTGCCCAGCGCCTCGGGCTTGGTCGCTGATCCGAACCGTTCCTGCACCTGGCCTTTGCCGTCGACCAGGAACTTGGTGAAATTCCATTTGATCGCTTCGGTGCCGAGCAGGCCGGGCGCCTGTTTCTTCAGCATCTGGAACAACGGGTGCGCCTTGTCGCCATTCACATCGATCTTGGCAAACAGCGGGAAATCGACATCATAGGTCAGCTTGCAGAAATTGGCGATTTCGTTGGCATCGCCCGGTTCCTGCGCGCCGAACTGGTTGCAGGGGAAGCCGAGCACGGCAAAGCCCTTTGGCCCATATTGCTTGTGCAGCGCCTCCAGCCCGGCATATTGCGGAGTGAAGCCGCATTTGCTGGCAGTGTTGACGATCAACAGCACCTTGCCTTCGAAATCGCGCATCGACACCTCGCGGCCATCGATGGTCTTCGCGCTGAACTCATAGACGCTCGACATATGCCTCTCCCTTACCGGCCAGCCAGCGCCGCCACGAAATGGCGCCGGCACAACGCCACGTAACGATCATTGCCACCAATTTCGGTCTGCTGGCCAGTGGTCACCGCGCGGCCGGATGCGTCAATGCGCAAATTCATTGTCGCCTTGCGCCCGCAGTCGCACACGGCCTTCAATTCGCTCAGCGTATCGGCCAGCGCCAGCAGCCATTGGCTGCCTTCGAACAGGGCGCCCAGAAAATCAGTGCGCAGGCCATAACAAAGCACCGGAATGCTCAAGTCATCGGCCACCCGCGCCAATTGCCACACCTGGGCTTTTGTCAGAAACTGTGCCTCATCCACCAGCACACAATGCTGCGGCGTCACGGCATGGGCCGCGCTCACCTCGGCAAACAGGTCGGTGTCGCCGGCAAAGGCCTGCGCCGGCGCCGATAGCCCGATGCGCGACGCGATCACGCCGGTGCCCGCCCGATCATCGATGGCGGCGGTGAACAGCAATGTGTTCATGCCGCGCTCGCGATAATTGAAACTGGCCTGCAACAGCACCGTCGATTTGCCGGCGTTCATCGAGGCGTAATAGAAATAGAGCTTGGCCAACACGCACCTCTTGGGCGTGTTCATGCGCGTGGCCAGGCCCGCAGGTCAACTCACCTGTTGCCGCCGATGAAATCGCCGAACTCGCCCAGGATGCTGCCTTCGCCGCGGTTGCCGCCGCGGCCGGCAGCGGCCTGCAGCATGCGCCCGGCCAGGCGGCTGAACGGCAGCGACTGGATCCACACCTTGCCCGGCCCGGTCAGCCGCGCGAAAAACACGCCCTCGCCGCCGAACAGCATGGATTTCACACCGCCCACCGTCTCCAGATCGAAATTCACCGACGGCGTGTAGGCCGCGACACAACCGGTATCGACATGCACCACCTCGCCCGGTGCCAGGCTGCGTTCGATCACGGTGCCGCCCATCTGCACGAACACCCAGCCATCGCCGTCCAGCTTCTGCATGATGAAGCCTTCGCCGCCGAACAGGCCGGTCATCACCCGGCGCTGAAACGCGACACCGATGGACACGCCCTTGGCCGCCGCCAGAAACGCATCCTTCTGGCAGATCAACGTGCCGCCGATGCTGTCCAGCTTGATCGGCAGGATGTGGCCCGGAGTCGGCGCGGCAAAGGCCACGCGAGCCTTGCCGCGGCCATTGTGGGTGAACACGGTGGTGAACAGGCTCTCGCCGGTCAGCAGCCGCTTGCCGGCCCCAAGCAGCGCGCCCACAAAGCCACCCGATTGCCCGGAACCATCGCCAAAGATCGTCGCCATGCCGATGCTGGCATCTTTCCAAACCATCGCGCCGGCTTCGGCCACCGCGCTTTCACCGGGATCAAGCTCGATTTCCACGAATTGCAGCTCGTGGCCCTTGATCTCGAAATCAATGTCGTCGGCGCTGTTCTTGCTGCGGCTGTGCTGCCAGGGGTTGTTCATGGCGATGTCCTCATCTGGTTCAACCGCCCGAATGTAGGAGCAGTGTATTGCGCTGCCAAGACGCAGCCTACGGGAAATGCCGGAGCTTGCCGCTGACTGTGCAGCATGGCAGACGCTGCGCCATGTCGCGCCGCCATCCCGGCCTGTTGCTGATTGCGGCCTGTCTGGCGGCACTGGCGCTGCGCGTGATGGTGCCGGTGGGCTGGATGCCGGCCACCGGCAGCACGGGTGTTTCGTTGATCCTGTGCAGCGGCACTGTTTTGCCGGTCGATCCGCTTGCCGATCCGCAGCTGCCATCCAGCGACACCGAACTGTGTGATTTTGCGCTGGCGATCGGCCCGGCGTTGATCGCCAGAGCGTTGCTTCTGCCCCTGCTGGCGCTGCCGCTGTTGCCGGCACAATTGCCGCCGCCCGCGCGGGCCGTGTTGCGCCGCCACCGCCCGCGCCCGCTTGGCCAGGGGCCGCCACGCGCCTGAACCCATGCTGCGGCCAGGCGCATTGCTGTCGTGCCGCCCTGCCATTCCAGTTCAGGACATACCAATGAAATCCATGCTTCTGGCTGTGGCACTTGCCATGGCCATCCCGGCTGCCGCCCACGATTACAGCGTCGGCAGCCTGACCATCGATCATCCCGTGCTGCGCGTTGCCAGCCCGGTGTCGAAAACCGGTGCCGGCTTTCTGACGGTCACCAATCGCGGCCGCCAGGCAGACCGGCTGGTATCGGTGACCACCAGCGCATCCAGCCGCGCCGATCTGCATGGCACCATCCGGAACGGCAATGTCATGCAGATGCGCGCCCAAACCGACGGGGTGCCGGTGCCGGCGGGGGCCACGGTCACCTTCGCCCCCGGCGGCCTGCACGTGATGTTCATCGGCCTGAAGGCGCCGATGCAACCGGGTGCAATGTTGAAGGCCCGGCTGACCTTTGAAAAGGCCGGACCTGTGGACGTTGAATTCAAGACCGAAACCGCCGCAGGCGGCAACCATAAACACTGACAAAGGGAGAAACCCCATGAAGACGACGATGACCATGGCCGCTCTGGCGGCCATCGCGGCAGCGGCTCCGGCCGCTGCCCAGGATGCCCAGGTCGGCGAAAAGGCCTTTGTGCAATGCAAGGCCTGCCACAGCGTGGTGGCGGGGCAAAACCGCGTCGGCCCGTCGCTGGCCGGCGTGGTTGGCCGCAAGATCGGCACCTACGACAAATTCGCCTATTCCGCCGCGATGAAGACCAAGGGCGGCGTATGGACCGAGGCCAATCTGGATTCCTACCTCACAAAGCCGCAAGCTTATGTGAAGGGTACCAAGATGGCCTTTGCCGGCATTCCCGATGCGAAAAAGCGCAAGGATGTCATCGCCTATCTGAAAACGCTGAAGTAAGCGCAGCCGCTGCCGCCGCCGGCCGGGTCAGCCCAGCCGGCGGTTCAGCGTCAGGTTCAGCACATGGTTGTTGGCGTTGGGTCCGGGCCGGTTGATGTGCTGCACCATGTAACCGGCTTCGAAATTCATGCGCTTGGCCACGGGCTGCAGCCAGCCGACGAACAGGCGCTGCTGATCCAGACCATCGCGGGCACCCCAATCAGTGTCGTTGAACGCCACGAAGGTTTCCGCCCACACCAATGGCCCGGCGGTGCCCGGCCCTTTCAGGCCCTGGTGCCCGCGCCACAACATGCGCAGCCGCCAGCCGGTATCGTCGGCGCCCACAAAAGTCCGCTGCTCCAGCCGCCAGCGCGTGACCAGGATGAAGCCATTTTGCCGGCGCAGCACCGGCCCCATCACCTGCTGCCAGAACCGATGTTCGTCGCTGGTGACGCCCGGCGCCGGATTGTTATGCTGAAAATGATAGCCGGCATGGAAATCGATATCGTTCTTCGTGCGCACGCCCAACGCGACGCGGCCGATGATCTGCCCAACGCGGTCCAGATCGTTGGTCAGCCGCGGTTGCCCTTCGGCCCACAACAGCAACTTGCCGTCGATTGGCCCCTGAAACAACATGGTGTTCCAGCTCTGCACATCCTGCGCAGTGGCCGGGGCAGCGAGGATCAGGGCGGCCAGCAAGGCGGAACGATTCATCGCCTGCCACTGCCGCCGCAATATGGCAGTGGTGTGACTCAAGCCTTCAAAAGCGAGCTATCCAGCGGCATCCGCCGCAAGCGCACACCCGTGGCGGCAAAGATCGCATTGGCCAGCGCCGGCGCGACCGCCGGATAGGCCGGCTCGCCCAGGCCCGTCACCGGATAGTCAGGCGTCAGCATCGCCACCTCGATCACCGGCGTCTGATCCATGCGCGCCAGCGGCACATCACCGAAATTGCGCTGTTCGATGGCGCCATCGGCAAAGGTGATGGCCTGATGCTGGCAGGCGTTCAGCGCATCGAGGATGCTGCCCTGCACCTGGTTCATCGCGCCGGCGGGGTTGACGATCTGCCGGCCGATGTCGCCGGCGGCCCACACCTTGTGCACCTTCACGCTGCCGTCGGCGGCGACACTGGCCTCGATCACATTGGCGAAATAGCCAAGGTGGCTGAAATGGAACGCAATCCCCAGCCCGGTGCGCGCCGGCAATTTGCGGCCCCAGCCGGCCATGGCGGCGGCCTTGTCGAGCACGGCGCGCATCCGCCCGGTGTTATAGGCGCCGCGCTGATTGGGATCGCCGATGATGCGGGGTGCGCCCAGAAAGTCGCGGCGGAACTGCAACGGGTCCTTGCCGGCGGCATGCGCCAGTTCATCGATGAAGCCCTGCGTGACGAAGCCAAAGGCATTGTTGGCCGGCGCCCGCAAAAAGCCGGTGGTGTGGATCAGCGGCAGCACCGTGGCGCCCAGCCGGAAATCCTCGACGATGCCGGCCGGGAAATCGGTGGGGCCGATGCCGGCGGCACGGGCGAACTTGCCGTCGCGGCCGTGGCTGACGAAATGGTTGTTCCAGGCAATGCAGCGCCCCTGCGCGTCCAGCCCGGCCTCCAGGAAATGCCAGCCGCCGGGGCGCAGAAAATCCTGCGTCACATCATCTTCGCGCGTCCAGGTCAGTTTTACCGGCCGGCCGGCCTGCCTGGCGATGGCGGCGGCCTCCACCATATAATCATTCTGCAGCCGCCGCCCGAAGCCGCCGCCCACGCGCATCATATGGATGGTGATATTTTCCGGGGGCACGCCCAAGGTTTTTGCCACCGCCGCGCGCCCCGGTTCCGGATTCTGTGTCGGCGCCCAGATTTCCACCTTGTCACCCGTGACGCGCGCCGTGCAGTTCATCGGCTCCAGCGGCACATGCGCGATGAAGGGATAGGCATAATCGGCGGTCACGCGCTTGGCAGCGCCGGCCAGCGCGGCAGCCACATCGCCGCTGCTGTGCACGGCCATGGCGGGCGGCTTGGCCTTGGCCTCGGCCGCAAGTTTCTCCCAGGTCGCCGTCGATTGGAACGCCGCCGGGCTGTCGGTCCATTGCACATTCAGCGCATTGCGGGCGCGCTGCGCATGCCAGGTCGTGTCGGCAATCACCGCCACGCCGGCGCTCAGCCCTTCATATTCGTCCGTCCCCGTCACGATGAACGCATCGCGCACCCCGCTCATCGCCTTGGCGCGGGCCAGATCGGCGGATTTCACCTTGGCGCCCTGCACCGGCGGCTTGTGGAACGCGGCGTGAGCCAAGCCGGGCAGCACGGCATCGATGCCATAATCCTGTTTGCCGGCCACGATGGTGCGATTGTCCACCCCCGGCTGGAAGGTGCCGATCAGCTTGAAGTCCTTGGGGTTCTTCACTGGCACGCTGGCCGGATCGGGCGCGGGCAGGGCGGCGGCAGCGGCGGCGAACTGGCCATAAGGCGCCTTGCGCGACGTGCCATGCATCACCATCGCGCCGCGCGTCGTCAGTTCGGCGGCTGGCACGCCCCAGGCCGCGGCAGCGGCCTGCACGATCAGGCTGCGCGCCGAAGCGCCCACTTTGCGCATCGCTTCATATTGCGTCGTCATTGCCATCGATCCGCCGGCGACCTGGCGGCCATAGACCTTCGCGTCGGCCATGGTCGGCACCACCTCGACCATGGCCCAATCGGCGTCCAGCTCCTCGGCGATCACCATCGGCAGGCTGGTGCGGATGCCCTGGCCGATTTCGGGATTGCTGGCCATGATGCGGATGCGATTGTCCGGCGCGATCACCACCCAGGCGTTGAGTTGCCCCGCCTCAGCCGCTTCGGCCGATTGTGGGCTGATGCCCAGATACAGGCCACCGCCCGCCGCCGCGCTGGCAAACAGGAAATTGCGGCGGTTCATCTGGATGGTCATGGCTCAGGCCTTCAGAAGTTCGGTGTCGAACGGCAATTGCCGCAGGCGTTTGCCGGTCGCGGCAAAGATCGCCCCGGCCAGCGCCGGCGCCAGGCTGGGGTAGGCGGGCTCGCCCAGGCCGGTCGTGTGGAAATCGGTAGGAATGAACGCCACCTCCACCGCCGGCGCATCGCTCATGCGCGCCATGTGATAGTCGCCATAATTGCGCTGCTCCACCGCACCGTCGGCAAAGGTGATGCGCTGGCCCATCGCGGCACCCAGCGCGTCGATCACGCTGCCCTGCACCTGGTTTTCGGCGCCCGAAAGGTTGACGATCTGCCGGCCGACGTCGGCGGCCACCCAGATCTTGTGCACCGTCACGCTGCCATCGGCGGCGACGCTGGCCTCCACGACATTGGCGAAATAGCCGAGATGGCTGAAGTGGAAGGCGATGCCCATGCCGCGCCGCGCCGGCAGCTTGCGCCCCCAGCCGGCCATCGCGGCGGCCTTGTCGAGCACACCGCGCATCCGCCCGGTGTGATAGGGCGTGCCGCCGGCATCAGCCTTGACCTCGCCGCTGAACTCCTCGGCGATCGGAATGGCCCTTGGGTTGCCCAGCAGCGCGCGGCGATATTCCACCGCATCACGCCCCGCACTGTGCGCACATTCGTCGATGAAGCCTTGCGTGATGAAGCCGAACGCATTGTTGATCGGCGCGCGCAGCCAGCCCAGCGTGGAGGCCAGCGGCAGCACGGTCACGTCGGCGCGATAATCCCGGATCACGCCCGATGGAAACAGCGACGCATCGATGACGGCGGGCGGATCGAGCTTGCCGTCACGGCCATAGCTGATGAAATGATCCTGCCAGGCGGTGATGTTGCCGGCCGCATCCAATCCGGCTTCCAGCCGGTGCCAGCCACCGGGGCGCAGCCAGTCATGCGCGAAATCCTGGCCGCGATCCCAGGTCAGCTTCACCGGCACACCGGCCGCCTTGGCGATCACCGCGGCTTCCACAGCCACATCGTTCATCAGCCGCCGGCCGAACCCGCCGCCGGACCGCATCAGGTGGAGCGTGACATCCTCGGCTTTGAGGCCCAGCGCCAGTGCCACCATGCGGCGCGCGTCTTCCGGTGTCTGCGTCGAAAGCCACAGCTCGCACTTGCCGTCCTTGACGTGCGCCGTGCAGTTCATCGGCTCCAGCGCGGCATGGGCGATGAACGGATAGCTATAGTCGGCCGTCACGCGCTTGGTGGCCGCGGCCATCTTCGCCAGCGCATCGCCATGGTTGATGTAGCCAGGTTTTTGCGGGCCATCGCGCAGCGCCTTGGCGGCGGCTGCCTCCCAGGCTGCGGTGGATTGAAACGCCGCATCGCCGCCTTCCCAAACCGCGTTCAGCGCATCACGGCCCTTCAACGCCGCCCAGGTGGAATTGGCCAGCACGGCAATGCCTTGCGGCAGCACTTCGATGCCGGGCAGCGCCACGTCGATCTCGGTCTTCAGGTCGCGGCGCTCGGCAATGTCGATCACCGTCTGCACGCCCGGCACCGCCAGCGCTGCGGCCTTGTTGGCGCTTTTCAGCTTGCCGGCAAACACCGGCGATTTGGCATAGGCGGCATAGACCATGCCGGGCGGGCGGGCATCGATGCCGAACAATGGCTGGCCGGTGACGACGGCGCGATTGTCGACGCCGGGCACGCGCTTGCCCAGGATCTTGAACTGCGCCGGGTCCTTCAATTTCAGCGTCTCGGGCTTGGGCGGTGTGATCCCGCCGGCGGCTTCGGCAAACTGGCCATAGCTTGCCTCGCGGTTGCTGGCCTTGTGATAGAGGCGGCCGCTCGCCGTGGTGATCTCGCCGGCCGGCACGCCCCAGCCCTTGGCGGCGGCTTCGATCAGCATGGCGCGTGCCGAGGCGCCCAGCCGGCGCATGCGTTCGAACTGGGTGGGTGTCGCGCTCGATCCGCCGGCGATCTGCGCGCCATAGACGGCACGGTCGCCCGGCGCCTGCACCACCTTCACCTGGTCCCAATCGACGTCCAGTTCCTCGGCGATCATCATCGGGAAGCTGGTTTTCACGCCCTGGCCGATCTCCGGCTGGTGCGCAGTGATCTCCACGCTGCCGGTCGCCCGCACGATGACGAAGGCGGACAGGGCGCCCGGCACACTCGCCTTGGCACCGGAAAAGCGCCAGCCCAGCGAGAGCGCGCCGCCGGCCAAAACACTCGCCTGCAACACGGCGCGGCGGGTGGCGCTCATGCCACCGCCGCCTGCTTGATCGCCGCGCGGATGCGCGTGTAGGTGGCGCAGCGGCACAGATTGCCGCTCATCGCGGCATCGATATCGGCATCGGTCGGCTTGGGTGTGCTGCGCAGCAGCGCTTCGGCGGCCAGCAACTGCCCGGCCTGGCAATAACCGCACTGCGGCACATCCAGCGCCACCCAGGCATCCTGCAACTTGCGGCCCAGGGCGGACATCGACAGGCCTTCGATCGTGGTGATCTTGGCCGTGCCCACCGCCGAAACCGGTGTCTGGCAGCTGCGCACCGGCTCCCCATCCAGTTGCACCGTGCACGCCCCGCAGAACGACGCGCCGCAGCCGAATTTGGTGCCGGTCATCCCCAGCACGTCGCGCAGCGCCCACAGCAAGGGCATGTCGGGATCGGCCAAGACCTCAGTCGGCTTGCCGTTGATGTTCAGCTTCATGGCGATCCCTCCCCTGCGATACACGGCAGCATAGCGGCGGCGCAGCACCACGGCAATTGCGCGCGCGCGCCGTTGCCGTCACAAGGGCGCATGGCTGCACTTCCCCGGTCCATCATGATTGCAACGCCGATGTATGGCGGCCAATGCACGGGTGCCTATGTGCAGGGTCTGCTGCTGACCATGCAGCGCCTGCAGCAATTGGGCATCGGCGCCGGTTGGGGCTATATCACCAACGAGGCCCTGATCACCCGGGCCCGCAACGAGCTGGTGCGGCAGTTTCTGGCCAGCGATGATGACGTGCTGGTGTTCATCGATGGCGATCACGGCTTTGACGGCGATGCCATTGCGACCCTGATTGCCGGGGGGCGCGATATCGCCTGTGGCATCTGTCCCAAGAAACAGGTGAATTGGGACAGTGTGCGCCGCGCTGCCGAGGCTGGCCGGCTGGACGAACTCGCCGATCATGCCGGCAGCTTCGTGGTCAATCCGCTCAGCACCGCGCCGGCGCGGCCGGATGCGCAGGGCTTCATCGAAATCCGCCACGGCGGATCGGGGGTGATGGCGATCCGGCGCCGGGTGTTCGAAATCATGGCCCCGCATGTGCCGGTCTATCGCGTGTCGGCCGCGCGCCATGCCAATGGTGATTGGGTGCACCCGCCCGTGCACGAATTTTTCGCCACCAGCCACGACGCATCCGGCGTGTTGCTGTCGGAAGATTTTCATTTCTGCGAACGCTGGCGCCAATTAGGCGGGCAGGTCTTTGCCCAGCCGTTCCTGCGCTTCACGCATATCGGCCCCTATGTCTATTCCGGCGATATCAGCAAGAGCGGCGCCAACATCTCCTAGGCCCGATCAGACCCACGCGCTCCATAGCCGCGCCGTATTGGCGATGTCCTGCACGGCCACCCGGTCCCCCGGCTGCAGTTCCCGGCCGACCAACGTCACATCGGTTTCCCATCCCGCCGGCTGCGCAAAGCTGCGCCGTTGCACCACCGGCAGCTTCGACAGCATGTCCCGGCCCAGACGTTGCTCCACTGCATGTACATCGCGGACCAGTTGCAGCCGATAGGTGACGCCCCAGGAATAGATCTTCTCGCGGCTCACCACCACAAAGCTGCCGGGCGCCTCATCGTCAACCGCATGACTGTCGGATGGATTCGCAGCCGGCACCGGCTCAGCCTCAGGAGTGTCGATCATCACCGCTCCTGTCGGGCAGAGTGGGCGCGAAGTCCAGAGCTACTGCCGCAGGAACCGCAGATGACCCTGAAACTATGCTTAACCACAATGTTTCAATGTGATTCGTTAAACTTTGGCTGGCAATGCAACGGTTGCGAGGGTCGTGGGCGGCAAAGGCTGCGGTGATGTGGGTGCGCGCGGCGCAAATCACATCGCCGGCGGCAGGTCGGTCGCGCGCACGGACCCGATGGAGATTGCCGTGCTGAAACCGCGCCTGGCCCAGGATGAAATGCACAGATTGCAGGTGCTCAATGCGCTCAAATTGCTCGATTCCGGGCCGGACGAGCGTTTTGACCGGCTGACCCGCATGGCCAGGCGCCTGTTCGATGTGCCGATTGCGCTGGTCACGCTGGTCGATTTCAATCGGCAATGGTTCAAATCCTGCCAGGGCCTGTCGGTTTCGGAAACGCCGCGCGACGTCAGCTTTTGCGGCCACGCCATCCTGGGCGACGATGTGTTCGTGATCCCGGATGCCACCGCCGACGTGCGCTTCTTCGATAATCCGCTGGTTGCCGGCAGGCCGGATATCCGATTCTATGCGGGTTGCCCGCTGCGCGTGTCACGCAGCGTCAAGGTCGGCACGCTGTGCATCATCGACACCAGGCCGCGCACCCTCTCGGCCGAAGACATTGCCGCGCTGAAGGATCTGGCAGCGATGGTGGAGGATGAACTCGCGGCTTTCCAGGCAGCCACCACCGATGTGCTCACCGGCGTGTGGAACCGGCGCGGATTCCTGAATGTCGGGCAGAGCAGCATCGATTTCTGTGTCCGCCAGGAGCAGCCCGTCACCCTGACCTGCATCGATCTCGATGGCTTCAAGGACATCAACGACACCCACGGCCATGGCGAAGGCGATGCCGTGCTGCGCCGCATCGCCGACGGGATGGCGCAAACCTTTCGCAGTTCCGATGCCTTTGCCCGCATGGGCGGCGATGAATTCGTCGCGTTGATGCCCGGCGCCGGCGAAACCGATGCCCGCCTCGCCGTTACCCGGCTGCGCCGCTGGCTGCTCACCACCGAAGACCGGCTCGGCCTGCCCTATCGCACATCATTTTCCTGCGGTTGTGTCGTCCATGATCCGTATCACGATGCCACGATCGAGGATCTGATCACCCGCGCCGATGCCGCGATGTACCGCATGAAACAGCGGGCCCAGCAACAACAGGATCCGGTGCCCTTGCTCGGCCGGCTGCCGCTGCCGCTGCCGACCTGAAGCCGGCGATCAGGCCAGCGTTGTCCGCCGCCGGCGCACCCCAATCCGGCGCTGCGTTGCACCGACAAGGCCAAAGCCGGCAATCATCATCGCCCAGCTCGCCGGTTCCGGGATGGCGCCCACGCCGCCGCCGACATTGTCGGCAGTGATGGTGATGTTGTCGAATGCCGCATACCCGCCGCTCAACAGATCAATCTGCAGGGTGACATTGCCGTTCGTGTTGCCTGCTGCCGACAGCCCGCTGTTCACCGTGGTCCACAAAAAGCTGCTCTTCGACGTATTGAAGGGCGCGCTGGCATCCACGAACGACAGCGCCGTGCCTGTGCCGGTGCTGGCCGCGCCAGTCGGGTTGTCGAACAGGCTGAAACGGAAGGTCGGCGCCGCGCCTTGCGCCGGCACGAACGGCCCGCCGAGGCCGCTGAGATCGATGCTGGAAATATCGATCCGGAAATTCAGGAACTGCAGCGCACCGATGTTGAAAGACAGGCCGAGCCGATCATCCTGCACATCCGACAACATGCCCAGCGCATAATTGCCGCCGCGGCCGTCAGGATCGCTGTAGCCGGTGCCAAAGGCCTGTGTGCCGGTGATCAGCAAGGTTTCGACGGTACCGGACTGGGCAAACACAAAACCCGGCGGCTGGTTGGGGTAAAGATTATTGACAGGCGCGATACTGGCATCAATCCCACTGTTGGGAAATGACGTTGGCGACTCGAAATCCTGCTCGTACAAGGTCACCGATGCTGCCATCGCAGCACCCGGAACCAGACAAGCACAAGCAAACATTCCGGAATTTATCAGGATATTGCGCATCGCGTCTCTCCCTGTCTGTCAGCCATCGCCGGCTTGACACTATTAACCTTTCCGATTTGCGTTTGCATCGCAACCGGGTAGAATCCGTGACGTTGGTGGGAATGCGGTGAAGCGATCCTTCGGCCGCGACAAATTGAGGCTTGATTGCCCAACGCGCCGCCGCCGTTTAATCCCGGTTCATGATGTCCCGCCGCGCCCTCCTCAGCGTCTCCGCCCTGTCGGTGCTCACGGCCGCCTGCTCGCCGCTTGGCGTGCTGAACGGTGCCAACCGGCTGACGCCCGGCGATGGCGGCGTGAAGCGCATCGTCGATGGCGCCGCGTTCGGCAGCGACCCGCGCCAGCGGCTGGATGTGTGGGCGCCGGAAAACGCTACCGCCAGCCTGCCGGTGATCGTGTTTTTCTATGGCGGCAGTTGGAAAAGCGGGGACCGCGACGGCTATGGCTTTGCCGCCCGCGCGCTGGCGGCCAGGGGCTTTGTCGTGGTGGTGCCGGATTATCGCCTGGTGCCGCAGATACGCTGGCCGGCGTTCGTCGAAGATGGCGCGGCAGCGATGCAGTGGGTGGCGGCCAATATCGCGGCGCACGGCGGCGATCCGGGGCGCATCGGCGTGGTGGGGCATAGTGCCGGCGCGCATATCGCGTTGCTGCTGGCCCTCGATCGGCGCTGGGGCGTGGCCGACAGCATCAAGGCCGCCGTGGGCCTGGCTGGCCCTTATGATTTCCGCCCGTTCGAACCGGGCGGCGCGGCCGAGGCGGCATTGGGCAATGCCCCCGATCTGTCCGATACCCAGCCGATCCACTTCGCGCGCGCCGATGCGCCGGCGCTGTTGCTGCTGCACGGCGATGAGGACACGACGGTCAAGCCGCGCAACAGCACCCGCTTGGCCAATGCCGTCACCGATCTGGGCGGCCGTGCCACGACCAGGCTCTATCCCGGCATCGGCCATATCGGCATCTTGCTGGCGCTCTCCAAGCCGTTCCGCGGCAAGGCGCCGGTGCTGGAGGATGCGAGCGAATTTCTGCTGGCCCAGCTTACGCCCTGATCAACCCACCCATCGCTGGTGCGGGCGCCGCAGAAAACACCCGCCGCACCACCAGTTCCGGGTCCAGGCCGTACAAGTCCGCCACCGCGCCCGCGAACAACGCGTTCAGGCTGCTGGTCGGCATCAGATCACGGTCTTCGTGCAGGCGCGCCAGCCCTGGCTAGTCGCCGTGCACCGTGCCGCCCGCCACGCGCCCGCCGGCAAGCAGCGCCGCACTCGCCGTGCCATGATCGGTGCCGCCGGTGCCATTGGCCGCCACGGTGCGGCCAAACTCCGTCGCGGCAATCACCAGCGTGTTGCCCCACGCCGCGCCCAGTCCGGTCTTCAACGCCGCAAACACCGCATCCAGTTGCCGCAACTGCGCCGCCAGGCGGAACGGCTGCCCGGCATGCGTGTCCCACCCGCCCAGATCCAGCACCGCAATGCGCGGCCCGGCCGCATCGGCCAGCAACCGCGCCGCCGTGGTTGCCAATGCCGGACCATTTTGCGGGCCGGTCGTGTCGCCCGCACTGCCGGCCATCATTTCGGTCGCCACCGCATCGCTCCACAGCCGGTGCAGCAGCGGATCGCCTTCATACAGCGCCGCCACCCGCGCCTTCAGCCCGGCGCTGGCATCGGGCAGTCGGCTGGGCGCAAAGCTGGTCGCCGGCGCCGCGCCTTGCAGCAGGGCGGGCAATGTCGCCGAAATCGCCACGGGTGGTGGGGCGGGCGGCAGCAGCGGCAGCAGCCGGTTCAGCCAGCCATCCTTCACTGCATAAGCCGCGTTGCCGGCGGTCTCGAGGATGTTCTGCGCATCGAAATGACTGCGCTCGCGATAGGGGCTGGCGACCGCATGCACCACCGATGCCTCGCCAGCGGCGAACATGCCGGCAAAGCCCTTCAGCGCCGGATGCGCGGCGAAATCGCTGGTCAGCCTGATCAGCGCACCTTGCTGTTCCGGCGGCGTTGCCAGCGGGCCGCGCAGCCGCGCCAGCCGGGGATCATTCAACGGCGGGATCGCCGCCAGCCCGTCCATGGCGCCGCGCAGGATGATGAACACCAGGCGTTGTTCGGTGCCGGCCGCCGCCAGCGCCAATTGCGGATGCAGCGCCAGGCCACCGATGAGCGCACCACGGCCAAGAAGCGAACGACGATTGATCATCGGCGCAGGAACTCCGGGGAAACCAGCAACAGCGCCAGGCCCTCGGCCGGGCTTTCGGCGCGCGCGATGGCGGCGGCGGTGCTGGCAGACAATGTGCCGGGCAGCAATTTCGTCGCCATGGCCCGCGGATCGGCGCCACCGGCCAGTATCGCCATCCGCCCGGCCACATCCACCCGGCGCAGCAGCGCATCGGGCGCCGCCCAGCGCGCCGTGTCATCCGGCCACCCCGCTGGCGATCCCGGCCGCCACACCGGCTGGCCCAGTTCGTTCAGCATCAGCACCAGCCGCAAATCGGGCAGATCGCGCTTCGGCAGCGCGCGCGCCACCGACACGGTCCAGTCCCACGGCGTCTTGAATTTGCTCAGCGGCTGCGCCCAGGCTTCGGGCGCGGCAATCAACGCCCGGTACAGCGCGGGCAAATCGCCGCCACTCGCCTGATAGACCCCGGCCAATCGTGTCACCAGCGCTGGCGGCGGCTCATCGGCGACCAGATGCTGCGCCAGTTTGGTCGCCAGCCGCTGCGCGGTTTGGGGATGCACCGCCAGATCGCGCAGGATCGCCTTGGCCTGGGCGGCGCCGTCCTGCGCATAGCGCTTGCCGGCCACGGTGACGCTGCCCGGCTCATGCCAATTGGGTTGAAAGACGAAATCGCCATCAGGCGCTGGCACCCCTAATGGCCGCCGTACGAAGCCGCCCACGCTCCACCCCGTCAGCGCCCGCGCCAGCCCGGCGACATCGGCCTGCGTGTAATGGCCGGCGCCCAGCGTGTGCAGTTCCAGTATCTCGCGCGCCAGATTTTCATTGAGGCCCGGCTGCCGCGGTGCATTGCGGCGGCGTGCCGCTTGCGCCAGCAGGCTGTTCGGCCCGATCGATTGCGCCTGATCCAGGTAGAACATCATGCCGGGATGGCGCACTACGCTAAGCAGCAGATCGGCAAATTTGCCGCCGATGTTGGGGCGTATCGCTTCGAATTCCAGCGGCCCGCCCATGGTGGCCGTCGCCAATTTGTCGGTCGAGATCGCGAAATGATTGGCCCAGAAATGCACCAGCCGCTCGGCGAACGGCGTCGGGCCGCTGATCGCCAGCGCAAGCCGCGCCTGCACCTGCGCACCATAAGCGGCGCGAAAATCGCGACGGCGTTGCTGCTGATATTGCGCGGCGGCGGCTTCGGCCTCGGCACCGGACAGCGGTTCCGGATCGCCGGGCTGGGGCGGCAGGCCGCCGATGCCGACCCGGCGCAGCGCCTGCAGATTCTGGCGATACTGGATGGTCATGGCCGCGCCGCCGGGCAGGTTGGCGACAATTTCCGGGCGCGGATCGAACTGGTCGAGTTGCGCCAGCAGCCAGGCCTTGGGGTCGGCCGGCGGCGTCATCTCCGGCCTTGCGCCAAGGCCGAAGCGATTGAGGGCGATGGCCGTGCTGCTCATGCCGGCTTAACGGCTGGGGGCAGGGATTTCCCCCGCCTGCGCCGCCCTCGGATACAGGAAATCAATTCTGGTTGTGGAGATGCCCCTGTGGCCGGGAAACGCCACAGGGGCCATCCATCACATTGTCATCGACATCTTGTCGCGCGTGCTGCTGTGGCCGCCGCTACGATACAGAATGTCCTGCGCCGCCGAGCCATGGATCGGCGAATTGCTGGTATCTACCGACACGAAAATGCCGCCTTCGCCGACGCGGGTTTCATAATAGCGCGCATCGTCTTCGCTGACGCCATGATCGGTGAGCAGGCCGGCGAGACCACCGGCAGCGGCACCAACGGCAGCGCCGGTCAATGCGGCACCCGGCACGGCAACGGCCGCAATCGCACCGGCGGCCACGAACGGACCAACACCCGGAATGGCCAGCGCCGCAATGCCGAGTGCGGTGCCGATGCCGGCGCCAAGCGCGGTCTTGCCGACCACATCCTGCACGGCACCCGTCGTGTCGGTGCCATCGCCATCGGTGGTGCGGTTTTCACCGTCATGGCGCGCGATCAGCGAGATTGCCTTATTGTCGACGCCAGCACTGCGCAGTTCGGAAACGGCGCGTTCGGCTTCGGACTGTGTGTCGAATACGGCGGATACATAATGTTCGTTCATGGTCTGATCCTTCTTGGTTGTTGTGCGGCGCAAATGTGCGCTGCGGTCGATCACGCGGGGTGTGAAAGCCTGGTGCGCGAGCCGCTGTGGCCGCCGGCGCGATAAAGAATTTCCTGGGCGGCCATGGTTTCGACGGGGGCACTGCTGGTGTCCACCGACACGAAAATGCCGCCCTTGCCCAAATGGCTTTGGTAATATTCGGCATCGACATCATCGACGCCGCGATCCGCAAACACGCTGGCCAACGATCCGGCGGCCAGGCCAACGGCGGCCCCGGTGACGGCTGCGGCCGGAATGGCGGCCGACGCGATGGCACCGGCGGCAACCAGCGGGCCGACACCCGGAATGGCGAGTGCGGCAACGCCCAGTGCGGTGCCGACGCCGGCGCCGAGCGCGGCCTTGCCCAGAAAGCCCTGATTGCCATCCAAATCATTGCCTTCGCCGGCGCCATTGGTGGCGCTATGCTTGCCGTCATGTTGGGTGATCAGCGAAATTGCGCCGTCATCGATGCCGGCGCTGCGCAATTCGGAAACGGCGTGTTCGGCTTCGGACCGGGTGTCGAACACCGCCGATACATAGTGGTGGCTCATGACATTCTCCTTTCGGGAAACAGTGCAGGGTCAACCCGAACCGGCCCGTCCGGTTCCATCAGATCTGCGTGTGGGCGCCTGATTCCATTGCTGGCAGCGCCGCGATCTCGGCGGCGGTCAGCAGCGTGCGGATCACCTTGTTGTCGAGCGCCAACTGGCCAATCTCCAGCGCCACCATGCGCTCGCCGACCCCGCCGACGCCGCCGCTGCGAATGATGATCTGGCGGATGCTGGCGCTGTTGCAATCGACGATGGCTTCCACCGCCTTGCCGGCGGCATGACCGTGCGCATCGATGATCTCGCGGCCGAAAATGCCACTGGTCGGCAGCACGGCGGCTGGCCCGGCTTCCACGGCCTCGCCCACCGCCTGATAGCGCGCCTCCCGGCCCAGCCAGCGCCAGATGCCAACCAGATTGACCAGGGTCAGCACGCCGTTGGCCACCACCAGGCCCATCTGTTCGCCTTGCAGCCCGACAATCACCCAGCCGATCGACCCGAAGGTGAAGACCACAAAGCCCCACCCGGTCAGCCGCGCGCCCAGATTGGCCGCCGTCATCATCGCCGCCACCATGGTCGCGGCCGGCGCCACCCAGCCGGCGATGTCAGGCAAATTCATCGTGCCGCCTCGGGGCTGCAGCACCAGCTTGGTGAGGTCATCCTGATCGTTCAGAAACCGGTCATCGGCGGGCGGCGCCTTATCCAGACAACCGCGTCGCACCAGACCAGCGCGCTCTCGATATCGGTCATGGGATCAGCCTTTTGCCTGTGTCCCCGCCCAACCGCCGGCAGGCCGGCAAGTTCCGCCGCCACGCGCGCCTTTGCGGCACAGGCCCGATCCGCTCAGGCCGAGGGCGTGTGCCCCCCAACCGCCGCGAATTGGCAGCAGGGAACCATCCGGGCCTTCCCTGGTTACCACGCTGACAACCATTTTCAGGAGACCCAAGATGATCCGCATGTTTATCGCCGTTGCCGCCTCGTCGTTGGTGCTCGCCGGCTGTGGCGAAAAAGCCGCCGACACCGATCAGAATGTCGCAATGGCCGACGGTACCGCCGCCAATCCCGGCATGACCGCCGATGGCCAGGCGACGATGAACGGCACGGATGACCCGATGGCCGCCGACAGCCTCGCCAATGCCATCACCGGCGCCAACGATCCGCAGCAATATATCAACCAGGCGGCATCGAGCGATCAGTTCGAAATCCAGTCGAGCCAGCTGGCGCTGCAACAGTCCACGAATGCCGGGTTGCGTGAATTTGCGCAGCAGATGATCGAGGATCATCGCACCTTCACCCAGAAGCTGCAGATCGCCTCCACCGGCGCCGCGCTGCAGGCCCCGCGCACCGAAATGCTGGCCGCGCATCAGGCCAAGCTGACCGAATTGAAGAATGCCGGCGCCAACATGGATGCGCTGTATCTGGAACAGCAGCGGGAGGCCCATGCCGAGGCCATCGCCCTGCATCAGGCGATGACCAGCAACAATGCGGCACCGGCGCAGCTTGCCGGCTTCGCCCGCGAAGTGCTCCCGCGCGTGCAGGAACATGCCCGCATGCTGGATCAGATGAAGACCAGCCGATAAAGTCACTGGCACCTGCGCCGGGCGCGGGTGCCAGTCCGGACGGAACAGTTGGAGAGCGACGATATGTACAGGATCTTTGTCACGGCTGCGGCGTGTGCGTGGCTTGCCGGCTGCGGCGAACCCGTGCCCGACACCAACAGCACCAACACGGATACGGTCCAGCCGGTCGATGCCGCGCAGGGCAATATCATCGACCCCGTGACCACCCAAGGCGGTGGCGCAATGGCCGCGTCGCCCGCCGAGATCAACCGGGACGGCAATATCGGCCCTGGCGTCAACGTGGTGCTACCGGGCACCGCCCAGGATTATGTCGCCCAGGCGGCATCGGCCGGCCAGTATGAAATCCAGGCCAGCCAATATCTGCTCGATCAATCGAAAAATGCCTTCGTGCGCGCCTTTGCCCAGCAGATGGTCGATGATCATCGCGCGGTCAGCGCAAAACTGGCCACGGTGGCGCGCAACAATCAACTCACTGCGCCCGGCACCGAGCTCAGCGTCAAGCATCAGACCCAGTTGACCGAGCTGCGCGCTGCCCCCACCAACATCCTCGATCAGATTTACATCGCGCAGCAGCGCGGCGCCCATGTCGAAGCCATCGCCTTGCATCAGGCTGCCAGCGGGATCGACATGCCCGAAGCCGTGAAAGCCCATGCCCGCGAAACCCTGGTCGCCGTGCAAGGCCACGCCCGCATGCTGCGTGATCTCAACCCGGCCGCCTGAGGCGAAATTTTATAAAGGGACCATGGCATGCTGAACTTCGTTCGGCATTGATGGTCTAGGCTCCGTACTCAATAAGGTCTGGCGCTGACTGATGTTTGCTGATTCAAGGCTGTTGGAAGGGAGCCTTGGATG